>NZ_JBDJNU010000046.1:0-33557 GCF_039674585.1 Stenotrophomonas lacuserhaii | reverse complement strand
GAGCTACATGGACGTACTTGCGCGTGCCCCGCACAGCCTCCACGCCCGGCCCACCCCAGATGCGGCTCTAGATCCCAGAGCCACCCGCGAGGGGGTTTCCACCCGTTCGACCCACCCCGACCGCAGGCATGCCGCGCGCGCTGCGCGATCGTCGTAAAAGGCCGCTGCACGGCCCAGTGGTATAGTTCCCGGCGAAATACGGACCCCGCGTCCGGCCCTTCATTCCTGCCAGGAACACCTCCCATGCTGCGATCTGTTTCCCTGCCGCGCCGCGGCCCGGTCCTGCCCCGTCTGCTGGGTTCGCTGCTGGTGGCCGCAAGCCTGGCCCTGCCGATGATGGCCTCGGCCGCCGGCCTGCTGGACGTCGCCTACCGCCCGCTGGCCGGCAAGGACCCGGTGAACCTGGCCCAGCGCTACCACGGACGCGTCCTGTTGGTGGTCAATACCGCCAGCAAGTGCGGCTTCACTCCGCAGTACGAGGGCCTTGAAGCGCTGCAGAAGTCGTATTCCGCGCGCGGCCTGAGCGTATTGGGCTTTCCCTCCAATGACTTCAAGGGGCAGGAGCCGGGCGACGAGAAAGATATCCAGGAGTTCTGCACCCTGACCTACGGGGTCAAGTTCCCGATGTTCGAAAAGGTCCACGTCGTGGGTGACCAGGCGACCCCGCTGTACAAGGGCCTGACCGCCGCCACCGGCGTGGCCCCGGGCTGGAACTTCCACAAGTACCTGATCGGCCGCGACGGCGCGGTCATCGCGCAGTTCCCGAGCCGGGTGAAGCCGGATGACAAGGAACTGGTGGCGGCGATCGAACGCGCGTTGGCGGCCCCTGCGGGTCATTGAGCGACGCACGTGCGCCTCGACATATCGGACGCGCGTGCGACAATGCGTGTTTTCGCGCCGACGTCGGCGTTTTTTCACTTCCAGGAATGCAACACATGAAGATGGGAATGCGTGGCGCTGCGGCGTCGGTTCTGATTCTGGCGATGGGCACCACCGGCGTGGCGCTGTCGCAGCAACCGGCTGCCGCCCCGGCAGCAGCCAAGGAGACCGGTAATTTGAATTCCAAGCAGAAGCTCGGCTATGCCATCGGCGGCGACGTCGCCCGTTCGCTCGAAGCGATCAAGACGCACATCGACCTGGCCGCCATGCGTGAAGCCGTGCAGGCCACCTTCGATGGCAAGCAGCCGTTGATCACCCAGGCCGATGCGCAGAAGACCGACACGGCGCTGCGTACCTCCATGGCGATCGCCAATGGCCAGCAGGTTCCGGGCCAGGCACCGGGTTCGGCGCCGCCGAAGGTGGACAACCGCCAGGTCGGCCTGATGCTGGGCAGCTACATGGTCGGTCCGTCGCTGGCCGAGCTGAAGGGTGACATCGAGCTGGACGCGCTGTTCGACGCGGTCAAGACCGCTTTCGACGGTGGCCAGCCGAAGCTGAGCCAGGAAGAGGGCGCGGCGATCCTGCAGTCCTTCATGGCCACCAAACAGGCTGAAATGCAGGCCAAGGCCGCGCAGCTGGGCCAGACCAACCGTCAGGAAGGCAATGCGTTCCTGGCCAGGAACAAGACCGTGCCGGGCGTGGTCACCACCGCGTCGGGCCTGCAGTACCAGGTCATCCGCCCGGGCAGTGGCGAGCGTCCGCTGCCGAGCAGCAAGGTCAAGGTGAACTACGAAGGCAAGCTGCTGGACGGTACCGTCTTCGACAGCAGCTACCAGCGCGGCCAGCCGGTCGAGTTCGGCCTGGACCAGGTGATCAAGGGCTGGACCGAAGGTGTTTCGCTGATGCCGGTGGGCTCGAAGTACCGCTTCTGGATCCCGGGCGAACTGGCCTATGGCGAGAACGGCACCCAGGGTGGCCCGATCGGTCCGAACGCCACGTTGACCTTCGACGTCGAACTCCTTTCCGTGCAGCCGTAAGGCACGCACGCGCCCTGCCATACCCGCCGGGACCACCGGCGGGACTGGCGATCCATGTCATTGGCCGGGGACGATCAACGCATGTCTGAAATTTCATCGAGCGAACGCGAGCAGGCGCTGGAAGCGCGCCTGGTCGAGCTGGAAATGCGTGTCTCCTTCCAGGAGCAGGCATTGGCCGAGCTGAGCGAAGCGCTGGCCGATGCACGCATCGAGGGCTCCCGCAACGAGGGCCTGATGCGGGTATTGCTGGAGGACCTGGGCAAGGTCCGCAACGCGCTGTATTCCTCTGATCCGGTGGATGAGCCGCCACCGCCGCACTACTGATCTGTCCTTATGAGCGATACCCTCCGCGACCAGCTGATGGGCCTGGGCTTCAAGCCCGCGCCGAAGCCTGAACGCAGCAATGACCGCAAGCCCGACCGCAAGCCGGAGGCGCGCCGCGATGGGCGACCGGGCGGCGGCAGACCGGCGCATGCCGGTGCCCGCCCCAACGCTGGAAAGCCGGGCGAGAACCGCCCTGCGTCCTCCCGTCCGGGTAACCCTGGCAACCCCGGGAATCGCGCGGGCAACCGGCCACAGGGCGCGCGCAAGCCGCGCTCGCAGGAAGAGATGGACCTGGCCAAGGCCTACGCCATCCGTGCGCAGCGCGAGAAGGAAGAGCGCATCGAAGCCGAGCGCCAGAAGCAGGAAGAAGCACGCGTGCGCCGCGAGGCGAAGGCGAAGCTGGAAGTGCTGCTGAAGGATGCGTCGTTGAACGTTGAAGAAGCCGACATCGCGCGGCACTTCCCGTACGGCGGCAAGATCAAGCGGATCTACGTCACCGCTGATCAGCTGAAGGCACTCAACGGCGGCGAACTGGGCGTGGTGCAGGTGGCCGGCCGCTACATGCTGGTGACCGCGGACATGCTGGCCCAGGCCGAGGCGATCTTCGCCCAGGCCGTGGCGCTGAAGGTGGATCCGAACGCGCCGGCCGAGGATGACCCGTACGCCGATCCGCAGTACCAGGTGCCCGACGACCTGGTCTGGTAAGCGGCGCCACGCCATTGCCGAGCCATGCTCGGCGGCTTTGCCCGCTGCGCTCGCCGAGCGCGGCTCGGCGCTACCAGTCGTCGCTACACCGGTAGCGCCGACCCAGGGTCGGCGAGCGCAGCGGGCAGCCCCGGCATTACTCCGGATCGTAATCCAGGTTGGAGGCGAGCCAGCGCTCTGCCTGCACGCGGTCCACGCCCTTGCGCCTGGCGTAGTCGGTGACCTGCTCGCGGCTGACCCGGCCGACCACGAAATACTGGCTCTTCGGATGGCTGAAGTAGTAGCCCGATACCGCCGCCGTGGGCAGCATGGCGAAGCTTTCGGTCAGCTGCATCCCGGCATTGCCCTGCGCGTCCAGCAGCCGGAAAAGGGTGTCCTTCTCGCTGTGTTCCGGGCAGGCCGGATAGCCGGGAGCAGGCCGGATGCCGCTGTACTTCTCGGCGATCAACGCCTCGTTGTCGAGGGCCTCGTCGTTGGCATGACCCCAGAATTCCTTGCGCACGCGCTGGTGCAGACGCTCGGCAAGCGCTTCGGCGAAGCGGTCGGCCAGGGCCTTGAGCAGGATCGCATTGTAGTCATCATGGGCGGCCTCGAAGCGCGCCACGTGCGCATCGATGCCGATTCCCGCGGTCACCGCGAACGCGCCGATCCAGTCCTGGCGGCCACTGTCGGCGGGCGCGATGAAGTCGGCCAGGCAGAAATCCGGACGCTCGGCGGGCTTGTCGACCTGCTGGCGCAGGAAGTGCAGCGTGGCTTCGCCATCGGGATGCTGCACGCGGACGTCATCGCCCACGCTGTTGGCCGGCCACAGCCCGAACACCGCGCGTGCCTGCAGCCACTGCTCGCTGACGATCCGGTCCAGCATCTGCCTCGCATCGCGATACAGCTCGCTGGCCTGGCTGCCGACGATTTCATCAGTCAGGATCGCTGGATACTTGCCGGCCAGCTCCCAGGCCTGGAAGAACGGCGTCCAGTCGATGTAATCCACCAGTTCGGCCAGGGGATAGTCGTCGAACACATGCATTCCGGGCTGGTTCGGTGCCGGTGGCGCGTAGTCCGCCCAGCCGCCATCGAAACGCTGCCCACGCGCATGGGCCAGGCTGACCAGGCGCTTGGCATCGCCGCGGTTGCGGTGGCGCAGCCGGATGTCGGCGTAGTCGGCTTCGTTGGCGGCCACGAAGGCGTCGCGCAGGTCACGCGAGATCAGCGACTGCGCCACGCCGACCGCGCGCGATGCATCCTTCACCCATACCGTGGGCGCCTTGTAATGCGGGTCGATCTTCAGCGCCGTATGCGCGCGCGAAGTGGTGGCACCGCCGATCATGAGCGGCAGTTCGAAGCCCTGGCGCTGCATCTCGCGGGCCACGTGGCTCATTTCTTCCAGTGACGGGGTGATCAGGCCGGACAGTCCGATGATGTCGGCGTTCTCGGCGCGTGCGGCGTCGAGGATCTTCTGCGCCGGCACCATCACGCCCAGGTCGATCACCTCGAAGTTGTTGCAGGCCAGGACCACGCCGACGATGTTCTTGCCGATGTCATGCACATCGCCCTTGACCGTGGCCATGATGATCTTGCCGTTGCTGCGCGCGGTGTCGCCGCTGCGCAGTTTTTCCGCTTCGATCCAGGGCAGCAGGTAGGCGACCGCCTTCTTCATCACCCGCGCCGATTTGACCACCTGTGGCAGGAACATCTTGCCGGCGCCGAACAGATCGCCGACCACGTTCATGCCGTTCATCAGCGGACCTTCGATGACATCCAGGGGGCGCGTGGAGGCCTGCCGTGCCTCTTCGGTGTCCTGCTCGACCCAGGCATCCAGGCCGTGCACCAGCGCGTGGGCCAGGCGGTCGGTGACCGGCTTCTCACGCCAGGCCAGGTCTTCGACCCGCGCCGCGCCCTTGCTGCCCTTGTAACGTTCGGCGATTTCCAGCAGGCGCTCGGTGCCATCGGCGCGGCGGTTGAGGATCACGTCCTCCACCCGCTCGCGCAGCTCCGCGTCCAGGTCGTCGTAGATCGGCATCGCGCCGGCGTTGACGATGCCCATGTCCATGCCGGCCGCGATGGCGTGGTACAGGAATACCGAGTGGATCGCCTGGCGCACCGTCTCGTTGCCGCGGAAGGAGAACGACACGTTGGACACCCCGCCGGACACATGGCAGTACGGCAGCGTGCGCTTGATGATGCGGGTGGCTTCGATGAAGTCCACCGCGTAGTTGTCGTGCTCTTCGATGCCGGTGGCGACGGCGAAGATGTTCGGATCGAAGATGATGTCCTGTGGCGGAAAGCCGATTTCATCCACCAGGATGCGGTACGCCCGCGTGCAGATCTCGACCTTGCGTGCGCAGGTATCGGCCTGGCCGGCTTCATCGAAGGCCATCACCACCGCGGCGGCGCCGTAGCGCAGCACCTTGCGCGCATGCTCGCGGAACAGGTCCTCGCCTTCCTTCAACGAGATCGAATTGACCACGCTCTTGCCCTGCAGGCATTTCAGGCCGGCTTCGATCACGCTCCATCTGGAGGAGTCGACCATCACCGGGATGCGCGCGATATCCGGCTCGGACATGATCAGGTTGAGGTAGCGCGTCATCGCCGCCTCTGAATCGATCAGGCCTTCGTCCATGTTGACGTCGAGGATCTGCGCGCCGCTGGCCACCTGCTGGCGCGCCACGTCCACCGCTTCTTCGTAGCGCTCTTCTTTGATCAGCTTGCGGAACTGCGCGCTGCCGGTGACGTTGGTGCGCTCGCCGATGTTGATGAACAGCAGGTCCGGGGTGATGACCAGCGGTTCCAGCCCGGACAGACGGGTATGCGGGAGGTTGCTCATGCGGCCTGCTCCCGTGTGCCGGGCAGTGCCCGTGGTGGCAGGTTGGCGACGGCGTCGGCAATGGCGCGGATGTGCGCCGGGGTGCTGCCGCAGCAGCCGCCGACCAGGTTCAGCAGGCCGTCGGTGGCGAAGCCGCGCAGGGTGGCGGCCATCTCCTCCGGGGTCTCGTCGTACTCGCCGAACGCGTTGGGCAGGCCGGCGTTGGGGTGTGCGCTGACATGGCAGTCCGCCACCTGGGACAGTGTCTCCACGTGGGGGCGCATCGCATCGGCGCCGAGCGCGCAGTTGAGCCCGATCGACAGCGGCCGGGCATGCGCCAGCGAGGCATGGAAGGCCTCGGCGGTCTGGCCGGACAGGGTGCGTCCGGAGGCGTCGGTGATGGTGCCGGAAATCATCACCGGCAGGCGTGCGCCGCGCGCATCGAAGGCTTCCTCCACCGCGAACAGGGCCGCCTTGGCGTTGAGGGTGTCGAAGATGGTTTCCACCATCAGCGTATCGGCACCACCATCGATCAGCCCGTCGATGGCCTCGCGATAGGTACCGCGCAGTTCGTCGAAGCTGGTGTTGCGGAAGCCGGGATCGTTGACGTCCGGGCTGATCGAGGCGGTGCGGCTGGTCGGCCCGAGCACCCCGATGACGAAGCGCGGCTTGTCCGGCGTGGTCGCTTCCATTGCATCGCAGCAGGCACGCGCCACGGCGGCACCGGCCTTGTTCAGTTCGTACACCAGGTGCCCGAGATGGTAATCGGCCTGGCTGACCGACGTGGCGTTGAAGGTGTTGGTCTCCACCAGGTCCGCGCCTGCCTGCAGGTACTCGGTATGGATGCCGGCGATGATGTCCGGCCGGGTCAGCAGCAGCAGGTCATTGTTGCCTTTCAGGTCCTGCTGCTGCGCCGGGCCGTGGTCGCAGCCGGCGCCATGCACGTGGCCGTCGGCACGGGTATCCACGCCACCGATGAAGCGCTCGCCGCGGTAATCGTCCTCCTGCAGCCCATGGCGCTGGATCATCGTGCCCATCGCGCCGTCGATGATCAGGATGCGTTCGCGCAGGGCGCTGAGCAGGGCAGTGGCACGTTCGGGATGCAACCAGGGCAGGGCGGGCACGGCGACCTCAGGGTTTGTTGGCGATCAGCGAAATGACTTCGAAATGCGGCGGGCGTTTTTCGCGCGTCACCGTCTCCAGGCTCGACACCTGCAGGCCGGACTTGTCGACGAATTTGCGCAGTTCCTTGTCACTGAAGCCGAGGTTGACGTGGCCATAGGCATCCACTGCCGCCTTGTGCTCATGGCGGGCCAGGCTGCACAGCAGCAGGCGTCCGCCCGGGCGCAGCACGCGCGCCGCTTCGGTGACCGCCTGCGCCGGCTTGGCGGCGTAGGTAAGTGCATGCATCAGCACCACCAGGTCGAAGCTGCGGTCCTTGAAGGGAAGGGCATGCATGTCGCCTTCGCGCACCTCCACGTTGGGCAGGCGGCGCAGGCGCTCGCTGGCAGCGGCGACCACGCGCGCGCTGGTGTCGATGCAGACATAGCGCCTGGCATGCGGGGCCACCAGTTCGGCGAGCACGCCATCGCCGGAGGCGATATCCAGCACGTCGCCGGTTTCCAGCAGGGGCAGCGCAGTGCGCGCCAGGGCTTCCCAGGTGCGTCCCGGGGA
Organism: Stenotrophomonas lacuserhaii; assembly: GCF_039674585.1. Taxonomy (GTDB): domain Bacteria; phylum Pseudomonadota; class Gammaproteobacteria; order Xanthomonadales; family Xanthomonadaceae; genus Stenotrophomonas; species Stenotrophomonas pennii_A. The sequence goes on along the minus strand of NZ_JBDJNU010000046.1, from coordinate 26,138 downwards.
GTAATGGCGTTCCATGTCACCGGCCACGCTGTCGGCCCAGTTCTGGTCGGCGGCACGGCTGGCCAGCACCGAGGCCACGCGTTCGGCATCCTGGCGCAGCAGCGGGTCGTCGCTGCCGGTGCTCAAGGCATGCCACAATGCGCGCTGTGCCGGGTCCAGCTGGGCGTCGTCGAAGCGGTAATACGCGGACACGCCCGCGCGCCGGTCGCGCACCAGCCCGGCCTCTTTCAGGCGTGCCAGATGCGTCGATACCCGTGGCTGGGCCAGCCGGGTGATCGCCGACAGCTCGGCCACGGTCAGTTCTTCCTGCTCCAGCAGCGCCAGCAGGCGCACCCGGGTGGCGTCGGCGAACACTTTCAGCCGGGTCGACCAGTCCTCGAGATCCATAAATATCCACCTATCGCGATAGAGAGATATTTTCGCCTCCAGGCGATGAACGGTCAAGCAACCGGAGGTTGGCGGTAGCGCCGACCCACGGTCGGCGAGCGCAGCGGGCTATGGGCGGCGGGATTCCGCCGAGCATGGCTCGGCGCTACCAAGGCGGCCAGACGGTAGCGCCGACCCATGGTCGGCGAGCGCAGCGGTGCGTGTGCTGAGGGATTCCGCCGAGCACGGCTCGGCGCTACCAGGGCGGCCAGACGGTAGCGCCGACCCATGGTCGGCGAGCGCAGCGTTACGTGGGCGGAGGGATTCCGCCGAGCACGGCTCGGCGCTACCAAAGCGGGGAAGTGCGGCAAGACGGTAGCGCCGACCCATGGTCGGCGAGCGCAGCGGTGCGTGGTCGGGGCGATTCCGCCGAGCACGGCTCGGCGCTACCAGGGCGGCGCAGCGGTGCGTGGTCGGGGGATTCCGCCGAGCATGGGTCCGGCGGCCCAGTCAGCTGGCGATACCCCGGCCCCAGTACAATCGCGGATTCATTACCCGGGAGGGGTCGTTGTGGATTTCAGCTTTACCGAAGAGCAGTTGATGCTGCAGGACGTCGCGCGCCGCATCGCGCAGGAAAAGATCGCGCCCAGCGCCGAACACCATGACCGCACCGGCGAGTTCCCGCTGGCCAACATCCAGCTGCTCGGCGAGAACGGGCTGATGGGCATCGAAGTGCCGGCCGAATACGGTGGCGCGGGCATGGACCCGATCGCCTATGTGCTGGCGATGGTGGAGGTCGCTGCCGGTGACGCGGCCCACTCGACCATCATGTCGGTCAACAATTCGCTGTTCTGCAACGGCATCCTGACCCATGGCACCGAGGCACAGAAGCAGAAGTACGTTCGCGCCATCGCCGAAGGGACCGCCATCGGCGCCTTCGCGCTGACCGAACCGCAGTCCGGCTCGGATGCCACGGCCATGCGCTGCCGCGCGGTCAAGCAGGCCGACGGCAGCTACGTGATCAACGGCAAGAAGAGCTGGATCACGTCCGGCCCGGTGGCCAGGTACATCGTCCTGTTCGCGATGACCGATGCGGAGAAGGGCGCGCGCGGCATCAGCGCGTTCCTGATCGACACCGAGAACGCCGGCTTCGGCCGCGGCAAGACCGAACCCAAGCTCGGTATCCGCGCGTCGGCGACCTGCGAGATCGAGTTCAACGATTACTTGGCGCAGGCCGAAGACGTGCTGGGCCAGGAGGGCGAGGGCTTCAAGATCGCGATGGGCGTGCTCGACGCCGGTCGCATCGGCATCGCTTCGCAGGCCATCGGCATCGCCCGCGCGGCGTATGAAGCGACGATCGAATACGTGAAGGAGCGCAAGGCGTTCGGCGCGGCCATCGGCACGTTCCAGATGACCCAGGCCAAGATCGCCGACATGAAGTGCAAGCTGGACGCGGCCCTGCTGCTGACCCTGCGTGCCGCATGGGTGAAGGGCGAGGGCAAGCGTTTCAGCAACGAAGCGGCGATCGCCAAGCTGACCGCATCGGAAGCGGCGATGTGGATCACCCACCAGGCGGTGCAGATCCATGGCGGCATGGGCTATTCGAAGGAAATGCCGCTGGAGCGCTACTTCCGTGACGCCAAGATCACCGAGATCTACGAAGGCACGTCGGAGATCCAGCGCCTGGTCATTGCCCGCAACGAAACCGGGCTGCGCTGAGGCTTCGGCGCAAGCGGGGGGGGCGGGTCCACGACCCGCTCCGCCTGCACGATCGCCTAGAATGCCCGTCCTCTCAAAACAGGTACGGGCATGGTCATCTACCGCGGTGCAGGGTTCTTTACCCTGCTGACACCGATCGTCGCAGTGCTGTTGCTGCTCTGGCTGTACCCCGATCCGTCCGTCGCCAAGGGCAACATCACCTTGGCGCAGTTCCTGCTGGGGTGCGGCATCGGCGCGGCAATCAACGTGGTGCTGGGGTTCGTGCTCAATCGCGGCGTGCGCCCCGAGGGCGTGCCGGCGCGGCATCACTTCTTCTACCTGCCCATGCAATGGCCATCGCTGGCCATCGTGGTGGCGTGCGCAGTGGTTGCCGTACTGCGTTGAGCGGCGGCTGGGAATGAAAGAAGGCCCCGGATCGCTCCGGGGCCTTTTCATTTGAAGCGCGACGGCCGGAAAGGCGTGACGGCCAGCGGCCGTCACGATCCCTCAGCGATCGGGGCGGTGGGCGCCGCCGGCCTCATGCTGGCGCTCGACGAACTCCTTGGACGGTTCGTCCAGCTTGTCGCCCAGCATGCGGCGGACCACGATGAAGAACACCGGGATCATCAGCAGGCCGAGGAAGGTGGCGAACACCATCCCGCCGATCACGCCGGTACCGATGGCGTGGCGGGAATTGGCGCCGGCACCGGTGGAGATGGCCATCGGGATCACGCCCATGATGAAGGCGAAGGAGGTCATCAGGATCGGGCGGAAGCGCAGGCGCGCCGCTTCGATGGTGGCATCGCGGAGGGTCCTGCCGGCCGCTCGCTGTTCCACCGCGAACTCCACGATCAGGATCGCGTTCTTCGCTGCCAGGCCGATCACCGTGATCAGGCCGATCTTGAAGAACAGATCGTTGGGCAGGCCACGGGCCATGGAGAACACCAGCGCACCCAGCACGCCCAGCGGCACCACCAGCAGCACGGCGACCGGGATCGACCAGCTTTCATACAGCGCGGCAAGGCACAGGAACACCACCACGATGGACAGCACCAGCAGCAGCGTGGCCGCGTTGCCCGCCAGGATTTCCTGGTAGGACATGCCGGACCAGTCGTAGCCGAAGCCGGCCGGCAGTTCGTTGCGCACGATGTCTTCCATCGCGGTCATCGCTTCGCCGGAGCTGCGCCCCGGTGCCTGCGAACCGACGATGTTCACCGCCGAATAGCCGTTGTAGCGGCTCAGCGACGGCGGCGCCGACACCCATTCCGAGCGCACCACGGTGCTCAGCGGGATCATCGTGCTGGTGCCGTCGGCATTGGTGTCCAGCGTGGACGGGCTGTAGAAGCTCTTCAACGACGCTTCGCCGGTGCGGTACGGCGCATCGGCCTGCATGGTCACGCGCTTGATGCGGCCTTCGCTGAAGAAGTCGTTGACGTACACCGGGGCCAGCATCAGCTGGATGGTGCTGTACACGTCCGACACCGACATGCCCATCGCCTGCGCCTGCACGCGGTCCACGTGCAGGGCCAGCTGCGGGGCGTTTTCCAGTCCGTTCGGGCGCACGCCGGTCAGCAGGTCGCTCTTCTGCGCGGCTGCACCGAGCAGGGTGTTGCGGGCATTGGTGAGCTGTTCGAAGCCGGCACCGGTACGGTCCTGCAGCCACATGTCGAAGCCGCCGAACTGGCCCAGGCCCTGCACGGTGGGCAGGTTGACCACGAAGATCTGTGCTTCCTTGATGCCGTAGAACGCGCCGTTCATGTTGCCGATCAACTCGGGCACGGTGACCTCGCGGTCGGACCAGGGCTTGAGCCGGATGAAGCCCATGCCCACGTTTTCGCCGGAACCCACGAAGCTGAAACCTGCGATCTGCAGCAGGCCTTCGAAGCCTTCCTGCTTTTCCAGGATGCCACGCATCTGCGCGAACACTTCGTTGGTCTGGGTCTTGGTCGAACCCGGCGGCAGCTGCACGATCGCCAGCGCATAGCCCTGGTCTTCTTCAGGCAGGAAGCTGCCCGGCATGCGGGTGAACAGGAAGGCGCACAGCGCACCCAGCACCACGAACAGGATCATCCAGCGCGGCGCATGGCGCACCGCCGAGGTGATGTGGCCCACGTAGGTGCCACTGATCTTGTCGTAGTACTTGTTGAAGGTGCGGTAGACGATGTTCGGCTTGTCGTTGTGCGTCGGCTTGAGGAAGGTCGCGCACAGCGCCGGGGTGAAGCCCAGCGCCAGGAACGCCGAGAACGCCATCGAGATGGCGATGGTCAGCGCGAACTGCTTGTAGATCTCACCGGCCGCACCGCCCTGCAGCGCGGACGGGATGAACACCGCCGCCAGCACCACGGTGATGGCCACGACCGCGCCGGTGATCTGGGTCATTGCCTTCTGGGTGGCCTGTTTCGGCGCCATCCCTTCGTCGGTCATGATGCGTTCGACGTTCTCGATCACCACGATCGCGTCATCGACCACGATGCCGATCGCCAGCACCAGCGCGAACAGGGTCAGCTGGTTGATCGTGAAGCCGATCATCCACATGCCCAGGAACGTACCCAGCAGCGCGACCGGGATCACCAGCGTCGGGATCAGGGTGGCACGGAAGTTCTGCAGGAAGATCAGCATCACCAGGAAGACCAGGATGATGGCCTCGACCAGCGTCTTGATCACTTCCTCGATGGAGATCTTCACGAAGGTGGTGCTGTCGTATGGCGAGAACCAGCTGACACCGGCCGGGAAGCTCGGCTGCAGCTCGTCCATCTTCGCGCGCACCGCTTCTGCCACGTTCAGTGCATTCGCACCGGGCAGCAGCTGGATCGCGAAGGCACCGGTCGGCTTGCCGTTGTACTGGGTGTCAAAGCCATAGTTGCCTGCGCCGAAGCCGATCCGGGCGATGTCCTTCAACAGCACGCGCGACCCATCCGGGTTGGCGCGCAGGATGATGTTCTCGAACTCTTCCGGGGTGCTGAAGCGACCTTCGGCCGATACCGTGGCGGTGAAGTGCTGGCCCACCGGGGCCGGGTCCGAACCCAGCGAACCGGCGGCGAACTGCACGTTCTGCTCACGCACGGCGGCCAGCACCTGGCTGGCCGACAGGCCGTAGCCCTGCATGCGCTCGGGGTTCAGCCAGATGTTCATGGCGTACTCGCCACCGAACTGCTGGGTGCTGCCGACGCCGGGGATACGCGAAACCTGGTCCAGCACGCGCGAGGCCACGATGTCGTTCAGTGCGTCACGGCTGTTGCCGCCTGTATCCGAACGCAGCGCCACCACCATCAGGAAGCCGGCGTTGGCCTTGGCCACCACCACGCCCTGCTGGGTGACTTCGCTGGGCAGTCGGGGCGTGGCCAGCGAGACCTTGTTCTGCACCTGCACCTGGGCGATGTCCGCATCGGTGCCGGTTTCGAAGGTCAGGGTGACCGTGGCACGACCGTTGGACGAGGAAGAGGAACTGAAATACAGCAGGTGATCGATACCGGTCAGCTGCTGCTCGATCACCTGGGTGACTGATTTTTCCGTGGTGTCCGCGCTTGCGCCGGGGTAGGTGGCCGACACGGTGACCTGTGGCGGGGCGATGCTGGGGTAGGACTCCACACCCAGGTTGAGGATCGCGATCACGCCGCTGAGCGAGATCAGGATCGCTACCACCCAGGCGAAGACCGGGTGTTCGATGAAAAATTTAGGCATGACGGAGTTTTCCCGTTACTGCTTGGTCGAATCGGAGGCCGGCGCGGCCTGCTCGGCAGCGGCCGGAGCCTGCTGCGCTGCGTCGGGTGCGGCGGCATCGGGTGCGGGTGCGGCGGCATCGCCCTGGGCGGCAGGCGCCTGGCCGGCGGCGGGTGCACCCTTGGCAGCGGCGGCAGCCTGCTCCGGGCTCCACGGCTTGGCCGTGGCCGGTGCGCCTTCCTTGACCTTCTGCACGCCGGCAACCACGACCTTGTCACCCGCCTGAAGGCCATCGGTGACCAGCCAGTTGCCGCCCTGCGCGCCTTCGGTCTTGACGTTGCGGCGCACCACCTTGCCATCGGCGCCGACCACCATCAGGTAGCCGCCGGTGGCATCACGCAGCAGCGCCTGCTGCGGTACCAGGTAGGCGTTGTTGCGCTCGCCCAGGGTGGCCTGGAAGCTGACGAAGGCGCCCGGCAGCAGGATCCGGTCCGGGTTCGGCAGCACCGCGCGCAGCGATACCGCACCGGTGGCCGGATCGACCGTGGTCGAGGAGAAGTCCAGCGTGCCGCTCTGCCCGTAGGTGCTGCCATCGGACAGCTTGACCTGCACGGTGGCCTTGCCATCGCCGCTCAGCGCCAGGGCGCCCTTGGCCTGTGCGGCGCGCAGCTGTGACAGCTCGTCCACGCTCAGCGAGAAGTTGACATACAGCGGATCCAACTGGTCCACGGTGGTCAGCAGGGTGACGTCACCCTGGCCGACCAGCGCGCCTTCGGTGACCTGCTGCTTGCCCGCCACGCCGCTGATCGGCGCGGTGACTTCGGCGTAGCCCAGGCTGATGCGCGAGCTGCTCACGGCGGCTTCGGACTGCTTGACTGCCGCCAGCGCGGTGCGCTCGGCCGATTCGGCATTGTCCAGGTCGGCCTTGGACACATACTTCTGCGGGGCCAGCGAACGGGCGCGATCCGCTGCCACCTTGGCATTGGCATAGGTGGCGCGGGCCGAGGCGAGCTGGGCTTCGGAGGCGTTGAGCTCGGCACGCAGCGGCGCCGGGTCGATCAGGAACAGGGTCTGGCCCTGCTTGACCTCACTGCCTTCCTGGTAGACGCGCTTGAGCAGCACGCCCGGCACGCGGGCGCGGACATCGGCGCTGCGGAACGGCGACAGCCGGCCGACCAGCTCACGCTGCAGCGGCAGGGTCTGCGGCTTCGCCTCGATCACGCCCACTTCCGGCGGCGGCGGTGCCTGCTGTTCTTCTTTCTTGCAGCCAGCCAGGGCAAAGGCAACAGCGCACGTCAGTGCAAGGATGCGGAGTGGGGCGATCATCAGGAGAAACTCCGGAGTTGGTTTGAATGCGGGGGGACCGAAGCCGCCGGCGCGAAGGCGCGCAGGAAGCTGTCGACGGAAAATCCAGCCCAGCGCCGACGCGTCCCGGCGTCGTCGCGATGGGGCATGTGGAAGCGTTGCCGATCGAAATCCTGGCCACCGATCATGCTGATTAGCAGTTCAGCCATGAAGTGCGGGTCGTCATGCCGGAGCTGGCCCCGGGTGATCGCGGATTCGATCCATTCAGCAAGGTGAAGAGTCAATGTCCCGGTACCGTCGCGCCACAGACTGCGGGCCTCGTCGGGAAACTGCGCCGCATCGGCGGAAATCATCCGGCAGGCCTGGGCGACATGCGGCTGGTTGAAATGCTCCAGGTAGTCGACGGCGAACTGCATCAGGCTGCCGCGCAGGTCGTCATCGCGCAGGCCACGCAGGGCCGCGGTCGCCCGGCAGACATGCCGTTCGACCACCCGGCGCATCAGCTCCTGCTTGCTGCCGTAGCGCGAATACAGCGTCTGCTTGGAGCAGCCGGCGTGCTGGGCCACCGCATCCATGCTCATCTGCATGCCGTGCCGGGCGAGCAGCTCGCGCACCGCATCGAACACACGAAGATCGCGCGCGTCCATGTCGGCAGCGGGGAGGGGAGCGGGGTTCACGGGGTGGACTATACCGTCCAGTTCAGAATTGTGGAAACGTTTTGCGACACGCGGGTGCGTGTTCTGTCACAGGCTTTGCCGATGCTGTCGGTATCCCGCTCCGATGACGACAGCCGTACGCGAGCGGACGGTGCGGGGGCCCGCAGCGTCCGATGTAAACCGCACCCAACCCGTATCTGCATATTCCGTCCTGCAGCAAGGCCTTTCCGTGCAACAGGGCTACAATTTCATTTTCCCAACTGGGCAACACGACACGCTCTGCCATGAAATCGCAAAAGTCTGCAGTCAAAACCGTGAAAACCAAGCCCGCCACGGCGGAAACCCAGCTTGTCCCGGCAACTGGTTTCTCGCTGGAACCGGTGTACACGGCCTTGCGCAAGCGATACCCCGCGGCCGGGCAGGCCGAGGCAGTAGCGTTCGCCGCCGACTTCTACAAGCGCATGGAAGCGGACGAGTTCCCGCACCACAGCGTGGAAGAATGGGCCGCGCTGGCCGCTGACACGCTGGAGTTCGCGCGCAGCCGCAGGATCGGCAAGGCCAACGTGCGCGTGTTCAACCCCACCGCCAAGGGCAATGGCTGGGAATCGCCGCATACCGTGCTGCAGATCGTCAACGACGACATGCCGTTCCTGGTCGACACCGTGACCATGGCGCTGGCCGAGCAGGGCATCGGCGTGCACGTGCTGGGCCACCCGGTGATCCGCTTCAGCCGCGACAAGGCCGGCAAGCTGGCCAAGGTCGGCGAGGGCGAGATCGAATCGGTGATGCTGCTGGAGATGGACCGCCAGAGCCCCGAGGCGATGGCCGAGATCGAGCAGGGCATCATCAAGGCGCTGGACGAAGTGCGTTCGATCGTGCGCGACTGGCAGCCGATGCGCGACAAGGCGCTGGCCGTCGCCGACGACCTCGCCAGCCGCCAGCTGCCGGTCGACGATGTCTCGCGCCGCGAGGCGCAGGAGTTCCTGCGCTGGGCCGCAGACAACCACTTCACCTTCTTCGGTTACCGCGAGTACCGCGTGCAGAAGGACGGCAAGGAAGACGTGCTGGCCCCGCTCAACGACACCGGCCTGGGCCTGATGAAGGGGCGCGACAAGTCCGCCGCGCGCCCGGTCAAGACGCTTGCCGCGCAGGGCCTGAACACCACCACGGGTCTGAAGGATGCGCTGATCCTGACCAAGACCAATGCGCGTTCGCGGGTGCACCGCGCCGGTTACATGGATTACATCGGCGTGCTGGAGTTCGACGCCAAGGGCAGGATCATCGGCGAGCAGCGCTTCCTCGGCCTGTTCACCTCCAGCGCCTACAACCGCCGCCCGTGGGAAATCCCGCTGGTGCGCCAGCGCTATGAGCACGTGATGCAGCGCTCGGGCCTGTCGCTGTCCAGCCACAGCGGAAAGGCACTGCGCCACATCCTGGAAACGCTGCCGCGCGAAGAACTGTTCCAGTCCAGCGAGGACGAACTGTTCCGCACCGCGATGGGCGTGCTGGGCCTGCAGGAGCGGGTCCGCAGCCGCCTGTTCCTGCGCCGCGACAAGTATTCGCGTTTCATTTCCGCGCTGGCGTTCCTGCCGCGTGAACGCTTCAACACCGACGTGCGCCTGCGCATCGAGGCGATGCTGCGTGACGCCCTGCACGGCGAGCACGTGGACAGCTCGGTGGTGCTGGGCGAATCGCCGCTGGCGCAGGTGCACCTGATCGTGCGTCCGAAGGCCGGCCCGGTGGTCGACGTGGACACCAGCGCACTGGAACAGAACCTGGCCCACCTGCTGCGCAACTGGCAGGACGACCTGCGCGAAACGCTGGTGGCCCGCCATGGCGAGACCGAGGGCCTGCGCATCGCCTCGCGTATCGGCAAGGCGCTGCCGGCCGGCTACATCGAAGACAACAGCACCGCCGTGGCGGCCAGCGATGTCAGCCAGCTCGACGCGCTGACCGGTCCGGACGACCTGCGCCTTAGCCTGCAGGCGGTACCGCGTGAGAATGGCGATGGCCTGCGCCTGAAGCTGTATCGCCAGCTGGATGACATTCCGTTGTCCGACGCGCTGCCGATGATGGAAAACATGGGCCTGCGCGTGATCTCCGAGCGTCCGTACCGCCTGGCGGTGGATGATGCCCCGGTGTACGTGCAGGACTTCGAGGTCGAATCGGTGGCCGGTGCCATCGACGCGGCCAGTGTCGATGAAGCGTTCGGCGAGACCTTCGCCCGCGTGTGGCACGGCGATGCCGAGAACGATGGCTTCAACCGCCTGGTGCTGGCCGCGGGCCTGCACTGGCGCCAGGTCGCGATGCTGCGTGGTTACTGCAAGTACCTGCTGCAGACCGGCGTGCCGTTCTCGCAGGCTTACGTGGAAGGTACGTTCACCCGCTATCCGCTGCTGGCCCGCCTGCTGGTGGAACTGTTCGAAGCACGCTTCGACCCGGCGACCGGCAACGAGAGCAAGGACGACATCGCACACGGCCAGGCCACGCTGAAGGCGCACCTGGACGTACTGGCCGCCGGCGACGAGGCGACCCTGAAGGTGCTCAAGACCGTGGTCGACGCGCGCAAGGGTGACCGCGACGGCCAGATGCAGGCCGCGCGCGATGCGCTGCTGAAGCTGATGGACCGCGTCTCCAGCCTGGACGAAGACCGCATCCTGCGCAGCTTCATGGGCGTGATCGATGCCACGCTGCGCACCAGTTATTACCAGACCGATGGCAACGGCCGTCCGGGCCATGTCATCAGCTTCAAGTTCGACGCCGCCCTGGTACCGGACCTGCCCAAGCCGCGTCCGTACCGCGAAATCTTCGTCTACGGCCCGCGCGTGGAAGGCGTGCACCTGCGTTTCGGTGCGGTGGCCCGCGGTGGCCTGCGCTGGTCGGATCGTCGCGAAGACTTCCGTACCGAAGTGCTGGGCCTGGTCAAGGCGCAGATGGTCAAGAACACGGTGATCGTCCCGGTCGGCGCAAAGGGCGGTTTCTTCGCCAAGACCCCGCCGGCCAGCGGTGACCGCGATGCGGTGTTCGCCAACGGCGTGGCCTGCTACAAGCTGTTCATCCAGGGCCTGCTGGACATCACCGACAACATCGTCAACAACAAGATCGTGCCGCCCATCGACGTGGTCCGCCACGACATGGACGACCCCTACCTGGTGGTGGCGGCCGACAAGGGCACCGCGACCTTCTCCGACATCGCCAACGGCCTGGCCGTGGCGCACGGTTTCTGGATGGGCGATGCGTTCGCCTCCGGTGGCTCGGTCGGCTACGACCACAAGGGCATGGGCATCACCGCACGCGGTGCGTGGGAATCGGTCAAGCGCCACTTCCGTGCACTCGGCCATGACAGCCAGAGCCAGGACTTCACTGCCGCGGGCGTGGGTGACATGTCCGGCGACGTGTTCGGCAACGGCATGCTGCTGTCGCGCCACATCCGGCTGGTGGCTGCGTTCGACCACCGCCACATCTTCCTGGACCCGAACCCGGATGCGGCCAGCTCGTTCGTCGAACGCGAGCGCCTGTTCACCGTGCCGCGTTCCAGCTGGGCCGACTACGATGCCAAGCTGATCAGCAAGGGCGGTGGCATTTTCCCGCGTACGCTGAAGTCGATCGAGATCACCCCGCAGGTGCGTGAGGCGCTTGGCCTGGAAGATGCGGTCAAGGCGCTGTCGCCGAACGACCTGATGAGCGCGATCCTGAAGGCTCCGGTCGACCTGCTGTGGAACGGCGGCATCGGTACCTACGTCAAGGCCAGCAGCGAGCAGCACGGCGATGTCGGCGACCGCGCCAACAACGCGCTGCGCGTCAACGGCACCGAGCTGCGCTGCAAGGTGGTGGGCGAGGGCGGCAACCTCGGCATGACCCAGCTGGGACGCATCGAAGCGGCCCAGGCCGGCGTCCTGCTCAACACCGACTTCATCGACAACTCCGCCGGCGTGGACACCTCCGATCATGAGGTGAACATCAAGATCCTGCTCAACGACGTGGTGCGTGCCAAGAAGCTCACCGTCGACCAGCGCAACAAGCTGCTGGCGTCGATGACCGACGAAGTGGCCGCGCTGGTGCTCAACGACAACTACCGCCAGAACCAGGCCCTGAGCCTGATGGAGCGGATGGCGGTCAAGCGCCTGGGCTCCAAGCAGCACTTCATCCGCACCCTGGAACAGCAGGGCCTGCTGGACCGGCAGATCGAGTTCCTGCCGTCCGATGCCGAGCTGTCCCAGCGCAAGGCACGCGGCCAGGGCCTGACCCGTCCGGAGCTGTCGGTGCTGCTGTCCTACTCCAAGCTGGTGGCCTTCCAGCAGCTGCTGGAATCGGACATCCCGGAAGACCCGTACCTGTCCAAGGAGCTGCAGCGTTACTTCCCGCAGCCGCTGCAGAAGAAGTACGCCGATGCCATGGAACGCCACCGCCTGAAGCGCGAGATCATCGCCACGGCAGTGACCAACCAGACCATCAACCGGATGGGTGCCACCTTCCTGATGCGCATGCAGGAAGACACCGGCCGTTCCATCGCCGAGGTCGCCAAGGCCTACACCATCAGCCGCGAAACGCTGGATGCACGCGCGCTGTGGGCGCAGATCGACGCACTGGACGGGCAGGTGCCCGAATCGGTGCAGGTCGACGCGCTGGAAGTGATCTGGAAGCTGCAGCGTGCCTTCGTGCGCTGGCTGCTGTTCCGCCCCGGCCCGATGCCGGGCATCACCGAAGCGGTCAACCGCTACCAGGGCCCGTTCAACGATATCCGCGTGGCCTCCGGCGTGCTGCCCGATTCGCAGCGTCCGACCTACGAAGCGCTGGTGCAGCAGTGGGTGGAAAAGGGCCTGCCGGCCGGCCTGGCGCAGCAGCTGTCCGAGCTGCACTTCCTGGCCCCGGCGTTCGACATCATCGAACTGGCGCGTACCCGCAAGCTGAAGCCGGTGGATGTGTCCAAGATCCACTTCCGCCTGGGCGAGGCACTCAGCCTGCCGTGGCTGTTCGAGCAGGTCGACGCGCTGGAGGTCAACGGCCGCTGGCATGCCGTGGCACGCGGCGTGCTGCGTGACGAACTGGCGGCCCACCACCGCAACCTTGCAGGCCAGGTGCTGGCCACCAAGGGCAGCACGGCGGAGGCCAAGGTGGCGGCGTGGGTCGGTCGGGACGACAACAGCCTGCGCTTTACCCTGGCCATGCTGGGCGAACTGGCCGAGCAGAAGACGCTGGACTACCCGACCGTGTCGGTCGCGGTGCAGCGCCTGGGCCAGCTGGCCTCGCACGGGGGCTAAGCCCCCGCCGGGTCACCTGTCTCGAGGTGGGTGACCTGGCTCATGGTGGGTGACCTGGCTCATGGTGGGTGACCTGGCTCATGGTGGGTGACGACCGTTGGTCGTCACCGCCCACATCAGCCAGCGTGGCGCGGATTCCGCGCCACGTCCGGTTATGCTCTACCGGTACCCGCGCACCACCGGACATCCTGCATGAGCGATTCCCCCCGCATTGCCTTCCTGGCCAGCAACACCGAGCCGGCACGGCTTGCCCTCGCCGCCATGGTGGCGCGCCACGGCGAGCATGCGCCTGAAGCGGCGGACGTGCTGTGTCCGCTGGGCGGCGATGGCTTCATGCTGCAGACCCTGCATCGGTACGGCCATCTGGGCCGGCCGGTGTTCGGGATGAAACTGGGCACGGTGGGCTTCCTGATGAACCAGTACCGTGACGCGGACGACGTGGCCGCGCGCATCGCACTGGCCGAACCGGCGCACCTGCGGCCGCTGCAGATGACCGCGCTGACCGAATCGGGGACCTCCACCGGGTCACTGGCCTACAACGATGTCTCGCTGCTGCGGCAGACCCGGCAGGCCGCGCACATCGGCGTGGACCTCAACGGCCAGGAACGGGTGGCCGAGCTGATCGGTGATGGCGTGCTGGTGGCCACGCCGGCGGGCAGCACCGCCTACAACTATTCCGCGCATGGCCCGGTACTTCCGTTGGGCTCGGCCACCATCGCGCTGACCCCGTTGGCCCCGTACCGGCCCCGCCGCTGGCGCGGGGCGATCCTGAAGGCCGACACCGAAGTACGCTTCCGCGTGCTCGATCCCTACAAGCGCCCGGTCAGTGTCACCGCCGACTCGCACGAGACCCGCGACGTGGTGGAAGTGACCATCCGCGAGTGCCGCGACCGCCAGGTGACCCTGCTGTTCGACCCGGAGCACAACCTCGAAGACCGGATCCTGTCCGAACAGTTCGTGTTCTGAGCGACAATAGGCCGCCGGCAACCGCCGGTTGCTGCAAGGAACTCCCCGATGGGCGACAACACTCCCCGATTGCTGACCGTCGCGGTGACCTCGCGCGCCCTGTTCGACCTGGAAGAGAGCCACGCGTTGTTCGAAAGCGACGGCGTCGACGCCTACGCCAAGTACCAGCGCGAGCATGAGGACGATGTGCTGGGTCCCGGCGTGGCGTTCCCGGTGGTGCGCAAGCTGCTGGCACTGAACCAGGGCGCCGGCCCGGAGAATCCGCGCGTGGAGGTGATCCTGTTGTCGCGCAATTCGGCCGATACGGGCCTGCGCATCTTCAATTCGATCCAGCACTACGGGCTGGGGATCATCCGCGCTACGTTCACTGCCGGCGAGCCGACCTGGCCTTACGTGAAGCCCTTCGGCACGGACCTGTTCCTGTCGGCCAATCCCGAATCGGTACGCAGCGCGCTGCGCCACGGTATCGCGGCCGCCACCATCCTGCCCAAGCCGCCGGGCGAGACCGCCGCAGCGGCCGCCGACCAGGTCGACACCCGCCGTCCGGCCGGGCAGCTGCGGATCGCCTTCGATGGCGATGCGGTGATCTTCGGCGATGAAAGCGAGCGTATTTCTCGCGAACAGGGGGTAGAAGCCTTCGGCCGGCATGAGCGCGAGCGCGCCCGCGAAGCGTTGAGCGGGGGCCCGTTCCGCGGCTTCCTGTCGGCGCTGCATACGTTGCAGGAAGTGTTCCCGTCGGGAGAAGACGCGCCGATCCGCACCGCCTTGGTGACCGCGCGCTCGGCGCCTGCGCACGAGCGGGTGATCCGCACGCTGCGCGAATGGGGCGTGCGCCTGGATGAAGCGCTGTTCCTCGGCGGCCGCCACAAAGGGCCGTTCCTGCAGGCCTTTGGTGCGGACATCTTCTTCGACGATTCGCAGCACAACATCGACAGTGCCCGCGAACACGTCGCGGCCGGCCACGTGCCGCACGGCGTCGCCAACGAAACCTGACCGTACGGCTCATGGTAGCGCCGAGCCATGCCCGGCGAGCGCGCAGCGCGGCCTGTGTCAGCTGCCGACCTTGGGTCGGCGCAAACGGTTCATTGGGGCACCGCGTTGCGCAGGTCGACGACCTGCCAGCGCAGGCCCTGCGGCTCCAGTACAACCTGCAACGGCGGCTGCCCGGCGCCACGGTCAACCTCCACCACGAAGCGGTCCAGCCGCTCGAAACGTCCCTTGGCCTGCTTCAACGGCTGCGCAGGCTGGGTGGGGGCCCATGAGTCGTTCCCCTGCAGTTCGTTGCGGCCGCGTTTGTACAGCGCGTGGCCCTGCAGCAGCGCACCGATCCCCATCGGGGTGATCACCGTATCCACCGCAGCGCCGCCCAGCTGGTCGCCGAGGCCATACAGCAGCGCGCCAAACGGGCTGCCGGCCACGTCCGGACCGGCCTGGCGCACCATGTAATCACTGACCTGCGCGCGCAGGCTGAGGCGTACGCGCGGGAAGTCCACGTAGCGCTCCAGGCGCGTCGTGTCGCGCTGTTCGATCGCCTGGGCGAGTCCCTGCACGGTGAGGTAGGGGCCACTGAACCACCAGCCGGCGAGCGCCAGCAGCAGGACCAGCACGACAGCGACGAACTTCTTCATGGCAGCAGGACGTTGAGGGACAAGGCCACAGCGTGCCGCATCACGCGCAGACGGGGGTTAAGCCTCAGTGACTGGGTGAGCCGCTGCCATCACCGAACGCCGCGACCAGGCGCGCGCGATCGGCCTCGCCCAAGCGCTCCGGCAGCGTCTGCAGCACCTCGTCCAGGCTGTCCACGCGGGTGGTGCCGAGGATCCCCGCAGCCACCCCGGGATGCTGCAGCACATAAGCGAACGCGGTCTGTGCGGGGCGCTGCGAAGGAATCGCGGCCACTGCCGCGCGCATCGCACGCGCGCTGCGCATCAGCCGCCGGCTGCTCGGCTTCAGCCAGGCCCGCGCGAGGTACCAGGCATCGGCGGGCCGTGGCAGGCGCGGTCGCGTCGGCAACAGGTGGCCCTGGGCCAGCACGGTGCCGGCCAGCACGCCGATGCCTGCCGCGTGCAGCCGGCTGATGTGTGATGCGCGATCCTGCTGCAGGGCGTTGTAGTCCAGCAGCACCACGTCAAAGGCCTGCGGTCGCGCCAGCATCCAGTCCAGGGTCACCGCCGAATGGGTATTGATGCCGGTGCTGCGGATCAATCCGCGCTGGCGCAGCTGTTGCAACGCGTGCAGCAGCTCGTCGGTGACCTCTTCGCCGGCGATGCCGTGCAGCTGGTACACGTCCAGATAGTCCAGGCCGAGGTTGCGCAGCGAGGCTTCGCAGCTGGCGGTGATCGCGCCGGGCGAAAAATCGCGCTGCTCCGCGCCGCTGATGCCGGCTTGGCCGGTCAGCGTGCCGCCTTTGCTGGAGATCACCAGCGAATCACGTGGGAAGCGCGACAGCAACGGTTTGAGGATGCGCCCGAGCCGCGGTTCGGCATGGAACCCGGAATAGTTGTGGCCGGTGTCGAGCAGGTTGACTCCCCGCTCCAGCGCATGCGCCACCACCCGCGCCGCATCGGCTTCGGGAAAGCGGCGATGGCCCCAGAAACCGGAGCAGCCCAGCCCGATCGGCGAGACCTGCAGGCCACTGCGACCCAATGTGCGGCGCTGGTGTGGCAGCGGCGTCGCCATCGGGGTCAGAACTCCAGATCCAGCGCTGCGCACAGGTAATCCACGAACGGCCCCAGCGCGACCAGATCCTTGCCCAGCGTGGACAGCAGGCGCGGGCCGGTCATGGTGGCGTCGTCCAGCTGCCGCCACATCACCCAGTTGCGGTGCTTGAGATCATCGATGAACTCGAAGTCGGCCGGGAAGCCGCGCGGCGGGCGCACCAGCTTTTCGGTCTGCTCCATCTCGAAGCGACGGCGCAGCGCCGGGGCATGCGCGGCCTGCTTCCAGCTGCCGGGATTGTCGAGGATGAAGTGGCGGATGCGGCGCTGGGTATCCGGCTCGGGATGCCACACACCGGCGCCGACGAAGCTGGCGCCGGGCTGCAGGTGCACGTAGAACGACGGCGCGGCGACTTCACGACGGCGCTCATGGAACAGCCGCGCACCCTGCCAGTTCTTGTACGGGGACTTGTCGTGGGAAAAGCGCGCGTCGCGGTAGATGCGGAACAACGAACCGCCCACCGTGCGCGTATCGGCACGGAACTTCGGGCTGACCTCGGCCAGCGCCGGTTGCAGGTCAGCGAGCAGGCGCAGGAACGGCTGCCGCACGTGGTCTTCGTACTGCTGCTTGTGGTCAGCGAACCACGCCTTGTCATTGTGCAGTGCCAGTGCTTTCAGGAATTTCAAGCTGGCATCGGAAAAATAAGCGCTCACAGGCTGTCCTCCAGCTGCCTGCCCCAATCGCGCAGCGCCTGCAGCAGCGCCGGGCGGCGCAGGTCGTCGGACGGCTCGGCGGCAAGCGCATCGATCTGTTCGTTGTACTCGGCCAGGTTCACCTCGCCGAGCTTCTCATCGCCGCGCAGGCGCCGCTGGCGGTAGGCCTGCCAGCGCGCGCGGGCATCGGCATCCAGGCTGCCGGGATGGTTGCGCGCGCGATAGCGCAGCAGCAGCTCCGGCAGGCGGGGATCGTTGAACTCACCTTCCAGCGCGCCGAGCGCTTCCGGCGGAGTGGTGCGGACGCGCGCCAGGAGGGGTTTGTCGCCGGCGCCGAGGAAGCCATCGTAGATCGAAGCGTCGACATCGGAGGGGCCGCCTTCGCGTGGCCGGGCGTAGACCTGGCGCGCCTTTTCGGCCAGCTGCGCGGCATGGGGACGCAGCTGTTCGACCTTGGCCTGCAGGGCGACAACGTCCAGGCCAAGGCGCTGGTGGTCATCGGGTCGCAGGTGGTTCCAGGCCACCAGCGCGGGCACCTTGTTGGCGTGTACTTCCTTCAACGGAATGCGCTGCACGCCTTCAGGCAGTTCACTGGCGCGCAGGTACAGGCGCTCGGCGATGGTCTCGGCCGGCAACTGCAGCAACGCCTCGACGTCGCCGTCCAGGTCGAACACGATGTAGCGGTTGGCGATGTGCGGATGCACGGTCAACGGCAGCACCGGCGCGGCGCACAGGCGGCTGGCCGGATAGCGCATCGAGATGTGCAGCAGCGGCTGCAGGGCGGTGACATCCAGCAGGCTGGTGACGAAGCGCTTGTCGCGCAGGCGCAGCGCATAGTCCCACAGGCGCGGCTGTGCGCTGCGGAACAGGCGGGCCATGCCGATGGTGGCGCGCACGTCGGACAGCGCTTCGTGCGCGTCGCCGTCGCGTACGCCGTTGGCCTCGGCCAGGTGCTCCAGCTTGAACGAGGTGGCGCCATCTTCGCGCTTCGGCCAGGTGATGCCGTCGGGGCGCAGCGCGTGCATCAGCCGCAGCATGTCCAGCAGGTCCCAGCGCGAATTGCCGTTGCGCCACTCGCGCTCGTACGGGTCGAAGAAGTTGCGGAACAGGCCGTGGCGGATGAACTCGTCATCGAAGCGCAGCGTGTTGTAGCCCAGCGCGCAGGTGCCGGGCTGGCTCATCAGGTCGTTGATCCGCGCCAGCGCAGCTGCCTCGCTGATGCCTTCGGCCAGCGCGTGCTGCGGGGTGATGCCGGTGACCATCGTGGCATACGGCGAGGGCAGCAGGTCGTCGGCGGGGCGTACGTAGAAGCTGACCGGCGTGTCGATCTCGTTGAGCTGCGCATCGGTGCGGATGGCGGCGAACTGCGCGATGCGGGTGCGGCGCGGGTCCTGGCCGAAGGTTTCCAGATCGTAGAACAGGAAGCTGTCGGCCATCAGTGCGCGCCCTCCAGGACGGGCAGCTTGGCGTGGACCTCGGCTTCCAGTGCGCGCCAGTCGACGCCTTGCAGCGAATCGAGTCCTTCGGTGGCATTGCGCAGGATGCGGCGCTGGATCCGCGTGCGCTCCAGCGCGACGGCGTAGGGCGTGTGCAGGAAAGTGACCATGGTGTAGTGTGGCACGAAGCGCGTGGGCCACCGCTGCTGCAGCGCCAGCTCCAGCTGGCGTTGCAGCAGGAACGCCGGATCGGCGACCTGGTCACGCATCTCGGTGTAGTTCTCCAGGGCCATCTGCTGGATCGCCCACGCATTGGGCGAGCGCTCGATTTCAAAGGCCGAATACGCGCCGCGCAGGTCGCTGGCCGCATCCAGGTGGCGGGCAAGCGCGACGCAGTCTTCGAAGGCGCAGTTCATGCCCTGGCCATGGAAGGGCACCATGGCGTGCGCGGCATCGCCGACCAGCACGGCCTTGCCATCGGTATGCCAGCGCTCCAGGTACAGGGTGCCGAGAAGGCCGGGCGGATGCGCATCCCAGTCAGCACGCAGGTCCGGTATCAGCGCCAGGGCATCGGGGAATTCGCGGGCGAACAGTGCGTGCGCCTGTTCGCCGGTGGTGACCGTGTTGAACCCCGGATCGCCCTTGTTGGGCAGGAACAGAGTGACGGTGAAGGTGCCTTCGTGGTTGGGCAGGGCGATGCACATGAAGCGGCCGCGCGGCCAGATGTGCAGCGCGTTGGGATCGATGCTGAAGGCGCCGCCGGCGCCCGGCGGGATTTCCAGTTCCTTGTACGAATGGTCGAGGAACTCGATGCGCTCGCCCAGCGGCTGGCGGCGGTTCATCGCCGCGCGTAGCGCCGAACCCGCGCCGTCCGCGCCGACCAGGCTGGCAAAGCGGATGTCGTGCGGGGTGTCATCGCGGTCATCGATGAAACGCGCATGCCCGGCATCGAAGTCCACGGTGTGCAGGCGCCGGTGGAAGTGCACGGCGGCGCCAGCCTGTTCGGCAAGTTCCAGCAGGATCACGTTGAGCTCGCGGCGATGGATCGACCAGATGACTTCGCTGTCATCCCGGCCGTAGCGTTGCAGCGCAGGGGCTGCGCCGTCGCGCAGGTGGACCATCCGCCCGCGCATCATCACGGCGCGTTCCATCACGGCCGCCTCGACGTGTGCGCCGGCCTGGCGCAGTGCGTTGCGCCCGCGTTCGGCCAGTGCCAGGTTGATCGAGCGACCGCTTTCATAGCCGCTGACGCGCGGGTCCCCACGGCGTTCGTACACGGTGATGTTCCAGCCCTGCCGGGACAGCAGGATGGCCAGCAGCGAGCCGGCCAGTCCCGCACCGACGATGGTCAGCGAACGCGGGGCGGCAGTGTCCAGCGATGTGTCCTGCACGGCGTCAGTGCCCGGCCCAGGCATCGACTGCATCAACGAAGTGGTGCAGGTCCTGGTAGCGGTTGTACAGCGGGGTCGGCGATATCCGGATCACGTCCGGTTCGCGCCAGTCACCGAGCACGCCGACCGCGCGCAGGTGCTCGAACAGGGCCCGGCCGCGCTCGCGCCCGCCGATCACCCGCAAGGACAGCTGGCAGCCGCGGCGCTCGCTGTCGGCCGGCGTGATGCGTTCCAGTACGTGCGGCAGGCGGCTGCGCACCAGCGCATCCAGCATTCCGGTGAGGGCCAGGGACTTGTCCCGCAGTGCGGCCATGCCGGCGCGTTCGAACAGGTCCAACGACGCCCGCAGCGGCGCCAGGCCGAGGATCGGGGGGTTGCTGAGCTGCCAGCCTTCGGCGCCGACGGACGGCACGAACTGCGGCGCCATCTGGAAGCGGGTCGCTTCTTCATGGCCCCACCAGCCGGCGAAGCGCGGCAGGGTGGTGTCGCGATGGTGGCGTTCGTGCACGAAGGCCCCGGCAACCGCGCCCGGACCACTGTTGAGGTACTTGTAGTGGCACCACACCGCGAAGTCCGGCGCCACCTCATGCAGCTGCAGCGGCAGGTTGCCGACCGAATGCGCGAGATCGAAGCCGATGTTGGCGCCCTGGGCGCGTGCCAGCGTGGTGATCGCCTGCAGGTCGAACGCCTGGCCGGTGCGGTACTGCACGCCGGGCCACAGCACCAGCGCGAGGCGCGCGCCGTGGCAGGCGATGGCCTGCTCGATGGCCTGCAGCGAGATCGTGCCGTCTGCTTCATCCGGCTGCACTTCGACCAGGCAATCGGCCGGATCGAACCCGTGGAAGCGGATCTGCGCCTCCACCGCGTGGCGATCGGTCGGGAAGGCGCCAGCTTCCATCAGGATCACCGGGCGCTGCGCGGTGGGCCGGTAGAAGCTCACCATCATCAGGTGCAGGTTGACGCTGAGCGTGTTCATCGCCACCACTTCGCTGGGCAATGCGCCGACCACCTGCGCCAGTTGTCCGCTGACCAGGCGGTGGTAGCCCAGCCATTGGGTCGGGCCGGTGAAGTGGCCCTCCACGGCCAGCGTGGCCCATTGCCCCATGACCTCCTGCACCGCGGCCTGCGCACCACGTGGCTGCAGGCCCAGCGAGTTGCCGACGAAGTAGGTCTGCTCGCCGCCTTCGTGGCGGGGGATCAGGAATTCATCGCGGAAGCCACGCAGCGGATCGGCGGCATCCAGGGCCAGGGCATGGGAACGGCTGAGCAGCTCGGACATGATGAAAGCGACATGTTTTGACGTGCACGAAGTGTACCGCGCGCAGCGTCGTGGCATGCCGGTACGGGGTCAGGGCGTGACGACCAACGGTCGCCACCCACCAGGGCAGCACGCCCTCCGGTAGCGCCGAGACAGGCTCGGCGTGCTCTGCCAGGGCACGTGTCAGGCGCCCGGCAGCGGATCCACGTGACCGCAGTTACTGCAGGTGCGCAGCTGCAGGTCGCCCTGGTAACGGGCGAACATCTTCGGCAGGTCGGTTTCGATGTTCTGCAGGGTGAACCACTCTTCGTGCAGCTTGTGGTTGCAGCGCTCGCAGTACCAGACCACGCCGTCGCGTTCGTGCGGCAGGCGCTTGCGTTCCACCACCAGCCCGATGCCGCCCGGTGGACGGCGCGGCGAGTGGGGCACGTTGCCCGGCAACAGGAATATCTCGCCGGCGCGGATCGGGATGTCCCGGACCTGTCCGTCTTCCTGCACCTTCAGCACCATCTCGCCTTCGAGCTGGTAGAACCACTCCGGGCCTTCGTCGATGTGGAAATCAGTGCGCGAATTCGGTCCACCGACCACCATCACGATGAAGTCGCCGTCCTCGATCATCTTGTTGCCGACCGGCGGCTTCAACAGGTGCCGGTGTTCTTCGACCCAGCCCATCAGGTTGATCGGTGAAGCAAGCATGCGGACGCTCCGGTTGATGCTCAGTCGCGCTTGCCCTTGCGCGGGACGAAGGACAGCGCTTTCTCATAGCCCGGCTGCAATGCTTCCGGGCTGTCGACGTCGATGCCCATTTCGCGGACGCGGCCATCGCGCAGGCTGTAGACCCAGCCATGCACGGTCAGCTTCTGCCCACGTGCCCAGGCATCGCGCACGATGGTGGATTGGCAGGCGTTGGCGACCTGCTCGATCACGTTCAGTTCGCACAGCCGAGCATGGCGCAGGTCCGGATCATCGATCGCATCGAGGATGGCGGCATGCTTCTGGGCCACGTCGCCGACATGCCGCAGCCAGTTGTCGGCCAGGCCGACGCGGACGTTGTTGAGGCTGGCATGCACGCCGCCGCAGCCGTAGTGGCCGACGATCAGGATGTGCTTCACCTTCAGCTGGTCGACCGCGTACTGGATCACGCTCAGGCAGTTGAGGTCGGTGTGCGCCACCACGTTGGCCACGTTGCGATGCACGAAGACCTCGCCCGGGGCCATGCCGATGATCTGGTTGGCGGGCACGCGCGAATCGGAACAGCCGATCCACAGGTACTCGGGATGCTGCTGCGTGGACAGCCGGTCGAAGAACGCGGGGTCTTCCTGCTGGATCCGGTCGGCCCAGTCGCGGTTGTTCTGCAGCAGCTTTTCAACATCTTTCATGGAGCGGTCCCTGACGTGGTGGGGGGCAAGGCGCGGCGGGCAGAGCCGCGTCGTCGCGGGAATCAACGGAGTATTTCAGTCGCGCGCGGTGTCCGGCGCGTCCAGGAAGCGGCGCATCCACTGCGCCAGCTCGTGCGAGGCGGGGGAGGGCAGCCGTTCCAGTTCGGCGATGACCGCCTGCTGGTTGGCCACCGGGTGGTTCTGGCTTAGCTTCATCTTCAGCTGCACGGTGTCCACCACGAAGCGGAAGCCGATGATGCCGCGCAGTTGGCTGCGGTGGTCATCGCGCTGCGGTTCGAACTGCCAGTCACGGCCTACCTTCGCTTCGTACAGATCGCCGGTATCGGCGACCACCGCCGCCAGCGCGTCGGTGTCCTCGAAGCGGTGCAGCTGGCCGCGGAGTTCGGCGGCGGCATAGTTCCAGGTCGGCACCCGTGCCATGGCCTCCTTGTCCGGATACCAGGACGCCGAGACATACCCGTGCGGGCCGTCCACCAGCACCTTGGCGATGCCGTCGCGGCGCGATTGCGGATTGGCCCTGGCCCAGTGCCCGCGCAGCTCGATCGCCTGTCCTTGGCGGCGGTACAGCACCGGCAGCCGGGTCAGCTCTGGCAGGCCATCGTCACCGGTGGTGAGCAGGGTGATGAACGCATCGCGGGCAAACAGCGCGTCCAGCCACTGCAGGTCGGTTTCAGCGAAGGCGCGCGGGGTGAACACGCAGCTAGACCGCGCGGCCCAGCGACTGCACCATCAGGCCACGCAGGCCTTCATCGGTGCTGGCCCGGGGCGGCTGCACTTCATGCAGCGAAAACCCACGCACCAGCGCGTCTTCTTCGTCCAGCCCGTCGTATTCCACGAACTCGGCATCGAACAACTGCGCGCGCGCGGTGTCTTCGCCGTCGTAGCTCAGCGTGTTGCCGTCGCTGTCCAGCACCTCGGCAGTGCCGGCCGGGCGGATGCGCAGGCGTGCCCAGATCAGCGTGTTGCCCAGGCTGGCCAGCCACCAGCTGTCCTGCGGAAGGGAGTCGTCATTCATTTCGTGATCACCAGATCGACGCCAGCCAGAGCAGGGCGGCCATGCCCAGTCCGGCCAGCAGGGTCAGCAGCGATACCCAGGCCGGTGTCGCCAGCCCGGACAGCGAACGGTCCGGCTGGGCGCGGTAGTCACGCCGCAACAGCCAGGCCAGTGCTTCGGGCTTGAGGAAGGCACCGCTGCCAAAGCGCTGCGACAACGCCGGATGGCGGTCGCGCAGGTGCACCAGGGTCAGCGGCCAGAAGATCACGAAGGCACTGAACCCGGCGATCGCCACGCCGAAGAAACACAGCGCGAAGAACAGGGTCATGGGGTCGGTACCTCCGTGGATGCAAGGGGATCAGAAGTCGGCGTTGCCCGGTGCGCGCGGGTAGGCGATGGCATCGCGGATGTTGGACAGCCCGCAGACGTACACCACCAGGCGCTCGAAGCCGAGCCCGAAGCCGGCATGCGGCACCGAACCATAGCGACGGAAGTCGCGGTACCAGCCGTAGTGCTCGCGGTCCAGGCCGAACTGCGCCATGCGCGCATCCAGCACGTCCAGGCGCTCTTCGCGCTGGCTGCCGCCGATGATCTCGCCGATGCCCGGCGCCAGCACGTCCATCGCCGCGACGGTCTTGCCGTCGTCGTTCAGGCGCATGTAGAACGCCTTGATGTGCTCGGGGTAGTTGGTCACCACCACCGGGCGGCCGATATGTTCTTCGGTCAGCCAGCGCTCGTGTTCGGTCTGCAGGTCCAGGCCCCATTCCACCGGGAAATCGAACTTCCGGCCGGAGTTCTGCAGCAGCTGCACCGCTTCGGTGTAGTCGATCTGCTCGAACGGCGCATTGATGAAGTTCTCCAGCTTGCTGATCGCGTTCTTGTCCACGCGCTCGGCCAGGAAGGCGAGGTCGTCGCCGCGTTCGTCCAGCACCGCGCGGAACAGGTACTTGAGGAATTCCTCGGCCAGCCGCGCGTCCTCGGCCAGGTCGGCGAAGGCGATTTCCGGTTCGATCATCCAGAACTCGGCCAGGTGGCGGGTGGTGTTGCTGTTCTCGGCGCGGAAGGTCGGGCCGAAGGTATAGACCTTGCTCAGCGCTAGGCAGTACGCCTCCACGTTGAGCTGCCCGGACACGGTCAGGAAGGTTTCCTTGCCGAAGAAATCACGGCTGAAATCGACCTCGCCACGCTCGGTGCGCGGCAGGTTGACCATGTCCAGCGTGGAGACACGGAACATCTGCCCGGCGCCTTCGGCGTCGGAGGTGGTGATGATCGGCGTGCTGATCCAGTTGAAGCCGTTCTGGTGGAAGAACCGGTGCACGGCCTGGGACAGGCAGTTGCGGATGCGGGTGACCGCGCCGAACAGGTTGGTGCGCGGGCGCAGGTGCGCCACTTCACGCAGGAACTCCGGCGACATCGGCTTGGGCTGGATGGGGTAGGTGAGCGGGTCTTCGACCCAGCCGACCACTTCCACGGTGCTGGCCTGGATTTCGAAGGACTGGCCCTTGCCCTGCGACTTCACCAGGGTGCCCTTGGCGATCAGCGAACAGCCGCTGGTCAGGCGCTTGACCTCGTCGAAGTTGGCCAGCGATTCAGCTGCCACCACCTGGATCGGGGCGAAGCAGGAGCCGTCGGTGACGTTGATGAAGGCAAGATTCGCCGAGCCACGCACCGTGCGCACCCAGCCGCGTACCGTGACTTCGCCGCCTTCCGGGATCTTCCCGGCAAGCGCATGTTCAACGCTGACCACCGTCATGACTTGAATCCTCTGCTGATCGACTCGATCTGTGAATTCGAAGTTTACCGGTTGCAGCGTTCCGCTTGCGAGGCATTTCTACTGCCCCGGTGGCCTTTATACTCGTCTCGTACCTTCGTGGAGCTCCATCATGGCCGTCAGCCTGACCCCAGTAGCCTTTGAGCGCGTCCAGCGCTTCGTTGCCCAGACCCCCGGCGCCCTGGGGCTGCGCTTCGGCGTGACCCGCACCGGTTGCTCGGGCTGGGGTCACGTCACCGATCTGGCACGTGACGAGCGCGAGGGCGACCGTGTTTTCGACCAGGACGGGGTGCGCATCTACGTGGACGCGCAGAGCCTGCCGCTGGTGGATGGCACGGTGATTGATTTCGGCAAGCACGGCCTGAGCGAGACGTTCACCTTCAAGAACCCGAATGCAGCGGCCGAATGCGGCTGCGGTGAGAGTTTCACCACGGATGAGTCCCACCGCTGAGGGCTGGGGGTTTCCGGCCTGCGGCCGGCTTGCCGTAGCAGCAACGGCAACGGCAACGTCAAGAGCCTGCAGGGCTGTGGGTTGGCGGGGCGGGGTGGGTGGGCGGGGGACGGCAAGAGCCGCTCCTGCGGGCCTCGTTTCGCGCCATCCATGG
>NZ_JBDJNU010000045.1:0-33581 GCF_039674585.1 Stenotrophomonas lacuserhaii | reverse complement strand
GCCGCCCCCCATCCTAACAAACAACAACTCTTGGGTGTTCTGTGCATGCCCCCCCCACACTCCACCCGCCACCCCGTCCAGGCACCGCTTTTCTTTTATTTTTTACGTGGCGGGCCGCGCGCTATGTCGCAGGGCCGGGCGGTGGGGTTGGGCGGGGGCGTGGAGCGCCATGGATGGCGCGACACGAGGCCCGCAGGACGCGGCTTCTGCCGTCCCCCGACCAGCCCCATCGCCCGGCCCAATCGCCGTACTCAACCGCCCCAAGCGACCCACCACGAGGGGCTCAGCCGTTCGCTGCAACGACCGTCAGTTGCCCCACTGCGGCATCGGCATCGCATCCACCGGGATCGGCGAATCCAGATCGTCCTTGCCACGTGCATGCTTGCCGCGCAGATCGTTCTCGATCTGGTAGTTGCGGCGCTGCAGCCACGCATCACGCACCAGGGCGTATTCGTCCACGGCGCTGGAACGGATGTCATCCGCTGCCAGCAGCTGCGAACGGGCGTCCACCAGCTGCAGGCCCTGCAGGCCGATGCGCACCTTGTCTTCTTCGATCTGGCGGATCGGCGACAGCGGAATGTCACCGGCCAGGCCGAACACATCACGCACGGTACGCGGCCCGAAGAACGGCAGTTCCACGTAGCGCGACGGACGCCAGCCCCACGCACCGAGCGTCTGGCCGAAGTCTTCCTTGCGGTTGGCGATCATCGCCTTGCTGGCCGGATCGAACAGCCCGCCGATGCCCAGCGTGCTGTTCATCAGGAAGCGGCCCATGGTGTCCCACGCATCGTCCGGACGGCCCTGCAGGAACTGGTTGACGATGGTCACCGGCGAGCGGATGTTGCTGAAGAAATTGCTCACGCCGGTGCGGGCGAAGCGCGGCACCACGTTGGTGTAGGCGATCGCCAGCGGACGCGCGACGGCGTTGTCCACCACCACGTTGAAGCGATGCACGCGGCGGTTGAGCGGCTCCCACGGATCGTAGGCGGCTGCGGACCCGCCGCTGACCCCATCGCTGCCGTACAGCGCGGCGAAGTCGCCTTCGGTGGCATCCGGCGTGCCATCACCGTCGGCATCCACCGTGGGCGGCGCGGCGGCGGCGGGCGTTGCCGACGCGGCGGCCGAAGCGGGTTCGGCGGCGACGACCGCATCATCCGCCACGGGGGCGGCCAGCGGCGCATCGGCAACCGGCGCTTCGCTTGCAGGGACCACGGTGCCTGCGCTGGGGGCGCTGTCACGGGCCGGTTTGGCGGCACACGCGCTGAGCGTGGCGACCAGGACGAACAGGGGGAGTATGCGTACGACGTTCATGTCAGCTCGCGGCAGAAGGGGCATTGAAATCAAGGTCTGCAGACAGCCGGTAGGCCGCCTCCAGTTCGGTCAGGCCGGCCGGCGAGCCGTTGATGGCCAGCGTCCGTCCCTGCTGCCGCGCTCGCGCGGCGAGTTCGGCCAGCAGGGCCACGCCGGCGCTGTCCACGCGTGCCACGTCGGTCAGGTCCAGCGCCTGTGCGCCGTTACCCAGCGACTGCAGCTGCGGCCACAGCGCGATCACCGCGCCGCGGTCCAGCACGCCGGACAGGCGCAGGGTGCCCTTGTCCAGCCGGGCCTGGGCGCTGTTACTTGCCATTGCCCGGGGTTCCGGCCTGCATGGTGCCGCTGCGCAGCTCGTTGGCGACCTGCTTGATGCCCTTCTGGCGCAGCGGGGCGTCGAACTGGTTGCGGAAGGTCTGCACGTAGGAGATGCCTTCGATGTTGACGTCGAAGATCTTCCACTGGCCATCGGTGTTGCGCATCAGGTACTCGACCGGGGTCGGCTGGTCACCCGAGCGCACCAGTTCGGTGGCCACGCGCACGCCGCGGTTGCCCGGCAGCGGGCTCTCGCCCTTCAGGCGGAAGCTTGGCCGGCCCTGGATGTTCAGCAGGGCCGAACCGTAACGCTGCATCAGGTTGTCGGCCATCGCATCGGCGAACAGCTTGATGTCGGCATCGGAGGCACCGCGCGAATGCGCGCCCAGTACCAAGCGTGCCGCGTAATCGCGGTCGAAGGTGCGGTTGAGCTCGCTGTTGATGAAGTTGCGCAGCGCAGTCGGGTCCTTGCTGAACTCGGCTTTGCGCTGCTGCAGGGTGGTCATGATGCGGGTGCTGGCATCAATCACGGTCTTGCCGGCCTGGCCTTGGGTGGCGGCGGCAGCGGCAGGTGCCTGCGCCGATGCGATCAGCGGAGCGGCGGCCAGCAGGGTCGAAGCGAGCAGGAGCGGGAGCAGTTTCATTTTCATGGTTGGGTTTCCGTAGCGGGCGCGGGCGCGCCGTCGTGGGATTCGTTGGACGGTGCTGCGTCGCCACCGGCGCCGCCACCACTGAACATGTATTTGCCGACCAGCTGGATCAGGTCTACCGCTGGCTGGGTGAACACGATTTCATCACCGGCCTTCAGCACGTCCGGATCGCCGCCCGGTTGCAGGCCGATATAGCTCTCGCCGAGCAGGCCGCTGGTGAAGATGCCGGCGGAGGTGTCGGCCGGCAGGTCCTTGAACTTGCCGTCCATCTTGAGGGTGACGATGGAGTCGAACTTGACCGGATCCAGGTCGATGGCCGCCACCTGGCCGACGTTGACCCCGCCGATCTTCACCGGCGCCTGCTTGCGCAGCTGGCCGATCTGCGAGAAACGGGCCTTCAGCTCGTAGCCGCCACCGCCCAGGCCCCAGCGCTGGTTGGTCGAAGCGACCGCCAGTACCAACAGCGAGGCCAGTGCCAGCAGCAGGAAGGCGCCGACGGAAAATTCCAGTCTGGGACCGCGGATGGCCATGTTCATTTCACCATTTTTGACAGGTGCCCCGGCAGCTGCAGGGCGGAAGTTTCAGGTCGTTCCCGCGCTGGCAAGCGCCGGAACCAGGAAGGAATACAGTTACTGGAACAGCATGGCCGACAGCACGAAGTTGAACATCAGCACCAGCAGCGAAGCATTGACCACCGCGCGGGTGGTGGCGACGGAAGTGCCTTCGATGGTCGGCTCTGCGTGGAAGCCCACGTACGAGGCCACCAGTGCCGCAGTGCCGCCGAAGATGGCCGACTTCAGCATCGCCACGCCGAAGTCGTTCCAGAAGTCCACGCTGTTGCGCAGCGCCGACCAGAACACGCCGTTGTCCAGGCCCAGCAGGTGCACCGCTTCGAAGTAACTGGCCGAGATCGCCAGCGAGCAGAACACCCCGGTGAGCAGCGGCACGGTCAGCACCGCCGCCCAGAAGCGCGGGGCCACGGCCTTGGCGATCGGGTCGATGGCCATCAGCTCCAGCGCCTTGATCTGGTCGGTGGCACGCATCAGGCCCAGTTCGGCGGCGATCGAGCTGCCGGCGCGGCCGATGAACAGCAACGCGGTCAGCACCGGCGCCAGCTCGCGGTACAGCGACAGGCCGAGCAGCGTGGACAGCGCATCGGCAGCGCCGAAGGTGGTCAGCGTGCGGTAGCCCTGCAGGGTCAGCACCAGGCCGACGAAGGCCCCGCCGACGGCGATGATCGGCAGCGAGCGCGCGCCGATCTTGTAGATCTCGCGGGTCAGTTCGGCCAGGAAATCGGCGGTCGGCAGCGAACCGCGCAGCACGGTCAGCGAAAACAGGCCGGCGCGGCCCAGTGAGCGGGTGGCGGCAACGAAGGGCATCAGGCAGTCCTCGCGCGGGGCGCGGCGTCGAACGGGATCGGGCCATCCGGACGGCCGTGCAGGAACTGCTGCAGCAACGGATCCTGGCTGGCTTCCAGCGCGGCCGGGCTGCCCTGGAACACCACGCCACCGTTGGCGATGGCGATCACCTGGTCGCAGATCGGCAGCGTTTCGTGCACGTGGTGGCTGACGATGATGCTGGTCAGGCCCAAGCTGTGGTTGAGGCGCTGGATCAGGCTCATGATGACCCCGGAGGCGATCGGGTCCAGCCCGGTCAGCGGCTCGTCGTAGATCATCAGCGGCGGGTCCAGGGCCAGCGCGCGGGCCAGCGCGACGCGCCGTGCCATGCCGCCGGACAGCTCACGCGGCCAGGCATCACCGGCCGACAGCAGGCCCACCGCATGCAGCTTCATCTGCACCAGGCGCTCGCGCACGGCGACCGGCAGCCTGGTATGCGCGCGCAGCGGCAGCGCCACGTTCTCGCCCACGGTGAGGTCGGTCAGCAGCCCGTTGCCCTGCAGCAGCACACCGACGCTCTTGCGCATTTCCAGCAGGTCGCGGTTGCCGGTGGGGATCGGCTTGCCGAACAGGGTGACATCGCCCTGCACCGGACGCAGCTCACCGGTCAGCGCGGCCAGCAGGGTCGACTTGCCGCTGCCGGACGGACCGAGCACGGCGGTGATGCTGCCCTGCGGGACCTGCAGCGACACATCACGCAGGATCGTGCGTCCGCCGCGCTCGATGCGGACGTTGGTCAACTGCACCAGAGGAGTCGTGGAAGCCTGCATGGGCACCATTTAACAATTTTCCAACGTTGAAGGATCAGGGCGTGGCGCTGAACATAAGCGTACTGGACCGTCCAGTATTGTCGCATGCGCTGTCGCGGCACGGGCGCAGCCGCCCCGGGACAGTCGAAGCGGCCTGGCGGAACAATCAGCGGGAGACAGCGGCAGGCCGGATGCGTCCAGCATTCATTTACCACGCCGCTGCGGCAAACTGTACGCAATGAGCGACCCCTCCAGCGATTTCCGTCTTTACCATTCCAACTCGCTGGACGTGCTGGCCGCGTTGCTGGCGCGGCACGTGCGTGCGCCGCTGCCTGGCCAGCCGCTGCTGGACCCGGAAGTGGTGCTGATCCCACAGGTGGCGATGCGGCGCTGGCTGCAGTCCACCCTGGCGGCCGAATACGGCGTGGCGGCCAACCTGGAGTTCCTGACCCCGGGTGAGTTCGTGGCGCGCGCGTTGAACGCCAACGTGCCCGGCGAGGCCGAGGACCTGGACGCGGCGGCCCTGCATTGGCGCCTATATGCCGCGCTGGGCGATGAGGCGCTGATGGCGCAGCCGCCGATGCGCGCGCTGCACAGCTACCTGTCCGGCGGCGATCCACTCAAGCCGTGGGCGCTGGCCGGCGAGCTGGCCAGCGTGTTCGAGAAATACCAGGCCTGGCGCCGCGACTGGCTGCTGCGCTGGGATGCCGGTGCCGATCCACAGGATCCACAGGCGATCCTGTGGCGTGCCATCGCCCAGGGTCGCGGCTACCGCGCGCGCCGCATCCAGGCCTACCTCGACCAGTTCGAAGGCGCCGGCAAGCCGTTGCCGCAGGGCCTGCCGCTGCGCCTGTCCGCGTTCGCCACGCTGAACATTTCGCCCGACGTGCTGCGGGTGATGGCCACCCAGGCGCGCGTGGGCGAACTGCATTTCTACCTGCCCACGCCGGTGCAGGCCTACTGGGGCGACCTGCAGACGCTGGGCGAAAAGCTGCGCAGCGGCGCGCCGGATCCGTTCGGCGAAGCCGCTGGCGAGAACCGCCTGCTGGAAGCCTGGGGCGCGGCCGGGCGTGATTTCATGGCGGTGCTGGGCAGCTACGAAGTGGTGCACCCGTCCGGCGAGATCGGCGCCTACGACGATCCCGAGGACGACGTGCGCCCGCCGATGGACCAGGGCGGCCTGTCCGACAGCCTGCTGCACCGGCTGCAGCGCGACCTGTTCCATCGCCGCGGCCTGCCTTCGGGCCCGCCGTTGCCGGCGTTGCGGCTGGACGATCCCAGCCTGCAGGTACATGCCTGCCATACCCGCCTGCGCGAACTGCAGGTGCTGCATGACCAGCTGCGGGGCCTGCTGCAGGATCCGCGCTTCGACCCGCCGCTGCAGGCACGCGACATCGCCGTGCTGGCACCGGACATCGATCCGTACGTGCCGTACCTGGAGGCGGTGTTCGGTGGACGCAGCGGCGGCGAAGACCACATTCCCTATGCGCTGGCCGACACCAGCCCGCTGGCCGGCGAGCCGCTGGCCGATGTCTTCGTGCACCTGCTGGGCCTGCCGGTGTCGCGCTTCGGCTTGAACGAAGTGCTGGACCTGCTGGCCAGCGCGCCGCTGGCCGAAGCCGCTGGCCTGGATGCCGCCGCATTCGATCGCCTGCACGACTGGCTGCAGGCGGCGGGCGTGCGCTGGGGGCTCAGCGCGGACCACCGCCGCCAGCATCTGGCGCCGGCCGACGATGCCTTCACCTGGCAGTTCGCGCTGGACCGCCTGCTGCTCGGCCACGCCAGTGGCAGCGACGGCGACATCGCCGGCGTGGCCCCGTGGCCGGAACTCGAAGGCAGTGCGCTGGAGGCGCTGGACCGCTTGCTGCGCCTGCTGCGGGTGCTGGCGGTGTACCAGCAGCGGCTGGGTGAAACGCTGTCACCGGCGCAGTGGCGGCAACGCCTGCTGGGCCTGCTCGACGCGCTGCTGCCGACCCCGCCGTCGTCGCCGAACAGCCAGCGCGCGCTGGAACGCCTGCGTCGGCTGATCAACCAGTTCGCCGAAGACGCGGACAAGGCCGGATTCGAAGGCCGTGTACCGGCCGAGGTGATCCGCTCGCATTTCGCCGGTGCCCTGGCCGAGGCCGATACGCGCGCGCCGCTGCTGACCGGTGGCATCAGCTTCGGCCGCATGGTGCCGATGCGACTGCTGCCGTTCCGGGTGATCTGCGTGCTGGGCCTCAACGACGGCGACTTCCCGCGCCGCGACCCGGCGGCCGGACTGAACCAGCTCACCGCTGAACTGGACAGCGCGCGCCGCCGTCCGGGCGACCGTTCGCTGCGCGAGGATGATCGCTTCCTGTTCCTGCAGCTGTTCGCCGCCGCGCAGGATGCGTTCTACCTGAGCTACCTCGGCGCAGACCCACGCGACGGCAGCGTGCGCGAGCCCTCGGTGCTGGTCAGTGAACTGATCGACGCGGCGATGCAGTACCACGCCGAACCGCGCGAGGCCGCCCGGCAGTTCGTGGTGCGGCATGCCTTGCAGCCGTTCTCGCCGGCCGCGTTCGGCGGCGGCGATCCGCGCCGTTTCAGCTATCGCCGCCAATGGCATCCTGCTGCGGCCACCGTCGGCGGCGCCCGTGGCCAGTTGCCGGCCTGGATCAGCACGCCGCTGCCCGCGCCGGTCGCGACCACCGAACCGGAGGAGTCGCGGCTGTCGCTGGATGAACTGCGCCGCTTCCTGGTCGATCCCACCGGCCAGTTCCTGTCGTTGTCGCTGGGTCTGCGCCTGCCCGGCGACCTGCAGGAAACCAATGACGTGGAGCCGCTGGTGCTGTCCGAACGCAGCTCCGAAGCGCGCAGCGTGCAGCTGGCGGTGGTACAGGCCACGCTGCAGGAGGACGACGCGCCGTTGTACCCGCGGCTGCGCGCACGCGCGCTGCTGCCGTCCGGTGCACTGGGCGAACGCGGTTTCGATGCGCTGCAGGCGCAGGCGCGCCCGTACGCGCTGGCACTGCGCGAGTGGCTGGGGAATGCACCGCTGGAAAGCCGCCGCTACGAGGTCGATATCGACGGTGTGCGCCTGCACGGCCGGGTCGCTGACCGCCACCCCGCGGGCCTGGTGCGCCTGCGCACCGGCAGCCTGAACGGCAATGCGGCGATCCGCCACGGGCTGGACTGGCTGCTGGCCAACGCTGCCGGCGATGCGCTGCCACTGGTGCAGTTCCACGATGAAGGCGAGAACGGCGTAGGCCCGCACCTGCTGCCCGCGTTGCCGCCTGCCCAGGCCCGCGATGCACTGCGCAGCCTGCTGCGACTGCGCACGCGCGGCCTGCGTGAGCCGCTGCCGTTCGGCCCGTACACCGGCTGGACCCTGTACACCAGCAGCGGGGACAAGCAGTTCAGCGAAGCCGCCAAGCGCTGGCACGGTTCGGACCGCAGCTGGGGCGAAGCGCAGGGCGAGGCGATCCAGCTTGCACTGCGCGGGCAGGATCCGTTCAAGGACGAGGCCAGCTTCGCCGACCTGCTGCATACCAGCCGCGTGGTGTTCAGCGCGGTGCGCGAAGGCCGCGCACTGCGTGACGAAACCGCGGAGGGCGGCGCATGAACAACGACATGGACACGCTGCACGATGATCCGTACCTGGCGCTGCCGCTGCACGGGGTGCAGCTGATCGAAGCCAGCGCCGGCACCGGCAAGACGTTTACCCTGGCCACGCTGTTCACCCGGCTGGTGGTGGAACAGGGCCTGCGCATTGGCCAGGTTCTGGCGGTGACCTTCACCGATGCGGCCACCCAGGAGCTGCGCAAGCGCATCCGGGAACGGCTGGCGCTGGCCGCGCAGCTGGTGGATCGTGCCCCGGCCGACGACGATACCCCGGACGTGCTGCTGACCCGCTGGGTGCTGCAGCGACACCTGGAGACCGGGACCGAAACCGCTGCGGCGCTGCAGCGCCGCCTGCAGGTCGCCGCCGATGAGATCGACCTCGCCGCGATCTTCACCATCCACGGCTTCTGCACCCGCGTGCTGCGCGAGCATGCGCTGGAAAGCGGGCATACCTTCGACCCCCCCGAGCTGCTGGCCAGTGAGCGTGCGCTGCTGGAAGAGCTGGCCGCCGACCTGTGGCGCGTGCATGCCAGTGACGCGACCGCGATCGACGCGCTGACCTGGTTGTGGAAGACCCCCGAAGCCCTGGCCGGTGACCTGCCTGACCTGTTGAAGCCGTTGCCGCTGCTGCCGCCAGCGGCCGTGGTCGGCGAGGATCCGACGCCGCGGCTGCAACAGGTAGCCGATGCGCTGCGCCAGGCGATCCGCGATCACGGTGATGCCTTCTTCGGAGCGCTGTGCGAAGCCGTGGATGCCAAGTGGCTCAACGGCACCTCCTACAAACTGGCCTGGCTGCAGCCGCTGTGTTCGCAGCTGCGCGACTGGGCGCTGCATGACGGGCCGGCCACGGTGCTCGACAGCGAGCGCCTGCCTGCGCTGCTGCCCGCCGCGCTGGAGGCGAAGACCAACAAGGCGTACGCCGGCCGCACGCCGGCATCGCCCTTGCAGCCTGCGCTGCAGGACTACCTGCAGGCCCGTCAGGCGCGACTGGACTGGCTGCGTGGCCGCGCGATCAACTTCCTGCACGGCCTGCGTGCGCAAGCCCGCCAGCGGCTGGACGCGCTCAAACGCATGCGTCGCGTGCAGACCTATGACGACCTGATCGACGGGGTGGCCAACGCGCTCGCCGGCCCGCACCGCGACACCCTGGTGCGGCAGCTGCGCAGCCAGTACCGCATCGCGCTGGTCGACGAATTCCAGGACACCGATGATCGCCAGTGGGGGATCTTCCATACCGTGTTCGGCGACAGCGCCGCAACACGCGCGGCCGGGCTGGCGCCCGCGTTGTTCCTGATCGGGGACCCCAAGCAGGCGATCTACGGGTTCCGCGGCGGTGACATCCATACCTATCTCAAGGCCAAGCGCGGGGCGCAGGTCGCGCCGGCGCTGGACCGCAATTTCCGGTCGCGCCCGGGCGTGCTGCGTGCGTTGCAGTCGCTGTACGACAACGCCGGGCCCAGCGCTTTCCTGGACGAGGGCATCCCGTTCGAACCGGTGGCCGCCGGTGGCGTGCGCGGCGACGCGGACTACCTGCGCGATGGCCAGCCGGCACCGGGCCTGACCCTGCGCGTGCTGCGCAACGAAGGCGGGCGCCCGTTCAACGCCGATCCCTCACGCGAGGTAGCCTGCGCCGCCTGCGTGGCCGACATCCACCAGGTGCTGGTGGACGCACGCGCCGGACGCGCCGAACTGCGCGGTCGCCCGGTACAGCCGGGCGACATCGCGGTGCTGGTGCGTTCGCACCGTGAAGCCACCCTGGTGCAGCGGGGACTGGCCGCGGCCGGTATTCCCGCCGTTGCCGCGGGCAAGCAGAGCCTGTTTGCCACCACCGAAGCGCAGGACCTGCGCGCGCTGCTGATGGCCCTGCTGCAGCCGGCCGATGAAGGGCGCCTGCGCGCGGCACTGGCGACGGTGCTGCTGGGCCAGGACGCTGCGGCGATCGCCGCCATGGAACGCGACGGCGATGTGCAGCGCGGCTACCAGGCGCAGCTGTTGCAGTGGCGCGAACGCTGGACCCGCGGCGGACCGTTCGCGGTGATCGCCGATGCCTGCGCCGGCCAGGCCGAACGCCTGCTGGCGCTGCTGGATGGCGAACGCCGCTTGACCAATTACCTGCAGCTGGGCGAGCTGCTGCAGGAGGCGTCGGCCCAGGCGCTGGGCATGCACGGCCTGCTGGACTGGCTGCAGGGCCAGATGGCGCATGCCGACCAGAACGACGAACAGCAGCTGCTGCGGCTGGAATCGGACGCGCGCCGGGTGCAGATCATCACCCTGCACAAGAGCAAGGGCCTGGAATACCCGCTGGTCTACCTGCCGTTCGTCGGCATCGACGGCGGCGCGCCGAACACCGCCAGCAACTGCACCGTGCACGCGCAGGATCGCCGCGAACTGCACTGGAAGCTGGACAAGGACGCGGCCTGGGACGCGGCCACGGCACTGCGCGACCAGGAGCAGCGCGCCGAGGATGCGCGCCTGCTGTACGTGGGACTGACCCGCGCCGAGCATGCGCTGTGGATCGCCGTCGGCGACCTGGCCGGGCTGGCGAAGACCCGGCTGGCGCCGATGCTGGGCGACCTGTCGGCGTTGGCGGCCCACGCCGATATCCTGGTCGATGAACGCGCGCCGGCAACCCGGCCGGCGCAGCTGGCGATGGAAGACGAAGGTGAGCTGCCGCCGGTGCGTTCGATCGAACGGCGGGTGCCACACGACTGGTGGGTGTACAGCTTCACCCAGCTGGCCAACGCCGATGCCGGCCAGGAGATCGATGCGGCCGCCACCGAAGTGCCCGCGCCCGCCGCCGACGAACCGGCCGGTGCCGAACTCCCCCTGGAACCGGCATTGCCGGCCGGCAGTGAGCCGGACAGCGCCGTGGTGGATCCGCGCTTCATGGGCAGCCGCTTCGGCAACGTGCTGCACGATGCGCTGGAGAACACCGACTTCGCCGCCTGGGGCGGCTGGCAGCCGGGCCAACCAGCGCCGGAAGGACAGGCCGCGGTGCTGCGCAAGGCACTGCGCGAGGAAGGCTACGCCGATGCCGACCTGGACGATGGCGTCGAGGTACTGGTGCCGCTGGTCGGCCACACCCTGACCGTGCCCTTGCCCGAGGGCGGTGCCCTGCATGATCTTCCAGCGGCCCAGCGCCGCGCGGAAATCGAGTTCCACTTCGCCATGCAGCCCACCGCGGTGCCCGCCCTGCTGCAGCTGCTGCACCGCTTCGGCATCGTGCCGGCGCGCCGTGGCTTCGGCCTGCGCCGCCAGCTGGAAGGGCTGATGACCGGCAAGATCGACCTGACCTACGTGCGCGAGGGCCGTTGGTACGTGCTCGATTACAAATCCAACCGCTTGCCGGGCTATACGCCGGAGCTGCTGCGCGCAGCCATGCGCCACAGCGAATACGACCTGCAGGCCCTGATCTACACCGTCGCCCTGCACCGCTGGCTGCGTTTCCGGCTGGGCAGCCGCTACGACTACGACCGCGACATGGGCGGCATCCGCTACCTGTTCTGTCGCGGGCTGGGCGTGGACGGCGAGGGCGTGCATGCAGCGCGTTTCGAACCTGCACTGGTGGATGCGCTGGACGCCCTGTTCGCCGGCGGTGACGCCGCCCAGGCGGCCTTGGTCGCCCGCGTGGTGGGGGGCGTGGCATGAGCCTGCTGGTCGAACTGAACAACGCCGGGCAGCTGCGTACGCTGGACCATGCGCTGGCGCTCAGCCTCGGGCGGCTGCGGCCGGAGACCCCGCCTTCCATCCTGGTCGCCGCCGCGCTGGCGTCGCTGGCGGTGTCGCAGGGACACGCCGGCTTCGATCCGGGGCAACCGCAGCGGCTGGTGGAAGGCAGTTTCACCTGGCCGAGCGCCGGCCAGTGGTTGCAGGAGCTGCACGACTCGCCGTGGGTGTCACGCCCGGAGCAGGCCGATGCGATCAGCGTTGACGCGCCGCTGGTGCTGGAAAACGGTCTGGTCTACCTGCGCCGCTACCGCGAATACGAACGGCAGCTGGCCGAAGGGCTGCAGCGCATCGGCCGGCACCCGATGCCGGCGGTGGCGCTGGAGGCGGTTGCGCCGTTGTTCGTGCAGTTGTTCCCGCAGGCCGCCGGCCGCGTCGACCACCAGGCGCGCGCTGCGGCGGTGAGCCTGCGCCACCCGCTGGCCCTGGTGACCGGCGGACCGGGCACCGGCAAGACCACCACCATCGCGCGGCTGTTGCTGCTGCTGGTCGCACATGCCGTGCAGGCGGGCCAACCGGCGCCGCGCGTGGCGCTGGCTGCACCGACCGGGCGCGCCGCCGAACGCATGGCCGAAAGCCTGCGCCTGGCGGTGCAGCGACTGCAGGCCGAAGGCCTGGCGCCCGAGCTGTGCGCAGCCCTGCCCAGCAGTGGCACCACCCTGCACCGGCTGCTCGGCGTGATCCCGGATTCCCCGCGCTTCCGCCACCATGCCGACAATCCATTGCCATTCGATGTGGTGGTGGTCGATGAAGCGTCGATGATCGACCTGCCGATGATGGCCAAGCTGGTGGAGGCCATCGCCTCCGGCACGCGGCTGATCCTGCTGGGCGATCCGGACCAGCTGCCGTCGGTGGAGGCCGGCGATGTGCTCAGCGCCATCCTGCGCGCCAGCGGCGACGGCGAGGGCACGCGCCATGACGATGCGCGCGCGCTGCAGCCGCTGCTGGCGGCGGCCACGCTGCGGCCGGAAGCACCGCCCACCCCGTTTGCCGGGCGCCGGGTACAGCTGCAGCGCGGCTATCGGCAGAGCGATGCGCTGGACCTCGCCCCTTTGGCCACGGCGGTGCGCGAGGGCGACAGTGTTGCGGCGCTGTCGCTGCTGCGGCAGGGCACGCTGGCCGGGGTCAGCTTCCACGAAGGCCTGCTGGATCCGCTGCAGGAGCAGCGCGAGCACCTGCTGGCGCAGTGGCGCGCACTTGCCGACAGCGGTGAACCGGCGACCGCGCTGGCGCAGGCCGGCCGGTTGCGGGTGCTGACCGCGCTGCGCGAAGGGCCGCAGGGCGCGCGCGGGCTCAACCATCGCATCGAAACCCTGTTGGCCGGTGCCAACGCCGGTTACTTCCACGGCAGGCTGCTGCTGGTGACCGAGAACAGCTACCGCCACCGCCTGTTCAACGGTGACGTGGGCATCTGCCTGCGCGATGCCGGCGGCGGCATGGCGGCCTGGTTCCCGGGCGATGACCTGGCGCACCCGCGCGCCTTCCACCCGGCGGCCTTGCCGGCGCACGAAAGCGCGTTCGCGATGACC
The DNA here is from genome assembly GCF_039674585.1 of Stenotrophomonas lacuserhaii. Classification (GTDB taxonomy): domain Bacteria; phylum Pseudomonadota; class Gammaproteobacteria; order Xanthomonadales; family Xanthomonadaceae; genus Stenotrophomonas; species Stenotrophomonas pennii_A. Next base: position 20,319 of record NZ_JBDJNU010000045.1, on the reverse strand, counting down.
GTGCACAAGGCGCAGGGGTCGGAATTCGATGAAGTGTGGCTGCAGCTGCCGCGGCATGACAGCCGGGTGCTGTCGCGCGAACTGGTGTACACCGGGCTGACCCGGGCGCGTACGCGGCTGCACCTGGCGGGACCTGCGGAGGTACTGGAGAAGGCCCTGCAGCGCCACGCCAGCCGGTTGTCCGGGCTGGCATGGCGACTGGGCGCACAGGCGGTACAGGGCGAACTGCCGCTGTAACGCCTTCATGCACGCCGAGCACGGCCCGGCGCTCCGTCGGGATCGCTTATTCCAGGACCAGCACGGTGCCGTCCGGGTACACGATGGCGGCTTCATCGCTGCTGGCATCGAAGAAGCCCAGGCCATGCTGGAAGGCCAGCACCTGCACCATCTCATGTGCACGCTCGGCCACGTCATCGGCGAACGAACCGTAGATGACATGGGCGGCGATGCTGTAGTCGGTCACTTCGTCGCGGTCGTCTTCATCGTCGGACAGCGGCCCGTTCATCGGCGGGAAGTGTTCGGCGATCTCGGCGAACCAGGCCTGCAGGGCCGGCGCGGCGACCTTCGGATCATCATGGTCATGATCCTCGTTCCAGTCGGTCTGTTTCTCGTACCAGGCAATGAAGGCGGTCGCTTCGCGCGGCGCCACGCTGGCATCGAAGACCATCATGTCGTAGCTCATCGGAATGTTCCTGTTGAAAGTGCGCAGCAAGCGCGGACGCGCAGGGTAACGCGCCGCTGCTTGCGGCGGGGTGACTGGCAGGGCGGCGGGCGGGGCACGTGCGGGGAATCTGGCGGGAACCGTTGCGGGGACACGGGCCGGACAATGGGCCGGGGAACGGTAGCGCCGAGCCATGCTCGGCGAGCGCAGCGGCGCTCTTCCGGCAGGGCGACGTGCATCGGATGCACTCCGCCGAGCATGGCTCGGCGCTACCGCCAGCGGTCAGCGTTCAACAGTCAGCGGTCAACGGCAACCGCCCACGGTCCACGGTCCACGGTCCACGGTCCACGGTCCCCAGTCCGCGGTCAGTCTCCGCCGCCAGCGCTGTCGGCCGCCGCGTCCGGGAACAGCGCGAAGCGCAGGCCCACCAGGCCCATCAGCGCTTCGTCGCGCGCCTTGCTGGCGGCCACCCCACCCACCCGCGACAGCGAGGCGTCCAGCCGTTCGCGCAGCGCGTCAGCACCGTGCAACGGACGCCGTGCGGCCACCTGCCGACGGTAATGTGCGGCGATCTCGGCCAGGATCCGTTCCACCGCCTCGCGGCTGCGTTCGGGCAGGTCCAGCCGGGCGCGCCGCAGCTGCAGGATGTTCAGCCCCACCCGCGCTTCGGTCAGCATGTCCACCGAGGCGATGTCGCTGCCCTCCGGGGTCGCCGCCAGCCGCGGCGCCAGCAGTCCAAGCAGGTCCAGCATGCGCGCGGCGAAGCGCTCTCGATCCTGCTGGCCGCGCCCTTCTGCCGCTTCGGCCAGCGTGCTCCAGCCCTGTCGTACCAGCCGCCGCGCGGTCCATTCGGCACCCACCGATCGGAACAGGCGGGTCATCACCACGGCGAAACCGATCCCGATGAACATCGCCACCGCCGCATTGACGAAGCTCTGGATGTTGGCGCTGTAGGTGTTCTGCACGCTCAGCAGCGCCACCAGGTTCACCGTCAGCGGCAGCGCGAACAGCATCGTCTTCGGGTGGTGCAGCAGCACGCCCAGCGGCAGGAACACCACCGCCAGCAGCAGCACCAGCAGGCCGAAGTCGTGCACGGCCGGGAAGATCCCGAACAGGTAGATGCCGGCGACCACGCTGGCCACCACCGCCCACAGCAGGAAGGACATCATGCTGGGCGCGGGATCATCCTGCGCGGCGAAGAACGCCGCCGCCACCGCCGCCATCATCGCGCCGTTGCCACCGCCTTCCCAGCCCAGCCCTATCCACAGCACGCAGTAACTCATCAGGGCGATGCCTGCACTGAGCGCGGAAAACAGCGCCATGCCGTAATCCACGTGGCGGCTTTCGGCCACGCTGCGGGTGTTTATGCGGTAGTGGCTGGCGTGCTGCGGCGCGCTGCCCTGCTCGATGGCCTGGTGCAGCGCGCGGCAGTCCGCCCACAGGTCCACCAGTTCTTCCAGCCGCAGCAGCAGGGAGGCCAGCTGCAGGTGCTGCAGGTCGCCGTCCACCTGTGGCTTCAACGCGCTGATACGGGTGCGCAGCTGGTCATGCGTGGGGCTGTCGGTGGCGGCTTCCAGCCAGTGGCGGATGTCCTCCACCAGGGTTTCCAGGCCTTCGGGCAGGCCGTCGCCGTGGCGGCGCAGCGCGCCCAGCCGGTCGGCGATGGAGGACAGTACCGGCAGCAGCAACAGCATGCGTTCGCGCAGCTGCTGCATCGACACTGCCGCGCCGGCATGCCGGGGATCGTCGCGGCGCAGGAACTCGATCAGTGCCTCGAACTGCACCAGGTCCGCGGCCAGCCGGTTGCGCGGTGCATGCGCGCGTCCGCCTTCCAGGATCTGCCGGCACCACTGCGCCGCGTCCCCCATCCAGTTGCCGATGCGACCGGTCAGCATCGGCCGTACCGACGCCGGGAACACCAGCGCGGCGAACAGCACCGCCACCACCGTGCCGAGGATGATCTCCTCGCTGCGGGCTACCACGGTGTCGAAAATCAGTTCCGGCGAGGTCACCGCCGGGAAGCCGATGAAGGCGGTGGTATAGCCGGCCAGCAGGAAGGCGTAGCCGCGCGGGCCGCGGTTGAGCAGCGCCAGGAACAGGCAGCCGGCCAGCCACAGCGACATCGCCGCACTGAGCAGCAGCGGCGTTTCCACCAGGTGCGGCAGCATCAGCAGCGTGGCCGCGCCGGCCAGCAACGTGCCGAGGATGCGGTACACGCCCTTGGCCCGGGTCGGGCCGAGCAGCGGCTGGCTGACGATGTAGACCGTGGCCATCGCCCAGTAGGGCCGCGACAGGTTGCCGGCCAGGCCGATGTACAGCGCGGTGATCGAGGCCAGGTAGGTCTTGATCGAAAACATCCAGCCTTGCCGGTCCAGCAGCGCGCGCATCGTCGTCTACCTCGCCGCCGTGGGAGCGGCAGCGGCAGTGGCGGGAGCATCCCAGCCACCGCCCAAGGCCAGGAACAGATGGATCTGGTCGCGTGACACCTGCGCCTGCGCGTCGGCCAGGGTGGCATCGGCGGTGGCCAGGCTGCGGTCGGCATCCAGGCTGGACAGGTACGGCGTGCGGCCGCCCTGGTACAGGCGGCGGTTCTGTTCGGCCGCCAGCGTGGCCTGCTGCTGGGCCACCTGCAGCGACTGCAGGCGGCGCAGGTCCTGCGCATAGCGGTCCAGGGCGGTCTGGGTTTCGCGCAGCGCCTGCAGCACGGTCTGGTCGAATTCGGCCAGCGCCGCATCGGCACCGGCTTCGGTGGCGCGGATGCGCGAACGGGTGCCCGAAGAGGGCAGCGTCCAAGAGATGAGCGGGCCGAACGACCACTGCTGGGTCAACGGCTCACCGAAGTCGGCCAGCAGGCCGGCCGCCCCGACCGAGGCCCCCAGCCGGATATCCGGATACAGCTCGGCGGTGGCCACGCCGATGCGCGCGGTGGCCGCGGCCAGCCGGCGTTCGGCCTGGCGCACATCCGGTCGACGCGCCAGCAGTGCGCGGCCATCTCCGATCGGCAGCGGCTGCTGCAGCGCCGGGGCGTGGCTGCAGTCCACCACGCCGGCCGGCAGCTGGCCGGGGGTCTGCCCCAGCAGCGCGGCCAGCGAATAGGCAGCGGCCTGGCGCTTGGCCTGCAGCGGTGGCAGCGCCGCTTGCAGCATCGCCACCTGGGCATTGGCGCGTGCCAGTTCCGGGGCAGTGCCGCGACCGGCGGCGATCAACCGCTGGGTGACCTGGCGGCCACGCTGCTGCAGCTGCAGCGAATGGGTGGCAACGTGCAGTTCGTGGTTGGCGTGGCAGATTTCCAGGTAGTTGTCGGCCACCTCGGCAACCACGGTGATGCGCGCGATATCGCGCGCTGCAGCCACCGACTGCGCATCGGCATGCGCCGCTTGCGCACCGCGCTTGAGCTTGCCGAACAGGTCGAACTGGTAACTCACCGCCAACTTGCCGTCGGCCAGGTTGATCGGCGGCAGTTCGTGTTCCAGCAGGAACGATTCGGCCGAAAGCTGCGCACGGCTGACCCCGGCCTCGGCTTCGTAATCGAAGCCACCGGCATCCAGGGCCTGTTCGTACAGGGCGGCGGCGCGGCGCAGGTGGGCATCGGCCGCCTTCAGTTCCAGGTTGTCGCGCAGCGCCTGTTCGACCAGGCCATCCAGCACCGGATCCTGGTACAGCGACCACCAGCGGGCGGGCAGTTCGGCACTGGCCGCGACCTGCGCGTTGCCGGTGTCGATGAAGGCACTGTTCGCGGCCGGCCGGTTGAACGCGGAGCCTTCCGGCACGGCATAGTCCGGGCCGACGGTGCGGCAGGCAGCCAGGCCGGCCAGGGTGACCACCAGCGCCAGCCTGGACAGCCGTTGCAGGGGAATGTGGCGCTTCACAGGCCCGCCCGTACCGGCGCGACACCGGTCTTGTGCGCGGCCGTCCCGTGCAGGTCCACGGTCACCGTGGCGGTGCGGCCGGAGATCAGCCGTACCCCGGCGGGCACCGCGTCGATGCGGATGCGCACCGGGATGCGCTGCGCCAGCCGGACCCAGTCGAAGGCCGGGGTGACGTTGGGCAGCAGGCTGCTGCCATCGGTGCGGTAACGGTCTTCGATGCCGGCGGCGATGCTTTCCACGTGGCCGTGCAGCGCCACGTCCTCGCCCATCAGGCGGATGTCCACCGGCTGGCCGGGGGCCACCCCGCGCAGGCGGGTTTCCTCGAAGTAGCCGTCCACGCGGAACGAGGTGGTATCCAGCAGGGCCAGTACCGGCTTGCCGGCGGTCACGTAGTCGCCCACGCGCACGGTGCGGTCGTTGATCTGGCCATCGGCCGGGGCACGCACTCCGGTGCGCGCCAGGTTCAGTTCGGCCAGGTCGACCGCCGCCTGCGCGGTGGCCTGTGCGGCCTGCGCGGCCTGCAGCCTGGCCCGGCGCACTTCGGCATCCTCGCCGGCCACCAGGTCCTGCAGGCTGCGGTCACGGGCGATCTCGCGGCGCAGCTGGGCCACGGAGGCCTGCCGTTCGGCCAGCGAGGCGCGTGCCAGTTCCAGCGCGATCCGGTAGCGCGCGCGGTCGACCACGAACAGCAGCGCGCCCTTCTTGACCGCCTGGTTGTCGCCCACGTCCACCGCTTCGACCAGCCCGGAAACATCGGGCGCGACCTGCACCACGTCGGCGCCGATGTGCGCGTCGCGGGTCCAGGGTTCGTCCATGTAATGGACCCACAGCTGGCGCAGTACCAGCAGGGCCACGATCACCGCCAGCACGGTCAGCACCGGTGGCAGGGCTTTGTTGACGATCTTTTTCACGATTGCATCCAACGCAGGAGGTGGAACAACCCACCCAGCACGATGCCGTACAGGGCCAGGTTGAAGAGGGCGGGGTGCCAGACCAGCCGGTAGGCGCCACTGCGTTGCAGCAGCACGCGCAGGCCGCTGTTGAGCACGTAGGCGAGCAGCATCAGCCCGAGCAGGGTCGGGACGAAGACTCCATGGAGACTGAATTCACCGGGCATCGGCAGGGATCTGGCTCAAGACGGGGGAGGGGACGGCAACTGCAACGGGCGAACGCCACTGGCGTCTGCACGCCAGCGGCATCCCCCGGGAACAACGCTTACGTAATGCGATCGACCGCGGCGGACAGCAGCTGCCACACCTTCAGCACCGCGCGCAGCTCGTCCATGGACAGCTCGCCGAACACGTCCTGGCGCAACCCGATCAGCTTCTGTTCGAGCTCGCTGACCAGTGCCTGGCCTTCGTCGGTCAGCCACAGCAGGTTGGCGCGGCGGTCGCTGGCATCGCATTCGCGGCGCACCAGGCCACTGGCTGACAGCTTGTCCAGCAGGCGCACCAGCGACGGGCCTTCCAGCCCCAGCTGCTGGGCCAGGGTGACCTGGCGGATGCCGCCGCCGGAGCGGCCGATCATCAGCAGCGGCATGGTGCAGGCAGTGGAAATGCCATGGCTGCCCAGTGCGGTGTCGGCCAGGCGCTGCCATTGCCGGCCTGACTGGAGCAGGCCGGAGCTGAGCTGCATCTGCAGCCGGGTACGTTCGTCGAGTGAGGTCTTCATGGCAGATAGATAGGATACTACTAATTACGTTCCTATCAATACCCTGCACTCGTCCCGGCGTGCCGGGTGAATGCCGTGGCGCCGGGCAGGGGACTATCGCCCCCTTGGTCGGCTACCATGCTCGACCCCTCCGGGATGCAGTGCGCAATGAGCAACGACAACAATTCCAAGGCGCCGCAGGGCGATGTTTCCCAGACGCAGGCCGAAGAGGCCGTGCGCACCCTGCTGCGCTGGGCCGGCGAAGACCCGACCCGCGAAGGCCTGCTGGATACCCCGCGCCGGGTCGCCGAGGCCTATGGCGACTGGTTCAGCGGCTACCGCGACGACCCGCGGGCCTACATGGAGCGCACCTTCGAAGAGGTTGCCGGTTACGACGAGCTGATCGTGCTGCGCGACATCGAGTACGAAAGCCACTGCGAACACCACATGGCGCCGATCATCGGCCGCGTGCACGTCGGCTACCTGCCGGCTGGCAAGGTAGTGGGCATCAGCAAGCTGGCCCGGGTGGTGGAAGCCTATGCGCGCCGCTTCCAGGTGCAGGAAAAGATGACCGCGCAGATCGCCCAGTGCATCCAGGACGTGCTGCAGCCGATCGGCGTGGGCGTGGTGGTCGAAGGTGCCCACGAATGCATGACCACCCGCGGCATCCACAAGCGCGGCGTCAGCATGGTCACCTCCAAGATGCTGGGCAGCTTCCGCGAAGACGCCCGCACCCGCGCCGAATTCCTGCGTTTCATCGAAGTCGGCGGCAAGCGCTGATCACGCTGCCTGTCCGGTGCCGGCCCGCGTGGCCGGTGCCGTTCCAGCCGCGCGCCCGACCGCCGCTGCACGCCTATCCGGATTCCCTCGCTGCATGAAGCATCGCGAACGCATCACCCGTTACCGCCACCTGCGCGAACAACCGCAATGGAAGCTGCTCGCCGCCGACCATGCGCCGGAGATCATCGGCCTGTTGCAGCACCTGCTGATGGACGGCGAACGCACGCTGGCCGCGCCGGTGCTGCACGAGCGCCTGCAGCGCGCGCTGGACCAGCTCAACGGCGAAGAACTGTCGCGTGAACTGCCGCGCACCGCGCAGGCCTACGTGGCCCACTGGCTGGCCCAGGGCTGGCTGGAACGCCGCCTGCCCGAAGGCGCCGACCAGGAACAGTACGAACTGTCCACCCAGGCGTTGCAGGCGATCCGCTTTGCCGACAGCCTGGAACAAAGCCGGGTTGCCGCCACCGAAAGCCGCCTGGCACTGGTGATCAACCAGCTGTCGCAGCTGGCCGCGCAGACCGAAGCCGATCCGGATGCGCGGCTGTCCGCGCTGCGCGACGAGCGCGACCGCATCGATGCGGAAATCGCCCGCGTCGGCGAAGGCCGCGTTGCCGCGCTGGACGGCAAGCGCGCGCTGGAACGCGCCCGCCAGATCATCGGGCTGGCCGATGAACTGACCGAAGACTTCCGTCGCGTGCGCGATGACTTCGAACGCCTGAACCGCGAGTTCCGCGAACGTATCATCGACGACGAGGGCGAGCGCGGCGACGTGCTGTCCAAGCTGTTCGAAGGCGTGGACGTGATCGGCGAGAGCGATGCCGGCCGCAGTTTCCAGGCCTTCTGGCGCCTGCTCAACGATGCCGAACAGAGCGCGCAGCTGGACGCCGCGCTGGAATCGGTGCTGGCGCGTGGCTTCGCGCGGCGCCTGGACCGCAATGAGCGCGCGTTCCTGCGTGGCTTCACCGGCACCATGCTGGAGCGCGGCGGCCAGGTCCACGATGTGCTGCAGCACTTTGCCCGCAGCCTGCGTGGTTTCGTGCAGAGCCGCGGCTACCTGGAACAACGCCGGCTCAACCAGCTGCTGAAACAGGCGCAGGCCGAGGCATTGGCGCTGCGCGATGATTTCCCCGCCCAGCGTTCGATCGGCCGCGACCTGCAGCTGACCACCAGCCGCCTGCGTTCGTGGTCGCAGTGGAAACTGCACGATCCGCGCAGCGCGCAGGTCGATGGCAGCGTGCAGCGCAACGATGCCGCCGCGATCAGCCTGGAAAGCGTGGGCGACCTGGTGGCATCGTCCGAAATCGACTTCCGTATCCTGCGCCACGACCTGCATGAGCTGTTGGGCATGCAGCCGAAGCTGAGCATTTCCCAGGCCTTGTCGCAGCGCGAAGCGCCGCAGGGGCTGGGCAGCGTGATCGGCTACCTGTCGCTGGGCACGCGCTTCGGCACCGTGGTGGAGGGCGAGCAGGAGCTGGCCCACTGGCGCGGTGGCGATGGCCAATGGCGGCGCGCCCGCATCCCGCTGGTTTGGTTCACCCAGGAGAAACGCCATGAGCTGGAATGAAGATCCGATCGAATCCTCCCGCCTGGGCGAGGCCGAGGATGCCTTCGACGCCGAGCCGGTGGTGGTCACCCCGTTGCCCCGCCGCAACAACGACGTGCTGTACCTGGGCGATACCGGCCGGCTGCCGCAGGACGCGCGCCGCGCGCTGTGCCAGCTGCTGATCGGCCCGAGCATCGACCAGCAGCGCCACGCCAAGCTGTGGCCGGCGCTGCTGCGAAACGAAGCCGCCATCCGCACCTCCCTGTCCGACCTGTTCCTGGAACTGGTGCTGGACCGCGAGAGTGGTGTTGCCTTCACCCGCCAGGCCGATACCGAAGACCTGGATTCGCCGGTGCTGCTGCGCACCTCGCCGCTGACCTTCATCGACTCGGTGCTGCTGCTGTACCTGCGCCAGCAACTGGGCGAGGCCGATGCGCGTGGCAACCGCGCGGTGGTCGCCGATGCCGAGATGGCCGAAGCGTTGGCGGTGTACGAGAAGAACCTGTCCACCGACCGCGCCGGCTTCAACCGCCGCGTGGCCAGTGCCGTGCAGAAGATGAAGGACAACCACATCCTGACCCGCCTGGCGGGCCAGGAAGACCGCCACGAAGTGTCTCCCGCATTGAAGCTGCTGTTCTCTGCGGAAGACGTCTCCGCGCTGTCGGCGGTGTACCGCCAGCTGCGCGAAACCCCGGCTGCCGAAGCCTGATCCCAGCGAGCACGCCATGGCCATTTCCAAGCACACTCCCGCCCTGTTCACCGAAGGCCTGCCCGACCCGCGCACGCAGCAGTTCCGCATGCGCCGCCTGCAGGTGCACAACTGGGGCACCTTCAACGGCCTGACCGAAGTGCCGATCGCCGAGCGCGGCTTCCTGTTCGTGGGCCGCTCCGGCTCGGGCAAGTCGACCCTGCTCGATGCGATGTCCGCGCTGCTGGTGCCGCCGGCCATCGTCGACTTCAACGCCGCCGCGCGCGAAGCCGAGCGCAGTGGCCGCGACCGCAACCTGGTGTCCTACGTGCGTGGCGCCTGGGCCGACCAGCAGGACCGCGGCACCGGCGAGATCGCCACCCAGTACCTGCGCAAGGGCGCCACCTGGACCGCGCTGGTGCTGGAATACCGCGCCGGCGATGGCCGCGTGGTCAGCCTGGTGCGGTTGTTCTGGATCGCCGGCAACGGCGCCACCGCTGGCGATGTGCGCAAGCACTACCTGGTGGCCGAGCGCCCGTTCGACATCGCCAAGGACCTCGGCGGCTTCGACCTGGACCTGCGCAAGCTGAAGCAGAAGCTGGCCGACGTGCACCACTTCGACAGCTTCGCCGGTTACGCCGAGCGCTTCCGCCACCTGCTCGGCATCGACAACGAGATGGCGCTGCGCCTGCTGCACAAGACCCAGTCGGCCAAGAACCTCGGCGACCTCAACGTCTTCCTGCGCGACTTCATGCTCGATACGCCGAAGACCTTCGACGCTGCCGAGCGGCTGGTCAACGACTTCGCCGAACTGGATGGCGCGCACCAGGCCGTGGTCACCGCGCGCCGCCAGGTGGAAACATTGCTGCCAGCGCGCGAGCACTACAGCGAACTGAAGCAGATCAGGCGCCGCCGCAGTGACGATGAAGTGCTGAAGCTGGGCATCGACAGTTTCCGCGAGTCGCGCCGCCAGCAGTTGATCGATGCGCGCCTGCGCGAACTCGACACCCGCGACCGTGGCCTGCTGGGCGAGGAATCCCAGCGCCGCGCCGCGCTCGACAACCACACCGCCAAGCTGGGCGAGCTGGAGCTGCAGCGGCGCCAGCAGGGCGGTGAGCGGATCGAGGAACTGGAACGCGAACAGGGCCGCGCCGAAGCCGAGCGCGACCGTCGCCAGGCCAAGCAGGCCCAGGCCCGCGATGCCGCCGGACAGCTGCAACAGGCGCTGCCCCAGGATGCACATGGCTTCGCCGCGCTGGTGGAGCAGGCGTCGACCGAACTGCTGGACCGCAAGCGCGCCTCCTCGGCGCTGGATGATGCGATCAGCGAACGGCTGGGTGGCCGGCGCGATGACGAGCGCCGCTTCGGCGACGTGCGTGCCGAGCTCGATGCCATGCAGCGCAACACTTCCAGCATTCCCGCGCCGCTGCAGAAACTGCGTGCACGGCTGGTGGAGGAAACCGGCCTGCCCGAGGCGGCGCTGCCCTTCGTCGGCGAGCTGATCCAGGTACGCGAGGATGACCTGCCGTGGCAGGGCGCCATCGAGCGGGTGCTGTTCGGCTTCGCGCAGTCGCTGCTGGTCGACGACAAGCATTACAACGAGGTCGCCGACTGGGTGAACCGCACCCACCTCGGCATGCGTTTCACCTATTACCGCGTGCGTCGCAACGACGAAGCGTTCGCGCGCGATCCGTCGCCGCGTTCGCTGCTGCACAAGCTGGAACTGCGCGACCACGTGTTCGAAGGCTGGCTGCGGCGCGAGCTGGGCAAGCGCTTCGACTACGAGTGCGTGGACGCGCGCCAGCTGCGCAACGTCGACCGTGGCATCACCCGCGAAGGCCAGGTCAAGCATCCGGGCGACCGCTTCGAGAAGGATGACCGCAGCGCGGTGACCGACCGCCGCCGCTGGCTGTTGGGTTTCAACAACCGCGACAAGCTGGCCGTGTACGAAAAGGAAGCGCAGGAGCTGGCGAAGCGGATCGCCGGCTGCGACGAGGACGTGGCGCGCCTGCGTGCGCAGCGCGATCTCGACAATGAGCGCCGCCTGGCCTGCCATCAGTTGGCCGGCATCCGCTGGGACGAGATCGACGTCGCCACCCCGCAGCAGCGCCTGGCCGACATCGAAGCGACCCTGCGCGACCTGCGCGAAGGCAATGCGGACCTGGAAAAGCTGGCGCGGCAGATCGACGCGGCGCGTTCGGACATCGAACAGGCCCGGCGTACCTACGAAGACACCCGGGTCGAACGCGGCCAGCTGGTGAAGGAGCGTGATCGGCTGGACCGTGCCCGCCAGCAGAGCCGTGCGCTGGTGCTGCCGACCCTGGGCAGCACGCAGGAAGCCGGTCTGCAGGAACGCCTGGAAGCCTTCGGTGCGCTCAGCCTGGAAACGCTGGAGGCGCACATGCGCCAGGTCAGCAACGCGCTGAACGAATCACTGTCGTCCTCGCAACAGGACGTCAACCGGGTCGAGAACCAGCTGTTGGGCTGCTTCCGCCGCTTCGTGCAGGGCTGGCCGGAAGAATCCGGCGACTTCACCGTATCAGTGGCGTCGGCCGATGATTTCCTGGCCCGGCTGGAACGCCTGGAACGCGACGGCCTGCCGCAGCACGAGGAACGCTTCTTCGACCTGCTGCAGAACCAGAGCAAGAACAACCTGCTGGCCCTGCAGCGGCACAGTGCCGAGGCGCGCAAGTCGATCGGCCAGCGCCTGGACGAGGTCAACGCCAGCCTGGAACAGGTGCCGTTCAACCGCGGTACCCTGCTGACCATCGAGCTCAGCGACCGCCGCCTGCCGGAAGTGCTGGAGTTCCACCAGCACCTGCGCGACGTGCTGTCGCAGCAGCAAACCGAACAGCGCGAACTGGCCGAAGCCCAGTTCGCCGTGCTGCGCCAGCTGGTCACCCGGCTGGGTTCGTCCGAAGGCGAAGACAAGCGCTGGCGTGAGCTGGTGCTGGACGTGCGCATGCACGTGGAGTTCATCGGCGTGGAACTGGACGCCGCCACCCGCCAGCAGGTGGAAATCTACCGCAGTGGCGCCGGCAAGTCCGGTGGCCAGCGGCAGAAGCTCGCCACCACCTGCCTGGCGGCAGCACTGCGTTACCAGCTCGGAGGCGCCGATGGCCAGCTGCCGAGCTACGCCGCGGTGGTGCTCGATGAGGCCTTCGACAAGGCCGACAACGAGTTCACCGCGCTGGCGATGAACATCTTCGACAACTTCGGTTTCCAGATGGTGGTCGCCACCCCGCTGAAATCGGTGATGACGCTGGAGCCGTTCATCGGCGGCGCCTGCTTCGTGGAAATCAGCGGCCGCCACGATTCCGGCGTCCTGCTGATTGAATACGACGAAGAGGGCAAGCGCCTCAAGCTGCCCGAACGCAGCCGCCAGCAGGCCAACGAACCCGAGCCCACCGACGCCTGATCGCCGGGAGTGGCCCCCGCTCTCCCCCGGATGCGCACGCGCGGTACCGGGGGCGGGGCGCGCGTGGGCCCTGGTAGCGCCGAGCCATGCTCGGCGGCCTTTGCCTGGGGACCTCTTGCTGCCCGCCGAGCATGTTCGGCGCTACCAGAGCCGTCCCGCGAAGTGTCAGGCAAACGTATCCCAGCCCATCCGCGCGATCAGCACCACCACCAGGCCCACGAACAACTTGCGGATGAACGGCGTTCCCCCGCGCAGGGCCAGCCGCGTGCCCACCACCGAGCCCACGATGTTGGCCACCGCCATCGGCACGGCGAACAGCAGCAGCACGTTGCCGGTGGGCACGAAGAACGACAGCGCAGCGAAGTTGGTCGACAGGTTGACCACCTTCGACGCCGCCGAGGCGCGCAGGAAATCCAGCCCGAAGAAGCGTACGAACAGGAAGATCAGGAAGCTGCCGGTGCCCGGCCCGAAGAAGCCGTCGTAGAAGCCGATCGCCGCACCGATCGCCAGCGCGATCACCAGCTCGCGGCGGCCCACCTCGCGCGGCCGGTGCAACGCCCCGAAGTCCTTCTTCCACAGCGTGTAGCCCAGCATCGCCACCAGCAGCACCAGCACCAGCGGGCGCACCGCATCCTTGGGCAGCAGGCTGACCGCCGTCGCGCCCAGGAACGAAAAGACGAAGGCGGTGGCCGCGGCGAACAGTACCGGTCGCCACGGGAAACGCACGTTGCGCGCGTATCGCCAGGCCGCCGCCCCGGTCCCGAAGGCCGAACTGAACTTGTTGGTGCCGAACAGCAGGGCAGGGGAGTGCTGCGGCAGCACCGTGAACAGCCCCGGCAGCTGCACCAGTCCACCGCCGCCGACCGCCGCATCGACCAGCCCGGCAATGAAGGCGATGGCCACCAGCCACCAGAGTTCGGGGGGAATCATGTCCAGCACGGATCAGGCCTGCAGTGGGGGTCGACAGGATACGCCCACCCCGCAGTGGCCGCCCGGCCCGCAGGCGCACCGGCCATGCAAAAATAGCGGCATGAGCCAGCCCCTCCCCGCTACCTGCCCCTGCGATCTGGGCAAGCCCTATGCCGACTGCTGCGGCCGTTGCCATGCCGGCGAACCGGCGGCCGATGCCGCCACCCTGATGCGCTCGCGCTACAGCGCCTATGTGCTGCAACGTGCCGACTACCTGCTCTCCAGCTGGCACCCCGATACGCGTCCGGCAGAACTGTCCCTGGACGATGCCCCCGGCCAGCGCACCCGGTGGCTGGGACTGACCGTGCATGCGCACCAGCAGGACGGCGACCGCGCGCAGGTGCGCTTCACCGCGCGCTATCGCATCGGCGGGGGCAGTGCGGTCAAGATGACCGAGCACAGCCGCTTCCAGCGCCTGGAAGGGAACTGGTTCTACCTGGACGCGCTGTAGACAGGGGCCCGACCGCGGCCGTCGATGACGTGGTCCTCACCGCGGCTGACCCAAGCTTCCTGTCGTGAACAGCCTGCTCGCCACCACCCCCCTGAACCCTTCCCGCCATGCCGCCCTGGCCGACTTCTACGTCCACGTGCGCCAACGCAGCGTAGCGCTTGCTGCCCCGCTCAGTGCCGAAGACGCGATGGTGCAGAGCATGGCCGACGCCAGCCCCACCAAGTGGCACCTCGCCCACACGACGTGGTTCTTCGAACGTTTCGTGCTGGGCACGCAGCCGGGCTACCAGCCGCTGCAACCCGACTGGCATTTCCTGTTCAACAGCTACTACGAAACCATCGGCCCGGCACACGCGCGGCCGCAGCGTGGCCTGCTGTCCCGGCCCAGCCTGGAGCAGGTGCGCGACTACCGCGAACGTATCGACGGGCAGGTGCTGCGCCTGTTGCAGGACCGCGCGTTGACAGAGGAGACGCTGCACCACCTGCAACTCGGCCTGCAGCACGAACAACAGCACCAGGAACTGCTGCTGACCGATATCAAGCACGCGCTGTGGAGCAATCCGCTGCAGCCGGCCTACCGCGATGACCTAGCCACGCTGGCCGGCACCGCCACGCCGCTGCAGTGGATCGACAGCCCGGAGCGCATCGCGTGGATCGGCGCCCACGCCTGGCCTGGCGATGCCGATTTCGCCTACGACAACGAATCCCCGCGCCACCGCGTGCTGGTGCCTGCCCATGCGCTGGCCAACCGGCCGGCCAGCAACGCCGAGTTCGCCGCCTTCATCGCCGATGGCGGCTATCAGCAGGTGCAGCTGTGGATGAGCGAGGGCTGGTCATTGAACCAGGCCCAGCAGTGGCGCCACCCGCTGTACTGGGACGATGCGCTGGAACGTGAGTACACCCTGGGCGGCTGGCGCGCGCTGGACCCGCATGCGCCGGTCTGCCATATCAGCTATTACGAGGCCGACGCCTACGCCCGCTGGGCCGGCGCGCGCCTGCCGACCGAATTCGAATGGGAAGCGGCCGCCAGCCAGCACGCCCCTGACGGCCATTTCGTCGACGACGATCGCCTGCAGCCGTGCGCGCCGCGCGGCGCCGACGGCCCGCAGCAGCTGTACGGCGACGTCTGGGAATGGACCAGCAGCGCCTACGGACCGTATCCCGGTTTCGCCACTTTTCCGGGCAGCCTCGGCGAGTACAACGGCAAGTTCATGTGTGGCCAGTGGATCCTGCGTGGCGGCAGCTGCGCCACCCCGCGCGGCCATGTGCGCGCCAGCTACCGCAATTTCTTCGACCCCTCCGCGCGCTGGCAGTTTTCCGGCGTGCGCCTGGCAAAGGCCCTTCAATGAGCAACGTCCCATGAGCACCGTACATGCCGCGCGCCAGGCGCTGACCGACCTGACCCCCAGCCGCGAGCGGGTGCTGTCCGACGCCATCGCAGGCCTGTCAGCGCAGCCGCCGCGGCTGCCCTCGAAATACTTCTACGATGCAGCGGGTTCGGCCCTGTTCGAACAGATCACCCGCACCCCGGAGTACTACCCGACCCGGACCGAGCTGGCGTTGCTGGAACAGTCGCTGCCGCGTATCGCGCGGAAGGTCGGCCCGCGCGTGCACGTGGTGGAGCTGGGCAGTGGCAGCGGCCGCAAGACCACGCTGCTGCTGGAGGCGCTTGACGGACCGGTGGCCTACACCCCGATCGAGATCTCGCGCGCCGCCCTGTTGTCGAGCATCGACCACCTGGCACCGGCCCATCCGGACATCGAGATGCTGCCGGTCTGTGCCGACTTCACCCAGCCGGTAGACCTGCCCGAGCCCGAAGAAGAAGCCGCGCGGCGCCTGCTGTTCTTCCCCGGTTCGACCCTGGGCAACTTCGAGCACGATGAAGCGGTGGTCCTGCTGCGCGCCATGCGCCAGACCATGGGCGAAGACGGACTGGCGCTGATCGGCGTGGACCTGCACAAGGACACCGCCACGCTGGAAGCGGCCTACAACGATGCGGCCGGGGTGACTGCCGCGTTCACCCTCAACCTGCTCAAGCGCCTCAACCAGCAGGTCGGCAGCGATTTCGACCTGCAGGCCTTCCACCACCGTGCGCGCTACAGCGTGCCGCGCCTGCGCATTGAAACCCAGCTGGTCAGTGACCGCGACCAGGAGGTGACCCTTGACGGCCACCGGTTCCGGTTCGCCGCAGGCGACGCCATCCAGGTGGAATACAGCCACAAGTACACCGATGAAAGCCTGCAGCAGCTGCTCGATGCGGCCGGGCTGGAGGTGATCGGACGCTGGGACACCGTCGCGCCACAACCGGCCTTTGGCCTGCGCCTGCTGCGTCGCCGCTGATTCTTCGCTGCCGTTATGATGCAGGGGCCATGGCGGCACGGAGGATGACCATGACCACCCGCTCGCTGATCCTGTTCGCCACGTTGCTGGCGAGCCCGCTGGCGACTGCGCAGCAGGTCGATCCCGCGTTTGCTTCCTGCCTGTCGACCCTGCAGGCCAGCGCGGCCGGGCAGGGCATCCCGGCCGAGCGCTTCAGCGCGCTGATGGCCGGTGTGCAGCCGGACCCCACCGTGCTGGGGCTGCTGGATGCCCAGCCCGAGTTCACCACGCCGATCTGGGATTACCTGGCCGCGCTGGTCGACGAACAGCGGGTGGACGATGGCCGCGCCATGCTGGCCCAGCACCGCGCACTGCTGCAGCAGGTGTCCGCCGAGTACGGCGTGGACCCGGCCACCATCGTGGCGGTGTGGGGCGTGGAAAGTGATTACGGCCGCGTGTTCGGCAAGCGCCCGTTGCTGCAGTCGTTGTCCACGCTGTCCTGCGCGGGCCGGCGCCAGTCGTTCTTCCGCGGGGAACTGCTGTCACTGCTCAAGCTGATCGACCGGGGTGACCTGCGCGGCGAGGGCCTGGTGGGCTCCTGGGCCGGCGCCTTCGGGCATACCCAGTTCATGCCGAGTACCTATGCGCGTATCGCGGTGGACGGTGATGGCGATGGACGCCGCGACCTGGTGGGCAGCATCCCGGACGCGCTGGCCTCCACCGCGAATTATCTCAAGCGTGCCGGCTGGCGCAGCGGCGAGGCGTGGGGCATGGAAGTCCGCGTACCCGCTGGCTTCAGTGCCGCGCAGGCCGGGCGCACCCAGCGCCGGTCGCTACCGGCGTGGAAAGCGCTGGGCGTGACCACCCTTCAGGGCGAGGCCATCGCACCCGCCGGGCTGCCCGCTGATGCCCGCGCGGCGCTGCTGCTGCCGGCCGGAAACACCGGACCGGCGCTGCTGGTGTTCCGCAACTACGACGCGATCTACAGCTACAACGCGGCAGAGAGCTACGCGCTGGCGATCGCCACGCTGGCTGACCGGCTGCGTGGCGGGGCCGGCCTGGCAACCGCCTGGCCCACCGATGATCCGGGCCTGGGACGCCGCGAACGCCGCCAGCTGCAGGCGCTGCTGGCCGCGCGCGGGCATGACATCGGCCAGGTCGACGGCATGATCGGTACCGCCAGCCGCCGTGCGATCCAGGCCGAGCAGCAACGCCTG
This sequence comes from Stenotrophomonas lacuserhaii, assembly GCF_039674585.1. Taxonomy (GTDB): domain Bacteria; phylum Pseudomonadota; class Gammaproteobacteria; order Xanthomonadales; family Xanthomonadaceae; genus Stenotrophomonas; species Stenotrophomonas pennii_A. The sequence continues at coordinate 2,755 of NZ_JBDJNU010000045.1, read as the reverse complement.
GGCTGGACGCCGCTGGACGGGCGTGCGGGCCGCCGCATCCTGCAGGCGCTGCAGGCCGAACCCCCCGCGACGGCGGCGCCGACTGCCAGCCGCTTCATCCTTCCTTCCAACTACAACACGCTGGTGCAGTCGCCAGCGGTGCGGAGTGCATCCAAGGTGCAACAGATCCAAGGCGTGACCACTGGGCAGTTCCAGGGGCTCGATGCGTGGCTCATCCAGACCCCGCAGGGCAGCGCGGCGATCAGTGTGTTCGGCGGCCAGCTGCTGTCCTTCGTGCCCACCGGCGGCCAGGACGTGATGTGGCTGTCGCCCCGTCGCGCTGAGCTGCCGACGCCGATCCGCGGCGGCAGCCCGGTGTGCTGGCCGTACTTCGGTCGGCAGGGGCAGTCCAATGAGGTGCCCGCACATGGCTTCGTGCGTACCCTGCCGTGGGAGTTGAAGCAGGCGCGCGCGCTGGCCGATGGCAGCATCGAGCTCACCCTGGCGCCACCGGTGCTGGACAACCTGTCACTCCGCCTGCAGATGGTGGTCGTGGTCGGCGCGACCCTGACCCAGCGGCTGATCACCGAGAATGCCGGCACGGCGCCGGAGACGATCAGCCAGGCACTGCACAACTACTTCCGCGTCGGCGATGCCGCCCGCGTGGACGTGGAGGGCGTGGACGGGCTGGACTACCTGGACAAGTACGAGAACTACGCCCAGGCGCGCCGTCAGCAGGGGCCGTGGAACCTGCGCGATGCCCGCGATCCCGGCCGCAGTGACCGCATCTATACCCAGGCCGGTGGCCGCTACGTGCTGCACGATCCGGTGTTGAAGCGGCGCATCACCCTGGAAACCCAGGGCAGCCGTTCGCTGGTGGCCTGGAACCCGGGCGCCGAGGCGGCTGCCAGGATGGCCGACGTTGGTAATGGCTGGCGCGACTACGTCTGCCTGGAAGCCGCGAACGCGGGCCCGGACGTGGTGACGATCCCCGCCGGCGGTCGCCACGTGCTGCAGCAGACCCTGTCGGTGCAGCCGCTGTAACGAACCAGCGCGTTTGATCCGCGGCGCCGTCATGCCTGGCAGCCCGGTAGCGCCGAGCCATGCTCGGCGGAATCTGCCAGGCATCACGATGCTGTGCCCGGGCCGCCGATCCTGGCTCGGCGCTACCGGCTTACGCCACCGCCCGCGGGCGCAGCACCAGCAAGGTCACCGCGCCGGCCACCAGTCCCCAGAATGCCGAGCCGATCCCCCACAGCGACATACCGGACGCGGTAACCAGGAAGGTCACCAACGCAGCCTCACGGTCGCGCTCCACCGCCAGCGCGGTTGCCAGGCTGTTGCCGATGGTGCCGAACAACGCAATACCGGCCACGCAGGCAATCAGTTCCTTCGGGAAAGCAGCGAACAGCGCGGCCACCGTGGCCCCGAACACACCAACGACGATATAGAAGGCACCCGCCGCCATGGCAGCGGTGTAGCGTCGGGCCGGATCCTCGTGTGCCTCGCGGCCCATGCAGATCGCCGCCGTGATCGCGGCCAGGTTCAGCGCGAAGGCGCCGAACGGTGCCAGCAGGGCGTTGACCACCCCGATCCAGCCGATCAGCGGCGACACCGGTGCCTGGTAGCCGGAAGCGCGGAGCACCGCCACCCCGGGAATGTTCTGCGAGGCCATGGTCACCACGAACAGGGGCAGCGCAACGCTGGCCACTGCCGCCCAACTCAGCCGTGGCGTGGTCCATACGGGCAAGGCCAGTTGCAGTTCAATGCCCTGCAGGTGCAGCTGTCCGGTGCCCAGTGCCACCGCGATGCCCACCAGCAGGGTGGCGATCACCGCATAGCGCGGCAGCAGGCGCCGCGCCAGCAGCCAGCTGCCGAACATCGCCAGCGCCATCAGCAGCTGTGTCTGCATGGAGACGAAGACCTCCAGGCCGAAGCGCAGCAGCACGCCCGCCAACATGCCAGCGGCCAACGCCATCGGCACGCGCTGCATCAGCCTGGCGAACACCCCCGAGAATCCCAGCACTGCACCGAGCAACGCAGCGAGCAGGAACGCACCGATCGCCTCGGGCAGGCTGACGCCACCCGCACCCACCACCAGCATCGCGGCACCCGGGGTGGACCATGCGGTGACGACCGGGATCCGGTAGCGCAGTGACAGACCGATGCAGGTGACGCCCATGCCCACTCCCAGCGCCCACATCCAGGAAGCGATCTCCTGTTGGTCCGCACCGACGGCCTGCGCGGCCTGGAACACGATCACCGCCGAACTGGCAAACCCCACCAGCACGGTAATGAAGCCGGCGACCACGGCGGGCAAGGAGAGGTCGCGCCACCATGCGCGTGTGGGGACTGCATCCATTGGCGTGTTGATCCGGAGGGGGACCGTGCATTGATACCTGCTGCGCTGCCGTGCGCGCAACGCGTGCAGGAGCACGTGCAGCACACGCGTTGTCATCAAATTGAAAAAAGGTGTTGACGAATCCTGCAGGATCTCTACAATTCGCTCCCTCGCTGCAACGCAACGATTTCTCCGGAAATCAGCGCGGAAACAGCACGCCACCACCGCCGAACGATTCAATCGAACGAAGGTGTTGACGGACTGGAAAAGTCCGGCATAATAGGCGGCTCGCAACGACGAAACGCCTTCGGGTCGGACGTCGGAGCAGCAGAGTCAACAACGCTTCGCTCCGGCGAAACGGCCTTGAAAAAAGGTGTTGACGAAGCGGAAAAGCCGGCTATAATGGGCGGCTCGCAACGACGGAAACGTCGGGGC
>NZ_JBDJNU010000044.1:0-34762 GCF_039674585.1 Stenotrophomonas lacuserhaii | reverse complement strand
GCCGGGTGCTGTTCGACCAGGCCGCGCTGGCCGCCGGTGACAGCCTGAAGGATCCGGGTGCCTATGTGGCGCGCTTGAACAAGCTGCTGCTGGAGCTGTCTGCCTGATCTCCCGGCCGCTGCGCTCGCCGAGCATCGCGCGGCGCTACCGCACGCCCCCCATCCACACGGGCCCTGACGGGCCCGGTGGTAATCTACCCCCTGATCTAAAGCCGTTACCCGCCAATGCTCAGTTTCTTCCGCCGCAAAAAAGCCCAGGACGCCTCGCAGGTCGATGCGCCCAAGACCCAGCACTATTCGGCTGAAGAGCTCGCCGCTGCGTTTCCTTCGGCCAGGCCGGTGCAGCCGCCGGAGCCGGTCGTCGTGCCGCCGGCGGAGGCCCCTGCACCCATAGCGGAAGCCGCGCCGCCGCCGCTTGCCCAACCGCCTGCAGCCGCGCCCGTCGTTACCCCGGCACCTGCCCCTGCACCTGCCGCCCCCGTGGCCGCCCCCGTGGCCGCGCCCACGCCGGAACGCGTGCTGGCGCCAGAAGATTTCGAAGCCGAAGCCCTCGCCGCCGCCGCGGTACTGGCGCCGCTGGCCCCGGTTACCCCGGCACCGGCACCGGCTGCCCCCGCCGCCGATCTGCCCGTGCTGGTCGATGCCGAGCCCGCCCCGGCCGGCAGGACCGGTTGGCGCGAGCGCCTGCGCAACAGCACGTTCGCACGCAGCTTCGGTGGCCTGTTCTCGCGCAATCCCAAGCTCGACGATGACCTGCTGGATGAGATCGAGACCGCCTTGATCACTGCGGACGTGGGCGTCACCGCCAGCACGACCCTGGTGGAAAGCCTGCGCAAGCGCATGAAGTCGCGCGAGTTCGCCGATGCCAATGCGCTGCTGGCCGCCCTGCGTGCAGACCTGATCGCCATCCTGAAACCGGTCGCCCAGCCGTTGCTGATCGACCGCAACGCAAAGCCGTTCGTGGTGCTCACCGTGGGCGTCAACGGCGTCGGCAAGACCACCACCATCGGCAAGCTGGCCAAGCGCTTCAAGGACGACGGCCACAGCCTGATGCTGGCCGCCGGCGATACCTTCCGCGCCGCGGCCGTGGCGCAGCTGCAGGCCTGGGGCGACCGCAACGGCGTCACCGTGATTGCCCAGGGCCAGAACGCCGATGCCGCATCGGTGGCCTTTGATGCGCTGCAGGCCGGCAAGGCGCGTGGCACGTCCGTGCTGATCGCCGATACCGCCGGGCGCCTGCACACCCAGTCCGGCCTGATGAACGAGCTGGGCAAGATCCGCCGCGTGCTCGGCAAGATCGATCCCGGCGCGCCGCATGAAGTGCTGATGGTGATCGATGGCACCACCGGCCAGAACGCACTCTCGCAGCTGCGCCAGTTCAACGCGGCGGTGAATGTCACCGGCCTTGTGGTGACCAAGCTGGACGGCACCGCCAAGGGCGGGGTGGTGTTCGCGCTGGCCCAGGAATTCGGCATCCCGATCCGCTTCGCCGGCATCGGCGAGCGCCCGGAAGACCTGCGCGTGTTCGATCCGGAAGCCTTCGTCGACGCGTTGCTGCCCGAAGCACTGGGCAGTGCCTGAGGCCGCCACCGCGATTGCGGCCACGCCCCCGCAGGCGTCGGCCGCCGGCGGTGATGACCGGTTCGTCGCGCGGCTGCTGCGCTGGTTCGACCAGCACGGTCGCCACGACCTGCCCTGGCAGCACCCGCGCACGCCATACCGGGTGTGGCTGTCGGAGATCATGCTGCAGCAGACCCAGGTCGCTACGGTCATTCCGTACTTCCTCAAGTTCCTGCACCACTTCCCCACCCTGCCCGACCTCGCCGCGGCCGACAACGATGCGGTGATGGCGCAGTGGGCCGGGCTCGGCTATTACGCCCGCGCACGCAACCTGCATGCCGCCGCCAAGCGCTGCGTGGACGCCCACGGTGGCGAGCTGCCGCGTGATTTCGAAGCGCTGCACGCACTGCCGGGTATCGGCCGCAGCACCGCCGGGGCGATCCTCAGCCAGGCCTGGGACGATCCGTTCGCCATCCTCGATGGCAACGTCAAGCGCGTGCTGACCCGCTACCACGGCATCGAAGGATTCCCCGGCCTGCCGGCTGTCGAGCGGCCGCTGTGGACGTTGGCCGAAGCGCACGTGGCCCACGTACCAGCCGGACGGATGGCCGATTACACGCAGGCACAGATGGACCTGGGTGCGACGTTGTGCACCCGCAGCCGACCGGCCTGCGTGATCTGCCCGCTGCAGGAGCACTGCGTGGCGCGCCGCGATGGACGTACCGCCGAACTGCCGACGGCCAAGCCGGGCAAAGTGCTGCCGGAGCGGGAAGCGATGGCCCTGTGGCTGCGCGACGGACACGGGCGCGTGCTGCTGCAGAAGCGCCCGGAGACCGGCATCTGGGCGTCCCTGTGGACCCTGCCGCAGGCCGACAGCGGCATGGCGCTGCAGGCGTGGTTCGATGCGAACGTGGACGGCGCACTGGAAGATGCCGAGGAACTGCCCGTGCTGCAGCACACCTTCAGCCACTACCGGCTGCACCTGCAGGTACTGCGCACGCGCGTGGAGGGCCTGAAACACGCGCATCCGATGCTGCGCTGGGTGGCGGCCGAAGACCTGCCCACGCTGGGCCTGCCCGCGCCCATCCGCAAGCTGCTGCAGGCGCGCTGAGCGCACGCACCCGGTGGCACCGAGCCATGCTCGGCGGCTCTTGGCCGGGAGCCTCACGATGCCTGACCAAGGCCGCCGAGCGTGGCTCGGCGCTACACTATCGCTTCGAATACGAGTACCTGCCCATGCCCCGCACCATTTTCTGCCAATACCAGCAAGCCGACGCCGAAGGCCTCGATTTCGTGCCCTACCCCGGCGAGCTCGGCCAGCGCATCTTCGCCAACATCGGCAAGCCGGCCTGGAGCGCGTGGCTGGCCCACCAGACCATGCTGATCAACGAAAACCGACTGTCGCCGCGCGATCCCAAGCACCGCGCGTTCCTGGAGGAAGAACTGGTGAAGTACCTGTTCGCCGGCAATGCGGAAAAGCCCCCGGGCTTCGTGCCCGAAGCCTGATCATTCCTGGCGCGCTTCGACCCGGGCATGCCGAAGCTGCTGCTCTGAAGCGCGCAGCGCCTTGACGTCCAGCGGGCGGATACTGCCGATGTAACACGGCATCTGCGGCCCCGGGCCCGGCCCGCGCACCAGCACTTTGTCCAGCCGCGCCGATACCCGCCCCACCCGGCTGGTCAGCCCGATCGCCTGCGCGTACGGCAGGTCCGGGCACGGCCCGGTGAGCTCCAGCAGGAACGCCTGGCCCGGACGGGTCCAGACCGCCAGTGCGCTGTCGCCCAGTTCGTTCCAGCCGTTCAGGCTGCCCTGGAAGGGCATGTCACCCTGCGGCGCACCGGCGTGGGCGCGGTACAGCGCCAGCCGCTCATTGCTGCTCAATCGCCCGCTGCTGGCACAGGCCGCAAGGCTGACGCACAGGAAAACAAGGATCAGGCGTTTCATGGCAGGATTCCATGGGGATCAAGCCGATGATGCAACCGCGCCCGTGAACCCGGTAGTGGCGGGGCCCGGGGGGCGACAGGCCAAAAACGCCCCCGGCCCGCCCCAACCCCGCCACCGAGGGGCCGTCCCCCGGGTTGGGCCGGCCGCGGCCCGTCAACGGCACCCGCCGGCCCGCGGCCGTCACTACCCGTCAAACGTCGGCGCGGGCCAGTGCGTGCAGCTTGCCTTCGCGCAGTTCCAGCACACGGTCCAGCTTGCGCGCCAGGCTGCGGTCATGGGTGACCAGCACCAGCGAGGTATGCCGCGCGCGGTTGAGTTCCAGCATCAGCTCGAACACGGTGCCGGCGGTGCGGTCATCCAGGTTGCCGGTGGGTTCGTCGCCGAGCACGCAGGCCGGCTGGTTGACCAGTGCGCGGGCCACGGCGGCGCGTTGGCGCTCGCCACCGGACAGCTCACCGGGCTTGTGCTGCAGGCGATGGCCGAGGCCGACCGACTCCAGCAGCTGCCGGGCGCGGTCAGTGGCCGCGGCCACTTCACCACCGCCGAGCAGCACCGGCATCATCACGTTTTCCAGCGCGGTGAACTCCGGCAGCAGGTGGTGGAACTGGTACACGAAGCCCAGCGCGCGATTGCGCAGCAGGCCACGCGCGCCATCGGACAGCGTGGACATCTGCTGGCCGGTGACGAACACCTCGCCCGCGCTCGGCGTGTCCAGCCCGCCCAGCAGGTGCAGCAGCGTGCTCTTGCCTGCACCGGAGGCACCGATGATGGCCACGGTTTCGCCGGCGCTGACCTGCAGGTCCAGGCCATCGAACACCGGCGTATGCATCCGGCCTTCGGCATAGGTCTTGCCCAGCGCCTGCGCGCGGATCACTTCCTGGCCGGGAGAGAAAACCTCATTCATAACGCAGTGCCTCCGCGGGCTGGGTGCGGGCGGCGCGCCACGCCGGGTACAGGGTGGCCAGGAAGCTCATCAACAGCGCCACCACGGTGATCACCACGATGTCGGCGGTCTGCATGTCGGTCGGCAGGCCGGTGATGTAATACACGTCTTCCGGCAGCAGCTTGACGTTGAACACCGCCTCGATGGCACCGAGGATGCGTTCCAGGTTGAGGGTCAGGGTGATGCCGCCGATCACGCCGGCGACGGTGCCGATGATGCCGATCAGCGAACCCTGCACCATGAACACCCCCATCACTCCGCCCGGGGTCAGCCCCAGCGTACGCAGGATGGCGATGTCGGCCTGCTTGTCGGTCACCAGCATCACCTGCGAGGACACCAGGTTGAAGGCGCCCATCGCGATGATCAGCGACAGCAGGATGCCCATCACCACCTTCTCCATGCGCAGCGAGTGGTACAGGTTGGCGTTCTGCTGGGTCCAGTCACTGACCCGGTAGGCACCGCCCAGGCGCTGCGCCAGGTCCACCCCGACGGTGAGCGCCTGGTCCATGTCATGCAGCTTCAGGCGCACGCCGGTGGCGCCGTCGATGCGCAGCACGCGTTCGAGGTCCTTCATGTTGGCGAACGCCACGCCGCGGTCGATCTCGTTGTAGCCGGCTTCGAAGATGCCGCTGACGGTGAACCGCTTCATGCGCGGGATCGCGCCCATCGGCGTGCCCTGCACTTCGGCCAGCGTCGCCACCACCTGGTCACCGACGTCCACGCCCAGCCAGGTCGCCAGCTCCTGGCCGAGGATGATGTTGTAACTGCCCTGCGTGAGGCTGTCGAAGTGGCCCTTCTTCATCTTCTCGGCAACCACCGAGACCTTCGGCTCCATCGCCGGGTCAACGCCCTGCACCAGCGCGCCCTGCACGCGCGGGCCACTGATCATCGCCTGGATCTCGATGTACGGCGCGGCACCGGCCACGCGCGGATCCTGGTAGGCCACGTCCACGGCGCGCTGCCAGTCGCTCATCGGCTCGCCGTCGCGGCTTATGGTGGTATGCGCGGACATCTGCAGCAGGCGGTCGCGGATTTCCTTCTGGAAGCCACTCATCACCGCCAGCGTGGTGATGAGCACCGTCACGCCCAGCGCGATGCCGAGGATCGATGCCATCGAAATGAAGGAGATGAAGCCGTTGCGGCGCTTGGCCCGCAGGTAGCGCAGGCCGATGGACACGGGAATGGGTTTGAACATGCAGGTGCGCCAATAGATTCAGCGTATGGTGCCACCTACGGCGGCTTACGGGAAACCTGCCGTGCACGGACGGCCAGACGCAGTTCACGTCGTTGGCCGGGAGACAGCACATCCGGCCAGAAAAGCAGCACGCCCCGTTTTCCCGGTCCCTGCCAGCGCAACTGCAGCCACGGGCCGCGTACGTGCAGCGCAGGGTCTTCCAGCTCCAGTCCGTCCAGCAGCAGGGGGCGCGGCGCATCCTGCAGCCAGAGCACGCGACAGGGCGTCCGCAGCCGCCGCCACAGCAGCACCGCCTGCACCAGCCAGCACAGCAGCACCGCCGGCGGCTGCAGCCGCACCGGCACCCCACTGGCGCCGATCAACCACGGTGCGGCCAGCAACACCACCGCCTCGGCCGCGGCCTGCAGCCGTGACGGGCGCCACTCAAGCCTTGAGGGCGCGGATCCGGTCGAGCAAGGGGACGGCGTGTGCATGCGGGCAGGCCTCGTAACCCATGAACCACCGCCACAACGTATCGTCCTCGCAATCGAGCAGGAACAGGAAAACCTCGCGCTCTTCAGCCGGTGCCGTGGCCCACTCACGGTCAAGGTAATGCTCGAACAGCTGGTCCAGCTCGCGCATGCCGCGGCGGCAACGCCAGCGCAGCTTCTTCAACAGGATCGCTTCGTCCATCGTCATTCCCGGATAACGCAACGCCGAGCTGGGCTCGGCGTCGCGGGGTACTTCAAGGCAACCACACCACTCAGGCGCGGCGGGCCATCATCAGCTTCTTGATCTCGGCGATCGCCAGCGCCGGGTTCAGCCCCTTCGGGCAGGTCCGTGCGCAGTTCATGATGGTGTGGCAGCGGTACAGCTTGAACGGATCTTCCAGATCGTCCAGGCGCGCACCGGTGTCCTCATCACGCGAATCGATGATCCAGCGGTAGGCCTGCAGCAGGATCGCCGGGCCCAGGTAGCGCTCGCCGTTCCACCAGTAGCTCGGGCAGCTGGTGGAGCAGCACGCGCACAGGATGCACTCGTACAGGCCGTCCAGCTTCTTGCGGTCTTCCGGCGACTGCAGGCGCTCGCGGTCCGGCGGTGCCGGGGTCTGCGTGCGGATCCACGGCTTGATCGACGCGTACTGCGCGTAGAAGTGGGTCAGGTCCGGCACCAGGTCCTTGACCACGCTCATGTGCGGCAGCGGGTAGATCGGCACTTCGGCCTTGCCGCAGTCGGCGATGGCGCGGGTGCAGGCCAGCGTATTGGTGCCGTCGATGTTCATCGCGCACGAACCGCAGATGCCCTCGCGGCACGAACGACGGAAGGTCAGGGTCGGATCGATCTCGTTCTTGATCTTGATCAGCGCGTCCAGGACCATCGGACCGCACGCGTCGAGGTCGATCTCGTACGTATCGGTACGCGGGTTGCTGTCGTCGTCCGGACTCCAGCGGTAGACCTTGAAGGTGCGCAGGTTCTTCGCGCCGCCGGCGGCGGGGAAGTGCTTGCCCTTCGTGATCTTTGAATTCTTCGGCAGGGAAAACTCGGCCATGGCTGCTCTCGTTGGCTCAGGCGGCCCGCGCCGTCAAGGCGCGGATTGCATGGTAGGCGGGGATCGCGATCAGTACACGCGCGGCTTCGGCGGCACCACGTCGACCTCGTCGGTCAGCGTGTACATGTGCACCGGACGGTAATCGAAGCTGCACTTGCCCTTGTCGTCGACCTTGACCAGCGTGTGCTTGTGCCAGTTGACGTCGTCGCGGTCCGGGAAGTCTTCGTGCGCGTGCGCACCACGGCTTTCCTTGCGCTGCTCGGCCGAGTTGATCGTCGCCACTGCATTGAGCAGCAGGTTGTTCAGCTCGTAGGTTTCGATCAGGTCCGAGTTCCAGACCAGCGAGCGATCGCTGACCTTGACGTCCTGGAACGAATCGAAGATGCCGGCCATCTTCTCGCAGCCTTCCTTCAGCGTCTGGCTGGTGCGGAACACGGCGGCATCGGCCTGCATGGTGCGCTGCATGTTGTCGCGGATCACCGAGGTCGGCGTATCGCCCTTGGCGTAACGCAGCTTGTCCAGCAGGCCCAGCGCCTTGTCGCAGGCATCGGCCGGCAGCGGCTTGTGCGCAGCGCCCGGCTTGATCGTCTCGGCGCAGCGGTTGGCCACCGCGCGACCGAACACCACCAGGTCCAGCAGCGAATTGGAACCCAGGCGGTTGGCGCCATGCACCGAGACGCAGGCCGCTTCGCCGATGGCGTACAGGCCCGGGATCACCGCATCGGGGTTGTCGCCGTCGATGCGCACCACTTCGCCATGGAAGTTGGTCGGGATGCCGCCCATGTTGTAGTGCACGGTCGGGATGACCGGGATCGGCTGCTTGTGCACGTCCACGCCGGCGAAGATGCGCGCGCTTTCGGCGATACCCGGCAGCTTGTCGTCGATCACGCCCGGGCCGAGGTGGGTCAGGTCGAGCAGGATGTGGTCCTTGTGCTCGCCGACGCCGCGCCCTTCGCGGATTTCCACGGTCATTGAACGCGCGACCACGTCACGCGATGCCAGGTCCTTGTAATGCGGTGCGTAGCGCTCCATGAAGCGCTCGCCGCTGCTGTTGCGCAGGATGCCACCTTCGCCGCGCACGCCTTCGGTGATCAGGCAGCCCGCGCCGTAGATGCCGGTCGGGTGGAACTGCACGAACTCCATGTCCTGCATCGCGATGCCCGCGCGCATGGCCAGGCCGCCGCCGTCACCGGTGCAGGTGTGGGCCGAGGTGGCGCTGAAGTACGCACGGCCGTAGCCGCCGGTGGCCAGCACCACGCCCTGGGCGCGGAACAGGTGCAGCGAACCTTCGGCCATGTCGATGGCCAGCACGCCGCGGCAGGTCCCGTCTTCGTCGAAGATCAGGTCCAGCGCGAAGTATTCGATCATGAAGCGCGCGTCGTGCTTCAACGACTGCTGGTACAGCGTGTGCAGCATGGCGTGGCCGGTACGGTCGGCCGCCGCGCAGGTACGCTGCGCCGCCGGGCCTTCGCCGTACTTGGTGGTCATGCCGCCGAACGGGCGCTGGTAGATCTTGCCCTCTTCGGTACGGCTGAACGGCACGCCGTAGTGTTCCAGCTCGATGATCGCCGGGATCGCCTCGCGGCACATGTACTCGATGGCGTCCTGGTCACCCAGCCAATCCGATCCCTTGATCGTGTCGTAGAAGTGGTAGCGCCAGTCGTCCTCGCCCATGTTGCCGAGCGCGGCGGAGATGCCGCCCTGGGCGGCAACGGTGTGCGAACGGGTCGGGAAGACCTTGGTCAGGCACACGGTCTGCAGGCCCTTGGCAGCCAGTCCGAAGGTCGCGCGCAGGCCGGCGCCGCCGGCGCCCACCACGACCATGTCGTACTTGTGTTCGGTGATCTTGTAAGCGGACATCTACTCTGTATTCCTGTCTTGGTGCCTGGGTTCAGGCCGCGCCGAGCGCGATGCGGACCACAGCGAACACACTGACGATGGCGCCGAGCACGGCGATGAACTTCACCGTGGTCTGCAGCGCGACGGCCAGCAGCGAATTATGGATGTAGTCCTCAAGGACCACCTGCAGGCCGATCTGGGCATGCCAGAACATGGCCACCAGGAACCCGACCACCAGGATCGCATTCCACGGCTTGGCGACGGCGGCCATGGCGGTCGCATGGTCGTCGCCCATCAGGCCGACCACGAACACCAGGAACCAGATCGACAGCACGACCAGCGCGGTGGCGGTCAGGCGCTGGTTGACGAAGTGTTCGGTGCCGGTCTTGGCGGCACCCAGGCCACGCACGTTCTTCAGCGGGGTGCGGAAACGGGTCATGCGGCACCTCCGGCAAGCAGCACGTAGCCGAACACCAGTGCGGTGAGGAGCAGCGAGCCGATCACCGAAATCCACGCGCTGCGCACGAACGAGGGAATGCTCATGCCGATGGCGAAGTCCTGGCACATGTGGCGGATGCCGTTGAGCAGGTGGTAGGCGAAGGCCCAGGTCCATCCGAACAGGATGAGCTGGCCGTACCAGGCACCGGCGTGGTCGGTGAAGCAGGTCCAGGACGCGGGACCCATCATCAGGGCGAGCAGGCCGCCGGCAATGATCAGGGCGCCCACCGACAGGATGATGCCGGTGGCTCGATGCAGGATCGAGGCAACCATCTGGATCTGCCAGCGGTACACCTGCAGGTGCGGGGATAGGGGACGTTCTCTGCTCGCCATTCGCTGGGCTCGTTGTCTCGGCTGGGCGGCACAATGCCGCGTTGGCTCAATGCTGGATCAGAAATCGATGCAGCGTCCGTTTTTCTCCCAGTCACCGTAGCGCACCGGATCAAGTCCGCCGCGGCCACCGTATTCCTTCTGCTCGGCAGGCATGCCTTCGGGCGCGGGCGCCGTCGGATCCAGCGGAGCTTCAGATTCGGTATCGGGTGTGGGGGTTGTTTGGCCTATCATCAGGATTCTCGCAACGCACAAATTCTAGACCTCGTTCACGTGCCTGACAACCTTTCCCCCGATTTAGTTGCACATGCCCTGCTGGAAGACCGCCAGTTGGTGACCCTTTCCGGACCCGATGCGGTCGCGTTCGCGCAGGCGCAGTTTTCAAGTGACGTGAGCGCGCTGAGCGATTCGCATTGGCACTGGAGTGCGTGGTTGACCGCTAAAGGCCGCACTATCGCGGTGTTTCAGCTCATCCGGCTCAGTTCCGATGCACTTCTGCTGGTCTTCGCTGACGGCGACGCAGATGAGATTGCTTCGCAGTTGCAGCGTTTCGTGTTCCGTCGGAAAGTGAAAATCACGCGCCGCGACGATCTTCAGGTGCGGGCTGCTTTCGCTGCGCCGCAGGCCGCGGTCGGCGCAGCCGTGGCCGGTTCGCTGGAAGAAACGCTGGAACTGGACCTTGGCGGAGCGGATCTACCGCGGGTGGTGCGCATTGCCCCGACGGTCGCCGACATCAAGACGGCGGACGCCGATGCGGCATTGACCGCCGCGTGGCGCCAGGCCGACCTGCAGCTGGGCCTGCCCCGGCTGGTGCCGGGCCAGCGCGAACACTGGACCCCGCAGCAGCTGGGACTGGACCGGCTGAACGGTTACAGCGTCCGCAAGGGCTGCTACCCCGGCCAGGAAATCGTCGCGCGCACGCATTTCCTGGGCAAGGCCAAGCGGGCGTTGCAGCTGCTGCAGCTGTCGGCGCCCGCCCAGCCCGGCGCCAGCGTGGAGCAGGACGGCAGCGTGCTGGGCAGCATCGCCAGCGTGGCCGATGGGCTCGCACTGGCGGTGTTGCCGCTGGAAACCAGCGATGGGGCGCTCAGCGTGGGCGGCGAACCGGCGCAGCGGCTGCCGCTGCGCGATGGCCTGGCGCGCTGACCGCGCTTGGGTAGTGACGACCGCTGGTCGTCATGCAGCCTGCTGACGGCCAGCGGCCGTCACTACCGATGTGGCTGACGGCCAGCGGCCGTCACTACCGGAATCAGGCGCCCAGGCGTTCGCCGGTTTCCGCATCGAAGAAGTGCAGCGCATTGGGCTGCACGGCCAGCTTCAACGTCTCGCCCACTGCCGGCAGCGCACGCGGCGCCACCCGCATGGTCAGCGCATGCTGGCCGCTGACCAGGTTCACGAAGATTTCGTTGCCTACCGGCTCGATGCCTTCGATGCGCGCATCGAACGTCCATTCGGCACCGGCGTCGGCCGGCTGCAGGTGCTCCGGGCGCACGCCCACCGCGATCGGCTTGTCCAGCCAGCGCGGATCGATGGTCGCCTGGCCCAGCGGCGCCGTCCAGTCACCGTCGCGGACCACCACACCGGCCGCACTGCCCTGCAGGATGCCACGCAGCACGTTCATCGCCGGGCTGCCGAGGAAGCCCGCCACGAACAGGTTGGCCGGGCGGTCGTACAGCTCCATCGGCGTGTCGATCTGCTGGATCACGCCGTCCTTCAGCACCACGATGCGCTGGCCCAGGGTCATCGCTTCGACCTGGTCATGGGTAACGTAGATCATCGTGGTGCCCAGCTTGCGGTGCAGCTGTGCGATTTCGGTGCGCACGCTGTGGCGCAGCTTGGCATCCAGGTTGGACAGCGGCTCGTCCAGCAGGAACACCGCCGGCTCGCGCACCAGGGCGCGACCCAGCGCGACGCGCTGGCGCTGCCCGCCGGACATGGCCTTGGGCAGCTTGTCCATCATGTCGGTCAGGCCCAGCGTCTGCGCCGCTTCGCTGATGCGCTTGTCGATGGTGGCCTTGTCATGGCCGCGCAGCTTCAGCCCGAAGGCCAGGTTCTCGGCCACGGTCATGTGCGGGTAAAGCGCGTAGCTCTGGAACACCATGGCGATGTCACGGTCTTTGGGCGCCACGTCGTTGACCACGCGCTCGCCGATGGTCAGCGTACCGCCACTGATCTCTTCCAGCCCGGCGATCATCCGCAGCAGGGTCGACTTGCCGCAGCCCGACGGCCCGACCAATACCATCAGCTCGCCATCGGCGACCTCGAAGGTAGCGTCCTTCACCGCGACCTGGCCGTTGTCGTAGACCTTGCGCACACCCTGCAACTGCACTTTTGCCATTTCACTCTTCCAGTCCGCCCGTCACCGGGGCTGTTGCACGTGGACTGCCTTCGGCCCTCCCGACGGCAGTGTTTTTGCCTCAGTGCCGCATGACGGCGCCAATGCAATCGAATACAGTTGCACATTCTGCCATGTAAACGTTTTCACGTGGCAGTATCCCTAGGTCGCAACGCATCATCTGCGTCACGATGTACGGACAGTACCCCGCCCGCCCGTGGCGGGTCGTATCGGCAGACGCCGGATGGCCCGTTGCAGCAGGCGGACAAAGCAGTGCCAAACCTTCCCCGGAACCCAGCCAGGCAGCGATTGACAACGATGTCACCCGGATCTGAAACTCGAGCGATGCACGATACCCTCTTCCTGTTCGGCGCCACTGGCGATCTGGCCCAGCGCTATCTCTTCCCTTCATTGCTGCGCCTGCTTGGCGACGGCCTGTTGCCGGAAGACTTCAAGGTCCGCGCCCTGGCGCTCTCACCGCATGACACCGCAGCGTTCCGGGACATCCTGCGCCCGCGCCTGCAGCAGGCCATGCCCCTGGCCACCGCCGAGGACATCGCCTCGCTGCTGCAGCGCATCGACTACCGTTCGGTGGACCTGCGCAATGCCGACTCGGTGGCCGAAGCAGTGTCCGACCTGGTCGACCGCCGCTGTGTCAGCTACCTGGCCATTCCGCCGGGCCTGTACATCTCCACCTGCGAAGGCCTGGCCAAGGGTGGCGCGCTGGCGGCACCGCACCGTCTGATGCTGGAGAAGCCGATCGGCAGCGACAGCGAAAGTGCCGAGCAGATCATCGGCACCATCGGCCAGTGGATCGACGAAGACCGCGTGTTCCGCCTGGACCATTACCTGGGCAAGGCGGCGGTGCAGAACCTGATCGCGCTGCGCTTCGGCAATACGCTGCTGGAAGCGGTGTGGAACCGCAACTACATCGAATCGGTGCACATCCTGGTGTCCGAGAGCGAAGGCGTGGACGGCCGCGATGCCTACTACGCACGCTCCGGCGCGCTGCGTGACATGGTGCAGAGCCATATCCTGCAGCTGCTGTGCCTGGTGGCGATGGAGCCGCCGGCATCGCTGGAAGCCGATCGCATCCGCGATGAGAAGGTCAAGGTGCTGCGCTCGCTGCGTCCGCTGGATGCCAGGCACGCCGCGCGTGACAGCGTCCGTGGCCGCTATACCGCCGGCACCATCGACGGCCAGCCGGCCCAGGCCTACCAGCCACCGGAAGGCAGCGACGTGGAGACCTTCGCCGGCGTCACCGCGCATATCGACAACTGGCGCTGGAGTGGTGTGCCGTTCCACCTGGTCACCGGCAAACGCCTGCCCGAACGCACCAGCCGCGTGGTGGTGACGCTCAAGCCGGTCACCCACTGGCTGTTCGAACGCCCGCACCGTGGCCAGGCCACGCCGAACCGACTGGTGTTCCAGCTGCAGCCACAGGAAAACATCGAACTGGGCCTGATGAGCAGCCTGGCCGGGCCGGAATGGGGCGCGCTGGAACTGCAGCCGCTGGAACTGGAGCTGTCCGTACCGACCGGCCTGCACCGCCGCATCGCCTACGAACGGCTGTTCCTGGATGCCTTCAACGGCAACCATGCGTTGTTCGTGCGCGATGACGAAGTGCGCGCGGCCTGGCAGTGGATCGACAGCGTGGCCGATGCCTGGAAGGACGCCGCGCTGCCGCTGCAGCCCTACCCTGCCGGTTCGTGGGGCCCGGACGCCGCGGCCGGCTTCCTGCCCGGCGACGTCGATGGCAGCAACGCCGGGGACAAGGCATGACGGTGCTGGCGCAGCCGATCCTGGTCGCCGACATCGGCGGTACCAACGCGCGGTTCGCGCTGGCGGACACCGCGCATGACACGCCGCTGCTGGAAGACAGCATCCGCGAATTCCCCGTGGTGGACTTCCCTTCGCTCGGCGATGCCGCCCGCCACTACCTGCAGGAAGTGGGCGCCGAAGCCAGCCGCGGCGTGTTCGCGGTGGCCGGCCGGGTGGACGGCGATGAAGCGCGCATCACCAATCATCCCTGGGTGATCTCGCGCAGCCGCACCGCCGCCATGCTCGGTTTTTCCGAGCTGCACCTGATCAACGATTTCGCCGCCCAGGCGATGGCCATTTCGCTGCTGCAGCCCAAGGATGTGGTGCAGATCGGCGGCGCCAGCTGGAGCCCGCGACGCCGCGGTGCGCCGGCCAACTACGGCGTCATCGGTCCGGGCACCGGGCTGGGCGTAGGCGGCCTGGTGATCCGCAACGACCGCTGCTTCCCGCTGGAAACCGAAGGCGGCCATGTCAGCTTCCCGCCGGGCACGCCGGAAGAAATCCGCATCCTGGAAATCCTCTCGGAAACCTTTGGCCGGGTCTCCAACGAACGCCTGATCTGCGGCCCCGGCCTGGTCAACCTCCATCGCGCCGTATGCGAGATGGCCGGTTTCGACCCGGGCCACCTGAAGCCGGCCGACGTCACCGCACGCGCCGGCGCGGGTGATCCGCAGGCGATGCGCGCGGTGGACCTGTTCTGCGCGATCTTCGGTGCGATCGCCGGCGACCTGGTGCTGATCCAGGGGGCATGGGACGGCGTGTTCCTGACCGGCGGACTGGTGCCGCGCATGCTGGAATCGCTGCAGCATTCCGGTTTCCGCCAGCGCTTCGAACACAAGGGGCGTTTCTCTTCGATCATGGGCCGGGTTCCGTCACTGGCGGTGATCCATCCCAATCCGGGCCTGCTGGGCGCGGCGGCATATGCCGTCGACGCCGAGTGCGCCGTTGCTGGAGCTGCTTGATGCCCACTGCGTTTTCCTCCGACCGTGTCGAATTCATCGCCCACCGCGAGGCCGATGGCTGGATCGAAGCGGTCGCCGCCGACATGGCGAAGATCCTCACCACCGATATCGCCGAGCATGGCCGGGCGCGCATGCTGCTGTCCGGCGGTACCACGCCGGCGCCGGTGTACCAGGCGCTGGCCGAACTGGACGTGCTGTGGGACCGCGTTGAAGTGAGCCTGGCCGATGAGCGCTGGCTGTCGCCGCAGGATCGCGACAGCAACGCGCACCTGGTCCGCGAGAGCTTCCTGAAGCGCGCCGAAGGGGCTCATTTCGATCCCCTGGTGCGCATCGGCAAACCGTTGCCGGAGTGCGTCTATACCGCCAACCTGCAGGCCCAGTACAGCCTGCCACCGAGCGTGGTGGCGCTGGGCATGGGCAATGATGGGCATACCTGCTCGCTGTTCCCGGGCTCGCGCGACCTGCCGCGCGCGCTGGAAAGCACCCTGCCCTATGCCGCACTGGACGCAACCGGCTGCCCCGGCTCGAACCAGTGGCCGCTGCGCATCACGCTGACCCCGCACGGCCTGCGCGCCTGCCGCCAGCGCCTGCTGCTGCTGCGTGGCAAGCAGAAACTGGAAGTGCTGCAGCACGCACTGGACAGCAACGATGTCCAGCAGTACCCGATCCTCGCCGCCATCGACCAGCCCGGCCCGCGCCTGCGCGTGCACTGGGCCGACTGATCCGACGTTCCCTCTCGCCACCTCTTCCACGCTGGTAGCCAATGAGTCTGCATCCGCAACTGCACGCCATCACCGAGCGCATCGTGCGCCGCAGCGCCGCTTCGCGCGCCGCTTACCTGGCCGGCATCGACGCCGCCCTGCGCGATGGCCCGTTCCGCAGCCGCCTGAGCTGCGGCAACCTTGCCCACGGCTTCGCCGCCTGCGGTGGCACCGACAAGGGCCGCCTGCGTGGCGGGGTGACGCCGAACCTCGGCATCATCACCTCCTACAACGACATGTTGTCGGCGCACCAACCGTTCGAGACCTATCCCGAGCAGATCCGTGAGATCGCCCGCGAATGGGGCGCGACCGCGCAGGTGGCCGGCGGCGTGCCGGCGATGTGCGACGGCGTGACCCAGGGTCGCGGCGGCATGGAGCTGTCGCTGTTCTCGCGCGATGTCATCGCCCAGTCCACCGCCATCGGGCTCAGCCACGACATGTTCGATGCGGCGATCTACCTCGGCGTGTGCGACAAGATCGTGCCGGGCCTGCTGATCGGCGCGCTGGCATTCGGCCACCTGCCCTCGGTGTTCGTGCCGGCCGGCCCGATGACGCCGGGCATTCCGAACAAGCAGAAGGCCGAAGTGCGCGAGCGCTATGCCGCCGGCGAAGCCACCCGCGAGGAACTGCTGGAAGCCGAAGCGGCCTCCTACCACGGCGCGGGCACCTGCACGTTCTACGGCACGGCCAACTCCAACCAGGTGCTGCTGGAAGCGATGGGCGTGCAGCTGCCGGGCGCCTCGTTCGTCAACCCCGAACAGACCCTGCGCGGCGCGCTGACCCGCGAAGCGACCGTGCGTGCGCTGGAAATGACCGCGCTGGGCGATGACTACCGCCCCATCGGGCGG
Organism: Stenotrophomonas lacuserhaii; assembly: GCF_039674585.1. GTDB lineage: Bacteria > Pseudomonadota > Gammaproteobacteria > Xanthomonadales > Xanthomonadaceae > Stenotrophomonas > Stenotrophomonas pennii_A. The sequence goes on along the minus strand of NZ_JBDJNU010000044.1, from coordinate 18,199 downwards.
ATCATCGACGAGCGCGCGATCATCAACGCGATCGTCGCGCTGATGGCCACCGGCGGCTCCACCAACCACACCATCCACTGGATCGCGGTGGCCCGCGCCGCCGGCATCGTGGTGACCTGGGACGACATGGACCAGCTGTCCCAGCTGATCCCGCTGCTGACCCGCGTGTACCCGAACGGCGAGGCCGACGTGAACCGCTTCGCGGCCGCCGGCGGCCCGGCCTTCGTATTCGGCGAGCTGATCCGCGCCGGGCTGATGCACGGTGACATCGTCACCGTGGCACGCGGCGGCATGGCCGACTACGCGCGCGAACCGCGCCTGCAGGACGGCCAGGTGGTCTGGGTGGACGGCATCATCCGCAGCGCTGATGAAGACGTCGCGCGCGGCGTGGACAGTCCCTTCGAAAGCCAGGGCGGGCTGCGCCTGCTGCGCGGCAACCTGGGTCGTTCGCTGATCAAGCTGTCGGCGGTCAAGCCGCAGTACCGCAGCATCGAAGCCCCTGCGGTGGTCGTGGATGCGCCGCAGGTGCTCAACAAGCTGCATGCCGCCGGCCTGCTGCCGCAGGACTTCGTGGCCGTGGTGCGTTACCAGGGGCCGCGCGCCAACGGCATGCCGGAACTGCATTCGCTGGCACCGCTGCTGGGCCTGCTGCAGAACCAGGGCCGGCGCGTGGCGCTGGTGACCGATGGCCGCCTGTCCGGCGCGTCGGGCAAGATTCCCGCAGCGATCCACATGACCCCGGAAGCGGCGCGTGGCGGCCCGTTGGGCAAGCTGCGCGAGGGCGACATCATCCGCCTGGATGGTGAAGCCGGCACCTTGGAAGTGCTGGTCGACGAGGCCGAATGGGCGGCGCGTACGCATGCGCCGAACACCGCACCGGCGGCCAACGATCTGGGACGCAACCTGTTCGCGGTCAACCGCCTGGTGGTGGGGCCGGCCGACCAGGGCGCGATCTCGATTTCGTGCGGGCCGGCGGCGGCCGATGGCAGTGCGTGGGATTACGATGCGGAATATGAGCTGGGGCATGATGCCGCGGCGGCGGCAGCGCCACATGAGGCGAAGGACGCCTGAGGCGCAGTGCGCGGCGGGTTGGTCGGCTGGCGGTGGCGGTGGGAATGCCGCCGCCAGGACCCGCCGTGAACCCATCCATGGGGGGCTCGCACTCGCGCGTCGTGCGCGAGAGCGGTCCTGCCGGCGGCATTCCCACCGCCACCTCGGACACACGTCGGCGCATCCAAGCGTCGCAGACAAATAAAAAGGAAAAGCAGGGCATGAGCATTCAGCAGCATCAGGTGCGGGCGGCGGAATTGTTGACGGCGGCGGGGATCCTGCCGGTGGTGACGGTGAATACAGTGGATCAGGCGCGGGCGGTCAGTGCGGCGCTGCTGGAAGGCGGCTTGCCGGCCATCGAGCTGACCCTGCGCACGCCGGTGGCGATGGAAGCGCTGGCGATGCTGAAGCGCGAGCTGCCGGGCGTGGTGGTCGGCGCGGGCACGGTGCTGACGGTGGAGCAGATGCAGCAGTCCATCGATGCCGGTGCGGATTTCCTGGTGACCCCGGGAACGCCGGCACACATGGCCGATGCACTGGCCGCCGCGCCGCTGCCGGTGGTGCCCGGTGCGGCGTCGCCGACCGAACTGCTGGCGCTCCATGCGCGCGGTTTCCGGGTCTGCAAGCTGTTCCCGGCCACGGCGGTGGGTGGGCTGGCGATGATCAAGGGCCTGGCCGGGCCGGTGCCGGACCTGAAGCTGTGCCCGACCGGTGGCATCACCGAAGACAGCGCCGCGGAGTACCTTGAGCAGAAGAACGTGGTCTGCATCGGCGGTTCGTGGATGGTGCCGGGCAACTGGATCGCCGACGGAGCGTGGGACAAGGTGCGCGATGCGGCCGCCGGTGCGGCGAAGATCGTGGCGCGGGTGCGCGGCCGCTGAGGGGTAGCGCCGAGCCATGCTCGGCGGGGGTAAAAATGTGACGACCAACGGTCGTCACCCAGCGCCCACCACCTCCCACCCCCATCGCGGTTACATCGGGCGTGCGGGGTCCACCAGGCCGTACTGGCTGGCCATGCGGGCCAGTGCGATGTTGTCGTGGATTCCCATCTTTTCGAACAGGCGCGCCTTGTGCGTGTTGATGGTCTTGGCGCTCAGGCTGAGCCGGCGCGCGATGTCTTCCTGGCGCAGTCCCTGGGTCAGCAGCAGGGCCACTTCCAGTTCGCGCGGCGACAGGCTGTCGAACGGCGAGGCGCTGCCTTCCACGGTGGACAGGGCCAGGTTCTGCGCGATGTTGCTGCCCAGGTAACGCCGCCCCAGTGACGCATCACGGACCGCGCGCAGCAGTTCCTGCGCGTTGCAGCCTTTGCTGATGTAGCCCGATGCACCGGCTTCCAGCAGGCGCTTGGGCATCGGCCCGTCTTCCAGCACCGACACGATGACGACCCGCGTGGCCTCCTGGCCGCGCACGATCCGTTCGGTGACTTCCAGCCCGCTGACGCCCGGCAGGTGGAGATCGCACAGCACCACGTCCGGTTTCAGTTGCCGGACCTCGCGCAGCGCGTCTTCGCCGCACTCCGCCTCGCCGATGACCTCCATATCGGTTTCGCCGGACAGGATCATCTTCATCCCGGTGCGGACCAGCGCGTGGTCATCCACCAGATAGACACGAATCGTCATGCATCTTCCCCTTTCACTACCGCTTCCGACTTCCACGGTAGGTACCGGGAAGAGGTCCCACAAGCGCAGTTCCCGACACCTTGTTCCGAATTGCGGCGGGAATCACATTGCCCCGGCTCTGGCATTCCGGGGACCGCCATGATTGGTCCTTTAAGATCAATATAGCCTATTAACGGCCCGATCTTTATGATTCATTCACGCCACGGGAACATCTGCGCCTCCGCGCCAAGGCCGGCGCTGCCGGAACATCACCAGGTAACAGCCCACCACCCAGACCAGCGCAGCGCACCAGCCGGCCAGGATGTCGGAAGGGTAATGCACGCCCAGGTAGACCCGGGACACGCTGACCAGCACCGCGAACAGCGGCGCCAGCACGGCAACCGGCCAGCGCCAGCGGGTGTTCCAGGCCAGCAGCACGGCCACGCAGGCGAAGGTCATCGACCCCATCGCGTGGCCACTGGGGAAGCTGTAGGTCGATTCCGGCGCGATCGATTCCCACAGGCTCGGCCGGTCACGCTGGAAGAACTGCTTGCTGCCCATGTTCAGCAGCGCCGAGCCGACGAAGCCGATGGCGGCAAAGGCGGCTTCACGCCATCGTTTGAACCACAACAGCGCCGCCACGATGACCACATCGGCCGGGATCAGGAACCACTCGTAGCCGAGCCGGGTGATGATCACCACCGCCTGGTCCAGTACCGGCCCGTGCCAGCCGTGCAGGCGCCACAACAACGGCGCGTCGAAATGGAAGGCCTCGAACTCGTGCACCTCGTCCGCGAGTTCGACGAATACCGCCAGCGGCAACAGCACGCCGGCAAACAACAGCACGAACCGCCAGGCATTGCGCGACAGCCAGTGCCGGACGCCGGCAGCCTCTTCCTCCGACCCGGCCGTCATCCCAGGCTTACCCGGCGCTTCGGACATAGTTCTGTTCGACGTAGTCGTCTATCAGCTTGACGAAATCCTGGGCGATGTTCTCGCCGCGCAGGGTGATCTTCTTCTCGCCATCGACGAACACCGGCGCGGCGGGCGCCTCCCCCGTACCCGGCAGCGAAATGCCGATGTTGGCGTGGCGCGACTCACCCGGTCCGTTGACGATGCAGCCCATTACGGCCAGCGTCATGTTCTCCGCCCCCGGATGCTCGATCTTCCACAGCGGCATGCGTTCGCGCACGTGGTTCTGCACCACTTTCGCCAGCTCCTGGAAGAACTCGGAGGTGGTGCGGCCACAGCCCGGGCAGGCGGTGACCAGCGGGGTGAACGCACGCTGCCCGGTGGTCTGCAGCAGCTCCTGGGCGACGATCACTTCCTGGGTGCGCGACTGGCCCGGTTCGGGCGTCAGCGAAATCCGGATGGTGTCACCGATGCCTTCCTGCATCAGCACCGCCAGCGCTGCCGCCGAAGCGACGATGCCCTTGCTGCCGATGCCGGCTTCGGTCAGGCCCAGGTGCAGGGCGAAGTCCGAACGCTGGGCGAGATCGCGGTACACCGCGATCAGCTCCTGCACCCCACTGACCTTCGCCGAGAGCACGATGCGGTCGCGTGGCAGGCCGAGTTCGACCGCGGTTTCGGCCGAATCCAGCGCTGACCGGATCAGTGCCTCGCGCAGCACGCGGCCGGCATCCCAGGGCTGTTCGCGCTGGGTGTTTTCATCCATCAGCCGGGCCGCCAGCGACTGGTCCAGCGAGCCCCAGTTGGCACCGATACGCACCGGCTTGTCGTAGCGGATCGCGAACTCGATCAGCTGCGCGAACTGCAGGTCCTTCTTCTTGCCGAAGCCGACGTTGCCCGGATTGATGCGGTACTTGGCCAGGGCCTCGGCACAGGCCGGCTCGGCGCTCAGCAGCTGGTGGCCGTTGTAGTGGAAATCACCGATCAGCGGCACCTCGATGCCCATCATCGCCAGCTTGTCGACGATGCGCGGAATGGCCGCGGCGGACTCGGGGTTGTTGACCGTCAGGCGCACCATTTCCGAACCGGCCCGCCACAGCTCGGCGACCTGCTTGACGCTGGACGCCACGTCGGCGGTATCGGTGTTGGTCATCGACTGCACCACCACCGGCTTGCCACCGCCCACCACCACGCCGCCGATGCGGACAGGCTGGGTCAGTCGGCGCGGCCAGGAGGTGGGCTCGGCGGGCGGTGTCGGTCGGGAAACGGCGTCATGCATCGCAATATTCTAGCGCTGCTGCGCGACCGTCGGGTGACTCCCATTCAGCCGCGGTGGCGTGTGCGGCCGATTGTCGCAGGCAGTGCACGCGGGCAACGCATACGATGGCCATATGACATCCCCCGATGCCCCCTTCCTGCAGACCCTGTGCAGCCTGCGCTGGCTGGCCACCGCCGGCCAGGCGGCCACCATCCTGGTCGCCACCTGGGTGCTTGGCCTGCCCCTGCCGCAGGTTCCGCTGTGGGCCGGCGTGGCCGTGCTGGCGCTGTTCAACACCTACGCCCAGCTGCGCGTCCACGGCACCGATACCGCCCCGGTAACCGCATTCGGGCACATCCTGGTGGATGTGACCGTGCTGACCTGGATGGTCGGCTGGAGTGGCGGCATCACCAATCCGTTCGGCTCGCTGTTCCTGATCCTGATCGCCCTGGCAGCACTCGCCCTGCCGGCGCGCTGGACGCTGGCAGTGGCCGCTGCCTGCCTGATCGGCTACTGCGTCAGCGCAGCGTTCGGCCTGCCGCTGCCCGCAGGCGGCTACTTTGCGCCGGAAGTCCTGCAGCAATGGGGCGTGGTGGCGAATTTCCTGATTTCGGTGACGGTCGTGCTGGCGTTCTCCACGCGGCTGGCCATCGCCCTGCGCCAGCGCGAACACGAACTGTCGCTGCTGCGCGAGCGCTTCGCACGCAACGAAGGCATCGTCGCACTGGCCACCCATGCGGCCTCGGTCGCGCACGAACTCAATACGCCCCTGGCGACGATGACCCTGCTGGCCGACGACATCGCCGAACAGAACCAGAGCACCGACGTGCGCGACGACGTGGAAACCCTGCGCGAGCTGCTGGTGCAGTGCCGCGAACGGGTGCTGGCGCTCGCCGCGCCGGCATCGCCGGATGCCCCCGGCCGCGGACCGTCCACCGCCCTGCAGGTGCTGGAACAGTGGCGGCTGGTACGCCCGACCATCACCCTCACCCGTAACCCCGACGCCCCGCTGACCCGGCCGCTGGATGCCGGCGTGGGGCACCTGCTGATGGTACTGCTGAACAATGCCGCCGAAGCCGGCGAACAGGTCGGGCGTGCGGAAGTGGAGCTTTCGCTGCGCATCGAAGGCGACGATCTGGTCGGCGAGGTGCGCGACTTCGGTCCCGGCTTCGACACCCGCAAGGCGGTGCTGCCCGGCACTTTGTTCAGTTCCAGCAAGAGCGAAGGCATGGGCGTGGGGCTGGCCCTGTCCCACGCCACCATTGAACGACTGCAGGGTGAAATGTGGATGCGTCCGGCGCAGGGCGCCGGCAGCCGCGTCGGCTTCCGCATCCCCCTGGTCCCCCGCGAGGAAACCCCATGAACACGCCCTTCCCCACCCCGGCCTCGCTGCACGGTGATGGCCTGCTGGTCGATGATGATGAGCTGTACCTGCGCACCCTGCAGCGCAGCCTGGCACGCAAAGGGCTGGAGACGCGCACGGCGCAGGATTCGGCCAGCGCCCTGCTGCTGGCACGGCAGCAGCCGCCGGCGTTCGCCCTGATCGACCTGAAGCTTGGCAGTGAGTCCGGACTGGCGCTGATCCAGCCGCTGCGCGCGCTGCGCGCGGACATGCGCATCCTGCTGGTGACCGGCTATGCCAGCATCGCTACCGCGGTGGAGGCGATCAAGCTGGGCGCGGACGATTACCTGCCCAAGCCGGCCACGGTGCCGATGATCCTGCGCGCACTGGGTGAAGAAGATGACGGTCCCGACGACGACGGCGAGCTGGAGCTGCCCGATGCGATGACACCGATCAGCCGGCTGCAGTGGGAACACATCCAGCAGGCGATGCATGAGACCGGTGGCAACGTGTCAGCCGCCGCGCGCCTGCTGGGCATGCATCGGCGTTCACTGCAGCGCAAGCTGGCCAAGCGGCCGAGCCCGGAGCCGTCGCGCTAGCCCGGTAGCGCCGAGCCAGGCGCGGCGCGCTACGCGGCCGGGGAACCCGCGGGCCCACCACCGGTCGTCACCCACCGGGAGCCCTGACGGCCAGCGGCCGTCACTACCGGGGACAGCGGTAGCGCCGTGCCATGCTCGGCGAGCGCAGCGGCCGGGAGAACCGCGTGACGACCAATGGTCGTCACCCACCGGGAGCCCTGACGACCAGCGGCCGTCACTACCCGGGACAGCGGTAGCGCCGAGCCATGCTCGGCGAGCGCAGCGGCCGGGGCAACCGCGTGACGACCAACGGTCGTCACGCACCGGGAGCCCTGACGGCCAGCGGCCGTCACTACCGGGTGTCGCGACCGGTGTTCTATCTCAACAGGCCCAGCACTTCGCGGGTCAGCGGATCAGTGATCTCAACCGCCTTGCCCTGCAGCGCCGGCAGCAGCTGACCGGCAAGCTGCTTGCCCAGTTCCACACCGAACTGGTCGAAGGCGTTGATGTTCCAGATCACCGACTGCACGTACACCGCGTGTTCGTACATCGCGATCAACGCACCCAGTGCCTGCGGGGTCAGCGCATCGAGCAGGATCAACGTGCTCGGCCGGCCGCCGGGATAATCGCGGTGCGGATCGTCGCTGGACTGGCCATTGGCCAGCGCTTCGGTCTGCGCCAGCAGATTGGCCAGCAATGCCTGATGGTTGACCGTATAGGGATTGTCACTGCGCACGCAGCCGATGAAATCGGCCGGGATCACGCTGGTGCCCTGGTGCAGGGCCTGGAAGAAGCTGTGCTGCACATCGGTGCCCGCCCCGCCCCACCACACCGGCACGGTATCGCTGGCGACCGGCTGGCCATCGCGCTGCACGCGCTTGCCCAGGCTTTCCATCACCAGCTGCTGCAGGTAGGCCGGCAGCAGCGCCAGGCGCTGGTCATAGGTCATCACCGCGTGCGTGGCATGGCCGAGCACGTTGCGGTTCCAGATATCGGTCAGCGCGTGCAGCACCGGCAGGTTGCGCTCCAGCGGCGCATCCAGTGCATGCGCGTCCATCTGCGCGGCGCCTTCCAGCAGCCCTTCGAAGCGTTCAAAACCGATCGCCAGCGCGATCGGGAAGCCGACCGCCGACCACAGCGAATAGCGGCCGCCAACCCAGTCCCACATCGGCAACACGCGGCTGGACGCGATGTCGAAGGCCTTCGCAGCACGCTCGGGGTTGGCGCTGACCGCATACAGCCGTTCGCTGCCGCCAAGCCAGTCATGCAGGATCTGCCCGTTGAGCAGGGTTTCCTGGGTACCAAACGTCTTGGAGATCAGCACGCCGGCGGTGCGCGCCGGATCCAGCGTGGCCAGCGTGCGCTGCATGGCGGCGCCATCCACGTTGGACACGAAATGCACGCGCAGGCGGCTTCCACCCACCGGACGCAGGGCGTCGGCAACCAGCCGCGGACCCAGGTCCGAGCCGCCGATACCCACGCTCACCACATCGGTGACGCCGCTGCTTTCCAGCGCGCGCACCAGCTCGCCCATCCGCTGGCGGACCTCGCGCGCGGTGGCGTAGGCATCGGCAGCCACCGGCGCATCGACCACATCGCCGCGCAGCGCGGTGTGCAGCGCGGCGCGGCCTTCGGTGAGGTTGACCTGCTCGCCGCGGAACAGGCGCGCGATGGCGCCGCCCACGTCGCGATCAGCGGCCAGCGACAGCAATGCCTGCAGGGCCGCGGCGTCGTATTTCTGCCGCGCGAAGTTGATGTACAACGGACCGACCCGCAGTGCCAGATCCTTCACCCGGCCGGGTTCGGCCGCGAGCAGGTCGGGGATGCGCACGCCACGCAGGCGCTGGGCATGGGAGTGAAGCGTGTCGAGTCCGTTGTTCGTTGTCATGCGGCCTGGGTCGGGATGCTGTCGTTGGTATGGGAGATCTGGTTGTTGCCATCCACATATACCAGCTTCGGCCGGAAGCTGTCTGCTTCCTGCTCGCTCATCGTGGCGAAGGCAGCGATGATGATGATGTCGCCGACCTGCACGTGCCGGGCGGCGCCGCCATTGAGCGAGACCACGCCGCTGCCGGCTTCGGCGCGGATGGCATAGGTGCTGAACCGGGCGCCGTTGGTGACGTCCCAGATATGCACCTGCTCGAACTCACGGATGCCCGTGGCCGCCAGCAGGTTGTCGTCGATCGCGATCGACCCTTCGTAGTTCAGCTCCGAATGGGTGACGGTGGCACGGTGGATCTTGGTCTTCAGCAGGGACAGGTGCATGGCAGCAGGTGGTACGGGTGAGGAAAGCCGCAATTCTACCACCGGGGGGATTGGCGACACGGCCCTCCCGCGCCAGTCAGGCAGCGGTTCAGGTCGCGCCCGCCACGCACGATTTCCGGCGGCGCGATGGCGCCCCGTACGGTGAACTGGGCCTTCCATCCAGGAGTTTCCATGTACGCCACCCTCAGCCGTCCCAAGGATTTCGACCAGCTTGTTCGCCGCTTCTCCGGTCCCACCCGGATCGGCGATGCCCCCGCAGAACCCTCGCGGAGACCGCTGCGCTCGGTTGCCGTACGCAACCTGCACCGACCGACGGCTGCGCCGCTGCAGCGCTGCGCCGAGCTGCCGGCCGCGCGGCAGCCGGACGCTGCACCTGTCGCGGACAACGCCAAGGCCAAGGCGGAGGAAGCGCTGCAGTTCCCCGCCACCGGCATCTATGCCGCGCACCCGATGCTGCGCAGGATCGCGAACCTGGAAGCCAGGCTGACGCAGGCGGCCTGGGCCGAAGCCGAACAGGCGGACAAGGCAAGGTCGGTGGCCAGCGGCTTCCGCTACTGCGTGTGCGGCGCTGCCCCCATTCCGGCGGCCGGCAGGGGGCAGGCCGTCACGCCGCGCGCGCCGACCCCGCTCGATCTGGAATCAGACAGGGCGATGGAGATCGCAGTGCGGATCCATGAAGCGCGGATAGCCTGCGGGCAGCCGGTCTGCCCCGATAGAACCTGGTACCGCGAGGGCCTGGTCCGGCGGGCGCTGGAACAGCTGTAAAAAGAGGGGTCAGCGTCCTTTCCGCTCGCGAAAAGGACGCTGACCCCGTTGCGCCGTCCTCGTAGCCTGGGCGTCAGAACTCGAAGTTGTCGATCAGCCGGGTGCTGCCCAGCCGGGCGGCGATCAGCGCAACGCGCGGCCCCCCCTCATGCGGGGGCTCGATCAGGTCCGGTGTACGCAGCGCCGCGTAGTCCACCTGGAACCCTGCAGCCTGCAGCGCAGCGGCCGCATCGGCTTCGATGCGCTCGCGCGACAGACCGGTGATGTAGCCCTCGCGCATGCCCTGCAGCACGCGGTGGATGGTGGTCGAGGCCGGACGCTGTTCGGCGTTGAGGTACTGGTTGCGCGAACTCATCGCCAGGCCGTCGTCCTCGCGCACGATGTCCCCGCCGACGATCTGGATCGGGAAGGCCAGGTCGGCGACCATCTGGCGGATCACCGCCAGCTGCTGGTAATCCTTCTTGCCGAAGGCGGCCACGTCCGGCTGCACCTGGTTGAACAGGCGCGACACCACCGTGCAGACACCATCGAAGTGACCCGGGCGATGCGCGCCTTCGAGCAGCCCACTGATGCCGGGCACGCTGACATTGGCTGCCAGCTCCACCCCGAACGGATACATCGATTCCACCGTCGGCAACCACAGCACGTCGCAGCCAGCGCCCTCCAGGCCACTGGTATCTGCTTCAGGCGTCCGCGGGTAGCGGGTGAAGTCCTCGTTCGGCCCGAACTGGGTCGGGTTGACGAACACGCTGGACACCACGCGGTCGGCGTACTGGCGCGCCAGGGCGACCAGCGAATAGTGGCCTGCGTGCAGGTTGCCCATGGTGGGCACCAGGGCGACCCGCAGGCCTTCGCGCTTCCAGCCGCTGACGATCGCGCGAAGCTGGGCAAGTTCGGTAACGGTCTGGATCATGAGGCGTAAGCGTGCTCGGCATCGGGGAAGGAGCCGTTGCGCACGGCATCGGCGTAAGCGCGCGTGGCACCGGCCACCGAACCCCCTTCGGCAAGGAAATCCTTGACGAATTTCGGTCGGCGGTGGCCGCTGTCCAGGCCCAGCATGTCATGCATCACCAGCACCTGGCCGTCGCACTGGGGCCCGGCGCCGATCCCGATGGTCGGCACCGCAACGGCAGCGGTGACCTCGGCGGCTACCGGCGTGGGCAGGCATTCAAGCACCAGCAGGCTGGCGCCGGCGTCGACCACGGCCTTGGCATCGTGCAACAGCTGGCGGGCGGCATCACCACGGCCCTGCACGCGATAGCCGCCCAGTCGCAGCACCGACTGTGGAGTCAACCCCAGGTGCGAACACACCGGGATCTCGCGCTCCACCAGGTGCCGGATGATGTCCAGCTTGAAGCCGGCGCCTTCGATCTTGACCATCTCCGCACCAGCCTGGAGCAGGCGCAGCGAGGCATCGAAGGCCCGTTCGGGGGTCGCGTCGGCACCGAACGGCAGGTCGGCGACCAGCAGCGCGCGCTGCAGCACGCGGGCCACCACGCCGGTGTGGTAGACCATGTCGGCCACCGTGACCGGCAGGGTCGAGTCGTGCCCCTGCACCACCATGCCCAGCGAATCGCCGATCAGGATCAGGTCGACCCCGTTGGCGTCGAAGGTGCGGGCGAAACCAGCGTCGTAGGCGGTCAACATCACCAGCTTCTGGCCATTGCGCTTGGCCTCGGCCAGCGCCGGGACGGTCCAGGGTTTGCTGTCTGCGTGGGTGCTCATCAGGAAATAACCGGGGGCGATAACCGCGCCATTATCCCCTTATCGGCGCGATTCCGCTGGCCACCACCCGCATCACTGCATCCCGCACGCGGCCATGGCCCGGAATCAGCAGATCCGGTTCCACTTCGGCCAGCGGGACCAGCACGAAGGCCCGCTGGTGCAGGTAGGGATGCGGCACCTGCAGGCGCGGCAGGTCGATGACCTCCCCGCCATACAGCAACAGGTCAAGGTCCAGCAGGCGCGGGCCCCAGTGCACGTGCGGATCGCGCACCCGCCCGAAGCGCGCTTCAAGCTCCAGCAAGGCATCCAGCAGGTCCAATGGCGGCAGGCCGGTCTGGACGCACGCCACCGCGTTGACGAACGGTGGCTGGTCCTCGTTGCCCCAGGCCGGGCTGGCATACAGCAGCGAGGCCCGCACCAACGCGGTATCGGCCAGGCCATCCAGTGCCTCGATCGCGGCACTGACCGTGCCAGCCGCGTCACCGAGGTTGGCGCCCAGGCCGATCCATGCCCTGACCACGCCGCTTACTCGACAGCCGCTGCGCCCGGAGCGCCCGGGCGACGACGGCGGCGGCGGCGCTTGCGCGGCTCGTCGGCGCCGTCTTCGGCATCGTGGGTGTGCAGGTCGTCCAGCGCGCTTTCCAGCTCGCGACCCGACTGCTGCTGCGCCTCGCGCCAGAACGCCACGTCGCTGGCGTGCTCGCTGGACGCCACCTGGCGCAGGATCAGGAAGTCGAACGCCGCGCGGAAACGCGGGTGGGTCAGCGTGCGGAACACCCGCTTGCGCTGGCGCGAGCCGAAGCGGGCCTGCAGCAGCCAGATCTCCTGCATCGGCAACGAGAAGCGGCGCGGCAACGCGATGGTGGTCAGCTGGTGCAGCGTCACCCTGTCGGCGGCGCGACGCTGCGCTTCTTCTTCGGCCACGCCCTGTTTGAGCAGCGTGGCCTGGGTGCGGCAGAACGCCGGCCACAGCAGCAGCGCGAACAGGAACGACGGCGAAACCGGCTCGTCGTTGGCCACGCGCTGGTCGGTGTTGGCCAGGCCTTCGATCAGCATGCGGCGCAGCGCACCACTGCGGTTGGAGCGCAGCGCCTTGCCACTTTCCGGGAACATCACGTCGAACAGGCCGTAACGTTCCAGGCCTTCGAAACTGGCCACGCCGTGGCCGCCGAGGAACAGCTTGAGCACTTCTTCGAACAGACGCGCCGGGGCAGCTTCGTTGAGCAGGCTGGCAAGCCGCGGGATGGGCGCGGCGGTTTTCTCTTCGATCTCGAAACCGAGCTTGCCGGCCAGCCGCACCGCACGCAGCATGCGCACCGGGTCTTCGCGGTAACGCAGCTCGGGATCGCCGATCAGCTTCATCAGGCGCGCCTGCACGTCCTCGAACCCGCCGGTGTAGTCACGTACCGAGAAGTCCTCGATGGCGTAATACAGGGCGTTGCAGGTGAAGTCGCGGCGGATGGCATCGTCTTCGATGGAGCCGTACACGTTGTCGCGTACCAGCATGCCGTTTTCCATTTCGCGGTCGCCGCTGCCGTCATCGATGTTGGCGCGGAAGGTAGCGACTTCGATGATCTCGCGGCCGAACACCACATGCGCGAGGCGGAAGCGGCGACCGATCAGGCGGCAGTTGCGGAACAGCTGCTTGACCTGTTCGGGCGTGGCATCGGTGGCCACGTCGAAGTCCTTGGGGTGGCCGTTGACCAGCAGGTCGCGCACGGCGCCACCCACCAGGTAGGCGCCGAAGCCGGCATCGCGCAGGCGGTACAGCACGCGCACGGCGTTGGGGCTGATGTCCTTGCGCGAGATGGTGTGCTGGTCGCGCGGGATGACGCGCAGGCTGATCGGGGTCGTCACGGAGGAAATGATGTTGGCGCTTCCGGTTGAAGTTTCGGGATTGCCCAATGGCATCGAGATGCATATACTAGCGCGCCTGCCCCGGCAGTGACACTTCAAACGCTCCCTTCGTCTAGAGGTTAGGACGTGGCCCTCTCAAGGCTAAAACAGGGGTTCGAGTCCCCTAGGGAGCACCAGTCACTGCAGCAGGAAGCAAAAAACCCGCCATGAGCGGGTTTTTTTGTGGCTGCGCGCCGCGGGTCGATGGCTGTCGCCGAAGGCCCGGCGCCGCAGCGCCGGACCCTCTGCGGACGTCAACCTTCCATCTGTTCCAGTTCCTTGCCCTTGGTCTCGCGCACGTAGCGGATGACGAAGAAGATCGACAGGAACGCGGCTATCGCATAGATGCTGTAGGCGCCGGCCAGGCCGATGCCGGCCAACAGGATCGGGAAGGTCACGGTGATGGCGAAGTTCGAGGTCCACTGCGCCGCGCCCGCCACGGCCAGCGCCGAACCGCGGATCTGGTTGGGGAACATTTCGCCCAGCATCACCCACATCACCGGGCCCCACGACATGTTGAAGAACACCACGTAGACGTTGGCCGCCACCAGCGCCAGCCGGCCCATGCCATCGGACAGCTGCAGCTTGCCATCGGCCAGGCTGCCGCTGGAGAACGCCACCACCATCAGTGCCAGGGCGATCGCCATGCCCACCGAACCGACCCACAGCAGCGGCTTGCGGCCGATGCGGTCGATCAGCACCACCGTCACCAGGCACGCCCCGATGCTGAGCGCACCGGACAGCACGTTGATCAGCAGCGCATCGTTTTCGGAGAAGCCCACCGCCTGCCACAGCACCGCGCCGTAGTAGAACACCACGTTGATGCCGACCAGCTGCTGCAGCACGGCCAGCCCGATGCCGACCCAGACGATGCCGCGCAGCTTGCCGGTGGCCTTGTCCTTCAGATCGGCGAACGACGGCCGGTGCTGGTGCTGGGCCAGGCTGTGCTCGATCTCGCCGAGCTTGGCCTGGGCCTCCACCGCGCCGTACAGACGGGTCAGCACCGCCGAAGCTTCCGCCCTGCGCCCCTTCACCACCAGGAAGCGCGGGCTTTCCGGGATCACCAGCAGCAGTGCCAGGAACAGCAGCGAAGGAACGGCCTGCATCCAGAACATCCAGCGCCATGCCTCCTGTCCCAGCCACAGCACTTCGGTGGATGCCCCTGCCGCGCGCGCCAGCAGGAAGTTGCTCAGGAAGGCCGCGAACAGGCCGCTGATGATGGCGATCTGCTGCACCGTGGCGAGCTTGCCGCGATAGCGCGCAGAGGCGACTTCGGCGATATACGCCGGGGCCATCACGCTGGCCGCGCCGACCGCGAAGCCGCCGATCACGCGTGCGGTGACGAACAGCCATGACGCGTGCGCGGCACCGGCCCCCAGCGCCGACAGCAGGAACAACACCGCCGAGATGATCAGCACGCTGCGCCGTCCCAGCAGGTCACCCAGCCGCCCGGCCAGGAACGCACCGATGGCACACCCCAGCAGCATCGAAGCCACTTCGAAGCCGAGCGCGGCTTCGCTGGAATTGAACGCACTTCGAAGGCCGTCGACGGTGCCGTTGATGACCCCGCTGTCGAAGCCGAACAGGAAGCCACCAATGGTGGCCACGCAGCTGATCAGCACGATGAAGGCGGTGTTCTCGCCCTGCGTGCCGGAGGAAGCGGATATCGCTGTGGACATGGGTTTACCCGGTTGCGATGGACGACTGCCGCTCAGCGCAGCAGGTACTGGTTGAGCAGGTTCTCATAGGCTTCCTGCCGGCCGCTACGCTGGCGTGGTTCGCCGGCCTGCTGCGCGTGGGCACAGAGCTCCTGCAGGCTCAGCTGGCCACTGGCAAAGGCCGCGCCCGCACCGCTGTCGAAGCTGGCATAGCGTTCGCTGCGCCACTGTTCCAGCGGCGAGGCGGTGATCAGGCCATGGGCGACTTCCAAACCGCGGGCAAAGGTGTCCATGCCGCCGATGTGGGCGATGAACAGGTCCTGCGGGTCGGTGGATTCCCGGCGCACCTTGGCATCGAAGTTGAGCCCGCCATCACCGAAGCCGCCCTGCCGCAGCACCACCAGCATCGCGCCCACCGCGTCATACAGATCGGTCGGGAACTGGTCGGTATCCCAGCCATTCTGCGGGTTGCCGCGGTTGGCATCGATGCTGCCCAGCAGGCCGGCATCGGAAGCTACCTGCAGGTCATGGGCGAAGGTGTGCCCGGACAAGGTCGCGTGGTTGGCTTCGATGTTGAGCTTGAAATCCTGGTCCAGGCCATGCGCACGCAGGAAGCCGACCACCGTGGCGCTGTCGAAATCATACTGATGGTGCATCGGCTCCATCGGCTTGGGCTCGATCAGGAACGTGCCCTGGAAGCCGATGCTGCGCCCGTAGTCGCGCGCCGCCGCCAGGAACCGTGCAAGGTGCGCCTGTTCGCGCTTCATGTCGGTGTTGAGCAGGCAGGCATAGCCTTCGCGCCCACCCCAGAACACATAGTTGCTGCCGCCCAGCGCCACCGTGGCATCCAGCGCCGCCTGCACCTGCACCGCAGCGCGCGCGACCACGGCGAAGTCCGGATTGGTCGCCGCGCCGTTCATGTAGCGCGGGTGCGAGAACAGGTTGGCGGTGCCCCACAGCAGCTTGACCCCGGTCTGGCGCTGGCGCTCGCCGGCGATCCCGACCATGTGGCGGAGGTTGTCACGGTACTCGCCGATGTCGTCCGCATCCGGCGCCAGGTCGACGTCATGGAAGCAGTAGTACGGCACGCCCAGCTTGGTGACGAACTCGAAGGCGGCATCGGCCTTGGCTTCGGCACGCGCCAGCGGCGTGGCGCCCTGGTCCCACGGATAAGCACGCGTGCCGGGCCCGAACGGATCGTGCCCTGCCCCGCAGAAGCTGTGCCAGTACGCCACCGCGAAGCGCAGGTGTTCGGCCATGCTGCGGCCGCCGACCTGCTTGTCGGCATCGTAGACCTTGTAGGCCAGCGGATTGTCCGAATCGCGGCCTTCGAAGGGAATGCGACCGACACCGGGGAAAAATTCGCGCTGGCCAACGTAGAACGAAGAACTCATGGGCAACATCCTCTAGGGGGAATCAGGGCAGGCGCTGGCGGTACAACGGCAGCGAGGCCTGCAGGTAATGGGTGAAACGCTGGTAGCCGCGCGCATACGCGGCGCCGCGGACGGGATCGGGCTGCGCTGACAGGGCCGGGTCGAAGACCACGTGGGCATCGACCATGTCGGCCAGCGGCATACCGGCGCCAGCACAGGCCCACGCGGCCTGCAGGGCGGCGCCGAAGGCCGCGCCTTCCGCCTGCACCGGCACTTCGACCGGCAACTGGAACAGATCGGCGATCAGCTGGCGCCAGGCGGCGCTGTTGGCGCCGCCGCCGGTGAGCACCACCCGCGCGCCCTGCAGACCCGCCTCGTGCAACGCGTCATAGCCGAGCTTCAGGCTGTAACTGGCGCCTTCCATCGCCGCGCGATACAAGTTGGCCGGGGACAGGTTGTGCAGGTCCATGCCGTGCAGGGCGCCCTTGGCCAGCGGCAGGTCCGGGCTGCGTTCGCCGTTGAAGAACGGCAGCAGCACCAGCCCTGCCGCGCCGGGCGGGCTGGCCTGCAGCAGTGCCTCGGTCTGGCCCTGCTGCACACCGAGCAGCGCGGCGACCTGGTTGGTGGCGACCGTGCAGTTCATCGTGCAGATCAACGGCAGCCAGCCACCATCGGAGGCACAGAACGCGGCCCAGCGCCCCTGCGGATCAATCTTCGGCTCCGCACTCCAGGCGAACAGCGTGCCCGACGTGCCCAGGCTCATGCTCAGGCGCCCTTCGCGCACCGCGCCGGTGCCGATCGCCGCCATCATGTTGTCGCCGCCTCCCACCGCCACGCGCGCCCCGGCCGGCAGGCCGAGCGCATCGGCCACCGCAGGCAGCAGGGCGTAGGTGGTATCGGGCGCGACCAGCGGCGGCAGCAGGCTGGCGAGATCGCGATCCGGATCGGTCGCGGCCAACATCGGCGGCGACCATTGCCGCGCACGGACGTCCAGCCAGCCTGTGCCGGAGGCATCGCCGCATTCCATGAAACGCGCGCCGGTCAGCCACAGGTTGAGGTAATCGTGCGGCAGGGCGATGCCATCCAGCGAAGCGTAGGCCTGCGGCCGATGCTGCTTCGTCCACGGCAATTTGGAGGCGGTGTAACCGACCCGCAACGGATTGCCGGCCGCCGCGATACAGGCGCTTTCGCCACCGGCTGCGGCGGTGATCGCATCGCACTGGGTGGTGCTGCTGGTATCGCACCACAGCTTGACCGGCGCCAGCACCGAATCATCGGCCGCAAGCGCCACGAACCCATGCTGCTGGCCCGAGACCGCCAGCCCGCTGACCCGCGCACGCACCGCGTCGGGCAGCGCCAACACGCATTCCTGCAGGGCCCGGGTCCAACTGACCGCGTCCTGCTCGCGACTGCCATCGTCGCCGCTGTCCAGCGCCAGCGAACGCGACTGCTGTCCCACCACCTGCCGCGCTTGCGGATCGTAAGCCAGCACTTTCAGGCTCTGCGTCCCCGCGTCGATTCCCAGGTAGACCGCCCCATCCCCACTGTTTTCCTGCCGCACCCGCCACTCCCACGTCGCGATGTCCACCGATGGACATCGAGTGTTGCCGCCCCGATCCGATGTGGCAATGTGCAGTGCATCAAATCCCACGGGCCGGCCACCTCCCGCCGACCATGGGTCGGCGCTACCGCTCCTTGCTGGCGGCCACCGGAACCTGTCAGCGGGTCGGGCGGCGGGGCTGGGCGGGGGCGTTGAGCGCCATGGAGGGCGCGAAACGAGGC
>NZ_JBDJNU010000043.1:0-35512 GCF_039674585.1 Stenotrophomonas lacuserhaii | reverse complement strand
GCGCTACCGCTTTGCACCTGCGGCCTCCCCGCCCAGCCCAGCCCAGCCCCGCCCTGCCCAGCGCGAAGCCACGCCGCCTGATTCCGGGACAATCCGTGCGCGCCGTCACACTCCCATCACGCGCCCGTCAAGTTCGTCCGGGGAGGGCCGTTACTGCTCTCACCACATCGCCCGGTCTGCCGATGGACGCTTCCGCCGACGTCGTCGTATCCCGACAGCGCTTCCCCCGCGCGCTGGCCGGCCTGTTGCTGCTCGGCCTTTGGATGGGCTGGGCAGCACCGGCGCTGTGGTACCAGAACGCCGATTCTCCCGCTCGCCTGTGCGTCGCCCCCAGCGATCGCCGTTGAATCACCACGCCGCTGTTCATGCCAGAAGGAGCATTGTGCATGTCCGCCACGCCACGCACTGTTGATTCGTTCGCAGGTCACGAAAAACTTCCTTTTCTGCAGGCCCTGACGGCGGAAGCCGATCGCCTGTTCCTGGGCGTCAGCGCGCTGCTGGCACTGGTGTCGATGGGGCTTGCGCTGCGCGCCGGTGCCTGGACCCCGTTCCTCGCCCTCAGCCTGCCCACCCTGCTGGTGGTCGCCGCGCAGGTCCATCTGCTGCCCGGCACGCGACTGTCGCGCTGCACCGTCGCGCTGGCCTGGATGGTGCAGGCCGCCACCCTCATCCACCAGACCGGCGGCCTGCTGGAAACCCATTTCACCGTGATCGTGCTGATCGCGCTGCTGCTGTACTACCGCGACTGGCTGCCGCTGGTGGTGGCCGCCGCGGCGATCGCCGTGCATCACGTGCTGTTCTTCTGGCTGCAGCAGCGCGGCCTGCCCTACCCGGTGTTCAGTGCCGGCAGCGGCATCGGCATCCTCGCCCTGCACGCCAGCTACGTGGTGGTGGAAACCGCGCTGCTTTCGGTCATGGCCGTACAGATGCGCCGCCAGCTGCTGCTGCTCGGACATGATCCCCGGCAGCTGGCCGCATTGGCGCGCGGCGTGGCCGCCGACCAGCCGTTGCCGGCCGGCATCCATGCCGAACAGTTCCCGGCCGAGTCGCTGGCCCGCACCCTGGTGCAGACCAGTACCCAGCTGCTGCAGCGGCGCGAGCACGAACAGGCCGCGTTGGCGGACACGCTGCGCATCCGCACGGCGCTGGACGATGTCACCACCAACGTGATGATCGCCGACCGCGAGCGCAACATCGTATTCGTCAACCGTCCCCTGCAGCAGATGCTGGCCGCTGCCGAACCGGACCTGCGCCGCGACCTGCCCCAGTTCGATGCAAACGACCTGATCGGCCGCAACATCGACATCTTCCACCGCAACCCGGCCCACCAGGCCAGCTTGCTGGACACCCTGACCACGACCTACCGTGCACACATCCGCGTCGGCGGCCGGCTGCTGCGCCTGATCGTCAACCCCATCGTCAGCAACCAGGGTGAGCGCCAGGGCTTCGTGGTGGAGTGGGCCGACCGTACGCTCGAAGCGGAGGTGGAAGCCGAGCTTGAACGCATCGTGCAGGCTGCCGCCAACGGCGACTTCAGTGGCCGTGTCGCCTGCGAAGGCAAGGAGGGATTCCTGCTGCAGCTCGCCCAGCACCTCAATGGCCTGATGGATGCCAACGCCAGCAGCCTGGACCAGATCTCGGCCCTGTTGTCGGCGCTCTCGCAGGGCGATCTCACGGCACGCATGGAAGGCGATTTCCACGGCGTTTTCGGCCGCATCCGCGACGATGCCAACGCCACCATCGCCCAGCTGACGCGCATCGTCGGCAACATCCAGGACGCGTCCACGCACATCAATGGCACCGCCGCCGGGCTTGCACAGGGCAACGGGCACCTTGCCAGCCGGACCGAACAGCAGGCGGCGAGCCTGGAAGAAACCGCCGCCACCATGGAAGAACTGACCGCCACCGTGCGGCAGAACGCCGAACATGCCCGCACTGCCAACCGCGTGGCCAGCGGCGCGGCCGAGGTGGCGGCATCCGGGGGCGAGGTGGTCGGCAGCGTGGTCACCACCATGAGTGACATCGAACACGCCTCGCGCCGGATCGCAGAGATCATTTCGGTGATCGACGGCATTTCCTTCCAGACCAACATCCTGGCCCTGAACGCCGCCGTGGAAGCCGCCCGTGCCGGCGAGCAGGGTCGTGGCTTCGCGGTGGTGGCCTCCGAAGTGCGCGTGCTGGCCCAGCGTTCGGCCGAAGCGGCCAAACAGATCAAGGGCCTCATCGACGACTCGGTGGAGAAGGTGGCGCACGGCTCGGTGCTGGTGCAGCGCGCCGGCTCGACCATGCGCGAGATCGTGCAGTCGGTGCAGCAGGTCAACCAGATCATGGCCGAGATCGCTGCGGCTTCGCAGGAGCAGAGCGCGGGCATCGAACAGGTCAGCCAGAGCATCACCCAGATGGACGCCAACACCCGCCAGAACGCGGCCCTGGTCGAAGCATCGACCGAGGCCACCCATGCCATGGGATCCCAGGCAGCAGGGCTTGCCGAGGCCGTGGCGCGCTTCCGCCTGCACGACGATGGCAGCGAAACCGCCGTGCTGCGGCGGCTGCGGGAGCTGGCCGGGTAACGCGCCCGCCGGGTAGTGGCGGCCGCTGGCCGTCAACCCCCGCCGCTGCGCTCGCCGAGCATGGCTCGGCGCTACCGCTGCATGCTCTGACTCCGCCTCGCAACATGGCGGCGTCATGGGGTTCAGGAAATGGCACCACTGCCGATATGCTGGAAGGCCACCGTGTCCTACGTCACGGTTCTTCCCGCACTCGAACGCAGAACCGATGTCCGCAGGCAGCCACGATGCAGCACAGGATCAGCCCCCCACCGCGCACGACGACAGCGCCGATGAACGCTTCCTGGTGCGAAATCCGCTGCAGATCCGCCAGTTGCTCAGGCAGTTGATCGAACAGCGGTCGCTGATCAACGCCCACATTGGTGGGCGCGACCAGAGCTTCCCCACCGCCGTGCTGGAACTGGACGAGGACCAGCACCAGCTGCTGCTTGATGGCAGCCCGCAGGAGGCCTCCAACCGTGCCGCCGAGGCGGCCGGCCACCTGCTGTGCTTTGCCCAGCTCGACCGGGTGCTGGTGCGTTTCCGCGTGGATCATGTCGAGCGCCTGGACAACGGCCGCCACGTCGCGTTCCGGACCACCCTGCCGGACGAGATGGTGCACCTGCAGCGGCGGGAGATGTACCGGCTGGAGACCCCGATCACCGACTCCCCGCAGCTGGTACTGCCAGCGGTGGACGGACGCCCGGAACGGCTGGCGATGCGCGTGGTGGACATCAGCGGCGGCGGACTGGCGGTCACCCTGCCTGCGGACTACCCGGTGTTCGGCCTGCAGCAACGTTATGAAGCCGAACTGTCGCTGCCCGACGGCCCGGACCTGCAGGTCAGCCTGATCGCCTGCAACGAGCGTCCGCAGAAGCTGCCCAACGGCAGCGAAGTCACCCGCGTGGGCCTGCGTTTCGAGCGCCTGCCGCGCGGTGGCGACAGCGCCATCCAGCGCTACATCTTCCGCATCGACCGCCAGCGCAGTGCCCGCAAGAACGGTGAACTGTAGCGGCGTGCCCGCGCGGGCCGCTTTGTCGTAGGCGCGAGCTTGCTCGCGCGCGCTTTTGCTAAAGTCCCGCCCGGATCCGCCGATATCGAGCCTGAGACCGCGAATCACGGCACCCAGGACACCCTCGATGAACGACAAGAACCAGGCCCACGCCGATACCGGCGGCGAGTTCCTCAGCTTCACCCTCGGCGACGAGCACTACGGCGTGGACATCCTCAAGGTGCAGGAGATCCGCGGCTACGATGCGGTCACCCGCGTGCCGGATGCACCGGACTACATCAAGGGCGTGATCAACCTGCGCGGCACCATCGTGCCGGTCATCGACCTGCGCCTGAAGCTGCGCCTGGAGAACGCGCGCTACGACGCCTTCACCGTGATGATCGTGCTGAACGTGGAAGACCGCGTGGTCGGCATCGTGGTGGACAGCGTCTCCGACGTGATCCCGCTGGCCGCCGAGCAGATCCGCCCGACGCCGGAGTTCGGTGCGGCCGTGGATACCCGCTTCATTTCCGGCATCGGCACCCAGGACGACCGCATGCTGATCCTGCTGGACATCGAAACCCTGCTCGACAGTGCCGACATGGGCCAGCCGGCCGCGGCCGAAGAAGCCGCTGCCTGATTGCAACGGAGCGGAACAAAATCCTTCAGTTCCGTCTGCAACGGCCGATAGGGGATTCAAGGACCGCCCGCGACGGAACGCACCAGGCCGGCCACCCGATCCCCATCCCCATTACTGGAGTACCTGTAGATGAAGTCCCTGTTCGCACTTGCATCGGCCACCCTGCTGGCTGCCACCGCCCTGACCGCTTCCGCCCAGTCGGCCATGATTCCGCCGGAGATGGCCCCGCGCCAGGTCGGCAAGGAAGGCATGGTCTGCGGCAAGGTCGAAAAGGCCCGCTTCGCCGAAGGCTCGGAAGGGTCGCCGACCTTCCTGTACATGGGCGGCGCCTTCCCGCGCCACACCTTCTCGGCCCGCATCGCCGGCGCCAACCGCGGCAAGTTCAGCTTCCCGCTGGAATCGCTGGAAGGCAAGACCGTGTGCGTGATCGGCAGGATCGAGCGCGACGCCTCGCGCGCTGAAATCGAAGTCAGCTCGCCGGCTGGCCTGAAGCTGGCCGACATCAAGTAAGACCGGCCTGTCCCGCCACGCCGGCACGGCCGGCGTGGCTGCTGCACCCGGGCCATGGTGGCCCGGACGCGTCCGCCTTTGGAGAGTGCAACGCCCATGCCCTGGATCAACAACCTCAAACTGATGCCCAAGCTGCTGCTCACCTTCGGGGTGCTGCTGCTGGTGATGCTGCTTCAGGGCATCGTGGCCTACCGTGGCCTGCACTCGCTCAACAACGTGACCACCGACCTGGCCGGCAAGCGGATGGAGAGCATCCGCATGGCCGGCGAGATGCGCGGCATTCTCGGCGAGTACCGCAATTCGTCCTACCAGCAGTTGATCCGCGCCAGCGACGACGTCAAGGCAGAAGCCCGCACCCGGGCCGCCGACCTGCGCAAGCAGATGGACGCCTCGATCAAGGCCTACCCGGCACTGGTCGACAACGTGCAACAGAAAGCCCTGTTCGATGCCTTCGTGAAGGAATGGAACGGCGCGCTCGCCTCGTACGATTCGGTCAGCGAAATGCTGGAACTGCAGCTGCCGGACGATGCCATCGATACCTTCGTCGGTGAAACGCGTACCAAGCACCGTGCTTCGGCCACCGCGCTGGAAACACTGATCGCCGAAGACAACCGCCTGGCCCGCGCGGCGCGCGAGCAGGCAGAATCCACCTATGCCACCTCGGCCACGCTGATCATCATCGCCCTGCTCGGCGGCGCCGCGCTCGGCTTCGTGCTGGTGTGGCTGTTTGCCCGTGCCCTGGTCGGCAGCGTGCGCGGCGCGGTGACCGTCGCCAACGAAGTGGCCAGCGGTAAGCTGGACGGTCACATCGACACCTCGCGCTCGGATGAAGTGGGCGACCTGATGCAGGCCATGCAGCGCATGCAGCGCGATCTGCGCGAACGCATCGAACGCGACCAGGCCGTGGCCAGCGAGAACCTGCGCATCCGCACCGCGCTGGACTACAGCTCCACCGGCGTGTTCCTCAGCGATGCCAACCAGCAGATCGTCTACGCCAACCGTGCGCTGGCGCAGTCGCTGGTCGAGCACGCCGCCGAACTGCGCAAGGACCTGCCGGAGTTCGACGTCGAAGCGCCGCTGGTCGGCCGCCCGGTCGCCGAACTGGAAGTGGGCGGCAAGGCCGATGCGGCCGTTCTGTCCGACCTGGAGCGCAACGGCGTGGCCCGCCGCGAAGTGCAGTACGGCCAGGCCCAGTTCGCCCAGGTCATCTCCACCATCCGCAACGAAGCAGGCGAAACGGTCGGCCATGTGACCGAATGGCGCGACCGCACCCCGGAAGCCGCCGTTGAAGCCGAAGTGGCCCGAGTCATCGCCCGCGCCGCCGCCGGCGACCTCACCGACCGTGTGGACAGCGAAGGCAAGGACGGCTTCTTCCTGCAGCTGGCCAACCAGATCAACGGCCTGCTGGATGCCAACGCATCGAGCATCGAGCAGATCTCGCAGCTGCTCAACGCGCTGTCGCGCGGCGACCTGACCGCGCGCATGCACGGCGATTACCAGGGCGTGTTCGCGCAGATGCGTGACGACGCCAACGCGACCGCCGAGCAGCTGAGCGGCATCGTCACCCGCATCAAGCATTCCAGCCGCGCGATCAATTCGGCTGCCGGTGAAATCGCCAGCGGCAACAGTGACCTGTCGCGCCGTACCGAACAGCAGGCCGCCAACCTGGAAGAAACCGCTGCATCGATGGAGGAACTGACCTCCACCGTGCGCCAGAACGCCGAGCATGCCCGCCAGGCCAACCAGCTGGCGATCGGCGCGGCCGGCGTGGCCTCGCAGGGTGGCGAGGTGGTCGGCCAGGTGGTCACCACCATGTCGGCCATCCAGACCTCGTCGAAGAAGATCGCCGAGATCATCTCGGTGATCGACGGCATCGCCTTCCAGACCAACATCCTGGCGCTGAATGCCGCCGTGGAAGCCGCACGTGCCGGTGAACAGGGCCGCGGTTTCGCGGTGGTCGCCAGCGAGGTGCGCACGCTGGCACAGCGTTCGGCCGCGGCGGCCAAGGAGATCAAGGGCCTGATCGACGACTCGGTCGGCAAGGTCGCCGATGGTTCGGCGCTGGTGCACAAGGCCGGCGCCACCATGGGCGAGATCGTCGCCTCGGTGCAGCGCGTGACCGACATCATGGCCGAGATCTCCGCGGCTTCGCAGGAGCAGTCCGCCGGCATTGAACAGGTCAACCAGACCGTCGTGCAGATGGACGAAACCACCCAGCAGAATGCCGCACTGGTGGAAGAAGCCACCGCCGCCGCGCGCGCCATGGAAGAACAGGCCGGCCACCTCAGCGAGGCGGTGTCGGTGTTCACCCTGGACGAGGTCGAGCTGCAGCACGACACCCCGGCACCGGCGCGTGCGCGTGCGGCTGCACCGGCTGCCGCCGTCTCCGCCCCGCGCCGCCCGGCCAGCCGCCAGCCGGCAACCGAGCTGGCCGATGGAGACTGGCAGGAGTTCTGATCCGACTGCGTCTTCGGACAAGGCCGGGCCTCGTGCCCGGCATTTTTTTGCCCCGCCGGGTAGGCCCGGCCGCGGCCCGCCTTGCGCCCCCCGCCCCCCACGGGGGTCCCGCCCGTTGGTCGTCACGCTTCTACACCGCTCAATTGTCCGCCATCGCGGCCGATAACACGGATGACGCGGCAGATCCGCGCCCCCTTTTCCCTGTTCTGGTCCCGCTCCATGACGCTCAAGCAACGCTGGCACCGCTACTTCGACAACCTCCCGGTTCGCCGCAAGCTCAACCTGCTTACCGTGCTGATCGCCATCGGCGTCATCGCACTGTCCATCGTCGCCGCGCGCATGCAGTACCTGGACCTGACCGAAACCCGCAAGGAATCGCTGGCGGTGCAGGTGGAACTGGCCGAAGGCGTGCTCAGCCACTACCAGAAACTGGCCGCCAGCGGCGAACTGACCGAAGCGGCCGCAAAGGCCGCCGCGATCCAGGCGCTCGACGCCATGCGGGCGCAGGACAACGCCTATTACTACAACGTGCTGGACACGAACTACGTGATGCTGATGCACCCGTTCAAGCCCGAGCGCGTGGGCAGCGTGCAGAAGGACTACACCTCCGTCGACGGCGTGCCGCTGTACTACCTGCAGGTGGGCATGGCGCGCATCGGCGGTGGCTTCACCTACTACCAGACCAACAAGCCCGGTGCCGAAGAGCCGATCGACAAGGTCACCTACGCGCACATGTTCGCGCCGTGGCAGTGGGTGGTGACCAGCGGCGTGTACATGGACGACGTGCAGGCCCAGGCGTGGGCGTTCACCGTGATCATGGCGCTTACCGGCGGCATCGTGGTGCTGGTGGTACTGGCGTTGAGCTGGGTGATCGGCAGCCGCATCGCCACCCCGCTGCGCAAGGCTACCCTGGTCGCCGAAGGCATCGCCGCCGGCAAGCTGGACAACGCCATCGGCGAACAGCCGCACGACGAACCCGGCCGCCTGCTGCACAGCATGGGCCGCATGCAGGACCAGTTGCACGCGGTGATCGGCGGACAGCGCGAAATGGCGCGCCGCCACGAAGCCGGCGAGCTGGCCTACCGCATCGACGCCGGCAGCGTACCGGGCGAGTACGGCCAGATGGTGCGTGACACCAACCTGCTGGTTGGCAGCCACGTGCAGACCCTGCATGACGTGCTGGCCGTAGTGCAGCAGTACGCCATCGGCGATCTGCGCGCCGACATCGCCCGCTACCCGGGCGACAAGGCGGCCATCACCACCACCGTCGATGCGGTGAAGGCCAACCTGGGCCGCATCAACGCCGAGATCAAGCGGCTCGCCGCCGCGGCCGCGGCCGGCGACTTCAGCCAGCGCGGCGACGCCGCCGCGTTCGAACACGATTTCCGCGCGATGGTGGAAAACCTCAACGCGATGATGACGGTCAGCGATGACAACCTCGGCAAGCTGTCGGCGCTGCTTTCGGCCATCGCCGAAGGCAACCTGACCGCACGCATGCACGGTGAATTCCAGGGCGTGTTCGCCCGCATGCGCGATGATGCCAACGCAACGGTCATCCAGCTGACCCGGATCGTCGGCCAGATCCAGGGCGCGACCAGCAGCATCACCCTGGCCGCCGGTGAGATCGCCAGCGGCAACAATGACCTGTCGCGCCGCACCGAACAGCAGGCCGCCAACCTGGAAGAGACCGCGGCATCGATGGAGGAACTGACCTCCACCGTGCGCCAGAACGCCGAGCACGCGCGCCAGGCCAACCAGCTGGCGATCGGCGCGGCCGGCGTCGCCTCGCAGGGCGGCCAGGTGGTCGGCCAGGTGGTCACCACCATGACCTCGATCGAAGCCTCCTCGAAGAAGATCGCCGACATCATCTCGGTGATCGACGGCATCGCCTTCCAGACCAACATCCTGGCACTGAATGCCGCAGTGGAAGCGGCGCGTGCCGGCGAACAGGGCCGCGGTTTCGCCGTGGTCGCCAGCGAAGTGCGCACGCTGGCGCAGCGTTCGGCAGCAGCGGCCAAGGAGATCAAGAGCCTGATCGACGAGTCGGTCAGCAAGGTGTCCGATGGCTCCGCGCTGGTGCACCAGGCCGGCGCCACCATGGGCGAGATCGTCGCCTCGGTGCAGCGCGTGACCGACATCATGGCCGAGATTTCCGCGGCGTCGCAGGAACAGTCCGCCGGCATCGAACAGGTCAACCAGACCGTGGTGCAGATGGACGAAACCACCCAGCAGAACGCGGCCTTGGTGGAAGAAGCCACCGCCGCCGCACGCGCGATGGAAGAACAGGCGACCCAGCTTGCCGATGCCGTGGCGATCTTCCGCCTGGACAACCAGGTGGATGCCGCGGTACGCGCGGTCGCTGCCCGCATTGAACGCCCCGCGGTCGCGCCCGTGGGCCCGGCGCGCGCCCCGGCACGCACCGCCGCGCGTCCAGCCCCCACCCCGCGCGTGCTGCAGACGCCGGACGACGGCAACTGGCAGGAATTCTGATCCGCAGCGGCGCGGGTAGCTCCCCGCGCCTTCGTTCCCGCACTGGACACCCCTTGTGACCCTGCCTGCCTCCCCGATCGTCCGCACCGACAACCGCGAATTCGACTTCGCCGACCGCGATTTCCGCCGCGTCTGCGAACTCATCCACCAACGTGCCGGCATCGCCCTGGCGCCGGCCAAGCGGGACATGGTGTATGGCCGCCTGTCGCGGCGCCTGCGTGTGCTGGGCATGCGCAGCTTCCAGCAGTACCTGGACCACCTGGAGAACGGCGGCGACGACGAATGGCAGGCGTTCACCAATGCGCTGACCACCAACCTCACCGCGTTCTTCCGCGAACCGCACCATTTCGACAAGCTGCGCGAGGAACTGCAGGCACGGGCCGCCACCGCCACCAGCGCCAATCCGCTGCTGCTGTGGTCATGCGCGGCGTCCACCGGCGAGGAACCCTACTCCATCGCGATCACCGCCTGCGAAGCCTTCGGCACGCTCAAGCCGCCGGTACGGATCGTAGCCACCGACGTGGATACGCAGGTGCTGGCCACCGCTGCACGCGGCGTCTATGCGCTGGAGCGCGTGGCCTCGTTGGAGACGGATCTGAAACGTCGCTATTTCCAGCGCGGCACCGGCCCCAATGACGGCCAGTGCCGGGTGGTGCCTGCGCTGCGTGAACTGATCGACTACCGTCCGCTCAACCTGCTCGCACCGCGCTTCGACATCGGCGGCCCGTTCACTGCCCTGTTCTGCCGCAACGTGATGATCTACTTCGACAAGCCGACCCAGCGCGACATCCTCGGCCGGCTGGTCCGCCACCTGGCCGACGACGGCATGCTCTACACCGGGCACTCCGAGAACTACCTGCATGCCGCCGACCTGATCCAGCCCTGTGGCCGCACGCTCTACCGGCGCGCACCGGGAGCACCGACATGAGTGCCGCCCTGCGCGAAGACGACGTCATGCGCTACTACGACAGCCGCTTCAAGGTCACTGCGGCCAAGCTGCTGCCCACCCAGTACCTGGTGGTGGACGATGACACCGCGCTGACCACCATCCTCGGTTCCTGCGTGGCCGCCTGCCTGCGCGATCCGGTGCTGCGCATCGGCGGGATGAACCACTTCCTGCTGCCGGAGGGCAACGTCGGCGATGGTGCACCTGCACGCTATGGCAGCTACGCGATGGAACTGCTGATCAACGATCTGCTCAAGCGCGGCGCCAACCGCAAGCGCCTGGAAGCCAAGGTGTTCGGCGGCGCCAACGTGCTGAAGGGCTTCACCAGCAACCCGGTGGGTACGCGCAACGCCGAATTCGTACGCCAGTACCTGCAGGCCGAGCACATTCCCATCGTCGCCGAAGACCTGTGCGGGATCCATCCGCGCAAGATCTGGTTCTTCGCCGACAGCGGCCGCGTGGTGGTCAACCGCCTGCCGCATGCGCACGAAGCCGAAGTGGCCGCGGCCGAATCGGCCGTGCGTGCCCGCCTGTCCAAAGCGCCGGTCACCGGCGGCGTGGAGCTGTTCGAATGAGCCTGGAACAACCGTGTCGCGTACTGATCGTGGACGATTCGGCCGTGGTCCGGCAGATCCTCAGCGAGATCCTCGCCAGCGATCCGGGCATCGAAGTGGTCGGCACCGCCGCCGACCCGCTGCTGGCCCGCGAGAAGATCAAGCGGCTGGCACCGGACGTGATCACGCTGGACGTGGAAATGCCGCGCATGGATGGCCTGGCCTTCCTGGAGAACCTGATGCGCCTGCATCCGCTGCCGGTGGTGATGATCTCATCGCTGACCGAGCGCGGCGCGGACACCACCCTGCAGGCGCTGGCACTGGGCGCGGTGGATTTCGTGTCCAAGCCGAAACTGGATGTGACCCGCGGCCTGCAGGGCTATGCCGATGAAATCATCGAGAAGGTGAAGACCGCCGCCCGCTCGCGCGTGCGTGCGCTGGTACGCGCGCCCGTGGCGCCCAAGGTCACGCTGGCATCGCCCGGCGCAGCGACCGCGCCACGGCCCTCGCAGTTCCGCACCACCGACCGCCTGATCGCCATCGGCGCTTCGGCCGGCGGCACCGAAGCGCTGCGCGTGGTACTGGAAGGCCTTCCCGCCGACGCCCCCGCCGTGGTGATCACCCAGCACCTGCCGGCGACCTTCAGCACGGCCTTCGCCGAGCGCCTGGACCGGCATTCGGCGATGGCCGTGCGCGAGGCCAGCGATGGCGAAGCAGTACTGCCGGGTCATGCCTACCTGCCGCCGGGCGGCAAGCACCTGCGGGTGATCCGCGATGGTGCGCGCTGGCGCTGCCGGATCGACGACGGCCCGCCGGTGAACCGGCACAAGCCGGCGGTGGACGTGCTGTTCCAGTCGGTGGCGCAGAGCGCCGGCGCCAACGCAATCGGGGTGATCCTGACCGGCATGGGGGATGACGGCGCACGCGGACTGCTGCAGTTGCGCCAGGCAGGCGCCCCGACGCTGGTGCAGGATGAAGCCACGTCAGTTGTATGGGGCATGCCGGGCGCCGCGTTCAAGCTCGGCGCGGCCGAAGAGCAGCTGCCGCTGGAGAAGATCGCCGAGCGCCTGCTGGCGCTGTCGCGCGCATAACCCGGTAGTGACGGCCGCTGGCCGTCAACGTCAACGTCAACGTCAAACGCTGCAGGCTCGTGGACTGGCGGGGCGGGACGGCAGTGCAGGACACGCCGTGAACCCGTCCATGGGGGCTCGCTGTTCGCATCCATGCGAACAGACGGTCCTGCACTGCCGTCCCGCCCCGCCTTGGACAGGTCCATGCTCACGAGCGGGTGACGGAGCGGTAGTGACGGCCGCTAGCCGTCATCGCCTGGCCATCATCGATCTGGTGGGTGACGACCGATTGTCGTCACGCTTCTGCTTTCCGCTGCGCTCGCCGAGCATGGCTCGGCGCGACCGGGCTTCGACGCGCAGCTGCATTGCGAACGCCTGCAGCACGCGTACCAGCGTCGACAGCGGCAGGTCGGGCGCATTGCGGAACTGCCGGCGGAAGGTGGCGTTGGTCATCCCGCAACTACGCGCGACGCCACTGATCCCGCACTGCTCCACCAACAGCAACAGCACCGCCACCAGGCAATCGGCATCCACCGGCCTGGCACGCAATCGTGCGTTGAGCGCATCCATGACGACCGCATCGGTGCACGGCGGGGCTGCGGAATTGTCCGCCACGCCGGAGGGCACGACAGAGCTGTTTGAGA
The DNA here is from genome assembly GCF_039674585.1 of Stenotrophomonas lacuserhaii. Classification (GTDB taxonomy): domain Bacteria; phylum Pseudomonadota; class Gammaproteobacteria; order Xanthomonadales; family Xanthomonadaceae; genus Stenotrophomonas; species Stenotrophomonas pennii_A. The sequence goes on along the minus strand of NZ_JBDJNU010000043.1, from coordinate 22,664 downwards.
GCGTTTTCCAGGACGGCAATCCCGACTGGGGCGATATCGCCCCAGCACGTCCAGCGTGGACAGTCGACGACGCACCGTACATGGGCCGAGTTTTAATTGAGGCGCTCAATGCGCGTCAGCATCGCGCAGAAGCGTGACGACCAACGGTCGTCATCCACCAAAGCGCTCTACCCCGGCAAGCGGCCGCCGGGATCTGTCGGAGGGCCGGGCGGGTGGGGTATGCAGGACCGTCTGTTCGCATGGATGCGAACAGCGAGCCTACAGGGACGTACTTGCGGCGTGTCCTGCACAGCCGCCCCGCCCCACCACCCCACAGCTGCTGCTGTTGACGTTGACGTTGCTGTGGCTTGCAACGGACCCCGGGCCGCAGGCCCGGCAACTCACACCATCACTTGCCCTTGGCGACGCGCAGGACCTTCGGGGTCACGAACACCAGCAGTTCGGCCTTGTCCTTGTTGCGGCTGCGCTTCTTGAACAGGTTGCCCAGGAACGGCACGTCACCCAGGAACGGCACCTTGCTGATGCTGTTGCGGTCGGTGAACTCGTACACGCCACCGATCACCACCGTCTGCCCGTCTTCCACCAGCACGGCGGTGTTGACTTCGCGACGGTTGATCGACGGCACCGTGCCGTAGCCTTCCAGCTCGATCCACTGGTCGACTTCATCCTTCTTGACCGCCATGTTCAGGAACACGCGGTTGTCGTTGGTGATCGTCGGGGTGACCTTCAGCTCCAGCACCACTTCCTTGAACTGGACGTTGGCCTGGTTGCCACCACCGGCGCCGCCGGCGGAGATGGTCACGTAGCCGATTTCCTTACCCTGCTTGATCAGGGCTTCGCGCTGGTTGGTGGTCACCACGCGCGGGTTGGAGATCACTTCGCCGCGGGACTCGGTCTGCATCGCCGACAGTTCGACATCCAGCAGGTAGCCCGCGTTGAGGATCGACAGCGCCAGCGAAGCCGGGTTGCTGGTCGCCGCCACCGGCAGGTTGGACATCAGGCCGCGGGTGATGGTGTACGGATCACGCACGGGGGCCGCACCGGTGCCACCGGCCGCCGCCCATTCGTTGACCGCACGCTGGTAGGCGGTGTCCACGGTCGCACGGTCGCGGATGTTGGTGCCGTTGTTCTCGACCGTGTTGTTGAAGAACACGTTGTCGCGGCTGCCGCTGACGCCGAACTTCGCACCCAGCTCGCGGGCGAAGGTATCGGTGGCGATGACGATGCGGCTTTCGATCAGCACCTGGTCGACCGGACGGTCGATCACCCCGATCAGCTCACGCATCCGCGCGACCTTCTTCGGGATGTCGCTGATCATCAGCATGTTGGTGCGTTCATCGGCCACGATGCGGCCGCGCGAGGTCAGGAAGCCACTCTCTTCCTGCGCCGAGTTGCCACTGCCGCCACCGCCCTGGCCACCGCTGCCGTTGCCGATGCCGCGGGCTTCGGTGAGGGCTTTGAAGATCGCCGAGGCGCTGTGGTAGTTGATCTGCACGTAATCGGTGATCAGGTCCTCGCGGTTCTCGATCGCGATGCGTGCGTCTTCTTTTTCCTGCTCGAACTTGGCCAGCTCGGCCTGCGGGCCGACCCAGATCACGCTGCCGTCGCGGCGCTTGTCCAGGCCCTTGGCACGCAGCACGATATCCAGCGCCTGGTCCCACGGCACGTTGACCAGGCGCAGGGTGACGTTGCCGGCAACGCTGTCCGATGCCACCACGTTGAGGTTGGACTCTTCGGCGATCAACTGCAGCACGGTGCGCACCGGCACGTCCTGGAAGTTGAACGTCACCGGACGTCCGCTGTAACCGCGCTGGGCTACCGCGCTGGCGGCCTGGGCGATGGTGCTGGTGGTGATCGCACCGGTAGCGGCGATGCCTTCCTTCGGGGTGATCTCCACCACGTATTCGTTGCCGCTCTGGTACGCCAGCGACTCGAAGGCCGTGTTGGTGCTCAGCACCAGCTGGGTACCCCCACCGTACGGCTTGGCGTCGATGCGCTGCACCGGCGTGGCGAAATCGGTCACGTTGAGCGGCTTCTGCAGCTGCTCGGGCAGGCGTGCGTTGCCGACGTCGATGACCACGCTGTCGCCCTGGTTGCGCAGGTCAGGGTTCGCACCCTGGCCGTCGAACTGCAGCACCAGGCGGCCGGCGCCGTCGTCACCCCGCTTGAAGTCGATCTTGGACACCGACAGTGACGCCGGTGCGCTGACCGGCGTGGCAGCGGCGGCGGCAGCGGGCGCAGCGGCGGGCGCCGCCGCGGTCGCGTGGCCGCACGCCAGCATCAACGCGACTCCCAGCGCGCCGATCCGGTTCAAGGTTGGGCGCCGGATCGGACGCAGCCCCTTGGCATTGTGAAAGGTCATCGTGCTATCCCCAGTAAACGATCATTGATCTTCAAGCGAAAGCGCGGCCGGCCGTTCCAGCCACCCGCCCGCGCCATCCGGCACCAGCTCTATCAGTTCGATGCGGTCCTCGAAGACCCCGGTCACCCGGCCATCGCTCTGCCCCATGTACACGCCCGGCCGCACGCGGTAACTCACCTTGTCGGGTGCCATCACCACCGCCACCGTGCCGACCCCGGTCCCGATCGTGCCGACCATGTCCAGGCTGTCCAGCGGGAAGGCTTCCAGCGGCTCCTTGCGACGGTTCGGGTCGGGACGCAGGCCACTGCCGCCCTGCGGATTGGACCAGGCATCGGTGAACGGATCGCGCATGCCCTGCGCTGAATATTCAAACGTCTCGAACTGCTGCATCACCGGCAGCGGTTCGAGGGCGGGGGCCGGACGTGCACGCACGTCTTCCACCCATTTCTGCAGGTTGGGCGCATCGCCCGGCGTGCTGGTCACGCCGCGGCCGCAACCGGCGAGCAGCACCAGCGCGACCAGGCCAACGCTGCGCAGCAGGGAGGAGCGGATCATGGCTTGCCTCCCTTCTCGGCGGCCGCCTTCTCGGCGGCGGCCTTCTCCTGCTGCTCCATCTCGGCCTCATCCAGGTAGCGATAGGTCTTGACCGTACCGGACAGTTCCAGCGCACCGGCGCGGATCGAGGCCGGGTTGATGCCGGTCTTGGGATCCTTCGGCTTCAGGTTGATGTCGTGCATGGTCAGGATGACCACGCGCGGCAGCGAGGCGACGCCGCTGACGAACGCGCCGAACTGGTGGTAACTGCCCACCATGCGCAGCTTGATCGGCTTCTCAGCGTAGAACTCGCGCACCTGCTCGGCTTCGGGTTCGAACAGTTCGTTGACCAGCCCGCTGGACAACGCGGTCTGCGAAACGTCGATGATCAGGTCCGGCATTTCGGTCTTGCTGGGCAGCTGGCGCAGCATCTGCTGCAGCACCTGCTCCATCTGCGCGAGCTGCTGCTTGAGCGGTTCCAGGTTGACCGCGCGCCCCTGTTCTTTCTCGAACTCGGTGCGCAGCTCGGTCTCGCGGCGTTCCAGGGTGGCGAGCTCTTCGCGCTTGCCGCTGGTCAGCAGGAACCACGACACCGCCATGATGACCAGCGCGATCAGCACGCAGAACACCACCTTGGCCTGCTGCGGCCAGTTGCCGATGTCGTTGAAGTCCAACTCGTTGATATTGAATTTCTTCTGGCTCACGGCGAGCCCTCCTGACCGCTGGCCGGTGTCGGCGGCGGCGTCTGCTGCGGGGCGGCCGGGGTGAGACGGCTGCCAGCGGGCGGTGCGGGCGCAGCCGGCGCGGCGTTGCCTGCAGGCGCCGGAGCGGCAGCAGGCGCGGCACCGTCGGCCGGGGCCAGCGGGGCCAGCGCGGCCGGATCAGCGGCAACCGGCGCATTCGGGTCAGCCACCGAGCCATCCGGATTGAGCGTGGATTCCTCGCTCTGCGCCGGCAGCTTGACCTTCACCACGAACACATACGGCAACGCGCTGACGTCTGCCAGCGGCAGCGTCTTGGCTTCCTTTTCCTTTTCCGGATCACGCGCTTCGATGATCGACAGTTCCGGGTTGGTCATCCAGCCGGAGGTCTCCAGGTTGCGCATGTAGGCCGACACGCGGGCATTGGACTGGGTGCGCCCTTCCAGGGTCAGCACGTCGCCTTCCTGCTTCAGTGCGGTCAGTACCACGCCATCGGGAATGGTGCGGACGAGGGCGTCGAACAGGTGCACCATCTGCGAACGCTTGGACTGCAGTTCCTCGATGACGGCCTTGCGCGCCAGCAGCCGGTCCTTCTGCGCGTCGAGGCGGTCGATTTCCTTGTTCTGCAGCTTGACCTTGTCGATCTCGGCCTGCAGGAAGGTGTTGCGCTCGCCCTGGCCGCTGACCTGACGGTCGTAGTAGAACCACACCATCAATGACAACAGCAGGCCACCGACGGCGGCCAGGCCCAACATTGCGTAGAACTCGCGCTGGCGTTGCTTGCGACGTTCGGCACGCCACGGCAGCAGGTTGATCCGTGCCATCAGTCGAAACTCCTCATCGCCAGGCCGGTGGCGATCATCAGCGCCGGGGCATCCTGTGCCAGCGCGTGCGCCTGCACCTTCGGGCCCAGCGTCATCTGCGCCAGCGGGTTGGCCACCACGGTCGGCACGCCAAGCTGCTCTTCCACCAGCTCCGGCAGGCCGGTCAGCGCGGCGCAGCCGCCTGCCAGCACGATGTAGTCGACACGGTTGAATTCACTGCCTGCATAGAAGAACTGCAGCAGGCGGCTGATCTGCTGGACCGTGGCTTCCTTGAACGGCTCCAGCACCTCCATTTCATAGCTTTCCGGAAGCCCGCCCTGGCGCTTGGCCAGGCCGGCTTCTTCGTAGCTCAGGCCGAAACGGCGCATGATCTCGTCGGTCAGCTGCTTGCCGCCGAACACCTGCTCACGGCTGTACAGGCTGCGCCCCCCGCGCAACACGTTCAGCGTGGTCATGGTGGCGCCGATGTCGACCAGTGCGACCACGCCGTCGCTGGACACCGGCAGTTCGCTGGCGACCAGGGCAAAGGCGTTCTCGACCGCGAAGGCCTCCACGTCCATCACCTTGGCCGTCAGTCCGCCCAGTTCCAGCGCCGACTGGCGCAGTTCGACGTTTTCAGAACGCGAGGCAGCCAGCAGCACCTGGACCATTTCCGGGTTGTTCGGGATGGTCCCGAGCACCTCGAAGTCCAGGTTCACTTCTTCGATCGGGTACGGGATGTAGTTGACGGCTTCCAGTTCGACCTGGGCCTCCATCTCGTTCTCGTCCAGATCGGCCGGCATCGGGATCACCTTGGTGATCACCGCCGACCCGGCCACCGCTGCGGCGGCGAATTTGACCTTGCTTCCCGAGCGGTTGACAGCGCGACGGATAGCTTCCCCTACCGCCTCCACTTCAACGATGTTCTTTTCTACGACGGCGTTCGGCGGCAGCGGTTCCACGGCGTAATGTTCCACGCGGAAACGGTTACCACTGCGTGAAAGCTGCAAAAGCTTTACCGCAGTCGAACTGATGTCGACGCCAATGAGCGACGACTGGCCTTTTGGGATGAGCCCCACGGTTTCTCCCCTGCCGATGGGCACTTGGACGCAATAGCTGCGCCCGCGCATTAATAACGTTTTTTTTGCAAATGGCAACCGTCCCGCCGTGAAGGCTTCTTCACAGAACGACACACGATGACGCGGCTTCCCCTTGCACTCCCCAGAGCCGACCCCAGCCAGCCCCTTGCGTAATCTATACTCTGCGGCCATGAATTCTGCAATCGGAATCTGTCACCGATGACACGCCTTCGCCGCTGGCTGCGCTGGATCCTGGTCGTTTTCCTGGTCCTGGCGTTGATTGGCGCGGCCGCTGCGGGCGGCCTCTACTACGCCATTTCCTCCAAGCTTCCCGACGTGCAGACCCTGCGCGACGTGGAAATGCAGGAGCCCATGTATGTCTACGCCGCCGACGGCAAGCTGATGGCGGTGTTCGGCGAGACCCGGCGCACGCCGATCACCATGAAGGACGTCCCCGAGCGTCTGAAGCAGGCATTCCTGGCCACCGAAGACGCCCGCTTCTATGAACACGGCGGGGTCGATTACAAGGGCATCGCGCGTGCGGTGTGGCTGCTGGCCACCACCAGCGACCGCCGCGTGCCCGGCGGTTCGACCATCACCCAGCAGGTGGCGCGGCAGTTCTTCCTGAGTTCGGAATACAGCTATACGCGCAAGCTGGCCGAGATCCTGCTGGCCCGCAAGATCGAGTCGGAACTGAGCAAGGACGAGATCTTCGAGCTGTACCTGAACAAGAGTTTCTTCGGTAATCGCGCCTACGGCGTGGCCGCGGCGGCGCAGTTGTACTACGGCAAGTCGCTGGACCAGCTGGACCTGGATGAAATGGCCTCGCTGGCCGGCATCCCCAAGTTCCCGTCTTCGGGCAACCCCATCTCCAACCCGGAGCGCGCGCAGCAGCGCCGCGACAACTACGTCCTGCAGCGCATGGCCGACCTGCGCTTCATCAGCCAGGCCGAGGCCGATGCGGCCAAGGCCGTGCCGATGCACGCCACCGTGCACGAGCCACCGGTGCAGGTCGAGGCGCCCTACGTGGCCGAACTGGTGCGCCAGGAGATGATCGCCCGCTTCGGCGGCGACGTGGTCAACAAGGGCTACCACGTGACCACCACCATCAATGCCGAGCTGCAGACCGCGGCCAACCTGGCGGTGCGTGACGGCCTGCTGCTGTACGACCACCGGCATGGCTGGCACGGCGTGGAGAAGCAGGTCGCGCTGGGCGCCGGCGACGACGTGGCGACGCTGGCCGGCCACCTGTCCGGGATCAGTGCGCAGTCCGGCCTGCTGCCGGCGATCATCGCCGCCACCGCCGCTGATGGCAGCGCCACCGCCGTGCTGGCCAACCGCACCGAAGTCACCCTGCCCGCCGCTGCGGCGCGCTGGACCAACAAGACCCCCGCCAAGCTGGTGCAGCGCGGCGACATCGTGCGCGTGCGTGTGGGCGAGAAGGAAGGCCAGTGGCTGCTCGACCAGATCCCGCGCGGTCAGTCCGCGCTGGTCTCCGTGGATGCCAACAGTGGTGCCCTGAAAGCGCTGGTGGGTGGCTTCAGCTACTCCGGCAACAAATTCAACCGCGCCACCCAGGCGCGTCGCCAGCCGGGTTCGAGCTTCAAGCCGTTCATCTATGCAGCGGCCTTCGACAAGGGCTACAACCCGGCTTCGATCGTGCTCGATGCCCCGGTGGTGTTCCGCGACCGCCGTGGCAAGACCTGGTCGCCGCAGAACGATGGCGGCGGCTTCCGTGGCCCGATGCGCCTGCGCGAAGCGCTGGTGCAGTCGCGCAACCTGGTGTCGGTGCGGCTGCTGGACGGCATGGGCGTGGACTATGCGCGCAAGTACATCAGCGAGTTCGGTTTCGCCGAGGCCGAGCTGCCGCCCAACCTGTCGATGTCACTGGGCACCGCCTCGCTGACCCCGCTTTCGGTGGCACGTGGCTATGCCGTGTTCGCCAATGGCGGCTCGCGCGTGGACACCTGGCTGATCGACCGGGTTTCCGACCGCGACGGCGTGGAAGTGTTCAAGGAAAATCCCGCGCTGGCCTGCCGTGACTGCGCCGGCACCGCCCATGGCCAGCCGGCCAATGCGGTAGTGGATGGCTTCAACTTCGGCGCTGCCGCCGCTCCGGCCCCGGCCGGCACCGCCGCGACGCCGCAGCCAGTGGCTGAAGCCCCGGCACCGGTCAACCCCGATGCGCGCACGGCGCCGCGTGCGATCGATGCGCGCACCGCCTACCAGCTGGTGTCGATGATGCGCGACGTGGTCCAGCGCGGTACCGGCACGGCGGCGAAAGTGCTTGGCCGCGAGGACGTGGGCGGCAAGACCGGTTCGACCAACGACCACCGTGATGCGTGGTTCTCCGGCTTTGGTGGTCCCTACGCCACCACGGTCTGGGTCGGCCGCGACGACTTCCGCTCGCTGGGCTACCGCGAATATGGCGGCAAGGCCGCGCTGCCGATCTGGATCGACTACATGCGTACCGCGCTGAAGGACACGCCGATCGCGCAGAACGATCCGCCGTCGGGCATGGTGCAGGCCAGCCTCAACGGTGCCACCGAATGGGTGAAGGTGGAGGACATGGACCGCCTGCAGGACTATGACCTGAACCTGCAGGCGCCGCAGGCCGATGCAGCCGCGTTTGATATCTTCTGACCGGCGTTGGGCGTTGACCAGGCAGCGTGGCGGCACCGCCGCGCTACCTGGCCTTCACCACGGCGGTGTAGGCTGATCGCGGTTCCATGCAGGGAGAGCGATCCATGCAACGTGCGCGCGAACACACCGCCACGCAGACGCGCGAGCGCCGCCACCGGCTTGCCCATGAAGCCGCCCGGCTGATGGCCGAGGGCGGTATCCAGGATTTCCACCAGGCCAAGCTCAAGGCAGCCAGCCGGCTGGGCATCCGTGATGACGCCTCGCTGCCGCGCAACGTGGAAATCGAACAGGCGCTACGGGAGCACCAACGCCTGTTCGCCGGCAGTGCCCAAAGCGATGCGCTTCGCCAGCGGCGCGAGGCGGCGGTACACGCATTGGAGTTCCTGCAGGCGTTCACGCCGCGGCTGGTCGGGCCGGTGCTGGACGGCACCGCAGATGTCCACAGTCCCGTGCAGTTGCTCCTGCACGAGGATGACCCGGATGCGGTGCACCGTTTCCTTGATGAGCACGGCATCCCGGCACAGTCGCGCAGCCGACGCCTGCGATGGGATCGCGAGCGCCTGCTTGATGTCCCCCTGTGGGTGTTCAGTGCCGAGGGGTTGACCTTCGAACTACTGGTGCTGCCCTACGATGCCCTGCGCCAGGCGCCATTGTCGCCGGTGGACGACAAGCCGATGCGGCGTGCCTCACTGGCCCAGCTGCGCGGACTGATCGAGGGCCGGTCGCCGGCTTGACCCGCATGCCGGTTACCAGCCGATGCCCAAACCCAGGCCGACGCCGCGTTCACCGCTGTTGGTGAAGGCACCATGCAGGCTGACGGTGGACGAGCCGCGTTCGTTGAGCACGCGCTGGTAACCGACCGCCATCGCCGCCTCGCCCTCGGCATGGCCGATGCCCGCACCCAACCGGTTGTACGTCGCCAGGCCCGCCGTGTTCATCGCCATCGCGCTCTGCGCGGTGTTCATCGCCGCCATCCGGTTGAAGCGTCGGTCCATCCTGTCCAGTCTGCGTTCGATGCCGGCGGAGGCCTGCTCGGTGTAGCGGTTCGCACGTTCCAGCAGCTCGTCCAGCTGCCGCGTATCGACGCTTGCGGGCGGTTCCGGCTGCTGCGGCGGCGGCGCCGCGCTGGACGAGGCGACCTGCGGTGATTCCGTCGGCGCGTCGGGGGATGGCGACGGTGCCGGCTGCGCAGGCCTAGCGGCAGCCTCTGGCGTTTGTTGCTGCGCGATGCGCGGCTGTGCATCCGGTGTCGGGATGCGCTGTTCCAATCCGTCGATGCGTCCATCCAGTTGCTGCCGCATCTCATGCAGCTGCCCGCCGTTGACCGCATCGCGGCTGCCGGCGGCGATCCGGCCGGCGGCCAGATTGCCGAGCACCATGCCCTGGCTGCCTGCCAGGTCGAGCTGACCCGCACGGCCGGTCGCCAGCCGCGGCGCCCCTTGGAACACCGAGTCGAGCTGCTGCTCGATGCGCTGCACGCGCGATCCATGGGTCACCACCGCCCCATCCAGCGCGGACAGCGCATCCCCCACGTTGTGGTGGATGCTCCCCTGCACGGTGTAGCTCGGCGCGACGACACTGCCCGCGCTGTCGATGCCGGCCCCCCCACCAAGCGCTGCGAGCGCGCCGCCCAGCTGCGCCACCGTGGTCGCATCGCCCGGCGCGGTACCCGGCGCGATGTTGACCAGCCGGCGCTGCAGCTGATTGTTACCGAAGGACACGGTGCCGGCGTCACTGGCAACCGAATCGCTGCCGATCGCCACCGCTCCGGCGGCCCCCTCTTGTACTTGGCTCCCCGTGCCCAGCGCGATGCCTCCCTCCGCGGCCACCCCTGACCTCGCACCCAGGGCGAAGCCGTTCCCGGCCTCTTCCGTCACGTGCGATCCGCGCCCCAGTGCCACCGAATTCTTTCCGTATGCCTTGGCAGAGAAGCCTATGGCGGTGGCTCCTTCGCGTGTCAGTGAAGCGTGTGCGCCGTCGCCGAGGGCAACCCCCGCCGCACCTGCCTGGGCCGGCGTGCTGAACGCATCGCTGCCGATACGGAAGAAGCGGCCCTGCTCTTCGATGCGCTGCACCCGCTGGTTGGTGGCGAACAACTGTCCGCCATTGACCGCATCGGTCCCGTTGGCCGCGGAGATATCGCCTGCTGCCACGCCCCGGATACGGGCGCCGCTGGCATCGATCGCGCTGCGATCCGCATTGAACTTCACCACTCCATCAAGATCTGGATCAAAGGCATCCAGGTCGCCACGCAGCTGATCGATGTCACGACGGTTGTCGCTGATGCGGCGGTCGTGCACCTGCAACAGCCCGCTATGCACGGTCAGTGTCTGGCCATGGGCGACGAGCACCTGCCCATGGCTGTCCACCACCTGGTTGCTGGCATGCAGCTGGCGGCCGGTGACCGCATCGCTGCTGTTGTCGCCCAGCCGGGCATCGGCCACGTTGACCACGCGCCGGCGTGTGGTGGCGCTGCCGACGGAAACGCTGTTGTCCTCGCTGGCGACGGCGCCACGGCCCAGTGCCACCGCGTTCGAAGCGGTGGACCGGGCTTCGAAGCCGATCGCCACGCTGTCGTTGTCAGCCCTGGCTGCTCCCCCCAGGGCAATGGCACCGGTGACGCCCGCGCCCCCCGCGTGCGCGTTGGCACCGATGGCGATGCGATCGGTACCCGGGCCTTCCGCCGTGCGCGCACCACTGCCCAGGGCCACGGCATTGTCTCCGTGGGCGAAGCTGTCCTGGCCCACTGCGGTCGCGCCGAGGCCATCGGCATTCGCGCGGGCACCGAACACGGACGAGTAGCCCTGCATCGATCTGGCGCCGTGACCGAACACCGCGCTCCAGTCGCCGCGGGATTCGACAAGGTTGCCAAAGCCCGTCGCGTACTGCCCATCGATGAAGGCACCTCCGCCCATGAAGAGGAAATCGCTGCTTGGGCCCGTGGCAGAGGGGTGCGAAGGAACGCCGTTGCTCACGTGCCCGAGGATCGGAACACAGTTGCTCTGGTCGGCCCCGCAGCCTGTGAAAACCGCCGCCGATGCGGACGGGCCGATGCCACACAGGGCGACGGCAATGCCCGCCAGCAGCGGTTGTCTGGGCTGCTGACGCAGGACGCGAAGCGGGAACGGGAACTTCATGGGATGACTCCGGTTGGGAAAAAGTGGCACTGGGACGGCCGAGGTCACTCGGGCGACAGGGGTTTCAGCCGCTCCAGATGCTCGCGGTAGCCGTCACGGGTAAGGCGGTAACGCAGCTGAAGGGTGTGGCCGGGATCGACGGTGACCGGCAGCTGCAGCGACGCTCCCGGGTACAGGCTGCGCGACACGTCATGCGCAACACATGTCCCCGCTGCGTCGCAGTCGGCCACGCTGGTGATGCCCACGCGCAGCGTCCCGGTATTGCGCAGGGTGTGGCCGCGCAGCTCCAGCCGTACGCTGCCGTTGGCGGGCAGTACGTTGACCAGCGCCCCCCATACCAGGCTGACACCGATGCTGGCCTGGGCCCGGTCCGCCGGTGTCTCCACTGCTCCGTCCTGCGGTGCACGCACGCCTTCGAAATAAATTCGATACGCCGTCTCATGTTCAACACCGTGCAGCGGAATGACCCGGACCAGCCGGTTGCCACCGCCAGCGAGCGCGAACTTCGATGGCGTCAGCGCAATGTCGGCCTGGCTCGCTGGAACCTCGACTTCGTGTTCGCCGCCACCGGCCGGATCCACGATGCGGCGCAACGACGCCTGCACGTACTGCGGCTGCGTGGATTGCGAATAGACGCGGATGACGGCGGCCTTCTCGGCCCCCACTGACGTGCGCATTGGATGGATCGTCAGGTTGGCCTGGGCTGAGGGTGTCAGCAGCAGCATGGCCAGCAGCAGGTGGGACGCTCTGGATTTCACGTAGGTTTCCATTCGATTCAAGGGCGGGAAGTCGGCACGCGCAACTCGACCTGCAGATCGCCTTCGTAGTAGCCGGGGCGCTTGCTGGAGATCGGCACGCGGGGGGTTTCCAAGGTGAGCGGGGCGGGCACGCAATACACCGGCTGGGTCATGCCAGGCAGCATGACCAGCCGCAGGCGGGCGCTGTCGATGCCGGTAAGCAGCTGTTCGGTGCCGTTGGCCATGGGCAGCCGCGCGCTGCCGTGGTCCAGCGTCACCGTGTAATCCACGCGTCGGCCTGGATCGGTTCCCCCGTCCTGGTGCCAGACCGCATAACCTCTGCCCGGCGCCGGCCCGGCCCGCGTGTCGCGCACCGTCACGCCGAGAAAGTCGCTCTGCGAACCCAAACCGTCGTACAGGCACATGTCCAGCGAGGCCCGTCCGCCAACGGTCTGAGCGATCGGGTCGTACTGCAGGTTGAGGCCCACGTGGGGCGTCACCAGGTCGAAGGCGGGAAAGTAGATCGCCACCGCATCGCGGTCGCTGATGGTCAGCTCGAACTGGAATTCAAAGGTCGCCTGCGGCGCCCCGCGGGGGTCCGTGCGCAGGTCCAGCAGCAGCGTGGCGTCCCAGCGACCCGCGACCAGCCGCGACAGTTCGGAGGCGGCTATCGACAACGAGGCTCCGGTGCCTCCGGGCGGACTGCCGACACATGCCACTCCGTAACTGGTGCTGAGCGGACGGCTCACGCTGTCCCACAGATCGAGCGCGCAACTCCGGTCAACGAAGGCCCGCTGCAATGAACCGGTGGCGACGAGGTCGGTACGCAACCCGCTCCTGCGCTCGGTGAAACGGAGCACGATGTCGGTGCTGCCAGCGCCGTTGGCGCCATTGTCCGCGGTCGGGCAACGACCGTTCGCGGTATCCGATGCCGAACGGCAGGTGAGGTGGATGCGTCCGTAGTCCTTGTCCGGATCGGTGCTGTAGCCCAGCAGGGTGCGCGGCGCCAGCAGCTCGATGGAAGCCGGTACCACTGAACGGTCGTAGCTCAGCCGGTGATCCTGGATGCGTCCTGTCGGATCGATCGGCGGAAGCGTCTGCGCCCAGCACGCCGGTGCAAGCAGCAGGGCCTGCAGCAGGGCAAGCCAGCGCCCGCTCATGGCCGTTCCCCGCGCTGGGCGGTCTGTCCGGAAGGGATCAGGGCGCGTTCCTGCAGCAGCCGGGTGACCCGCGCCTGCTCGCGGACAGCGGCGGGCAGCTGCGTCACTGGCAACGGCTGGCACTGCACCGCACCGACCATCAACACCGCCATGCGCCGTTCGCGCACCTGCAGCGGGCAGTACAGCAACTGGTTGCCCTGCAGCAGGTAAAGCATCTGTTCGCGGCGCGGAAAGTCGGCGACGAAGCCCCCATTGGCTTCGGTGGCAGGCACCGGCGCATTGAGGACGCGGGCCGCGGACACCGGCACGCCGGCGAGGTCCTGTGCGTGGCCGATGAAGGTGTAGGTGACCTCGACGGGCACCGCCAGGGTCAGCAGCCTGCCGGGCGACAGGAACAGCGAACGCGTGGCACTGGTTGCGCCCACGCGCACCGCCGCAATGCTGTCCATGCTGCTGGCATCCTGCAGTTCTGCCCGATGCAACTGGTAGGCCGGCACCGGCAGCAGGCGGCGTTCGCCCAGCCGCAGGCGTTGCCGGCGCAGGCCGGACACCTGCAGTTCGGCGGCGACGCCGGACAGATCCACGTCTTCGCTGGAATCGACCTTCACCGCCAGGCCGGCGTCGGCGCCGCCGTCGCCCCAGTAGAAGCCGCCCGGGCCAACGGCAAACGCCGCGTTGTGGTTGAGGCTGTAGGCCATGTCGCGTCGTCCGGGTTGCTGGTAGTGGTTAACGCTGGCACTGGTCCGCCCGGCGTGGTCATGCAGCTGCGCGTTGATGCCGGCGCTGTAACGTGCGGCGTTGTTGCCGCGGACATCAGCCGATATCTCGCGGAACTGGTCGTCGTGTTCCTGGCGCAGCGTCTGGCCGGCGCTGTAGTTCAACTGCGGCGGCTGGTGGGCGGGCTGGCGGAGGTCAACGCCGTAGCGCCGCTGCGAAGTGGCCCGGTCGCTGCGCTGCAGCCGTGTCAGGCTGAGGTTGATGAAGATGCCGCGATCACCGCGCACGCCGCGCACGCCACTGGCCGAATCGTCGCGTTGATGCCACAGGCCGATGCGCTGGGCGGCGCTGAACTCATGCCAGCGGTCGACCCGGCTGTAGCTGCCCTGCCAGGTACGGCTGCGTCGTGCCTCGCCGCCCGCGCTGCCCGGGCCGACCGGTGGCAGGCCAGGAATACCGACCAGCTCATCCAGGCCGGCCCACAGCCCTGCGTCGGTGCGCCACGTCTGCCGTCGGGTATGACTGAGAAAAACGCTGCCGCCTCCTATCGGCAGCGCCATCGAAGCACTCAGCGCATCGGAACATCCCGGGCCATCGCGCCAGTCACCCGGCAGGCAGACACCGCCGCGCAGTTGCTGGTGGTGGACGTTCCACGATGCCTTGCGCCGGTAGGAAAGCTGGCTCTGCGTGCCCCGGCTGCCATCGCTGCCGCGCATGCCACTGAATCCGCCGCGCAGCTCCTGGGTGGCGAAGTGACGCCGCAGGTCCAGCCGCACTTCCGCGTAATGGCCCGTGGCCATGTCGACTGCCCCCGCCGTCACCGTCATGTCGCGTCCCAGCGGCAGGCGCATGCCGGCCATCGCCGCGGGTCCCTGCGCGGGGTGGCGGTCACTGCGGTCTCCGCGCTCGGCACGCCGGCCGGCCTGCAGGAACCATTGCGTGCTGTCATCGGCCCCTTCGCCGCGCTTGTCGAACGGCGCGTCTTCGCTGCGCACCAGCACGCCTTCTTCATAGATGCGCAGGGTGACGCCGTAATTGCCGAACGGGAAAGACCGGGTATCGAGCTCGTTGATCCCGGCCGGCAGGTAGTAGGTCTGCAGCAGGCGTCCGCCATCGAAAGCGTCCACCCGCGCGTCGCGCGCCAGCAGCACGGTCAGCGGGCTCGCCTGCACGGCGGCATCGACATCCACGTAAGCCTGGCTGCTGCCCACGCGCAGGCCATCGAACCGGTCCAGCGGCAGCATGCCGAAGCCGAACACGCCACCCAGCGGACTGGAAAGATTGCGCCGGTCCATGCGGCCGGCCTGCAGGTAGTGCCGGCGGTCCAGGTCGTGGCGGTAGTAGGCATTGTCCATTTCGAACGCCTGGCGTCCGCGCTGACCGCGCTGGTGCTGCTGGCTGAAGTTCCAGTTGGCGGCCACGTGCCCGCCTTCGAACAGGCCGCGCGTGCCCATGCCCTGCATCGCCAGCGCGCGCGTGCCCGGGCCGCCGCCGGCATTGATCACGTGCTGGTGCAGGAATGCGTTTTCGGATGCAGCCGTCGTCTGGAGGAAGCGCGATGCAATGCGCTGGGCGGGCAACCACTGTCGTGCCACGAACAGGTGCAGGGCACCCTCGCCTTCGTCGTAGATGGCGTGCACTGCGGCGGTGTCCGCGGGCGGATCCAGGTATCCGCAGCCGGCGTCCGCGCCGCCGTGCCGGCACGCCAGGTGACCGTTGCGCGGCAGCGGCGCAGACAGCGCGGGCAGCAGCGCTGCCTGCGCTTGCGGACTCAGTTCCAGCGCCTCAAGGACATGGGCAGGCTCCTGGATCTGCACGGTGTCCAATGTAACGAGCACCGGCACCAGCCCAGCCGAACGCCCCCACAACTGGAGGTCGAGCTGCTCGACCTGGCCTTCGGCGAGATCTTCGAAGCCGGCCGGTATGCCGCGCGCGAGCGCGGCGGCATCTGCGGCGTTGGCAGCCAAGGCCAGCGCGAGCGCAAGCGCCAGCCGGGTCACGGCAGGAGCGGTAGATAGCATGATGAGGCACCCAGAGGGCCGGCCCGTCCGGGCCGGCGCAGGTAGTTATGGACTGCCGGTCTTCTGCAGCAGCACGACGCTGACCAGCCCTTCGTACAGACCAGCCGCGGTGATCGGGGCACGCGTGGTCTGCGCGATCTCCAGCGGCATGGCGATCGATGCACCCGGCAGCGCACCATCGAACAGATCGCTGGCGGCGAAGTCCAGGTTGGACAGCTGCAGCGCGCGGCCATTGAGGTTGACCGTCATCGGGATCGGTGTGGCACCGGTGGCAGCGACCACCGGCCGCAGCTCGGCCGCATTGGCCAGGCGCACGCTGATATCCTTCGATGCATCATTGGAAAAGATGCGCACCTGCTCCGACCACGGCGTCAGCCCATTGCCGGGTTGATAGGCCAATTTTACGGCGTCCGGCAACGCACTCCCATCTGCACGCATCAGGGCCACCGTGGGATCGACATCCGCCCAGATCTTGATGTCGGCCTGGACAGCGTGCGCGGACGTGGAGGCAGCGGCTAGTGCGATCGCCAGCACCGCGTTGCGGCAATACGTCTTCATGATTCATCTCCTTGATTACGATAGACGACGTCATCGATACGGCGCCGTGCCAACAGCGATATCTGGTGGCGGCAGGAGAATAGGCAGCGTCCATGGATTTGAACGTAAGGAAACCTTCAAAAGTGTCGCGCAGAGGGCGTTTATGTGCGTTCCGTTGCGAAACAGCGCACCCATCCTTGTATGGCCGTGATTTGACGCATATCCGGTAGCGCCGGTGATCGATCACGGCGGCGCAAAAAAAAACGCCCCGCGAGGCGGGGCGCTCCATGCGACAGGGGATGACCGGAATCAGCCCTGGTAGTCGCGCACGTCGCTACCGGTGTAAACCTGGCGCGGACGGCCGATCTTCATTTCCGGATCCACCTGCTGTTCCAGCCAGTGCGCGACCCAGCCGGAGGTACGGCCCAGGGCGAACATGACGGTGAACATCTCGGTCGGGATCTGCAGCGCCTTGTAGATGATGCCGCTGTAGAAATCCACGTTCGGGTACAGCTTGCGGGCGACGAAATACTCGTCCTGCAGCGCGGCCTGTTCCAGCTTCACGGCCACGTCCAGCAGCGGATCCTGCACGCCGAGCTGCTTGAGCACCTTGCCGGTCATCTCACCGATGACCTTGGCGCGCGGGTCGAAGTTCTTGTACACGCGGTGGCCGAAGCCCATCAGGCGGAAGCCGGAGGTCTTGTCCTTGGCCTTGACCACGGCGGATTCGACGTTGTCGGCCGAACCGATCTCTTCCAGCATCTTCAGCACGGCTTCGTTGGCACCGCCATGCGCCGGACCCCACAACGCGGTGACGCCAGCGGCAACCGACGCGTACGGGTTGGCACCGGTCGAACCGACCAGACGCACGGTCGAGGTCGAGGCGTTCTGCTCGTGGTCGGCATGCAGGATGAACAGCAGGTCCAGTGCCTTGACCACGTCCTGGTTCAGTTCGTACTGGCCGTCGGCCGATTCGAAGGTCTGCTTCAGGAAGCGGCTGACGTAATCCAGCGAGGTGTCCGGCGTGTTGGCCGGCAGGCCCTTGCCATGACGGTAGATCAGCGCCGACAGGGTCGGCACCTTGGCGATCAGGCGCACGGCGGCCTTGCGGCGCTGTTCGGCGTCGGCCAGGTCGAGCGAGGCGTGGTAGATACCCGACAGCTGCGCGATGGCGGCGGTCAGGATCGCCATCGGATGGGCATCCTTGGCGAAGCTGCCGATCAGCGTGTTGATCGATGCATCGACGCTGGCTTCGGCAGCCAGTTCTTCGTTGAATGCCTTCAACTGGGCTGCGTCGGGACGCTCGCCGTTGATCAGCAGGTAGACGACTTCGACGTAGCTCGACTTTTCCGAGAGCTGCTCGATCGGATAGCCGCGATACAACAGAACGCCCTTGTCGCCATCGATGTACGTGATGGCCGACTTGCAGCTTGCGGTGGCGGTGAAGCCGGAATCGTAGGTGAAGTACCCCGTTTCCTTGGTCAGCTTCGAAATGTCGACGCAGTCGTTGCCGAGAGTGGGTTTGATGACCGGCAGAACGACCGACTTTTCGCCGGCGTTGAGCGTGACCTGATCAAGATCGGACACTGTGTGCGCTCCTTCAAGGGGAAGGCGCCTGCCCAAGCGCATTGGTCAGGCACGTGAATGACGTCCACGACCTGTGCCGCGGATCGCGCCATTATCGCACAGCAGCATTTTCCCGGGGTTAGACGGAAGTCGTAGGTGTCGTACATGGGCTTGGCCAAGCGGCGCCGGCGTCGGCAACCGGACGCTGCGTTCCACTACCATACGCCTGGGCACCGAACCCCTGAAAAGCAAACGGCCGCGCAATGCGCGGCCGCTGGCCCAAACCTGGATCGACGGATCAGCGCGCGTAGCGCTTCTGGAACTTGTCGATACGGCCGGAGGTGTCAATCACCTTGTGCTTGCCCGTGTAGAACGGGTGCGACGAGGAGGAGATTTCGACCTTGACGAGCGGATACTCGTTGCCGTCTTCCCACTTGGTGGTTTCCTTCGTCGCCATGGTCGAGCGGGTCAGGATCTTGAAATCGGAGGTGACGTCTTCGAAGACGACGTCGCGGTACGCAGGATGGATATCGGCCTTCATGGGCTCACACCGTAAATTGGGTAAGGGAAACGCAAGAGCGGCAGTATAAGCGCCACCAGCCGCCGGGGCAACCCGCCCTGACGCGGGCACCTCGGGGCACCGCCACTGCAGTCGGGTCAGGCGCCCAAGGCCTGGCGTACCAAGGCTTCGAAACGCGCCTGGTCATAGGCCATCAGCAATGCGCAGTTGTCCGGCTGGCCGGTCTGGCGGTTCCAGTCGACGAGGGTGGCGCCGCGGCTGAACGTGCCGTTCAGCTCGATGTTCACCGGCCGCGACTCCACCTGCAGCTGTCCTTCCGGGTTCAGCGCCCAGGCCATCGCCAGCGCATCGGCGGTGAACCAGCGTCCGCCCTTGCTGTCTTCGGACAACGCGCGGGTCTTGCGCGAAATCAGCTCGTAGAAGCGGGCGCGGTCGCTGTCGGCGGCCAACCACTGTTCGGCCTGCGCCAGCGGCAGTCCGTGTGCCACGGTGGCTTCCCAATCCGACACCAGCAGGTGCGGGAAGGCCGCGAAGACCACGTGGGCGGCTTCCGGGTCGAAGGCGATGTTGAACTCCGCTGCCGGGGTGATGTTGCCGTGGCAGGTGACCGCCCCGCCCATCACCACGATGCGCTTGATCCGCGTGGGCAGGGTCGGATCCAGCTTCAGGGCCAGCGCCAGGTTGGTCAGCGGGCCGAGCATGACCAGCATCAGCTCGCCACGGTACTGGTGCGACAGGCGCAGGATCGCCAGCGCGGCGTGCTCGGCTTCGGCGCTGCGGGTGGGGGGCGGCAGGTCGACATCGCCATAGCCGTCGCGACCGTGCACATGGGCGGCGTCCAGCGAGGGATGCAGGAGCGGATCCGGGCTGCCGGCGAACACGGGGACGTCGTCACGGCCGACTACTTCACACAGTTTGAGTGCGTTGCGGACGGTGTAATCCAGGCCGACGTTGCCGGCGGCGATGGTCAGCGCGACGACCTCGTGGCGGGTGTCGGCGAAGGCCATCAGCAGGGCCAGTGCGTCGTCCACACCGGGGTCGGTGTCGATCAACAGCGGGATCTTGTGGGTCATCGTTGCCGTCTTCTGAGCGGCAACGGAGTGTCGCACCGAGGTGGCTGCAAATACAACCGGGCGCACGAGCGATGCGCGTTTTCCGTAGGCGGAGCGGGTGGGAGGGCCGGTAGCGCCGACCCAGGGTCGGCGGATGCTGCCTGCCATCGCATCGCCTGAAGCAGGCCGCGCTTCGCGCTCGCCGAGCATGGCTCGGCGCTACCGCTTTTCTTCTTTTTCCTGCCGGCCGCGCCTGGGCCGGTAGCGCCGACCCAGGGTCGGCGGATGCTGCCTGCCATCGCATCGCCTGACGCAGGCCGCGCTTCGCGCTCGCCGAGCATGGCTCGGCGCTACCGCTTTTCTTCTTTTCCCTCCCGCCCGGCCCCTCAGCCAGCTGGCGAGCATCCGCTCACGCCGAGGCGTAACGCACGGCGGTGCCGATCCAGCGGTCGACCACGCGGTCGGCCAGGCCGGGCTGCTCCTGCAGCAGCCGTTCGGCCAGTGCGTGCACGTCCGGCAGCAGGTGGGCGTCGCGCGCCAGGTCGGCGATGCGGAAACCCGCCAGGCCGGTCTGCCGGGTGCCCAGCAACTCGCCCGGGCCGCGCAGTTCCAGGTCTTTCTCGGCGATGACGAAGCCATCGTTGGTCTCGCGCATGGTCTGCAGGCGTTCGCGCGCCATCGTCGACAACGGCGCCTGGTACAGCAGCATGCAGCGCGATACCGCCGACCCGCGCCCTACCCGCCCGCGCAGCTGGTGCAGCTGCGCCAGCCCCAGCCGTTCGGCGTTTTCGATCACCATCAGCGAGGCATTCGGCACGTCCACGCCGACTTCGATCACCGTGGTGGCGACCAGCAGATCAATCTGCCCGGCCTTGAACGCCACCATCGTGGCCAGCTTCTCGGCAGCCTTCAGGCGTCCGTGCACCAGGCCCACGCGAACGCCCGGCAGCAGCGCCTGCAGGGACTCGTAGGTCGCCTGCGCCGGCGTGGCATCGAGCTCCTCGCTCTCTTCGATCAGCGTGCAGACCCAGTACACCTGGCGTCCTTCGCTGCAGGCCAGCGCGATGCGCTCGATCAATTCCGGTCGGCGATCGGCATTCAACGCCACGGTCTGCACCGGGGTGCGCCCGGGCGGCAGTTCATCGATGGCCGACACATCCAGATCGGCATATTCGGACATCGCCAGCGTGCGCGGGATCGGCGTGGCGGTCATCACCAGCTGGTGCGGCACGCTGTTTCCGCCTGCGCCCTTGTCGCGCAGCGCCAGCCGCTGGTGCACGCCGAAGCGGTGCTGCTCATCGACAATCGCCAGCGCAAGGTCCTGGAACACCACCGCGTCCTGCATCAACGCATGGGTGCCGACCACCACCTTCGCCTCGCCGTTGGCCACTTCGGCAAGCACCTTGGCGCGCGCCTTGCCGGTGACCTTGCCGGCCAGCCAGGCAACCGGCACGCCCAGCGGTTCCAGCCAGCCGCGCAGGTTGTTGAGATGCTGTTCGGCGAGCAGTTCGGTGGGCGCGGCCAACGCCACCTGCTTGCCCTGCTCCACCGCCAGCATGGCCGCCAGTGCGGCCACCACGGTCTTGCCCGAACCGACGTCACCCTGCACCAGCCGCAGCATCGGGCTGGGCCGGGCGAGATCCTCGCGGATCTGTTTGAAGACACGCTGCTGTGCGCCGGTGAGCGCGAACGGAAGCTGCTTGAGTAGCGCGTTGGCCAGCGCCCCCGGCCCGTCCAGCGGCGGTGCATGGTGGGCCTGCAGCGCGATGCGTTGACGGCGCAGGCTCAGATGATGGGCCAGCAGCTCTTCCATCGCGAGACGGCGCTGCGCGGGATGGAGGCCATTGGCGAGCGCGGAAAGATCCGCATCCTGCGGCGGCTGGTGAACGGTGAGCAGTGCGCTGCGCAGCGAGGGCAGGCCCAGGCCGTCCAGCCATCCCGGCGGCAGCAGTTCCAGCGTGGACTCTTCGGGCAAGCGCTCCAGCGCCTGCAGGATCAGCTTGCGCATCGTCGCCGGGCCGACCCCTTCCACCGCCGGATAGACCGGA
The DNA here is from genome assembly GCF_039674585.1 of Stenotrophomonas lacuserhaii. Lineage (GTDB taxonomy): Bacteria > Pseudomonadota > Gammaproteobacteria > Xanthomonadales > Xanthomonadaceae > Stenotrophomonas > Stenotrophomonas pennii_A. The sequence goes on along the minus strand of NZ_JBDJNU010000043.1, from coordinate 1,047 downwards.
TCCAGCCGGTCGCCCAGCGCCGGATCGTCATGCCGGCCCAGCACCTGGTAACTGGGATGGACGATCTCCAGGCCCAGCTGGCCGGGGCGCGGGGTACCGAAACAGCGCAGCCGGTTGCCGACCGCGAACTGCCCGACCTGCTGCTGGCGGAAATGGAAGAAGCGCAGCACCAGCGTGCCGCGCCCCTCGTCTTCGATCGCGACCTTGAGCATGGGCCGGTAGCGCATGCCCCGCTCCACCGCCATTACCCGCCCTTCGACCTGTGCCGGCACGCCGGAACGCAGGTCTTCGATCCGGGTCAGCCGGGTACGGTCTTCATAGCGCAGTGGCAGGTGCAGCCACAGGTCCTGCAGCGTACCCAGCCCGCGCGCCTGCAGCTTGCCGGCCACGGCCGGACCGACACCGGCCAGCATCGCCAGCGAGGCTTCACCGGACGGAGCCAGTACAGGGGCGGCCTTGCGTGCCACGCAGGGTTCAGCCGATGACCATCACCGCATCGACTTCGAAGTTGGCGCCCTTCGGCAGGCCGGAGACTTCGATGGTCGAACGCGCCGGGAACGGCGCCTTGAAATAGTCCTGCATGACGGCGTTGACCTTGGCGAACTCGGCCAGGTCGGTCAGGTACAGGCCCAGGCGGACGATCTGGTCGAGCGAGCCGCCGGCTTCTTCGGCCACTGCCTTGAGGTTGTCGAAGGCACGGCGGGCCTGGGCTTCCACGTCACCGACGCCGACGATGTCACCGGTGGCCGGGTCCAGCGGGATCTGTCCGGAGAAGTACACGGTGTTGCCGGCGCGCACGGCCTGCGAGTAAGGACCGATGGCGGCGGGGGCCTTTTCGGTGTTGATGATCTGGCGGGTCATGGGGGCTCCGGTATCAGGAAAAACAGAGCGTCCATTGTACCGGGCAGGTCGGGGGGTGACGACCGTGGGTGGGTGACGACCGTTGGTGGGGGGCGGCCCGTTGGGGGGACGCGCGTGGTTCAGGGCGAAGCGGGGCGGGCCACCGGCCGGGCCCCCCCCGCAGGCGGCCCCACGAGAGCGAACCCC
>NZ_JBDJNU010000042.1:0-35577 GCF_039674585.1 Stenotrophomonas lacuserhaii | reverse complement strand
TGTGCGGCGGCGGCGTGCCCCCCCCCCCCCCCCCCCCCCCCCCCCCACGACCAACGGTCGTCACCCACCAAGAGTTCCATTCGCCAGCTAGAATCAACCCGGTTCCCCTCAGCCGACGGGACGTCCCTTGTTCCGCCGACTGGAGAGAGCGCGTGGAAGCAGCCGTACATTTCATCAACAGCATCATCTGGAGCAAGGCGCTGATCTTCATGTGCCTTGCCGCAGGCCTGTATTTCAGTGCCCGGACCCGTTTCATGCAGATCCGCGGTTTCTTCGAAATGTGCCGGCTTACCGTGTCCGGCGAGAAGTCCGATGCCGGCGTGTCCTCCTTCCAGGCACTGGCCATGTCGATGGCTGGCCGCATGGGTATCGGCAACATCGCCGGCGTCGCCACCGCCATCGCCTTTGGCGGCCCCGGCGCCATCTTCTGGATGTGGGTGATGGGCTTCCTGGGCGCCTCCACGTCCTACATCGAATGTACGCTGGCGCAGATCTACAAGACCAAGGATGCCGAAGGCCGCTACCGTGGCGGCCCGGCGTACTACATCGAAAAGGCCATGGGCCTGAAGTGGTATGCGATGGCCTTCGCGCTGGCCACGATCGTCGCCGCCGGCTTCCTGATGCCCGGCGTGCAGGCCAATGCCATCGCCGACAGCATCGTCAACGCCTGCCGCGGGGGCGCCCTGTGTGGCCCGCTGGACGGGCAGGTGTTCGGCATGGAGCAGGTGCAGGCCATGAAGCTCGGCATCGGCGTCGCGGTCGCGCTGCTGCTGGGCGTGGTGATCTTCGGCGGCGTCAAGCGCATCGCCAGCTTTGCTGAAATCGTGGTGCCGTTCATGGCCGCCGGCTTCATCCTGATGGCCATCACCATCATGGTGCTCAATGCCGAGCGCGTGCCGGAAATGTTCGGCATCATCTTCGACAGCGCGTTCGGAACCCATGCCGCGTTCGGCGCGATGATGGGCCTGGCGGTGGAGTGGGGCGTCAAGCGCGGCATCTACGCCAACGAAGCGGGCCAGGGCACGGCACCGCACGCCGCAGCCGCCTCCGAGGTTTCCCATCCGGCCAAGCAGGGCTACGTGCAGGCCTTCGCGGTCTACTTCGACACCATGATGGTGTGCACGTCCACCGCCTTCCTGATCCTGGCGGCCGGCACCTACAACGTGTACTCGCCGGACGCCGGTGCGGCGCCCCTCTTCCAGGGGCTTGCCGGCATCGCCGAAGGCGCCGGCTACGCGCAGGCCGCCGTGGAAAGCGTCATCCCCGGTTTTGGCGCGGCGTTCGTGGCGGTGGCGATCTTCTTCTTCGCCTTCACCACGATCATGGCCTATTACTACATGGCCGAAACCAACCTGACCTACCTCAACAACAACGCCAAGCGTCCGTTGACGGTGCTGGTGCTGCGGCTGGGCATCATCGGCATGGTGATCTTCGGTGCCGTCCACAATGCACAGCTGGCCTGGGCGCTGGGCGATATCGGTGTCGGCCTGATGGCCTGGCTGAACATCGTGGCGATCCTCATCGTGCAGAAGCCTGCCATGATCGCCCTGCGTGATTATGAGCGGCAGAAGAAGCTGGGCCTGGACCCGACCTTCGACCCTGTCGCACTGGGCATCAAGAATGCCGATTTCTGGCAGAAGAAACAGGAAGCAGCGTAAGTGAACAACCCTTGGAACAACCGTCGGCCGTCCGCGCGTCCGCCGCGCGCCACCCCGCTGCCGCGCGCTGATGCGCCGGCAACGCCGGCAGCGCGCGGCAATGACGACGAACTGCGCCTGTTCGGCGTCAATGCCGTGCTGGCCGCCTTCAACCAGCGCCCGCAGGCGGTCCGCAAGATCTACCTGCTGGAAGGCCTGATCCCGCGCATGCAGCCGCTGCTGAAGTGGTGCGTGGCCAACCGGATCGGCTATCGCGTGGTGGAAGACGGTGACCTGAACAAGCTGTCCGGCACCACCCACCACGAAGGCGTGGTGGCCGATGTGCAGCGCGCACCGGTGCTGGAACTGTCGCAGTGGCTGCAGCAGCTGCCCGAAGGCCCGGTGCTGGCGCTGTGGCTGGACGGCGTGGGCAATCCGCACAACCTGGGCGCGATCCTGCGCTCGGCCGCGCACTTCGGTGTCGGCGGCCTGTTGCTGGCCGAAGGCAGCACGCTGGGCATTTCCGGTGCTGCCGCACGCGTGGCTGAAGGCGGTGCCGAAGCGGTGCCGCTGGTGCAGCTGCCGGCCACCGCCGAAGCGATGGCGCAGCTGCGCCAGGCCGGCTTCAGCCTCGCCGCCACGCTGGTCGAAGGAGGCAGCAACGTGTTCGCCGCCGACCTGCCGCAGCGACTGGTCTACGTGATGGGCGCCGAAGCCGAAGGCATGGACCGGGCCCTGGCCGCGGCGTGTGACCTGCAGGTCTCGATCCCCGGCAGCGGGGCGGTGGAAAGCCTCAACGTGGCGTCGGCAACGGCCGTGTTGCTGGCCCAGTGGGCGCGTTCCCGCATTGCCTGACCCCACGGTTGTCTTTCATCCCATGGCCGGCGGACGAAGCGGATAGCACCCTGAAGGCGCGGCATCGCAGTTTCTCTCCTATGCGATGTCGTTGGCCGGTGCATCCGCTGGATGCCGCCCGTCGCGTGGGATGGGTCGCTGCGGCAGCCCGGCCGACTCCACGGCCGGGCTCTTTTACGCGTGCTGGGTCAGCCGTCGTTGGCTGCGGCGTCCAGTGACGCCAGTGAAATGCTCACCGGCACGCCGTTGAGCAGCAGGAAGCCGGCATCGAACGGCGTCAGCAGTACCTGCACGCAGGCCACGTCGCTGCCGCTTTGCGGCGACGGATAGCGTGCAAGCCAGACCGTCATGCCGCTGCGGCTGAAATTGTCATGCAGCTGTTGGATCCGCCCTGCCAACGACCCCGCGATGGGGACCCGCGTGCGGCCGAATGGCACTTCCTGGAAACCGCCCCTGCGCAGGATGTCCCGGATGTTCTGCACGCAGAACGGGCGCTGCTGCCCTTCCTGCATGCCGAGCAGTCCCAGGTGGTGGTGCAGGTCCTGCGCGGTGGCGCCAGCACGGCGGCGGGCGCCGGACCAGGCAGTGAACTCGTGGGCTTTCAGCAGGCCACGAAGCGCGCGCGTGGCGGCGTGTTCGCAGCTGAACCCCGCCCCTGCGGTAACCCGGTAGGCTGTCCCCGCCGCGGTTTCCGCGCAGGCCAGGTAGGTCGGGACACTGCCCCTGCCGCTGATGTCGAACAGGTGCACCGGGTGGCCCTCGCGTTGCTGGACCAGCTCCCACAGGCTCCGGATCTGCGGCGGCAGGGTCGCCATGTCCACCTGGAGCAGGTAGCGTTGCTGGCGCAGTGCAAGCCCCTGCACCGCGAACAGGCCGGCCGCCATCCGTTCCTGTGCGGCCAACATCCCCAGCAGCAGGGCTTCCTCCTGCGAGGGCCCGGCGGCGACGCTGTGGGTGCTGCCGTAGGCACGCAGCAGGTGATAGTCGAAATCGTCGTGCAACGCGCTGGCGTGCACGACCGTGTCGGCATCGCACAGGAAGGTGGGATGCAGCAGGACCACCGGTACCGGCAAGGTGCGTTCGCCGCCCAGCTCCTGCAGGGCGATCAGGGCCACGCGGCGCTCCGGTTGCTCGGCCAGGATCGGCACCAGGTCGCTCAGGGCGGCTTCAACACCGGGCAGTTCGAGATAGTCCGCGACCCGGCAGGCGTGCACTTCCGAAGTCCGCCAATGGGTGGCATGGATGATCTGCGCGATGGCGGCGTACATGCCCGAACGGGTCGCCTGCGCGGAGTCCGCGCCCACCCCGCACCGTTCGATGTCGTGCCCGACCCACGCGGCACTGTCCAGTTGGATCATGTGCAGGTGGAGTCCCTGTTCCTGCACGTGGACGTTCTCGAGCGGCACGTGCAAGGCGTTGATGAACGCGTGTCCGGCGTTGTTGGCGGCGGTGTTGGACGTTGCGCATTCCAGCGCCTCCACATCCAGGAGGGCAGCAGAGGCCACGGGCAGGGGACGTGCGTTCATCGTAGGACAGCTCCTTGGTTGCATCGCTGCTGCATCGCGCCGGACGACACGTCACCGGAAACGACACGCGTCAGGACTGCGCCGGAACGCGGGCAGCGGGGCCGCATTTGGCAGGCCGATGCTCGTCCCAAGCGCCTGTCGCAGGGGGCACCCGCGCAGTTGATTCAGCCGGGGTTGCACAATGTGCGCGTCAGTGAGGTGCGGGTGGCGACAACCCCGTTCCATCGCGGTGCGCGAAGGGCTGGAAGGGTCAGGATTCCGGCTGCTGATGCTGCTTGATATCTGATTGGCGCGTAGGGAATCGCGCCGATCCGAGCGGTTCGATTACGCCATGCCCCACCGCGGACGCGTTCCTGATCCAGCGCAACTTTCACAGCTTTCCTGATTGTTGGCGCTTCCTGCACTGGGCAGGGTGGACTCACCCCCTCTGCTTCGTGGAGTTGTGTCGTGACCCTTGAATCGATCGTTGGCGCCATCGTCGCCATCGTCTGGAGCCCCTACCTTGTCGCGCTGTGTCTGCTGGGCGGTCTCTACTTCAGCATCCGGACGCGCTTCATCCAGTTGCGCGCATTGCCGGAAATGCTGCGGCTGATGTTCAAGCACCGCGCGTCGGAATCCGGCCTGTCGCCTTTCCAGGCATTGAACATTTCGCTGTCCAGCCGGGTGGGCGTGGGCAACATCGCAGGCGTGGCGATGGCCATCGCCTTCGGCGGGCCCGGTGCCGTCTTCTGGATGTGGGTGGTGGCGTTCTTCGGCGCGTCCAGTGCGTTCGTCGAGTCCACGCTCGCGCAGATCTACAAACAACGCGACGCCCACGGCCAGTACCGCGGTGGACCGGCCTATTACATGGAAAAGGGGCTGGGGCAGCGCTGGTATGCGGTGATCTTCGCGATATGCACCGTTGCCGCTTCCGCGATGCTCGCCGGCACCCAGTCCAATGCGATCGCCAGTGCACTGCATGAGGCCTGGGACCTGCCCGTGCAGGCCAGCGCAGGGGCCGTGGTGCTGCTTCTGGCACTGATCATCTTCGGTGGGGTGCGCCGCATCGCCGCGGTCACCCAGTGGATCGTGCCGCTGATGGCCACCGCCTACCTGCTGGTGGCGCTGGTGGTGATGCTGCTCAGCTACGAGCGTGTTCCGGAAGTACTCTCGCTGATCCTGCGCAGCGCCTTCGGCGTGGATGCGACGTTCGGCGCGATGATCGGCGTGGCGATCCAGTGGGGCGTCCGCCGCGGCGTGCTGTCCAACGAAGCCGGCATGGGCAGTGGCGCCCACCCGGCGGCAGCGGCCGAGGTCTCCCATCCGGTCAAGCAGGGGCTGGTGCAGGCATTCTCGGTCTACATCGACACCATGGTGGTGTGCAGCGCCACGGCGTTCCTGATCCTGTCCACCGGCATGTACAACGTCTACGATCCGGCCGTGAACGGCGTGCCCGACCAGGCCCGGATGCTGCTGGACAACGTGCCGGGCATGGAGGCCGGGCCGCGCTTCGTGCAGCACGCGGTGGAATCGGCGTTGCCCGGATTCGGCAAGTCGTTCGTGGCATTGGCGATCCTTCCGTTCGCTTTCACCACCATCCTGGCGTTGTACTACATGGGTGACACCAACGTCAGTTACCTGTGCCGGGACAGGCCATCGGCAGGGATCGTCACCACCTTCCGCGTGCTGTTCCTGGCGCTGGCCGCGTATTCGGCGATCAACAGCGCCACGGTCGCCTGGACCCTGGGAGACATCGGCGTGGGGATGATGAGCTGGCTCAACATCATCGCCATCCTGCTGCTGCACAAGCCGGCCTTGGTGGCGCTGCGCGACTACGAAACGAGCCGCAACGCGGGCATCGATCCGGTATTCGATCCTGATCGGTTGGGCATCAAGGGCGCCAGCCTGTGGAACCGCATCACCAGACCGACCGGCTGAATGCCACGGCGCCCGGGGTTCGCCCGGGCGCCGTGGGCCGGCGGCTTATTCGCCCGGCGGGACGGTCGCCTTGGCTTCGCTGCCGAAGCTGCCATCGGCGTCGGCGGCCAGATACGCGAACACGGTGTAGGCGGCAACGTTCTGCGCCAGCGCCTTCGGGTCGATCTTGTCCAGCGTGTCGTCGGCGGTGTGGTGCAGGTTGAAGTAGTCCGTCCCGTCCTGCGCCAGCCAGGCCCAGGCACCGCCCTTGGCGGCGAGCGGGCCGATATCCGGACCCGGGCCGCCCTTGTCGGCGACGTATTCAATACCCAGCGGCTTGAGCACTTCGGCGATCTGGCGCGTGGCATCGCGTGAGCCTTCCGGGTTCGGCGATCCGGTGTTGAACGCATAGATGCGCCCTGCGCCGAAGTCGCTTTCGGCTGCCAGCTGATGCAGCACGATGTCCTTGGAATGCGCTTCGGCATACGCCTTGCCGCCGTACAGGCCCTGTTCCTCGTTGGCGAACGCGACCACCCGGATGCTGCGCTTGGGCGCCTGCTTCAACTGCCCGATCAGGTGTCCCGCGGCCATGGTGATGCCCACGCCGGCCGCGTCATCGATGGCGCCGGTACCCAGGTCCCAGGAATCCAGATGGCCGCCGATCACCACCACTTCCTTCGGCAGCGTGCGCCCGGTGATTTCACCGATCACGTTGTAGGACGTCGCGGTGCCATCCCAACCGCAATCCAGTGCCAGGCTGACGGTGGTGGTGCCGCGCGCGACCAGGCGCGCCAGCTGGTCGGCGTCGGGCACGGACAAGGCGGCCGACGGCACCGGGGTCAGCCCGTCGTCGTAACGGGTGATGCCGGTATGCGGTACGCGGTGCGAATCGGTGCCTGCCGAGCGCATCAGGAAGCCGACGGCGCCCTTGCGGATCGCCTCGGAAGGACCCTTGCTGCGGATCGCGCCACCGCGGCCATAGTCGCGGCCATCGCGGAACGGCAGCATCTGGTAATCGACGAAGGCGATCTTGCCCTGCAGCGAGCCGGCCGGTGCGGCCTGCAGCGCGGCCAGGTCGGCAAAGCGCACCACCTCGGCCTGCACCTTTCCGCCGGGGCTGCCGCCCAGCGCGGTGATCGCCAGCGGCTGCGCATGCGCGCCGACCACGGCGGCATGTTCGCTACGACGTTCCCACTTGGGGAAGGTCACCGGTTCCTTCCAGACCTTGTCGAAACCCAATGCCTTGAAACGTGCTTCCGCCCAGGCCACCGCGCGGGCATCGGCCTCGCTGCCGGCGATGCGCGGGCCGACTTCCGTCGTGAGCGATTCCACCACCTTCCAGCCGGTGTCATCGGCCAATGCCTGCTCACGCAGCTGGGCTGCGGTATCCAGCGAGGCCGGGGGCAGGGTGGTGATGCGCGGCGCGGCGAACGCCGGTGAGGCCAGCAGGGCAAGGGAAGAGGCGATGGCAAGAACGCGGCGGCGCATGCAGAGGACTCCGGCAGGGGGCATAAGCGTCTGAGCTTAGCAGCGTCGTTGCCGGGTGCATGGGCCCTAGGTCATGTCCATCGGAAATGACCAGAACCGGACAGATGGCGCAAAGAGGACATCCAGAAGGGGCCAGGTTCCCTTGCCGTGCAAAGGAACCTGACCCCGATGGGCCGGTCAGGCCTGTGGGCCGGACAGCTTGTCGCGGATTTCGCGCAGCAGCAGGACTTCTTCGCTCGGGCCCTTGGGCGCGGCTTCTTTCTTCTTCGACAGGCGATTGATGCCCTTGATCACCAGGAAGATCGCGAAGGCCACGATCACGAACTGGATGATGGTATTGATGAAATCACCGTAGCCGATGACCACCGCCGGGATCTCCGCGCCATCGGCGGCGACCCGTGCCGGTGCCAGTGTCCAGACCAGATCGGAGAAGTCCACCTGGCCGATCGCCCAGCCCAGCGGGGGCATGATGATTTTCTCGACCAGGGCGGTCACGATCTTGCCGAACGCAGCGCCGATGACCACACCAACGGCCAGGTCGATGACGTTCCCGCGTGTGGCGAATTCCTTGAACTCAGTGATGAATCCCATTGAGATCTCCTGAAAAAGTGGGGGTGTTCGCGCTGAAGGCTAACCCAGCCAGTGTCAGCCGGCGATGACGCCGTGACGCTCGCCGACGTTCTCCAGGCGTGCACTGAAACGGTCGCCGGGCTTCAAGGCGGCCACGCCGGCCGGCGTGCCCATGAATACCAGATCGCCCGCGCGCAGCCGCCACAACCGGGACAGCTCGTGCAGGATTTCCGGCACGCTCCAGATCATCTGGTCCAGCAGTGATTGCTGGCGCACTTCGCCATTGATTTCCAGCGACAGGTTGAGCGCGGCCAGATCGCCTACTTCACCGGCATGCACGATCTCGCTGATCGGCGCGGAGGCATCGAAGCCCTTCGCGGTATCCCAGGGATGGCCCTTCTGCTTGGCTGCGGCCTGCAGGTCGCGGCGGGTCAGGTCCAGGCCGACGGCATAGCCGTACACCAGCGACAACGCCTGTTCGACCGGCAGCACGCCTTCGGGCGCGTCCACGCCGATCGCCACCACCAGTTCCACCTCGTGGTGCAGGTCGCTGGTGGCGGGCGGATAAGGAATGACATCGTCGTGGCCGACCACGATGGCATCGGCCGGCTTGCTGAAGAACATGGGGGTGCCGCGTGCCGCTGCATCCGGCACCGCCGCGCCCATTTCCCTGGCGTGGTCGGCGAAGTTGCGGCCCACGCAATAGATGCGGTGTACCGGGAAGGTGCCACCACCGACTACCGGGATGCGGGGAATGGGCTGGGCAGGAATTACATCGGTCATGCGCACGTCCTAACGATCAGGTCGTCGCAGTGTAGCGCCGCGCCATGCCGGGCGGAGCGGTAGCGCCGAGCCATGCCGGGGAGAGCGGTAGCGCCGAGCCATGCTCGGCGAGCGCAGCGGTATGCAGTCAACACCGTGACGACCAACAGTCGTCACCCGCCACCTACAACCCACGACCCAGCAGATCAGTGCGTCGGCAGCGCCGGCTTGCGCACCACGCGGTATTCGCCTTCCACCACGTTGGCATCCACCGCCCGCGCAGGCGCCTTGCGCTGTGCCAACAGCTTCCAGGCCAGGCCGGCCATGATCATCGCCGCACCCACGAACACGCCGACGAACACCATCACGCCCAGGATGGCAACGCCAAGCAGGCCTACCGCAACGCGCACCAACGGATGACGCGGCTTGCGCGGCGCAAACAGGGTGCGGAACTGGCCGAACTGAAAGGTGCGGTTGATCATCGGTAACTCACTTTGCTGAAATCAGCGAGCGGACAGTATCGGGGCGATGCTTTGCCCATTGAGTGAAAAAATCGTTAATCATGGTGCGTGTTCATTACCGATCAATGACTTGCGTTCATGTGACAGCCAGCCCTATCGCCAGGCGTGCGACAATCGGATTTATTCCAGATGCAGAGTAAGAAATGTCCGACCAGCCGTTGATCGCCCTCGACAACGTCGCCTACGGCGGCTTCGCCGAAGTGGAGGTGCTGATTGAAGGCGATGCGGAATCGCTGGTGCTCCACCGTGATGGCGATCAGGTGCGCGGCTTCCTCAACATCTGCCCGCATGCCGGGCGGCGGCTGGACTGGGCGCCGGGGCAGTTCCTGAAAAGCCGCGAAGGCCATCTGGTCTGCGCCGCGCATGGTGCCTCGTTCGCGCTGGACAGTGGCGAATGCGTGGCCGGCCCGTGCAAGGGGGACCGGCTGCGGGCAGTGCCGCTGCAGGTGCGCGATGGCCAGGTGTTCCTGGCCTGACGACGGCAGCGAACGACCGCGACGGATGACGGCCGCTGGCCGTCATCACCGCCGGCTCAGAACATGATGTTGATCATCGCCACCACCACCATCGTGTAGACCAGCGACAGCGGTGCGCCGACCCGCCACAGCTCGCGCGGGGTGTAGTTGGCGGGGCCGGTGATCATCGAAATCACCGGGTTGGAGGCGGTCATCAGGTTGTTGGACGCCGACAGCGCCACGATCAGCGCGAATGCAGTGGGATTGCCGCCGGCGGCCAACGCCAGGTTCACCGCGATGGGCACCATCACGATGGTCGCCCCGACATGGCTGATCACCAGCGAAAACGCCGTGGTCAGCAGCGCCAGCGCCACTTCCAGCACCCACAAGGGGATGCCTTCGGGCAGTTTGTCGATGGTATGCCCGGCCACCCAGGCCGCCGCGCCACTGGAGTCCATCGCCCAGCCGAGCGGAATCAGCCCGGCCATCATGAAGACGGTCTTCCAGTTGATCGAGGCGTAGGCCTCGTCCATGCGCAGCACGCCGGTGAGCAGCATGCCGGCCACGCCGGTCATCAGGGTCAGCGCCACCGGCAGCTTGGAGGTCAGCGCGATCAGGATGGTCAGCGCGAAGATGCTCATCGCGATCTTGAACTTGTGCGGGCGCTGTTCGCCCTTCGGGTAGTCGGTGACGATGACGAACTCGCGGCCGCGCGCGGCCTGCGCCAGGTCGGTCCAGATGCTGTGGAAGACCAGCATGTCACCGGCACGCAGCTGTACATCGCGCACGTCCTCGCGGATCACCTGCTTGTCGCGGTTGATCGCCAGCAGGCTCAGGCCGCGCTCCTTGCGCAGGCGCAGTTCGGCCGCGCTCTTGCCGATCACGTCCGACGTCGGCGGCACCACCGCTTCGGAAATACCGGCACGGCTGGGGTTGAACAGGTCACCCAGGTGCTTCAACCGCGAGGACATGCGCAGGAACTGGTTCTGCGCGAAATCGCTGACCAGCTGGCGCGACCCCATCACCCCGATCACGCTGCCCACCCAGATCCGCATCTCCGCCGGCGGCGCCAGGCGGGTATCGTTGCCGGTCTTCAGCGCCAGCAGCAGCGGGGCATCGTGCAGGGTTTCGGCCTCGCCCAGGGTCATGCCGACCATCGGGCTTTCGGCGGTGACCACCAGTTCGAAGACATCGCCTTCAATGCCGTAGGTCTTGGCGAAGTAGCTTTCCGTACGCGCCGGGGTCACCCCGTCATTGGCCAGCGTTTCCTCTTCCACCAGCTTGCGGTCGCCATAGAAGTGGAAGTACAGCAGCGCGGCCACCAGCAGGGCCACGCCGATCGGCAGCGGGGCGAACATCCGCAGCGGTTCGATGGTGGCCAGGCCCGAAGGCAGGTTGTTGTTGGCCGATGCCAGCAGATCGTTGAGCAGGATCAACGGCGAGTTGCCGACCATGGTCAGCGCGCCGCCCATCACGATGGCCGCGGCGATCGGCAGCAGCAGGCGCTGCAGGGTCAGCCCGGTGCGCGCGGCCAGCCGCGAGGCCACCGGCAGGTACAGCGCCATCACCGAAGGGTTCTGCATGAACGAGGAGTTCAAGCCGGCGATCGCGGTGGTCATGATCAGCAGCCGCTGTTCCACCCCATGGCCGCGCCGCAGCAGCCAGGCGGCCAGCCGGTTCAGTGCACCGGTGCGGTCCAGGCCCGCGCCCAGGATGGTGGTGGCGATGATGCTCATCACCGCGTTACCGGAGAAACCACCGAAGATTTCTTCCGGCGCGATCAGGCCGGTGACGCCCAGCACCACCAGCACCACCAACGCGACCACGTCGGCGCGGATGCGCTCGAACAGGAACATCGCCATCGTGAAACCGACCAGCCCGAGGACGAGCTTCATGTCGGTGGTCAGCGTCAGCGCGGTTTCCATGGGGGGCGCGATCCGGTCGGTGTCAGGGGGTCAGGTGCGGTCGTACAACAGGTCCCAGACGCCATGGCCGAGTTTCTGGCCGCGGGTCTCGAAATGGGTCTGCGGCCGCCATTCCGGACGCGGTACCTGGCCCCGTGGGCCGGCCCGGTTGACCAGCCCGGCGGTGGCGTCGAGCACGTCCCACATCTGCTCGGCGTAGTCTTCCCAATCGGTGGCGCAGTGCAGGCGACCACCGGAGCGCAGCTTGCGCACCAGCAGTCCGGCGAACGCCGGCTGCAGCAGGCGGCGCTTGTTGTGGCGCTTCTTGTGCCACGGATCCGGGAAATAGATGCGCACTTCATCCAGCGCGCCGTCCGCGATTTCCTTTTCCAGCACTTCCACCGCGTCGTGGTGGTACAGGCGGACGTTGTCGACATCATCATCGGCCAGTGCGTTCAGCAACCTGCCCACGCCGGGGGCGTGGACTTCGATGCCGATGTAATCGCGGCAGGGATCCTGCTGGGCAGCGAAGCGCAGGGCCACGCCATTGCCGAAGCCGATCTCCATCACCTTGTGCGCATCGCGGCCGAAGGTCGCGGCCAGGTCACGTACCTCGCCGGTGAAATCCAGGCCGAAACGCGGCCAGCGCTCATCGAACGCGCGCTGCTGGGCCGGGGTGAAGCGGCCCTGGCGGAGCACGAAACTGCGGATCTCGCGGCGTCCTTCGTGGACGGTGAACGGCTTGGCCGGAGCCTTGGAGCCGGTACTGGAAAACGGGTCGGTCATCAGCCGATCAATCCATCAATGGGGGAAGAGGCGCTGGCATAGCGCTTGCGCGGGATGCGGCCGGCCAGGAAGGCTTCACGGCCGGCTTCGACCGCCTTGCGCATCGCGCTGGCCATCAGCACCGGGTGGCGCGCGCCGGCAATGGCGGTGTTCATCAGCACGCCATCGCAGCCCAGCTCCATCGCGATGGCCGCATCCGAGGCGGTACCCACGCCGGCATCCACGATGATCGGCACCTTGGCGTCCTCGATGATCTGCAGCAGGTTGTACTTGTTCTGGATGCCCAGCCCGGAACCGATCGGCGCGGCCAGCGGCATCACCGCCGCGCAGCCGATCTCTTCCAGGCGCTTGGCCAGGATCGGGTCGTCGGAGGTGTAGACCATCACCTCGAAGCCGTCCTTCACCAGCATCTCGGCAGCCTTCAGCGTGGCGACCACGTCCGGATACAGCGACTTCTGGTCGCCGAGTACTTCCAGCTTGGTCAGGTTGTGGCCATCGAGCAGCTCACGCGCCAGCCGGCAGGTACGCACCGCGTCTTCGGCGGTATAGCAGCCGGCGGTGTTCGGCAGGATGGTGAAGCGGTCCGGCGGCAGCACGTCCAGCAGGTTCGGTTCGCCCGGGTTCTGGCCGATGTTGGTGCGGCGGATGGCGACGGTGACGATCTGCGCGCCGGCGGCTTCGGTGGCCGCGCGGGTTTCGTCCAGATCCTTGAACTTGCCGGTGCCGGTGAGCAGGCGCGAGGCGTAGGTCTTGCCGGCGATGACCAGCGAATCAGAAGGGGCGTGATGGTTCATGACGCGATTATCGCATGGGGTAACCGGCGCCGGGGATCGCCGCACGAGGGCGGATCAACGGCGGGCGCAGGAATCGGTAGCGCCGAGCCATGCTCGGCGAGCGCAGCGGCAGGCCTCAACCACCCCCCAGCGCGTGCACGATCTCCACCACGTCGCCGTCGGCGAGCACGTGCGTGGCATGCAGGCTGCGGGTGATGATCTCGCTGTTCACTTCCACCGCCACGCGGCGTTCAAGCAGCTGTTCGTGCTGCAGCAGGTCGTGGACGGTTGCACCGGGGGGCAGGGCGCGGACTTGGCCGTTGAGCTGGATGTTCATGTCGCCATTGTCGCCGATACGCCGGTTGCAGGCAGCCGGGAGCTTTCGGGAATCGCTCAGCCCTCCCCAGCAACGGGCTTCAGGCGACACTACATGCCGCGACGCAGCGTGACTTTGCCAGCGCTGATGAAACCATTGCACCGTGCGCTGGCGTATTGCCGGCGATCGATCCCACAGGAGTTCCCCATGTTGTCCAGTAAACGCCCCGTCCGCACCCTGATCGCTGCTGCGCTCGCCCTTGCCGCCCTGCCGGCCATGGCCGCCGAGCCGGCGTTCAACCGTACGGTGTTCTTTGGCGACAGCCTGACTGACAGCGGCTATTACCGCCCGCTGCTGCCGCCTGCGGTGCAGGCGGTAACCGGCAGATCCACCACCAATCCCGGATGGGTGTGGGCCGAGCACGTGGCCGATTACTACGGCACCAACGCCACGCCGAACGGCAACGGGCAGAGTGGCGACAACTATGCCGCCGGCAGCGCCACCGTGGCCACCGATATCGTGGGTGCGCTGGGTCCGGTCCCGTCGCTTGCCACCCAGGCCAGCCGCTACCTCGCCGCCAACGGTGGCAAGGCCGATCCGAATGCGCTGTACACGGTGTGGGGTGGCGCGAACAACCTGCTCGGCATCACCACCCCGGCGCAGGCGCCTGCCGTAATTGGCGCGGCGGTCACCAGCCAGATCGGCATCGTCGGCAGCCTTCAGGCGGCGGGCGCCAAGTACGTGGTGGTCCCGAACCTGCCCGACATCGGCCTGACCCCGATGGCCCGCGCCGGTGGCCCGGCCGCCATGGCCCAGTTCACCGCCGTGGCGACCGCTTACAACAATGCGCTGTATGGCGGATTGACCCAGGCCGGCATCGAATTCATTCCGCTGGACACGTTCACCATCCTGCGGGAAATCGTCGCCTCGCCGGGCACCTACGGCTTCCGTAATGTCACCGGCACGGCCTGTACGGTCGCCACCTCGCTCCTCTGCAACCCGACCAGCCTGGTCGCACCGGATGCGGCCACCGCCTATGTATTCGCCGACGGCATCCATCCGTCCACCGCGACCCACCAGATGCTCGGCCAGTATGCCGTCTCGGTGCTGGAAGCCCCGCGCCTGCAGCAGGTGCTGACCCATTCGGCACAGACCGTGGGCCGCTCGCGCGCCGACCAGGTCAGCCTGCACCTGGGCGGCGCCCCGGCTGACGGCCTGTCGTGGTGGGGCGGCGTGCGTGGCGACATGCAGCGCTACGACCACGCGGATCTGTACGACGGGCTGGCCCCGGCCGGCCTGTTCGGCATTGACTGGGCGCGCGATGGCATGGTGATCGGCGGCTTCGCCGGCTACGGCCGCATGGATGCCGATTTCGGCAACAGCCAGGGTGATTTCACCCAGTCCGACACCACCCTGGGCCTGTTCGCCGGCTGGTATGGCGAACGCGCCTGGGTGAACGGCCAGGTCAGCTACAGCTGGCTGGACTACGACGTCACCCGCAAGGTGCACCTCGGCCCGGCCACCCGCGAACACACCGGCTCGCCGGAAGGCAGCAACCTGACCGCGGCCCTGAACGCCGGCTACGAGTTCGGCCAGGAAGGCGGCTTCCGCCACGGTCCGGTGGCCGCGGTGATCTGGCAGAAGGTCAAGCTGGACGGCTATCTGGAAAGCAATCCGAGCAGCACCGCACTCGGCTACAACGACCAGGACGCCGATTCCACCGTCGGCCGCCTCGGCTGGCAGGCGCGCCTGGACGGCGGCAGCATCAAGCCGTATGTGCAGGTCACCTACGACCATGAGTTCGAAGACCGCCAGGACGGCAGCGCCTTCCTGCAGAGCCTGCCGGGCGTGGGCAGCTACCGCGTGCCGGGCCTGAAGTTCGACAAGGACTACGCCACCGCCATCCTGGGTGCGCGCATGGAACTGTTCGGCCTGCAGAGCAACATCGGCCTGAGCGCCACCACGATGCAGAAGAAGGCGATGGACACCTCGATCTTCGCCAGCGTCAGCGGCACGTTCTGACGGTAGTGACGGCTTGGTGGGTGACGACCGTTGGTCGTCACCGCAATGGGGAGTGACGGCCGCTGGCCGTCATTCCCTCGCCGCGTTACGGCGCACCGCAGTCACCTCGATTTCCACCGATTGGCCGGGGTTGAGCAATCCTGCGATCAGGACTGTCGAACGTGACGGCAGGTGCCGTCGCGCGGCGGGGGTGCCGAAGAACCGGGCATACGAGCGCCGCGCGCTCTTCCATTTTTTTTGCAATGCGCGATTGCGCTTCACCGCATGGCGCCCCTACACTAGCGGCCTGCGCTGCGGGTGTAGCTCAATGGTAGAGCTGTAGCTTCCCAAGCTACTGACGAGGGTTCGATTCCCTTCACCCGCTCCACCGCCGTCCCCGTTTTTTACGTGACAGCTTCGCCAACAGCTAGGCGCGGGACTGCAGCAGGCGATCAGCATCCAGGAATGGGGTGCCCTGCAATGGCAGGAAGCGCGGATCGTGCACGCCCACGCAGCCCAACGCATTTTTGTCAGGAAGCCTGCTCCTGTTTTGGCGGGCCGACCGTTACGGTTCCAGTGCCCCCGCGTCCGCCTCCGCTCCCACCACCTCCCATTCCAGCTCCGGGCCGGCCACTGCTTCCGCCACCCCCACCGCCACCCCCACCTGCCGGTTCGTTGGAGTTGGTTCCTTGACCCATGTAATCACCTGAGTCTGTCTTCTGATACGTGGTGCAGTAGGAGGCATTGCAGATCGTGATCGTGTCGCCGACTGCGATAAAGAATTTGTTCAATGCTCCGCGGGCGGCCTGGCGCTCGAACGTTGCGAGGAATATAGCCGTGTTCGTATCCGGCATGTACGGTGCGACCAGACATGCGTCACAGGCGAACGGCCCGTATTGTTTGCTTCCATTCGACAGGACGTGGTGCGTTGCAGTCAGCCCCAGGATGGTTACGACCACTGCGATTGCTTTCTTCCGGCTTCCAATCATCCAAAGCTCCCTTCACGGACTGCAGCAGGATTGATATATCTGATGCGAGAGATGCCTTGCCGACTCCTGCTGCTTGGTCGAAAGACGCCGTTCCATTTCTCGTGCCAGTGCGTTGCTTGAAGAATCTGCGTTGGTCCTGCCGAGCACCAACGCGTAGGCGTATGCCCTTTCCGGGTCGGCTCGCACCAGGATTCCGTTGCTGTAGGCCGAGGAAAGTCGAAGAACCGCATCTACGCTGCCGGCGCTTGCAGCTGACTCGAGGTAGGCCATGCTGTTTGCCTTCCACTCGACCACGCGTTCCGGTTGGGCGAGTCGTTGTGATGGCGTGCCCAGCACAGAATCGACATCGATCGCGTACATCAGCTGAGCCTCCAGCGAGCCCTGTTCAGCGGCCTTGGACAACCAGTCGCCTTCCTTCAGGGGAGTGTTTCCCGAAAGCGCTGCGCACTCGTCCAGTTTCCGATCAATCTTGAGAAGCCCTGAAGGGCCGCCACCTTGCGCGTCCAGTGCGCGCTCCGCCGCGCCCGTTACGTAGATCTGGCAGTCGCGGACGGCAAGGTAGATTCTGTACGTCGCAACGGCCTCTCCTGCTGCGGATCGCGACAGCAACGCCTGGATGTAATCAAGCGCGTCGCCTTCTGGGCGCGCGTCTTCCAGTCGCACGATCTGGAATGCTCTCCCGTTCAAAGGTCGAAGAACGGCTGGATCGATTGAGCGAAGCAATCGTGAACGGGTTGCGTCTTCCCGGGGCCGGGGTAGGGACTCAGTGTGCACCGCAGCTTGCCCTTCGCTCTCGGCAATCTCAGTTGCTTTATCGAGGCTGGTCGGCGAAAGGAAAACCGAGGCCAACAGGGCGCCTGCGCCGACGAACGTCAGAACGGCAACGGCACCGATTGGTTTGATGTGCAGCATGCTGTTTCCAGGGCGGCGGGATGGCGCTTGGCAACGTCCAAGGATGTGTGATCCTCGGGTGGCGGCTTGTCAAACCCCGCGTGCCAGGACACCGCTGTACCAAGCCCTCGCAGGGCGTTGGGCTTGGTCATTCACGACGTTGTCAACGCCACCGCTGGCACGCGGCTGGGCAGGCATCGTGAGCCGTGCACCGCCTCCGTCACCCAGCGCGCGCTATGCTTCGCGCTTCCGCACGGCCCGGCCCCGATGAAACTCGCCATCCTTTCGCGCAACAGCAAGCTGTACTCCACCCGCCGCCTGGTGGAGGCCGCGCGCAGCCGGGGTCACACGGTGCGCGTGCTCGATCCATTGCGCTGCTACATGCGTATCGCGGCAGACGGTTTCAGCATGCATTACAAGGGGCGGCCGATGACCGGCGTGGATGCGGTGATTCCCCGCATCGGCGCCTCGGTAACCCGCTATGGCACCGCGGTGCTGCGCCAGTTCGAACTGATGGGCGCGCGCACCCCCAATCCCTCTGACGCCATCCTGCGTTCGCGCGACAAGCTGCGTGCGCACCAATTGCTGGCGGCCAAGGGCATCGACATGCCGATCACCGTGTTCGGCGACAACCCGGATGACACCGTCGATCTGCTGTCCATGCTGGGTCCGCCGCCGCATGTGGTGAAGCTGAACGAAGGCACGCAGGGCAGGGGCGTGATCCTGACCGAGAAGGCCAGCGCCTCGCGCGGCATCGTCGATGCGCTGCGCGGCCTGTATGCCAACTTCCTGATGCAGGAGTTCATCGGCGAAGCCCAGGGGGCCGACCTGCGCTGCCTGGTGGTCGGCGACCAGGTGGTGGCGGCGATGCAGCGCCAAGCGCCTGAAGGCGACTTCCGCTCCAACCTGCATGCGGGGGGCACGGCCCAGCCCGCCAAGGCCAGCCGGGCTGAGGCGCAGGTGGCGGTGAGATCGGCCAAGGCGCTGGGTCTGAGCGTGGCCGGGGTGGACCTGATCCGCTCCGCGCGCGGCCCGCTGGTGCTGGAAGTGAACTCCACGCCAGGGCTGGAAGGGGTGGAAGGGGCGTGCAAGGTCGATATCGCCGGGCGCATCATTCAACACGTCGAGAAGATCGTAAGTCGTTGAATATACGAATAAAAGCGTTTCTCTTTTCTGGTGAGACGCTGATTTAACGACCCTTTAATCGGCACTGACGTAATGTCCTTCAAACCGCAGCTCTGCCTCATCAGCAGGATCGGTATCGGGATATGAAACTTCAGACCCGGACGGAGACGTCCGGGTCTTTTTTATGCGATCGCCCACTCTGCCAGCACCTCGCTTGATCGACCCGCCCATCGCTCGTACAGTTGGGTTTCGTTCATGGAGGAAGCACAGATGAAGTCAGTTCTGATTGCAGCATTCGCCGTTGCGTTCGGTGTGGCCGGTGTCGCCCACGCCAAGATTGACGCCAAACCCCAGCGCGAGGTCGGCCTGGTGCAGTTGGATGCCAAAGAGTCGGTTACCCAACAGCTCGCCCGCGTTGAAGGTGCCCTGCACAGCGAGCAGTACAGCGAGATCGGTCTTGAGGACAAGAGCAAGGTCAGTGCCGCCATTTCGCGTATCCGCGACAATCTTGGCCAGCATGAAACCGCAGAGCAGGCCAGTCCGCTGGCACGCACCGCCATTTACAACGACCAGGAACTGATCAACTCCATTCTTTCGCGTGCCCATGCCGACAGCAGGATGGTCTGCCGGCGCGAGCGCCTGACCGGCAGCAATCGCCAGACCCAGGTCTGCATGACCGTCGCCCAGCGCCGCGATGCGATGGAAAACTCGCGCGACGTGCTGCGCAACATGCCGCGCTCCCATGGGTTCGAAAAGTAAACCCGCGGCCACTGGGCGCTCGATGGCTTCGGCCGGAGCTTGCGCAGCGGATCTGCCTGCGCCAGCTCCGGTTCTGTCCCACGAGCCAGCCGGTACTTTCCTCCCTTGATTCCTTCCTCACATGACTCTTACAGTCAGGGTTCTTTCAAGGAGGAGACCCGCATGAAAACGCTACACGCCATGGCCTTTGCCATCGCCCTTGGCCTGACCAGCCTGTCCGCCCAAGCCTATGTGCAGGCCGAATCTGCCGCCGGCAATACCCGGGCGCCGGTCCAGCTCAACGTGAAAGCCTCCGCCCAGGAGCAACTCGCCGGTGTGGAGCGCGCGCTGTACAGCGAGCACTACAGCGAGGTCAGCATGGAAGACAAAAGCAAGGTCAGCGCCGCCATCAACCGCATCCGGACCCGGCTCGGCGAGCACGACAGCGTCGAACAGACCACGCCACAGGCCCAGACCGACATCCTGAATGACCAGGCGGTGGTCAATACCATCCTCAGCCGAGCCCATGCCGACAGCCGCATGGTCTGCCGCCGCGAGCGCGCCACCGGCAGTAACCGGCCGGAGCGCGTGTGCCTGACCGTAGCCCAGCGTCGCAAGATGCAGGAAGATTCCAAGGAAGGCCTGCGTCGCTTCCAGCACACCAATCGGTGACCTTGACGCTCCCTGCGCGCGGTTTCGTGTGAAATGTTAATGCCCGGGTCTGTATGGTTGGCGTCAGCCGGCCACAGGCCCCGGGTCGCAACCTGCGGGCTGCGGCCAAGCCGACCCCGGCACCCCATCATGAAACAGAGGTCCCAGTGCGAATTCTCGTCATCGAAGACAACAGTGATATTGCCGCCAACCTCGGCGACTACCTCGAGGACCGCGGCCACACGGTGGACTTCGCCGCGGACGGCGTGACGGGCCTGCACCTGGCCGTGGTGCACGAGTTCGACGCCATCGTGCTGGACCTCAACCTGCCTGGCATGGACGGCATCGAAGTGTGCCGCAAGCTGCGCAACGAAGCGCGCAAGCAGACCCCGGTGCTGATGCTGACCGCGCGCGATTCGCTGGACAACAAGCTGGCCGGTTTCGATTCCGGCGCCGACGATTACCTGATCAAGCCGTTCGCGCTGCAGGAAGTGGAAGTGCGCCTGAATGCGCTGTCCCGGCGCGGCAAGGGCGTGCAGACCCGTGTGCTGGAGACCGGCGACCTGGAATACAACCTGGACACGCTGGAAGTGCGCCGCCAGGGCAAGCTGCTGCAGCTCAACCCGACCGCGCTGAAGATCCTGCAGGCACTGATGGAAGCCTCGCCCGCCGTGGTGACCCGCCAGGAGCTGGAAACCCGCGTATGGGGCGAGGAACTGCCGGATTCGGATTCGCTGCGCGTGCATATCCATGG
The DNA here is from genome assembly GCF_039674585.1 of Stenotrophomonas lacuserhaii. Lineage (GTDB taxonomy): Bacteria > Pseudomonadota > Gammaproteobacteria > Xanthomonadales > Xanthomonadaceae > Stenotrophomonas > Stenotrophomonas pennii_A. Next base: position 14,939 of record NZ_JBDJNU010000042.1, on the reverse strand, counting down.
CCTGCGTGCGGTAGTGGACAAGCCGTTCGACGTACCGATGATCCAGACCCGCCACGGCATCGGTTACCGGATCGCCGCGCCGGATGCCTGAAAACGCAGCACCCAGGCGGGCACGCCGGCGCGGCCCTTACCGTCGCCGGCTGCGCAGCCGCATCATCGTCTCTTTCGTGCTGTTGGGCTTCTGCCTGACCACGCTGTTTGCGTTCGCCACCAACTGGGCGCGCATGCGGGTGGAAAACCAGCTCGTCGAAGACGTGATGAACCGGAATATCGACGAATATGCGCGACGTTTCGCGTCCGATTCCAGCCGTAACCCGGATCTCCCGGTGCAGCAGATGTTCGCCCGGCTGGTCAAGCCGGACCGCTTCGAAGCGCTGCGCCAGGAAGAGCCGGACTGGTACGAATTCACCGATGGCATCCACAGCGTCAGTGGCACCGATGATCGCGGCCAGCCGTATTCGTACAAGCTCGCCGTGCGAAAGACGCCCCAGGCGTGGTTCTTCCTTGCCTACGACATGACCGAAAGCCTGCGCGGGGAGACACAGCTCAACCGCGCGCTGTTCCTGTCGGTGCTGGTGTTCAGCCTGCTGTCGCTGGTGCTGGGCTGGTGGTCGGCGTCGAAAGTGATGAAGCCGGTTTCGGACCTGGCCAAACGGCTGCGCGCCTACCGTGGCGGCACCAGTGACCCCGAACCGCTGGCCCCGCGCTTCCCGGACGACGAAGTCGGCCAGCTGGCGCAGGCGCTGGATGATTATTCGTCGCGGCTGACCGAAGTGGTGCAGCGCGACCGCGAGTTCAACGCCGACGTCAGCCACGAACTGCGCACCCCGCTGGCGGTGATCCGCGGCGCCACCGAACTGCTGCTGACCCGGCCCGGGCTGGACGAAAAAGTACTGCAGCGCCTGCAGCGCATCCAGCGTGCCGAACAGCAGTGCAGCGACCTGATCGGTGCGTTGCTGCTGTTGTCGCGCAACGAGCGCGGGCAGGGCACCAGCAACGTGGCGAGGGTGGCCGAACAGCTGCTGGATTCGCACCGTGCTCAGCTGGGGGGCAAGCCGATCACGCTGACCCTGGAAGGCGCCCGCGACGTGATCGTGGACGCCCCGGAATCTGCGTTGTCGGTGGCGTTGGGCAACCTGATCGGCAACGCGGTGAAGTATTCGCAGGACGGCGAAGTGCGGGTCAACGTCGGCAACAACGCCGTATCGGTGGCCGACAGCGGACCCGGCCTGAGCGAGGAAGACGCCGCCAAGCTGTTCCAGCGCGGCTACCGCGGCACCCATGCCGGCCATTCGCAGGGCGGCGGTATCGGCCTGTCGATCGTCAGCCGCCTGTGCGACCTGTACGGCTGGCAGGTCAGCGTGCGCCCCGGCGGCGACCGCGGCGTAGTGGCCACGTTGACCTTCGCCCCGAAGCTGCTCGGCTAGCCCGGTAGTGACGGCCGCCGGCCGTCAGCTTTTGCCCTTGCCCTTGGTGGGTGACGACCGTTGGTCGTCAGCTCTTGCCCTTCGCCCCTGCCGCTGCGCTCGCCGAGCACGGCTCGGCGCTACCCTTGGATCCCCCGTGCGCTGCCCGAAATCTGCAGGCGGATGCAGCTGGCGATGGTCAAGCTTGCCCACCCAAGCACCCATCTGCACGGAGGCAACGCGCCATGCGCTACGAGCCGACCTGTCTTTCCACCACCTGTGGCGTACGCACCGTGCACCCGCAGCGGATCCTCGCCCAGTGGATGGCGACGATCTGCCCAGGCCGCATCTCGGCGGTGGCAAACACGCACCTGCAGCCAGCCCCACGCTCCCATGGTGCCGACCCGGGCGAGGTGCGGCGCGTCGTCCATGCGGTGTCCGTGCAGCTGATGCGCTGGGGCGCTGACCTCTGCTTCCAACACGCCGCGCGCCTGCTGGCGCAGAGCATTCCCGGCCTGCAGTTGCCCATGGGCCTGTTCAATGCGGTGCGCTGCCTGGGCGCGGTGGCACGGCGCGACCTGCTGCAGTCGCTGGAGGCGGCCCTGTGTGCCGCATTGGCCCAGCCCGGTGCGTCGCGATACCTGCAGGCACTGATGGGCGAGCCCGCCACGGCGCGGCTGCAGGCGGCGGCTGCGCGCAGTGACCTGGTCATCGGGCTGGCGCTGTGCGCGCTGCTGCTGCAACGGCTGCAGGCGGATCAGCCAACATCGCCGCAGACGTGCGTGGGCCGGATGCTGGCCGGCAGCGTGAGCGCACTGCGCGTGGTGTCCAATGCGGGCAGAGTGACGACACCGCACGACGAGCTGCGCCCGCCTTCTGCGCTGGCAAGCGTACCGTCGTTCGATTACCGCCTGGTTTCCGCGATATTCCCGCGTGCGGGCGCGCTTCTCCAGCCTGCCGAGGACCCGGCCGATGATCCGGTCGCAGCCAGCTGGGGAGTCCATGCGAAAGCGCGAAAGCGCCCACGCCAGCGGCCTGCGAAGGCCATCGGGGGCGCCGTAACAGGCCAGCGCGATACGTCGAAAGCAGGCCCTTACAAGCGCCGCCCGCTTGCGCCCGGTGCGGGCGTTCACGCGCGTCACACGCACGCTGACCAGCGCGACACGTTCAGTGCGCCCGACGGAGCCGGTCCCGGCTATTCGGGACCCAGCAAGCTGAAGAAGCGCAAGAAGGCGCGTGAGCGGCCGGAGGAGCAGGATGTGCCTGCAAGCCGCCGCAAGCCCGGGCCGACACCGCGGACCAAGCCCCACCCGCAGGTCGGTGAGGCCAATGCAACGACTGCCGCCGCTGCTGGGACGCGTGCCCCCGGGCGGGGGGCGACCGGCATGGCGTGCCTGCGCTTCGACAACCTGCAGCGGACCCGCCACCAGATCCAGCAGTTGCCGCTGCTGGGACCGGCACGGGACGTGCTGTTCTGCGTGCACCGCAATGCGACGCGTGCCTTCGAGGATCTGTTCGCGACCGCTTCCACCGGCGACGATGACGTCGTTGCAATGCGGGCGATTCCCGAAGCGGATTGCCGGCCCGGCGGTGCCGATGAAGGGCTGAGGATGTACAGCGGACTCGGCCAACTCCGCCGTGCCGCACCGCGCGGGCTTACCTCGTTGGGCGATTACCGGCTGTTCCGCGTAGCCACCCTGTCGCTGATCTCCGACCCGGTGCGGCAGGCGCACCCGGAGGCCGATGAGCGCCTGCTTCCCTCCAACCACTTCGCCGTCATCCGCACCCCGCAGTGCGATGACAGCGAGCGGCTGCATCTCGCCTTCTTCGTGCGCCGCGCTGCCCCACAGCAGGCGGCGATGAACTTCGGATTCAGCGAAATCGAGCGACATGACGGTCACCTCGTCGTCCGCGAAGACGGTCTGCTGCTGGAAAGCAACAGCCGCGGACTGGGCCATCTGATTCCGCGTATCGAAGACGTATCCGGACTTCGGCAGGCTGGGCGCGGCACCACGTCCGCCGTGGCCGCCCGCCACCGCGCGGTGCCCGTGCACGATGCGAACCACATGTTCATCCGGCGGGAGGCGCTGCCGTCGGTGCCGGTGGATCGCTCCGTCCGCCTGCTGCAGGCGCAGGAGGTGGGTGCGATCAACGTGCTGCAGGGAAGCGAACGCACCACGTCGCGCGCGGTCATTTACCGGATGTCCTTCCGGGCATCCCCCGATGCCCTTTTCTATGTGGACCGTGCGGGCAGGCAAGGTGTGCTGTACCTCGGGCCGGGAGCCGGCAACGCGCGCGGGCTGACCGCTTTGCCAGGCACGGAAACCGAGTTCCTGCAGCAGCACGGATTGGACGGGAGGACCATCGAAGAAGCGGTGGAGATACTGGAAAACTACGGCTTCAGCCGACTACCCGAGCCCGGCGATACCGCATCGGACACACCATTTCCGCTGAATGGATTTCGTATCCGCAGCGACGATGCCGCATCGGCGCAGCCGTCGTGGGACGGTCGGTCCGGCACGTTTGCCATCCACGCCCAGGATCCCCATGTGCAGTACGTTGATGAAGAGGGCGATCAGGGCGTGATGGAATTCGCCACGGTCCGCCATCATCCGCATGGGTGCGTGGTGCTGGAAGGCAATGAACTGTCGGCGCTGCTGTTCGCCCGCCGCGTGGGACTGGTTGAATACCGGGAATACACCTGGCACGACATCCGCAAAGCACTGCACGCGCACGGACTGGTGGAGCGCTGAATCCCGCTCCGGTAGTGACGACCGCTGGTCGTCTAGCCTTTGCCTTTGCTCTTGGTGGGTGACGACCGCTGGTCGTCACGCTCTTGCCCTTGCTCTTGGTGGGTGACGACCGCTGGTCGTCACGCTCTTGCCCTTGCTCTTGGTGGGTGACGACCGCTGGTCGTCACGCTCTTGCTCCATCGCTTGCCGCTGCGCTCGCCGAGCACGGCTCGGCGCTACCGCCCTGCTTCGGTAGTGACGACCGCTGGTCGTCTTGCCTTTGCCCTTGCTCTTGGTGGGTGACGACCGCTGGTCGTCAAGCTCTTACTGCATCGCTCGCCGCTGCGCTCGCCGAGCACGGCTCGGCGCTACCGCCCTGCTTCGGTAGTGACGACCGCTGGTCGTCTTGCCTTTGCCCTTGTTCTTGGTGGGTGACGACCGTTGGTCGTCACGCTCTTGCCCCATCGCTCGCCGAGCACGGCTCGGCGCTACCACAGCGCAGATCAGCCCGACGAATCCGCCAACTGAAGATAGGTGTAATGCAACCGCTCCACCTGCGCCTGCAGCGCATCCGGATGTCCATCATTGACCACCACGTCATCCGCCAACGCCAACCGCTGCGCCCGAGTAGCCTGCGCATCGATCATCCGCTGCGCCAGCACCGCATCATTGCCATCGCGCTGCATCAGCCGCGCAAGCTGCAGATCCTCGGGCGCGTCCACCACCAGGATCCGGTCCAGCCAGCCATAGGCCGCACGCCCGCCGGCCTCGGTCAGCAGCGGAATCGCCGCGATGGCATAGGGGCCTTCCGCCTGCTCGCATTGCGTGCGCAGCAGTTCGCGGATGGCGGGGTGGGTGATCGCTTCCAGCGCCTTGCGTTCGGCCACATCGGCAAACACGTGGGCACGCAGCCGCGCGCGGTCCAGCGCGCCATCGCCCAGCAGCATGCCGGGCCCGAATCGTTCGGAAATCATCGCCAGCGCCGGGCTGCCAGGCGCCACCACCGCGCGCGCGGCCAGGTCGGCATCGGCGACGGTCATCCCCAGCGCCTCGAAGCGCCGGGTCACCTCGCTCTTGCCGGAGGCGATGCCCCCGGTCAGGCCGACGACGAACCCGCTCATCGCAGGCCGGCGTATCTCAGGTAGCCGTCAATCAGCGGCTCGCCCCACATGAAGACCAGCCAGCCGGCGATGGCCAGGTAGGGGCCGAAGGGAATCGGCGTGGCGCGGTCACGGCCCCGGCTGTACAGCCAGATCGAGCCGACCACGGCACCCACCACCGACGACAGCAGGATGATCGGCAGCACGCCTTTCAGCCCGCACCACGCGCCCAGCGCGGCCAGCAGCTTGAAATCGCCGTGGCCCATGCCTTCCTTGCCGGTGAGCTGTTTGAAGATCCACCAGACCGACCACAGCGACAGGTAGCCCACCAGCGCGCCCAGCAGGGCAGGCTTGGCCGGCATGTACAGATTGTCGACCGCGCCGATCAACCCCAGCCACATCAAAGGCAGGGTCAACTGGTCCGGCAGCAGCTGGGTGCGCATGTCGATGCCCGACAACGCCACCAGGAAACAGGACAGCACGATCGCGCCAAAGCCCTGCCAGCCGAAGCCGAACTGCCACACACTGGCGAGCACCAGCACGGCGGTCAGCAGCTCTACCAGCGGGTACTGGATGGAGATCGGGGCCTTGCAATGGCGACACTTGCCGCCCTGGATCACCCAGCTGAACAGCGGAATGTTCTCGTACCACGACAGCTTGTGCTTGCAGTGCGGGCAGTGCGAAGGCTCCACCACGATGCCCGGCGGCGGCGGCTCGTAGATGTCCTCCTGCTCCAGCACCTCGTGCGCGTCGCGCTTCCACTGCCATTCCAGCCGCTTGGGCAAGCGCAGGATGACGACGTTGAGGAAGCTGCCGAGCAGCAACCCCAGGCCGGCCGCGGCGGGGTAGCCGAGGACCGGATGCTGGTCTAGAAATGCCATTTAAAAGTTATCCAACGACCGAGGCGAGTTTGAAGATGGGCAGGTACATGCCGATCACCATACCGCCAACGACCACGCCAATGAAGACCATGATCATCGGTTCCAGCAGGCTGCTCAGCGCGTCGACCGCGTTGTTCACTTCCTGCTCGAAGTATTCGGCCACCTTGAACAGCATGGTATCCAGCGCGCCGGCCTCTTCGCCGATGGCCGTCATCTGCACCACCATGTGCGGGAAGATGTTGACCTGCTTCATTGCCATGTTGACCGGGTAGCCGACCGACACGTCATCACGCATGCGCAGCACGGCCTCTTCATAGACCTTGTTGCCGGTGGCGCCGGCAACGATGCCGAGTGCCTCCACCAGCGGCACGCCGGCCTTGAAGGTCACCGCCGTGGTACGGGCGAAGCGGGCGATGGAGCTGTTGTGCATGATCTGGCCGATCACCGGCACTTTCAGGATCAGGCGATCCATGCCGTGCTGCATTCGTGGCGATCGCTTATACGCCATGATAAAACCCGCAATGGAGCCGACGATGATCAAGCCTACGAGCCACCACCAAGACACCATGAAGCGCGACATGTTGACGATCATCTGGGTGAAAAACGGTAGATCGGCACCAAAACTCTGAAAAACTTCTTCGAACTGCGGCACCACAAAGATCAACAGGATCGCCGACACGAGCAAGGCTACCGCGATGACCATCGCGGGATAGAACAGGGCCTTCTTGATCTTGCCCTTCAGGGCCTCAATGTTTTCTTTGTAATTGGCTACGGTATCCAGCACCGTTTCCAGCACGCCGGCTCCTTCACCGGCGCGCACAAGGTTCCGATACAGCTCATCGAACTGCACCGGGTGCTTGCTGATGGACTCATACAGTGATGAGCCGCCCTCGATGTCGCTACGTACCGTATCGACCATCTTCTTCATCCGCGGATTCTTGTGGCCCCCGCCGATGATCTCCAGCGACGACACAATGGGCACACCGGACTTCATCATGGTGGCCATTTGGCGGCTGAAGAACGCGATGTCCTTGGTCGAAATGGGCGATCCTGCCTGACCAAACAATGGTTTGGATTTTGGTTTCACCACCTTGGGTGTAATGCCTTGACGGCGCAGTTCGGCCTTGAGCGTGTTCATGCTCCTGGACAGCTGTTCGCCCTTCATCCTGACGCCACGCTTGTCGGTCCCCTCCCAGACAAACGGCGTCATTTCCATGGTGTTACGCACCACGGGCTGCGGCTTCTTGATCGCACTGCGACTTGCTGACATTTTGAGCTCCCCGGCCTGCCATCCCCAGCAGGCATCTAGCCGCAGATGCTAGCGGATTCCTGTCCTTGTGGGCAGTGCGGAGAGGAGGTGACGCAGGCGGGAGGCCGGCTCGGGCCAAAGGTGACGCACCGCGTCACATTGACGGGCCCATCGCATAACCCGGAATCAGGGCTTCCCAATCGGAGAAATGCTGGCATCATTGCCGCCGGGGAGATGAGGAGGTCGTGCCGGGGAAGTTGGCACGCAACCTGCTTGGTTTTCCTTTGCAAGGTGCTGCGGCCCGCCCAGCCGGTGGGACCACCGGCTCCGGCAGCAGTTCCTTTCCACACCACCTAATTCCTTGGGGATGTAAAAAAATGAAGAACCAGAAGGGCTTTACCCTGATCGAACTGATGATCGTCGTTGCGATCATCGCCATCCTGGCTGCCATTGCACTGCCGCAGTACCGCAACTACACCGCCAAAGCGAAGATCAGCCAGGCCGTGGCTTCCGTTGCTGGCGAAAAGATCAAGGTTGCTGAGAACCAGGCTGCAGAAGTTGCGGACCTTTGCACCGGCGTCGCTGATTGCTCGGGCGCTGGCATCCTGGCAGGTGCCTCTAATGACAACAGCGCAAACGTCACGCTGACCCCGACCTTCCCGGCTGGCGGCGTTGATCAGGCAACTTGGGCCTGCGCCGTGACCAAGTCCGGTTCGTCCGGCTACGTCGGCGATGCTTGCGACGCCCTGAGCCCGTAATCGTTGGCCGCAGTGGCGGCTGCTTTATACGTGCCCGACTGCCCGCGAGAGATCGCGGGCAGTTTTTTTTGGTCGTCCCGTGATCGCGCTCACGTCGAAGGCAGGTTAGTGTTGGCGCTGGTCCAAGAACAAGGACATACGCTTTGGTGCTGACCCGGCCGACCGGCCTGCTCCTCCTCCCTATCTTCATCCTCTCCGGCTTCGCAGGCCTGATCTACCAGTCCCTGTGGAGCCAGTACCTCGGACTGTTCCTCGGCCATTCGTCCTACGCCCAGTCCTTGGTTCTGATGCTCTTCATGGGGGGCATGGCCATTGGCGCCTGGTGGGCAAGTCGCCGCAGCACCAAATGGCGCTACCCGCTGCTCGCCTACGCGGTCATCGAACTGCTGATCGGCGTGCTCGGCCTCGCCTTCGATGGCATCTTCCAAGGTCTCACTGGCTGGGCCTATACCCACCTGCTGCCTAGCCTCGAAGGCCAAGGCGCAAGCGCTCTCCGTTGGACACTAGCCACGGTTCTGGTGCTGCCGCAGTGCATCCTGTTGGGCGCTACCTTCCCGCTGATGAGCGCCGGTTACTTGCGGGTGCAGCCACAGGCGCAGGGAGAAGTGCTCGCGGGGTTGTACTTCGCCAACAGCGTCGGTGCGGCGGCGGGTGCGCTGGCGTCCACGTATCTGCTGGTGCCTGCCATGGGGTTACCAGGTGCGGTGATGGTTGCTGGTGTGCTCAATGTGCTGGTGGCAGTGGTGATCTACCCACTCGCGCGTGCTGGTGAGCCCGGTGCTGGGTCGCCTGCACCTTCGGCAGTCTCGCGTGGCGCGGGTCGAGTGGACCGTACGCTCGCCGCAGTGCTCTGCATTGCGCTGTTTACCGGCGCCAGCTCGTTCGTCTACGAAATTACCTGGGTGCGCATGCTGTCGCTTGCGCTGGGCACCACGTTGCATTCCTTTGAGTTGATGCTCGCCGCGTTCATTGCCGGCATTGCGTTTGGCGGGTTGTGGCTGCGCCATCGCGCTGATCGCATGGACTCGCCGCTGCGGGCAGCCGGATGGGTGCAGGTGCTGATGGGACTGGCTGCCTTGGCGTCAATGTTCGTGTATGCACAGGCATTCGAATGGGTCGGGTGGCTGATGCGCGTCATCGTGCGCAGTGCCGAAGGCTACGGGCTGTACAGCGTGGCCAGTGCGGTGATTGCGGTGCTGGTGATGTTCCCGGCTGCGTTCTTTGCGGGCATGACGCTGCCGCTGTTGACGCTGGCGCTGCTGCGGCAGGGGCGCGGCGAGAAGGTCATCGGGCAGGTGTATGCGTTCAATACAGTGGGCGCGATTGTCGGTGTGCTGGCGGCGGTGCATGTGCTGATGCCGATGTTGGGGCTGAAGTACGCGCTGTTGGTGGCGGCGGTGGTGGATGTGGGGTTGGGGGTGTGGTTGTTGTGGCCTGGTGGGGTTGTGGGATTAAAAGCGTTGCGACCTGAGGTCGCCACCTACAAGGGCGCTGCACTTGCCGTGGGGCTGGGAATTGTTGGCGTGGTTGCGGCGGTGGCGCTGGTGCGCTTTGATCCGCTGGTGCTCAGTTCTTCGGTGTATCGGCATGGCGGGGCGCGCTTGCATGACAGCGCGAAGATGCTGTTCTTCAAGGACGGGCAGACCGCCACGGTGTCGGTGTTCGAGACCGATCGCGGTGCAGGCCCGGTCCGCTCCATCGCCACCAACGGTAAGGTGGATGCGGGCATGACGGTCAGGTTGGATCAAAAGCCCAGCGGCGATGAATCCACCATGGTACTGCTCGGCGCATTGCCGCTGGCGCTCGGCCATGGCTTTGATCGGGTCGGGGTGATCGGTTTCGGTTCCGGTCTGACCACGCATACCCTGCTCGGCGATCCGCGCGTCGGCCAGGTGGATACGGTGGAGATCGAGCCCGCCATGGTGGAGGGCGCGCGTCTGTTCGGCGACCGCGTGAGCCGCGCCTATGACGATCCGCGTTCGCACATCGTCATCGACGACGCCAAGGCGCACTTCGCCGGCAGCGGGCGCCGTTACGACCTGATCATTTCCGAACCCTCCAACCCTTGGGTGGGCGGCACCGCGTCGTTGTTCAGCGATGAGTTCTACGCGTTCGTGCCGGGCCAGCTCAACGAGGGTGGGCTGTTCGTGCAATGGTTGCAGCTGTACGAAATCACCCCGGAATTGGTGTCCTCGGTGCTTGACGGACTGGTTGATCATTTCAGTGATGTGCGTGCTTATCTGGCGAACGATTCAGACCTGATCATCGTGGCCACCCCGAAAGGGAAACTACCGGAGCTCAATGCCGGGGTGTTCGAGTATCCAGCGCTACGCGCCGAACTGGCCCGGGTAGGCGTGCACGGGCTGGATGACCTCCGCGATACCTATGCGATAGGGGATGCCGCGTTGCGCGCGTATCCGGCGCTGTACCCCTATCCGCGTCATTCTGATTATTTCCCGGTCCTTACCCTGCGTGCGCCAGTGGCGCGTTTCCAGCAGGGCCATGTCCGTGACGTTGAATCGATAATGACCGCGCCCTGGCCGATGACGCGCGCATGGGGCGGGCCGGAGCCGCGCGTACCCCCGGCGGAGGGCGCCCAGCTGAACCTGCAGGTGCTGCAACGTCGAAGCACTGCCTATCTGTTGTCGCAGCGGCTGCAGCACGGCGCGGACCTGCCGGGCGGTGGCGACCATGCGCTGGCCGATGCGCTGCGTGCACTGGGCGAGCGCTGTGAGCTGGAAATCACCCCGCTGGAAACGGCTGGGCTGGTGTTCTTCCTGGCCGGTGAAACGGTGCCGTTCCTGGCGCCTGCCGAGCGCGAGGCCCTGTGGGTGCGGCCGACGTGGCGGCCATGTCCGCTGCGCGATCCTACGGTCATCGATGCGCTGGCGCTGGTGTCTGCGGCGGCCACGGACGACCACGCGCAGGTTCTGGAAAGCGGCCAGCGCCTGCTGGAGGGCCCGCACAGTGTTGGCCTGCTGGCCGATGCGCGATCGGGGTACTACCTGTTCGGGGCGATGCAGTATGCGGCGTGGGCCAGTGGCGATACGGCGCTGGCGCGGGCGTTGTCGGATCGCTACTGGAACTCGCTGGGGACTGATGCGCGGGCCAGCGGGCGGTTGAGGTTGCTGACCTATATGGCCGCCTTGGGAAAGCAGGAGCGGTAGCGCCGAGCCGTGCTCGGCGAGCGCAGCGGCAAAGGCAAAGACGTGACGACCAACGGTCGTCACCCACCGAGGCAGATGTTGAGCAGGTAGCGCTGAGCCGTGCTCGGCGAGCGCAGCGGTAAAGGCAAAAGCGTGACGACCAACGGTCGTCACCCACCAATGCAGGAGTTGACGGCCAGCGGCCGTCACTACCGTAGAGCAGGTGGCGGGAGGGGCGTGTCGCGGTGGGCGTGGCTTTGCTTCGGTGTGAGCACGCGGAACGCGTTCGAGATGGGTCCGACCGCCGTGCTGAGCGCCGGGCCTGACGGGCGTCACTTTTGCAGTTTCGCCCATGTACGCAAGTGCTTGCGGCTGATGGTATGGACACGCTGGCGACGAAGAGCGTCAGCCGGGATTGCCATCCTGCAAGAATCAAGCTTTTTGCCTCTGTTTTGCCCTTTGGGCACGGCGGAGAATGCACTGCATCGCGTGCCGGTTTCATGGCGGGCGATGTGGGGGATCCCCGATCCGCCGGGCTTTTTTGCTTGATTCTCCGGTATGGCAACCCGCATCGCCCGCCACCTTGTGCCTCGGCGCAGGTGGCCCCAAGCCGTGTGAGGTACGCAGATGGAATCGCATTACCCCCTTGCCGCCAAGCGGCTGTACGCCCTGCTGGGCGTCAGGATGCTCGACTTTCCACCGCAGTTTGTCGAGCGTCTCGAGCGGCGGCTGGAAGCGTTCGAAACCTCACGCACCAACAAGCATGTCGTGGTGCCGTTGCGCCTGGTGTCAGACATCGAAGACGATGCCGCGCCGACGGGCGACGACGGCGGTGAGGAGCCCCAGCGCGCTGCCCTGATCGCCGTTCCCATCCGCACCCTGCAGGCGTTGGCGTCGATCTTCGAAGTCCTGCACGCAGTGCATCTGGGTAAACAGGACGTGCAGTCGGAAGGCAATGTCAGCAGCATGATGGTGGAGGGTCTGATCCTGTCCGGGCGCGACCTGGTGCGGTCTGCGGCCGATGCCATGTGGAGCCCGCCATGACGCCCTATGAGCGTGCCAACGTCCGCATGGCCAACCACCGCGCCGCCGAGACGGCCGAGTATCTGGATGCCCGCCTGCACATGGCCAATTATGAGGAATCCACGTTCGCGCGCTCGCTGCTGCTGGCAGCCGAACTGCACGGCATCCAGCATGCGGCGCGTGAGTGCGGGCTGAGCGACGAAGCCATGCGCCGGCAGTTGAACGGTACCCGTCCCCTGTACTTCGACAGCGTACTGGGCGTGATGCGGGCGCTGGGTGTGCAGTTGCGGGTGGAGGTGGTTTGAGGGGATGGGGCGTGAATCTGGAACTGGGCGTGCTGCGGAGGGCGTCTTCGAATGGCGGGGTAGGCAGCACGTCGGCCGGTTCCATGACGGATGAGTCGGTGGTCGAAGCCACGCCCGACGGCTCCCGGCGGCCGGAGCTCAGCCGTGCTGCCGATGAGTGGGCCGCCTCTCCGGCATCTGGTCGGTCATTCGGGGATCAGTCCTCGGTTCTGTGAAGGTACCCCCGGAGGCGGACGTGGTGACCAGAAGGTGTCGAGCAAGCTCGACACTACGGGGAGGGGCACGGGGAGGAGGGGTGTCGAGCAAGCTCGACAGCTACCGTGAGCGCGGTGAAATCGGCGGTCTCAGGGTAAGATGGAGCCTGCTGCAGGGGGAGCCAGCAGCGGACCAATATGCAGCTGTACGGGGCGGGATGCGCCGGGCGGCACACAATGAGGAACCGCATGAACGCAGTCGCCACCGCAAATCTCGTCGGCATCACCGGTATTGCCCGTCGGCTGGTCCAGGACGGGGCGCTGGATGAAGCCGGCGCGCGCGATGCGATGGCCAAGGCGACCGCCGCGCGGCTGCCGCTGCCGCAGTGGTTCGCGCAGAACAAGGTCGTCACCGCCGCCCAGCTGGCCGCCGCCAATTCGCTCGAATTCGGCATGCCGCTGTTCGATGTCGGCGTGTTCGACGCCAATCAGAGCGCGATCAAGCTGGTCAGCGAAGAGCTGCTGCGCAAGCACCACGTGCTGCCGCTGTTCAGGCGCGGCGGCAAGCTGTACGTGGGCACCAGCGACCCGACCCATTCGCTGGATGAAATCAAGTTCCACACCAACCTGGTGGTGGAACCGATCCTGGTGGATGAAGACCAGATTCGCCGCACGCTGGAACAATGGCAGACCAGCCACGATTCGATGTCCTCGCAGATCGGCGACGACGACGAGGGCATGGCCAACCTGGAAATCGGCACCGACGACGACAACAACGCCGGCGATTCGGGAATCGACGCCAAGGGCGATGACACCCCGGTGGTGAAGTTCGTCAACAAGGTGCTGGTGGACGCGATCCGCAAGGGCGCATCGGATATCCATTTCGAGCCCTACGAAGACGACTACCGCGTGCGCCTGCGCATCGACGGCCTGCTGAAGATGGTGGCGCGTGCGCCGGTCAAGTTGAACCAGCGCATCGCCGCGCGCCTGAAGGTCATGGCGCAGCTGGATATCGCGGAAAAGCGCGTGCCGCAGGATGGGCGCATCAAGCTCAACCTGAGCAAGACCAAGCAGATCGACTTCCGCGTCAGCACCCTGCCGACGCTGTTCGGTGAAAAGGTGGTGCTGCGTATCCTGGACGGCAGCGCGGCCAAGCTGGGCATCGACAAGCTGGGCTACGAAGCGGACCAGGAGAAGCTGTTCAAGGACGCCATCCACAAGCCGTACGGCATGGTGCTGGTGACCGGCCCGACCGGTTCGGGCAAGACGGTTTCGCTGTATACCGCGCTGGGCATCCTGAACGATGAAACGCGCAATATCTCCACCGCCGAAGACCCGGTGGAAATCCGCCTGCCCGGCGTCAACCAGGTGCAGCAGAACAACAAGCGCGGCATGACCTTCGCCGCGGCGCTGCGTTCGTTCCTGCGACAGGATCCGGACATCATCATGGTCGGCGAAATCCGCGACCTGGAAACCGCCGAGATCGCGATCAAGGCGGCGCAGACCGGCCACATGGTGCTGTCCACGCTGCATACCAACGATGCGCCGCAGACCATCGCGCGCCTGATGAACATGGGTATCGCGCCGTACAACATCACCAGTTCGGTGACGTTGGTGATCGCCCAGCGGCTGGCGCGCCGGCTGTGCAACAACTGCAAGCGCCGCACCGAACTGCCGGCCCACGCGCTGCTGGCCGAAGGCTTCACCCAGGCCCAGCTGGATGCGGGGATCGAGCTGTATGAAGCCGTTGGCTGCGATGAATGCACCGAAGGCTACAAGGGCCGTACCGGTATCTACCAGGTGATGCCGATGACCGATGAGATTTCCACGATCATCCTGGCCGGCGGCAATGCGCTGCAGATCGCCGAAGCCGCCCAGGCGATCGGAGTGAACGACCTGCGCCAGTCGGCGCTGGTGAAGGCCAGCAAGGGCGTCACCAGCCTGGCCGAGATCAACCGCGTCACCAAGGATTGATGGGCTTCGGTGGGTAGATGAGCCGAGCTCTGGTGGGTGGACAAGCCGAGCTCTGGTGGGTAGACGAGCCGAGCTCTGGTGGGTGACGACCGGTGGTCGTAACCCGCATTGTTTGACACAGAAACCGGGCGCCCAAACCGAGTAACCCACCCAAACTACCCCCCCCCACAA
>NZ_JBDJNU010000041.1:0-36218 GCF_039674585.1 Stenotrophomonas lacuserhaii | reverse complement strand
GGGCTGGGCGGGGGCGTTGAGCGCCATGGATGGCGCGAAACGAGGCCCGCATGGATGCGGCTTTTGCCGTCCCCCGCACAGCCCCACCGCCCGGCCCAGGCCAAGGCTGCAGCTCTAAACGCCACCCGCGAGGGGGTCCCACCCGTTCGACCACTCACCGCCCGCGCGGTGCGGAAGCAGGCTCAACCGACGTATCCACCTTCGCCACCACCGACATGCCGGGCCGCAGCCGCGCCGCCAGCGGTTGATCGGCATCGATCGCAATCCGCACCGGCAAGCGCTGCACCACTTTGGTGAAATTGCCGCTGGCATTGTCCGGCCGCAACACGCTGAACTCCGAACCGGTCGCCGGGGCAATCTCCTCCACGTGGCCGCGCAGGACCTCACCCTGGAACGCGTCCACCGCGAAGGTCGCAGGCTGGCCGATGCGCATCCGCCAGGTCTGGCCCTCCTTGAAGTTGGCCACCACCCACAGCGCATCCGGCACCAGGAACAACAGCTGCGAACCGGCGGTCACGTACTGGCCGACGCGCGCGCTGGCTTCGCTGACCTGGCCATCGCGCGGGGCGTGCACCGTGGTGTTGGCCAGGTCGATGCGGGCCAGTTCCAGTGCCGCCTGCGCACTTTCCACCTGCGCTTCCAGCCCCTTGCGCGCCACCTGGGTGGATACCAGTGTTTCTTCGGCAATCTGGATCTGCGCCTGCGACTGCTGCACCCCGGCCTGCGCGGAGGCCTGGCTGGTGCGGAACTTGTCGCGGTCGTTCAACGCCACCAGGCGCTGTTCGGCCAGCTGCTCGTAGCGTGCAAGTTCGGCCCGCGAGCGCTGCAGTTCGGACTGCCCGGCCGACAGCGTGGCCTTGGCCGAGGCGATCTGCGCGCGGTTCTGCGCCTGCGACTGGTCCGAATTGGCCAATGCAGCCTTGGCGCTGTCCAAGGCCGCTTCGGCCTGCGCGACGCGCTGGCGGTAGATACGGTCGTCGATGCGCAGCAGCACATCGCCCTGTCTGACGTGCTGGAAATCTTTCACCAGGACATCGGTGACGTAGCCATTGACCTGCGGCGCCAGCACGGTGACCTGCCCGCGGACGTAGGCGTTGTCGGTGCTGGCGATGGCGCTGGTGAACGGCCACAGCTGCCAGCCGCGCAGGATCAGCGCGATGCCCACCAGTGCGACCAGCACCATGATCACCACCGCCCGGTTGCTGGGCTTGAGGTACTTCGGCGCGCCCGTAGGCGTCGCCGGGGTGGCGGCCGGCGGCGGCGGGGCAGGGGCCGGTGCGGCATCGGTGGGAGGCGCCGGGTTCACGTTTTCCGGGGCGTCGTCATCGCGGGGTGGTTGCTGGGACATGGGGTTGCTCAACGCGGTGCGGCAGCCGCATCGGGCGCCGCGGAGGAGGAAGGGGAGGGGCGACGCCTGCGCCATTGCTTCATCGCGGCGATCCACAGCTGCAATGACAGCAGCCAGCCCAGGAAGCCCAGCGCCAGCCAGCCGCTGAGCGTGAACACATCATTGAAGCCACGCACGTTGGCTTCGCGGCGCGCGATCTGCGCCAGCTGCGCGGTGCCCTGCGCGCTGCGCTGCACCGGGTCGGTGATCTGCGCGCTGTAGAGTTGCTGCTGCAGGCGCAGCCGCTGCGCGACCACCGGATCGGCCGGGTCAAGCTGGCTGACCAGCGCGGTGGAATACAGCTGTTCGCGATGCAGCTGCACCGTACCGAGCACCGCCGAACCGGCCAGCCCCCCCAGCGTCTGGGTGATCGACAGGGTGACCAGGAAGGTGATCATGTGGTCCACGCCCTGCTTCAGCACGGCGGTGATGCCGAGCATGATCAGCGGACCCATGAACATGCCCGAGCCGACCGAAGCCAGGAACTGGCTGACGAAGAAATCATGCGGGCGGTCCTGGCTGGTGCGGTGCTGGTCGAGCAGGGCGGCGCTGCCCAGCAGCAGGATCGCCATCAGCACCTGCGGGATCAGCCGCTTCGGGCCGAAGGTCAGCGAACTGGCGGCGATGCCGGTGACCACCCCGGCCAGGATCACCGCGAACAGCGGCCGCATCTGGTCCGGCCCCATGCCGAGCGTGCGCATCAGCCCGACCACGCCATAGGACTGTTCGGTAGTGAGAAAGCGCAGCAGGAACGCGCCGACGATGAAGTGCAGCACCGGCAGGCTGGCCAGCCAGCGCACCTGCAGCAGCGGATTGCGCCGATAATGTTCAATCACGAAGGCCGCCGTGGCCAGCGTGATCGAGGCAATCAACGCCCAGCCCAGCCAGGGCGTGTCGGTCCACCAGCGCACGTACCCCTGCGCCAGTACCACCACCAGCAGGCCGACGGCGGGCGCCAGCAGCGCAAAGGTAAGGAAGTCCATCGGCTCGAAGGCCTTGATCTGCACGCCCGGTGGCAGCTTCAGCAGCACCACGGCAGCGAACGCGCACAGCGCCAGTCCGGCTTCGAAGAAGTACAGCAGGTGCCATTGGCCGGTACCCACCAGGCTGGGCGAAACCACCCAGGCCAGCGGCACCGCCAGCTGTGACAGCCCCACCCCGATCACCAACAGATTGCCGGTATAGCGGCGTGGCAACGACTGCAGCATGTACAGCGTGCCCAGCGTCGAGCACGCCGCGCCGGCGAAACCGCTGGCCGCGCGCAGCAGCACGGTGGTTTCGAAACTGCCGACCGCCAGGTGCAGCAGGGCCAGCGCCGCGTACAGCCCGAGGCCGATTTCGGCGAACAGGCGGATGCCATATTGCTGGCGGAACTTGAAGGCAAGCAGGTTGGCCGTCACGTTGACCATCACGTAGGAGGCGACCAGCCAGGTGCCCTGCACGGGGCTCAGGCCCAACTGGCCCTGCAGGAAAGGCAGGTTGGCGGTGACCAGCGCAGTGCCGAGGCCGCCGGTGATGGCGACCAGCACCGACACCAGCGCATAGGCGGCACGCCGGTGCGGCGGATGCCACGGCATCGACGCCGAGCCCGGGAGGGTGGGCTTCTCGTGTTCCTCCCAGTCCGGGATGGGCTTGAGGTACTGCGACATCAGGCCTCCGTTGCACCGGTTCCCTGCAGGCCCGCGCGCAGCAGCTGCAGCGCACGGCCTGCCAGCGCGCTGCGCTCTTCGCGGTTCTTGCCGCGCAGGGCCGCACCCAGCATGCCCGAGATCAGTGAAATATCCGTGGAGGTCAGGTCCGGCCGGCACAGACCCGCGGCGATCGCGCGCTGGATCGGTGCCTCCATCAGGCTACGCACGCGTTCGCGCGCACCGCGCACGGTCGGGTCGTCCGGATGCACCGCGCGCCAGTAATCGGCCAGCGCGGGTGAATCGATGATGCGGCGGGCCATGCCGTCCAGCAGCTCGAACAGCGCATCGTCGCGCCCTTCCAGTTCGGCTACCTGGCGTGCGATACGGTCGACGGTCCGCTGCAGCAGCGCTTCGATCAGTGCGCCGCGATCCGGGAAGTTGCGGTACAGCGTCGCCCGTCCGACCTGTGCGCGTTCCACCACCAGGTCCAGCGGGGCGGTCACCCCATGGTTGCCGAACACGTGGTCGGCGGCATCGAGGATGAGGGCGCGGCGGGCGGCCGCGTCAGCACGCAGGGAAGTCATGCGCCAGTTTCGGACAAAAATGTCCACATTGCCAGTACGGGCACGGCGGTGCCGGACGGCGCGTCAGTGCGCGGTGTGCTTCGTGATGACCCGGTGAGTCTCAGGTGGTGGCAGCAATCGTCCGCGGCGCCTGCTCGCGTATCGGAAAATGTGCGACGGCAGCGATCAGCGCCAGCGCGATGTCCAGGTACCACATCACCATGTAATTGCCCGTATTGGCCAGTACCACCCCGCCCAGCCAGGCGCCGAAGAAACCGCCGATCTGGTGCGACAGCAGGGTCAGCCCGAACAGCGTGCCCAGGTAGCGCGGCCCGAACAGCTTGCCGACCAGGCCGGCGGTGGGCGGCACGGTCGCCAGCCAGGTGAAGCCCAGCGCAGCGGCGAACACATAGAAGGTCAACGCGGTCGGTGGGGCAACGAGGTACAGCCCGATCATCAGCGCGCGGCTGGCATACAGCGCCACCAGCAACAGCTTCATCCGGTAGCGCTGGCCCAGGTAGCCCATCAGCAGGCTGCCGGCCACGTTGAACAGGCCGATCAGCGCGATCGAGGTGGACGACACGGTGGGCGACAGCCCACACAGGGCGATCTCACCCGGGAGATGGGTGACCAGGAAGGCGATATGCAGCCCGCAGGTAAAGAAGCCCAGGTGCAGGTACCAATAACCCGGCTCACGCAGGGCCAGGCGGAACTGTGCACGCAGCCCGCCATCGGTGGGGCCCGTGGCATGCGCGTGGTCGCCGGCACGGCGGCGCAGTGGCCAGGCCATCGGCAGGGTCAGCAGGGACACCACGGCCATCAGCAGCATCGCCCGCGCCCAGCCGGCGGCGCTGATCACCACCTGCAGGATCGGCGCGAAGAGGAACTGGCCGAGCGAGCCTCCGGCATTGATCAGGCCGGCCGCGAACGAACGGCGCTCGGCCGGCAGGCGATGCGCGGTGGCACCGATCAGCACGGAAAAACTGCCGGCACCTGCACCGGCCGCCATCATCAGGCCGAGGCTGAGGCCGAGCCCCCATCCGCCGGGAAGCAAGGGCGCCAGGGCCAATCCGGCGGCCAGCAGGACGCCACCGCCGATCAGCACCGGCAGCGGCCCGCGCTGGTCTGCCAGTGCACCGAACAGCGGTTGCACCGCGCCCCAGACCAGTTGACCGATGGCCAGTGCGAAACTGATGTCGACGATGCTGACGCCGGTATCGCGGTGGATGGGATCGACGAACAGGCCCGTGGTCTGGCGTGCCGCCATGGTGATCATCAGGATGCCCGAGGCCGCCAGCAGGATGCCCCAGGGAAGACGCGCGGCGGGTTCGGTGGTCATGGTCGGCACTATATGCCGGGATCAGCCAGTGCGGTGACGACCAACGGTCGTCACCCACCGACAGCGGGCGCAGGCCAGCGGGTCAGCCGGTCAGAAGTACGCGCGGATGCCGAACGCCACGCCACGGCCCGGCAGCGGCGCGTAGTCGCGCAGCAGCGAGGTGTGCGGACGCACTTCGCGGTTGGTCAGGTTGCTGCCGTCCACGAACACTTCGTAGCTGTTGCTGTCGCTGCGGTCCCAGCGATACGCGAAGTGCGCATCCACCAGCGTGTAGCCATCGGTCGGTTCCTCGTTCTGCGCGGTGTCCTTCTGGCTGCTGTAACGCACCGCACCGACCGATGCGCGCCAGCCGTCCTTGGCCCAGCGCAGGTCGGCGCCCACGCGTGCCGGCGAAATGCGCGGCAGGTAGCCTCCGTTGGCCAGGTCCACGGTGTAGTTGTGGTTGTGGTCGCCATGCGGCACGGCGATGTCCACGCTGCGGCTGCCACTGCCATCCAGTTCGGCCTTGACGTAGTCGCCGAACACGCGCAGGTCCCAGTCACCGGCATTGCCTTCGAACAGATGCACCAGGGCCTCCGCTTCGGCGCCCTTGAAGGTGGCATCCTGCTGCGCCCACAGGCGCACCGGCAGGTCTTCCACCACGCCGGTGTCGGCCAGGTAGATGAAGTCCTTGAACCTGGTCTGGTACACCGACGCGGAGAAGTCCAGGCGATCGCTGTGCGTGTGGATGCCCAGTTCGATGCGCTGGCCGCGCTCGGTCTTCAGCTGCGCATCGCCCAGTTCGATCGAACGCGTGGCGATGTGCGCACCGGCGGCGTACAGCTCTTCATTGGTCGGTGCACGCTCGGAACTGTCCACGCCGAAGCGCAGGTCCACGGCATCGTTCAACGTCCAGATGCCGGCAGCGGACAGGTTGGTGGCGTCGAACTTGCGGCGCTGGTAGTCGGCGGTCGGGTCCAGCTTGACCTGGTCATGGCGCGCGCCCAGTTCCAGCTTGAACGGGCCGAACTGCTTTTCCTGCAGCACGAACACGCCGAGGTTCTCGGTCGTGGTATCCGGCACGAAAGCCTCTTCGCCCCTGGCGCCGAAATCGCTGTTGCCGAACTGCAGGCCGAAGGCACCGTTCCAGCCGGCGATCTCGTTCTGCACCGCTTCCAACCGGCCTTCGATGCCCTGGTTGGTGAAGCGGGTCGCCGGGGTGCCGGCTTCCAGTTCGGTGTGCTCGTAGTCGGTGTAACCGGCGCGCAGGGTGACGTTCTTCAGGAACGAGGTCGGGTTGTAGATGCCGCCTTTGAAGTCGAAGCGGTTCTGCACCATGTCGATGCGCACGTCGTGCTCGTCGCCTTCTTCTTCCTCTGCGCCATGGTCGTGATCATGGTCGTGGTCATCGCCGTCGGCGTGCACGTGCGCGCCGTTGGGGATGCCGTAGTTGGTGCGATAGGTGCTGGCCGACAGGCCGAAGAAGCCACCATCGCCGAGCCACGTGGCACCGACGCCGCCGGCACGGGTGCGGATGGAACTGTTGTCCAGCGTGCCGCGGCGTGGCTCATCGGCATCGCCGTCGTCGTGCGCGTGGTCATGTTCTTCCAGCGCATCGACCACCGCGTAGCCGGGAATGCGGTAGTCATCGCCGTTGCGCACCAGGCCGTCCACGTGCAGCACCCAGTTGCCGTTGACGCCGTCCAGCCGGAACATGCCGCTGCGTTCGTCGTTGACACTGTTGCCGCGCACCTCGGCGCGACCGCTCAGCGGGCGGTCCGGGATCTCGCTGGCAATGCGTCCATCCACCACATTGACTGCACCACCGATCGCGCCACTGCCGAACAGCAGGGTGGCCGGGCCCTTCAGGACTTCGATCTGGTCGGCCAGGAACGGTTCGATGCTGGTGGCGTGGTCGGCACTGACGGTGGAGGCATCCATGTTGCCGACGCCGTTGGACAGCACGGCCACGCGCGGGCCTTCCTGTCCGCGGATGATCGGCCGGCCCACGCCGGGACCGAAGTACGAGCTCTGCACGCCGGGCAGCTTGGCCACGGTGTCGCCCAGGGTGCCGGCCTTGGCTTCGTCCAGGCGTTCGCCGGCGAGCACCTCGACCGGTCGCGCCAGCGATTCGGCATCGCCCTGCAGCGGTGAGGCGGTGACCTTGACTTCGGACAGTTCGGTCAGGTGTCGGCCGGCCGGGGCGTCGGCGGCCATCGCCATCGCGGGCAGCAGGGCAGCAGCAAGGGCCAGGGCGAGAGTGTGCGGGCGGGGCCGGGTACGCAGAGCAGTCATGGGGCTTCCAATGAATTGTTATAACGTATCAACAAGGGGGCGCACGAATCCCATGGCGGACAGCGGGAGAGAGTCGCTGGGCGAAACAGGCCGTGCGGGTACAGGAGGGATGTTATATTATTCCATAACGCTTCGCCGACCCTGCTGGAAGTCATGCCCCTGATCCCACGCCTCCGCCGTCTGCTTGATCGCTTCGGCGCCACCGGTTCGCTGCTGTGCGCGGTGCACTGCGCGGTCATCCCCGTGGTGTTGGCTGCCGCACCCTCGCTGGGCCTGTCGGTGTGGCTGGGCGATGGCGTGGAACAGGCGCTGGTGGTGTTCGTGACCCTGCTGGGGTTGTTCAGCCTGGTCTGGGGTTATCGGCGGCACGGTGCCCTGCGTGCGCTGGCCTTCCTGATCCCCGGCCTGGTCGCGTTGTGGGCGGGCGTGCTGTACGACCCGCTGCACCACGACCCGGTTCCGCACGCGGTGGTGATGACCCTCGGCGGGCTGCTGGTGGGTGTGGCCCACCTGGTGAATCTGCGCCTGAATCACGGCCACGTACACGACGCCAGCTGCGCGCACTGAGGCCGTCGTGGTAGGCTTTCCGATCGTGCGCGGGGGCGTCCAGCAAGACGGCCCCGCCAAACCCGTGCCAGCACGGGGTAATCAGAATCAACATAGCCAGGAGTTCAAGACATGGGTAAGGGTGACCGCAAGACCGCCAAGGGCAAGCGCTACAACGCCAGCTACGGCAACGCCCGTTCGCACACCGTGAGCAAGGCCGCCGTCGGCGCCGCCGCTCCGGTCGCCAAGAAGACCGTGGCCAAGGCCCCGGCAAAGAAGGCCGTTGCCAAGAAGGCCGTCGCCAAGGCCAGCTGATCCGCTGACCGGCAGAACACGAAAAAACGCGGCGCCCAGCGCCGCGTTTTTTTATGCCTTTTTCCCTTCCCGCCGGTGCCGCGCCGACTCACTTTCAGAGGGCGGCGCGAGGTGCTGGCCGGGACCGTGAGCCGCATGGATGCGGCGATCGAGCCTACAAGGACGTACTTGCGGCGTGTCCCGGGCAGTACCTCGCGCTGCCCGCCGCGACGCATAAGCAAAAAACACGCCGCGACGCGGTCACACCACTGCTTCGCGCAGCACCGGATTATCCCAGCCCGGCCGCGGCGAGAACCGATCGCCATGCCGCTGCTGCAGCACCTTCAGCCGCTCCACCAGCGCATCGGCACCGGTCGCCCGGATGTACTGCACCGGACCCCCACGGAACGGCGCGAACCCGGTCCCGAAAATCACGCCCGCATCCAGCAGGTCCGCATCGGCCACCACGCCATCGTGCAGGCACGCCACGGCTTCGTTGAGCAGTGGCAGGATCAGCCGGTCTTCCAGATCACCCGGCGCCTGGTAGCCCTTGGGTACTTCCGGCTTCTTCGCACGGCCGTTTTCCCAGGCGTAGATGCCCTGGCCGTCCTTCTTGCCGCGCTTGCCCTGTTCGACGGTCTGCAGCGCCGCCGGAATCTGCAGGCCGAGGAACGGAGCGAGCTCTTCGCCCACGCCGGCCGCTACGTCCAGTCCAACCGTATCCAGCAGTTCGATCGGCCCCATCGGCATGCCGAATTTGACCGCGGCCTTGTCGATCACCGGACCCGGGATGCCTTCTGCATAGGCGGTCGCCGCCTCCAGCATGTACGGGAACAGCACGCGGTTGACCAGGAAGCCGGGCGTGCCGGCGACCGGCACCGGGAACTTGCCCAGCGCCTTGCAGAAGGCCGCCAGGCGGCGCTCGGTCTCCGGTGCCATGCCGTCGTGGTGGATGATTTCCACCAGCGGCATCTGCGCGACCGGATTGAAGTAATGCAGGCCGGCGAACTGCGCCGGGCGCTGGATGTGGTCACGCAGTTCGACCAGCGGGATCGACGAAGTGTTGGTAGTCAGCAGCGCATCGGCCTTCATTTTCGGCTCCAGCGTCTGGTACAGGTCACGCTTGGCCTGCGGATTCTCGATGATCGCCTCGATCACCAGGTCCGCCTGCGCGGCACCCGCACCGGCCAGGTCGGCCTGCAGGCGCGCGGCCACCGCCGGCCGCTTGCTCTCGTCACGGACTTTCTTCTCGAACAGGGTCTGCGCGCGCTGCATGGCCGGGTCGATGAAGCGCTGCTCGCGGTCCTGCAGGGTCACGTTGAAGCCTTTGTAGGCCGACCACGCGGCAATATCGCCGCCCATCACGCCGGCGCCGACCACGTGCACGTGATGGATGCCGTGGTCGCCACTGCCGAGCGCCTTCAGGCGTTCGGTCAGGAAGAAGATGCGGATCAGGTTGCGCGCCGTGGGCGTGCTGGCCAGCTTCACCACCGCGCGGCGTTCGGCATCCAGGCGCGCCTGCACCGGCTTGCCGCCACTGCGTTCCCAGGTGCTGATCAGCGCGTACGGGGCAGGGTAGTGCTCCCTGCGGGCCTTGCGCGCGACCTGCTTGGCCATCTGCGGGGCCAGCAGTTTGCGCGCCGGCCAGGTATTGGTCGCCCAGGCGGTAGCGCGCTGCTTGAACGGGCGAACGGTGCCTTTCAGCGCCAGTGCCACGGCCGTGTCCAGCAGCAGGGCCGGGGCCACCACCTTGTCCACCAGGCCGATAGTGTGCGCCGCCGACCCCGACAGCGTGCGACCGGTCAGCATCATGTCCATCGCCGCCGGGGCGCCGACCAGCTGCGGCAGGCGCGCACTGCCGCCCCAGCCCGGGAAGATGCCCAGCTGGGTTTCAGGCAGGCCGATACGGGTGCTGCTGTCGTTGGAGGCGACACGGTAGCGGCAGGCGAGTGCCAGTTCGGTGCCGCCGCCCAGGCAGTGGCCATGGATCGCCGCTACGGTCGGGCAGGGCAGCTCGGCCAGCTTCTGGTAGGTCACCTGGCCGCGGCGGATGGCGTCATTGACGGTGCCGCGGCGGTCGAACGCCTGGAACTCCTTCAGGTCCGCGCCAGCGATGAAACCCGCCTGTTTGGCCGACTGGATCACCACGCCCTTGGGGGGATCGATGGCGATGCGCTCGATCAGGTCGCCCAGTTCCAGCAGGACATCCTGGGACATCGCATTGACGTTGGCGTCCTGGCGGTCGAGATTGAGCACCACGACACCGTCGTCGCGGATCTCCGGGTGCCAGTGCGCGAGGCGAAGCCCATCGAAGCCTGAGAGCATGGACGTTCCATCCGGTTGTGTATGGAGAAGGCGGCTATGATCCAGAGGTTGTTTCCCTTCCGTCAAATCCCAATAGCTGGGGGGGAGTGCTGACGGTGGTTCATGGCATGGACCGCTACGTTAACGGAACGTTGGTTAAAAGCTGGTGCGGTGCCCGGTCAGATGGCGCTGAACTTTTCCCGGGATTGGCAGTCTCATTGCCTGACGTCGGTTGGGCTGACAGGAGTTCGGTCCCCAATGGCCGAGGTTGAAACACCACAGGAGCTGGACCTGGAACTGGTCCGGCGCGTGCAGCGCGGCGAAAGCGCGGCATTCGATGTCCTTGTGCGCAAGCACCAGCATCGGGTCGTGTCGCTCGTCGGACGCTACATCGCCGACTGGAGTGAGTGCCAGGACGTCGCCCAGGACACGTTCATCCGCGCCTACCGCGCGATCAACAGTTTCCGCGGCGACGCCCAATTTTCGACCTGGTTGCACAGGATTGCCGTGAATACCGCCAAGAACCACCTTGCTGCAAGCAATCGTCGCCCGCCGACCGATGACATCGAAATCGGCGATGCCGAACAGTTCGATTCGGGAACGCGCCTGCGCGATACCGATACGCCGGAACGCCAGCTGATGCGCCAGGAGCTGGAAACCACGGTGATGAAGGCCGTCGCCGCGCTGCCGGAGGAGCTGCGCCTGGCCATTTCCCTGCGCGAGGTGGAAGGCCTGAGTTACGAGGAGATCGCGCAGAAGATGGGGTGCCCGATCGGCACCGTGCGCTCGCGGATCTTCCGTGCCCGCGAGGCGATCGACACTGAACTCCGGCCGCTGCTGGACACCGGCAGCGCCACCCGTGAGAAGAGCCGCCCATGAGCAAGTACGACCAACCCGAAGACAAGATCGACCTGCATAACCGCCAGCAGTTGTCTGCGCTGGTCGATGGTGAACTGGCCTCCGACGAGGCCCGTTTCCTGCTGCGCCGCCTGCAGCATGATCCCGAGCTGCAGGCCTGCCAGGAGCGCTGGGCGCTGCTGGGCGAGGTGATGCGCGGCAAGGCCGTGGCGCCGGCGCCGCTGGATTTCGCCGCGCGCGTTTCGGCGGCGGTGGCGCAGGAACCCGTTCCCCGGGCCGAGCCGCGGCGCGAGCTGCGCACCGGCTGGCGTCGCTGGAGCGGCGGTGCCGCGCTGGCCGCCTCGGTGGCCGCGGTGGCCTTCTTCATGGGGCGCCAATCGCTGGATGAGGGCGCACCGCCGGCAGACCTGCCGGTGCAGGTGATCGCCAGCCAGGCCGAGCTTGCACTGCCGGCGTCCGCGCCGGTGCAGGAGCCTGCTGCATCGCCGTCCGGCGCCGCGCTGGTGGCCAGTGTCCCGGCGGCCGCGGTGGCCGCTGCGGCGCGTCGGCAGGACGCCAGCGTCCGCCGCGCCAGTGCCACGCGCAGCCAGCAGATGGCCCGCGTCGCGCAGCGTGATGACGAGCCGCAGCGTGCGCTCGCCGCAGCCCAGCCGGTGCTGTCGACCCCGCTGTCCACGGCCGCCCGGCACGAGCTGACGTTCGGCAACGTGGGGGCGCTGCAGGCCCGGCCATGGCCGCGCTCCAGCGTGGGTCCGGCCGCCGGGGCTGCACTGAATGCCAGTGTCCCCGGCAACACGCCGGGCGCCTTCTATCCCTTTGAACCGCGGTTGCAGGACGCGCCGCCGGTCCAGGGCCCGCGCGACTGACCGCGCGTGGCCTGCGCCTGCCCGCTGGATGGCGGGCAACGCTTCCCCTTTCTGCTGTCCGATGACCTGTCCGGAGGTTGTATTCCGATGATCCCGCTTACCCGTTCGTTCCGTACCCAGGCCCTGGGCCTGCTGGCGATGACCCTGCCGCTGGCCGCCTGCGCGCAGTCACCGTCGCCGGCCCCGCAGGCCGCCACGGCGCAGTCCGCGGCCGCCGCGCCGCGTGCGCCGGCCCAGCCGCTGGTATCGGGCCTGCCGGACTTCACCAACCTGGTCGACCAGGTCGGGCCGGGCGTGGTCAACATTGAAACCACCATCGTGCGCGGCGGCAACCGCCAGGCACGCGGCGGTGGCATGGGGCCGGGCCAGGATGAAATCCCGGAAATCTTCCGCCGCTTCTTTGGTCCGGAATTCGGCATGCCCGGTCCGGGCGGCCCCGGTGGCGACCCGGACGGCGGCCCCAGCATCAAGGGCCGCGGCATGGGCTCGGGCTTCATCATTTCCGCCGACGGCTACGTGTTGACCAACCACCACGTGGTGGCCGATGCGTCCGAAGTGAAGGTGAAGCTGGGCGACAACCGGGAATTCATCGCCAAGGTGGTCGGCAGCGACCAGCAATACGACGTAGCCCTTTTGAAGATCGAAGGCAGCGGCCTGCCGACCGTGCGCGTCGGTGATTCGCGCACCTTGAAGCCGGGTCAGTGGGTGGTCGCGATCGGCTCGCCGTTCGGGCTGGACCATTCGGTCACCGCCGGCGTGGTCAGTGCCACGGGCCGCAGCACCGGCGGCGCCGACCAGCGCTATGTTCCCTTCATCCAGACCGACGTGGCGATCAACCAGGGCAACTCGGGTGGCCCGCTGTTGAACACCCGTGGCGAAGTGGTCGGCATCAATTCGCAGATTTTCTCCGCTTCGGGCGGCTACATGGGCATCAGCTTCGCGATCCCGATCGATCTGGCGATGGGCGCAGTGGAGCAGATCAAGAAGACCGGCCGGGTCAGCCGTGGCCAGCTCGGCGCGGTGGTGCAGCAGATCGATTCGTTGAACGCCCAGGCGCTGGGCCTGAAGGACAGCCGTGGCGCACTGGTGAATGAGATTGTCGCGGGCAGCGCGGCGGCCAAGGCCGGGGTGCAGGTCGGTGACGTGATCCGCTCGGTGAACGGCAGTCCGGTGAACTCCTTCAGTGACCTGCCGCCGTTGATCGGCGCCCTGCCGCCGGGCAGCAAAGTGAGCATCGGCCTGGTCCGCGATGGGAAGGAGCGTGAGCTCAGCGCCACCCTGACCGAACTGGCCGAAGACGCGCAGGCGGCTGCAAACCGTCCGGCCGCGGCCAACGACGACGCGGCGCCGCAGACAGGTGCCAACGCGCTGCTGGGCCTGGAAGTGGCCGACTTGACCACCCCGCAGCGCAAGCAGCTGGGGCTGGAAGCGGGCGAGGGCGTGCGGGTGACCCGCGTCAACGGCCAGGCCGCCCGCGACGCACGGCTGTCGCCGGGGATGGTGATCCTGCAGGTCGGCCGTACGGCGGTGGGCAGCGTGGAGGCCCTGAACCGGGCACTGACCGGCTATAAAAAGGGTGACGTGGTGATGCTGCTGGTCCGCAGTGGCGGCAACAGCGCCTTCGTGGCCGTGAAGACCGGCAGCTGAGCGGGAAAGGTAGCGCCGGGCCATGCCCGGCGAGCGCAGCGGCGTGACGACCAACGGTCGTCACCCACCGAGGCGGGAAGCTGACGGCCAGCGGCCGTCACTACCAGGGTAGCGCCGGGCCATGCCCGGCGAGCGCAGCGGCGTGACGACCAACGGTCGTCACCCACCAAGGCAAGAAGCATGACGGCCAGCGGCCGTCACTACCGGCGCTCGTCCCGTGCGATAATCCAACGTTTACCCTGACGACGCCCGGCGCCGCCGCCACCTCTATGTCCTCTGATTCGATGCGGAACATCCGCAACTTCTCCATCATCGCCCACGTCGACCACGGCAAGTCCACCCTGGCTGACCGCATCATCCAGCTGTGTGGCGGCCTGCAGGCCCGCGAGATGGAAGCGCAGGTGCTCGATTCGAACCCGATCGAGCGCGAGCGTGGCATCACCATCAAAGCGCAGTCGGTGTCGCTGCCGTACCTGGCGGACGACGGACAGACCTACCACCTGAACTTCATCGATACCCCCGGCCACGTCGACTTCTCCTATGAAGTCAGCCGCTCGCTCGCCGCCTGCGAAGGCGCGCTGCTGGTGGTCGATGCCGCCCAGGGCGTGGAAGCCCAATCGGTGGCCAACTGCTACACCGCGGTGGAGCAGGGCCTGGAAGTGGTGCCGGTGATCAACAAGATCGACCTGCCCACCGCCGATATCGAACGTGCCAAGGCCGAGATCGAGGCGGTGATCGGCATCGATGCCGAAGATGCCGTACCGGTCAGTGCAAAGACCGGCCTGAACGTGCGCGACGTGCTGGAAGCCATCGTCAAGCGCATCCCGCCGCCGGTGCCGCGCGATACCGACAAGCTGCAGGCGCTGATCATCGATTCCTGGTTCGACAACTACCTCGGCGTGGTGTCGCTGGTGCGCGTCATGCAGGGCGAGATCAAGGCCGGTGACAAACTGCAGGTGATGTCCACCGGCCGCAACCACCAGGTCGACAACGTCGGCGTGTTCACCCCCAAGCGCAAGGTGCTGCCGGCCCTGCGCGCGGGTGAAGTGGGCTGGGTGACGGCCAGCATCAAGGACGTGCACGGCGCGCCGGTCGGCGACACGCTGACCATGGCCGGCGATCCGGCGCCCAAGCCGCTGCCGGGCTTCCAGGAGATGCAGCCGCGCGTGTTCGCCGGCCTGTTCCCGGTTGATGCCGAAGACTACCCCGACCTGCGCGAAGCACTCGACAAGCTGCGCCTGAACGATGCCGCGCTGCGCTTCGAGCCGGAAAGCTCCGAAGCGATGGGCTTCGGTTTCCGTTGCGGCTTCCTTGGCATGCTGCACATGGAAATCGTGCAGGAGCGCCTGGAGCGCGAGTACAACCTGGACCTGATCAGCACCGCGCCGACCGTGGTCTATGAAGTACTCAAGACCGACGGCAGCATCGTCAACATGGACAACCCGGCCAAGCTGCCGCCGGTGAACCAGGTGCAGGAAGTCCGCGAGCCGATCATCCGCGCCAACATCCTCACCCCCGAGGAATACATCGGCAACATCATCAAGCTGTGCGAGGAAAAGCGCGGAAGCCAGCTCGGCATCAACTACCTGGGCAGCCAGGTGCAGATCAGCTACGAGCTGCCGATGGCCGAAGTGGTGCTGGACTTCTTCGACAAGTTGAAGTCGGTCAGCCGCGGCTATGCGTCGCTGGATTACGCTTTCGTGCGCTTCGATGCCGGTCCGTTCGTGCGCGTGGACGTGCTGATCAATGGCGACAAGGTCGACGCCCTGTCGCTTATCGTCCACCGTTCGCACTCCGATCGTCGCGGCCGCGAGCTGTGCGAGAAGATGAAGGAACTGATTCCCCGGCAGATGTTCGACGTGGCCATCCAGGCCGCGATCGGCTCGCAGGTGATTGCCCGCACCACTGTCAAGGCCATGCGCAAGAACGTTCTTGCCAAGTGCTATGGCGGCGACGTGTCGCGCAAGAAGAAGCTGCTGGAGAAGCAGAAGGAAGGCAAGAAGCGCATGAAGCAGGTGGGCCGCGTGGAGATTCCGCAGGAAGCCTTCCTGGCCGTGCTGCAGATGGACAACAAGTAACGGTACAGTCGGCCCCTTACCGGGCCGCTTGGCCCCGCGACGCTGCAAAGGACATTGAATGAAAGCGTTTGAGTTCCTCCTGGTTGCCTTGACCCTGGCCTCCGGCCTGATCCTGCTTGCCGACAAGCTGTACTTCGCCCGCCGCCGTGCGCGGCGTGCCGGCCTGCTGGACACCGAACCGGCGCTGGTGGAC
The DNA here is from genome assembly GCF_039674585.1 of Stenotrophomonas lacuserhaii. GTDB lineage: Bacteria > Pseudomonadota > Gammaproteobacteria > Xanthomonadales > Xanthomonadaceae > Stenotrophomonas > Stenotrophomonas pennii_A. Next base: position 20,238 of record NZ_JBDJNU010000041.1, on the reverse strand, counting down.
TACTCGCGCGCGTTCTTCCCGGTGCTGGCGATCGTGCTGGTGGTGCGCAGCTTCATCGCCGAACCGTACAAGATCCCGTCCAGCTCGATGATGCCGAACCTGCTGATCGGTGATTTCATCCTGGTCAACAAGTTCGCCTACGGCCTGCGCCTGCCGTTGACCAACACCAAGTTCGTGCCGGTCAGCGAACCAGAACGTGGCGACGTGGTGGTGTTCCATTTCCCGGGCCACGACGAGCAGGACCCGAACAAGGGCGAGAATTTCATCAAGCGCGTGATCGGCGTGCCGGGTGACCAGATCACCTTCGAAGGCAACGGCCTGGTCCTCAACGGCCAGCCGGTGGAGTACGAAGACAAGGGCATCTACGCCGGCCATCGTGGCCATGGCGAAGGCTCCAGCCTGCTGGTCGAAAAGCTGCCGGGCCGTACCCACACCGTGCTGGAGACGGCGTATCCTGCCGGCCAGGGGGAATGGACCGTTCCGGCGGGCCAGTACCTGGTGATGGGCGACAACCGTGACAACAGCGATGACGGCCGTTTCTGGGGCCTGCTGCCGGAGCAGAACCTGCGCGGCAAGGCGTTCCTGATCTGGCTCAACTGCTCCGGCTGGTTCTGCAAGGACGGTTTCGAGCCGTCGCGGATCGGCTCGGGCGTCAATTGATTCATCCACGCGTATCTGGGGAGAAACGCAATGAACAGCATGAAGGCGCAACGCGGCATTACCCTGACCTCCTTCCTGGTGGTCCTGATCGTGGTCGGCTTCTTCCTTTACGTCGGGATGAAGCTGTTCCCGATGTACCAGGAGAACTATGCCGTCCGTTCGGCGATGAAGAGCCTGGCCAATGAGCCCGGCATCGGCAGCATGCAACCGGCCAACATCCAGAAGCTGCTGTTCAAGCGCCTGTACATCAACTACTCCGAGAACGTGAAGCCTGCCAACGTGAAGTTCGACCGCAAGGACAATGGCTGGACCATGCGCGTGAACTACGAAGTGCGGCGTCCGCTGATCGGCAACATCGACGTGGTCGGCAAGTTCGACTCAACCCAGGACCTCAGCCGTAGCGGTGTCGAATAAAACCTTCCAACGTGGTGACCTGATCGGCCACCCCTTCGCCAATGCGGACCTGCTCACGCAGGCCCTGCGGCACCGGTCTGCCGGCGTACCGAACAACGAACGCCTGGAGTTCCTCGGCGACAGCATCGTCAACATGCTGGTGGCGCAGGCGCTGTATGCGCGCTGGCCGAAAGCCGACGAGGGCGCACTGACCCGCGGCCGCGCCGAACTGGTGCGCGAAGGCGCGCTGGCCGAGCGCGCCCGTGAACTCAAGCTGGGCGAACGGCTGGTACTGGGCGCCGGCGAAATGAAAACCGGCGGCCACCGGCGCGATTCGATCCTCGCCGACGCCTTCGAGGCGGTGGTGGCGGCGATCTACCTGGACGCGGGCTTCGATGCCTGCCGCGCGGTGGTACTGCCCTGGTTCGATGCGGCCATGGACGCCCTGCCGGCGACCGGCCGGCCGGAGAAAGACCCCAAGACCCGGTTGCAGGAATGGCTGCAGGGCCGACAGAAGGCGCTGCCGGCGTACGAACTGGTGTCAGAATCCGGTGACGACCATGCCAAGACCTTCCGGGTACGCTGCAACCTGACAGAACCGGCCGTATGTACCGAGGGCGAAGGCTCCTCGCGGCGGCTGGCCGAACAACAGGCGGCTGCGGCCGCGCTTGACCTACTGGTGGATTCAAAGTGACCGAACAGACCCCCCATCGTTGCGGCAGCGTTGCTGTCATCGGCCGCCCCAACGTGGGCAAATCGACCCTGACCAATGCACTGGTAGGGGCCAAGGTCAGCATTGTCTCCAACCGGCCGCAGACCACGCGCCACCGGCTGCTGGGCATCGCCACCTATCCCGAAGGCCAGCTGGTGCTGGTCGACACGCCCGGCCTGCACAAGGTGCAGAAGCGGGCGATGAACCGGGTGATGAACCGTGCCGCGCGTGGATCGCTGGAAGGCGTCGATGCCGGCCTGCTGGTCATCGAAGCCGGCCGCTGGGACGAAGAAGACAGCCTGGCGTTCAACGTGCTGCGTGATTCCGGCATCCCGGTGGTGCTGGTGGTCAACAAAGTGGACCGCATGAAGGAAAAGGCCGCGTTGCTGCCGTTCCTGCAGCAGATCACCGAAGGCCGCGAGTTCGCTTCGGTACATCCGATTTCGGCGCAGAAGCGCAACGGCCTGGAAGCACTGGTGCGCGACGTGCTGGCGCTGGTGCCGGAAGCCCCGCCGATGTTCGGCGAAGACGAAATCACCGATCGCAGCCAGCGTTTCCTGGCCGGCGAACTGGTGCGCGAGCAGCTGATGCGCCAGCTCGGCGAAGAACTGCCGTACGCCACCACGGTGGAGATCGAGCGCTTCACCGAAGACGGCAACCTGCTGCGCATCGGCGCGGTGATCTGGGTCGAACGCGAAGGGCAGAAGGCCATCGTGATCGGCAAGGGCGGTACCCGCCTGAAGGACATCGGGGCCAAGTCGCGGATGCAGATGGAGCGTCTGTTCGGTGCCAAGGTGTTCCTGGAAACCTGGGTGCGCGTGCGCGAGGGCTGGTCCGACGACGAGGCCGCGCTGAAGGCCTTCGGTTACGAATAAGCAGCGCCTGCGCGGCTGGCCCTGATGCAGATCGCGTCCGAACCGGGCTTTGTCCTGCATGCGCGGGCTTACCGCGAGACCAGCCTGCTGGTGGAGGTGCTCAGCGCCTCGCACGGGCGGCTTGGGCTGCTTGCCCGCGGCGTATCCAGTGCGAAAGGACAAGTGCTGCGCGCGGCGCTGCAGCCGCTGCAGTGGATCCGCTTCGATGCGGTCCAGCGCGGTGACCTGGCGCAGCTGCGCGGCGCCGAGGCGCTGGACGCCGCACCGCGCCTGGCTGGCAACGACATGCTGGCCGGCTTTTATCTGAACGAGCTGGTGATGCGGTTGGCGCCGCGGCACGACCCGCTACCGGACTTGTACCGGGCCTACGGCGAGGTACGCGCACGGCTGAGCCTGGAGCTTTCGCTGGCCTGGAGCCTGCGTCGTTTCGAACGCGACCTGCTGGAAGCGCTGGGGGTGGGTTTCGACCTGGCCTTCGCCAGCGATGGCAGCGCCGTGGACCCGGCCGCGCGGTATCTGCTGGATCCGCAGGAGGGCCCACGGCGGTTGCTCAGCGAACGCGACGGGGAAGGGCGGAGGGGGACGGCAACCGGGGCCGCGCTGCTGGCGCTGGCGCGGGATGAAGAACCCGGTGCCGATGACCTGGCCAGCCTGCGCCTGCCGATGCGGGTCGTGCTGGCCTACCACCTGGGATCGCGCGGGCTGAAATCTTGGGAACTGCTGGACGACCTGGCACGCCGCCGCTGAGGGGGCAGAGTCAGTGCAGCAGGGCGGCCACCGCATCGCGGAAGCTGGCCTGGGCCAGGTCCGAAGCCGGCATCTGGTGCAGGGTGCGCACCGCGCGGCTGAGGCGGGCGGCGCCGACAAAACCACAACTGGCCTGCAGCCGGTGCAGCTGGTTGCGCAGGGCCGGCTCGTCATGGCGGTCCACTGCCTGGTCGACGGCATCCCGCACGCTCGGCAGTTCGGCCAGGAACAGCTCGCGCAGTGCCACCAGATGGTTGCGTTGCCCGTTCAGGGCGGCCAGCGCGGTGATCTCGTCCCAGTCCTGGGCCTCGTTCAGCAGCATCGCCTGGATCGGTGCGCTGTCGACGGGGTAACGCGCGCCCTGGCCCAGGCTGCGACGCACGCCCTTGAGCAGGGCGTCGCGGCCCAGCGGCTTGACCAGGATGTCGCCGAATCCGGCGTCCCGCAGGCGGCCATGCGCGGACGCGTCGCGGTCGGCGGTATGCGCCAGCGCCGGGGTGTCCGGGTGCTGCCGGCGCAGCTGCAGCAGCAGCTCGCTGCCATGACCGTCAGGCAGGTTCGCATCGATCAGCCACAGGTCGTAGTGCCGCACATGGGCACGGGCGAGCGCGGCACTGAGCGAGTCGGCGGTATCCACGTCCGCCGGCAGCGTTTCCAGCGCGGCCTTGAGGAACCCACAGGTGATGATGTCGTCCTCGACCAGCAGGAAACGGGGGCGCGCGGGGCGCGGCGTATTCGTCTGCATAAGGCTGCCTCCATGTCAGCTACGCTGCATATTAACCAGCGCGCGCCGCCTTGCAAGGGTGGAGAGGCGACTTTCGCCCTCATCTGAGACAATACGCGCCCTTTTTCACGCGCAGCCCTTCGCCACGTGGCCCGTCAACGTTCCCGCATCGACCGCACCCTCTTCAGAACCGACATCCTCGACCTGAGCCACGACGGCCGCGGCGTTGCCCGCCGTGATGGCGAAGGTGGCAAGGTCACCTTCATCACCGGCGCGCTGCCGGGTGAAGTGGTGATGGCCGAACAGACCGCGCGCAGCAAGCATTTCGACCAGGCGCGCACGGTCGAAGTGGTGGAAGCCTCGCCGCTGCGCGTGCAGCCGAAGTGCCCGCATTTCGGCGTCTGTGCCGGCTGCGTGCTGCAGCACCTGGAAGAAAGCGAGCAGATCGTGGCCAAGCAGCGGGTGCTGATGGACAACCTGCAGCGCATCGGCCACGTGCAGCCGCAGCAGGTACTGCCGCCGCTGGTGGGCGACAGCTGGGGCTATCGCCGCAAGGGACGCTTCTCTGTGCGTCGGGTCGAGAAGAAGGACAAGACCCTGGTCGGCTTCCGCGAGCTGGATCCGCGCTTCGTAGCGGACCTGTCGCAGTGCCTGACGGTGATCCCGGAGATCGGCACCAGGGTGTCGGTGCTGTCCGCATTCGTCGAATCGCTGGATGGCCGTCGCGACATCCCGCAGATCGAATTCATCGCCGGCGACGATGCGATCGCGCTCACCATCCGCCACATGCAGCCGCTCAGCGAGGCTGATCGCGCGGCCTGGATCGCGTTCGGGCAGGAACACGGATTCGCCATCTTCCTGCAGCCCGACGGCGTGGATTCGGTCCACCCGCTGTGGCCGCAGGAGGTCCCGCTGTCGTTCCGGCTGGCGCCATGGGACGTGGAACTGGCGTTCCGCCCGCTGGACTTCATCCAGGTCAATGCCAACCTCAACGTGAAGATGATCGAGCATGCGCTGGCGCTGCTGGATGCCGGCCCGGACGAGCGCGTGCTGGACCTGTTCTGCGGCCTGGGCAACTTCACCCTGCCGCTGGCCCGCGGCGTGCGCGAAGTGGTCGGCGTGGAAGGCGATGCCGGGCTGGTGGCGCGGGCGAAGGAGAACGCGCAGCGCAACGGGCTGGCCAATGCCAGCTTCCATGCCGCGGACCTGACCCAGGACCAGAGCCAGGCCTCGTGGATGCTGGAAGGCTTCGACAAACTGCTGCTGGATCCGCCGCGCTCGGGTGCCATCGAAGTGCTGCAGCAGCTGCCGCTGGAGCAGTTCAAGCGCATCGTCTACGTCAGCTGCCATCCGGGGTCGCTGGCGCGCGATGCCGGCTACCTGGTCAAGGAGCGCGGCTTCACCCTGGTCAGCGCCGGGGCGATGGACATGTTCCCGCATACCGCGCACGTGGAAAGCATCGCGGTATTCGAAAAAGCCTGATCGGGAGGGACGACCGTTGGCCGTGGTGGGTGACGACCGTTGGTCGTCACGCCCTTCCCGCATAATCTCCCCATGGGCATTGAAATCGAACGGAAATTCCTCGTCACCGGTGACGGATGGCGGGCGGCGGCGCATGCGGTCATCCCGATGGCGCAGGGCTATATCAACGACATGGGCGCGCTGGACCGCGGCGACCAGAAGGCCTCGGTGCGGGTGCGCATCGAAGGTGACGGCGCGGCGCTGAACCTGAAATCGCGCACGCTGGGCCGCAGCCGCCAGGAGTTCGAGTACCCGATACCGGTGCAGGACGCGCGTGAGCTGCTGGCGCTGTGCGTGGGCGGGCTGATCGACAAGCGCCGCCACCTGGTGCAGCACGACGGCCTGCTGTGGGAAGTCGACGAATTCCTCGGCGACAACGCCGGCCTGGTAGTGGCCGAAGTGGAGCTGGATGACCCTGAGCAGGCGATCAGCCTGCCCGCGTGGGCCGGCCGCGAAGTCACCGACCAGGCCCGCTACTACAACGTCGCGCTGGCTTCCCACCCTTACACCCGCTGGTCTCCCGAACAGAAAGGCGATGGGACGGCGTAGCCGACTCCCGAGCGCCGGCCCGCCATAAACGACGTCCTCCCGTCCGCCCCCTTTTTCGGGGCGCGGCCGTCCCCATGTCGGGGGGATGAAGATCGATATCTATTCCGACGTGGTGTGTCCGTGGTGCTGGATCGGCAAGCACCGTTTCGCGCAGGGCCTCGCCCTGCTCGGCGATGAGGCGCCCGCGCTGCAGGTGCGCTGGCAGCCGTTCCAGCTGGATCCGGATGCAGACACCACGCCGGTGCCGCTGCGCGAGGCGTACGCGCGCAAGTTCGGCGGTGCCGAGCGCACCAACCAGTTGCTGGGCCAGACCCAGGCGACTGCCCAGGCCGAAGGCCTGCCGATGGATTTCAGCCGTGGCCAGGTCCGCGTGACCACGCTGCAGGCGCACCGCGTGCTGTGGCTGGCCGGGCAGCATGGGGTGCAGGATGCGGTGGGCGAGGCGCTGTTCCGCGCGCATTTCGAACACGGGCGCAACCTGGCCGATCCGCAGGTGCTGGTCCAGGCCGGAGTCGAGGGGGGACTGGCCGCTGACGACATCCAGGCGATGCTTGGCTCGGACCTCGGGCTGGACGAGGTGCAGCAAGGCCTGCAGCACGCCCATGCCATCGGCATCACCTCGGTGCCGACCTTCGTCATCGACGGCCGTTGGGCAATCCAGGGTGCGCAATCGCCGGAAGCGATCGCCCAGGCGCTGCGCCAGATCGCCGCCGAACACAGCGCAGCCGCCGCTTCCGGCGCGCTGGACGCTGGAGACGGGTGTGGCGCGGACGGCTGCAAGGTCTGACGCTGGGCCACGCTTCTGCGACAATGCGGCGCTGCGCCATCGTGGCGCCTGCCGTGGAGACCTGAACATGCTGCTGATCGGCGTTGCCGGTACCGAACTGACCGCCCAGGAGCGTGAGTGGCTGCAGCACGATGCCGTGGCCGGCGTGGTGCTGTTCAAGCGCAACTTCGCCTCCCGCCAGCAGATCGCTGCGCTGTCCGCCGCGATCCGTGAGGCCGCCCCGCGTCCGCAGCTGATCTGCGTGGACCAGGAAGGCGGACGCGTGCAGCGCTTCCGCGAAGGCTTCACCGATCTCCCGCCGCTGCAGCAGCTCGGCCTGGGCTACGCACAGGATCCACAGGCCGCGCTGGCCGCCGCCGAACAGCACGCCTGGCTGATGGCCAGCGAGGTGCGCGCCAGCGGCGTGGACCTGAGCTTCGCGCCGGTGGTGGACCTGGGTCATGGCAACCGCGCCATCGGGGATCGCGCGTTCAGCGAAGATCCGCAGGTGGTGGCCGCCTTCACCGCCGCCTACGTGCGCGGCATGCACAGCGCGGGCATGGCCGCCACGCTCAAGCATTTCCCCGGCCATGGCAGCGTGCTGGAAGACACCCACGTCGACACCGCGATCGATCCGCGCGGCCTGGATGAACTGCAGGCGCGGGACCTGGTGCCCTTCGTGGCCGGCATTGCCGCCGGCGCCGACGCGGTGATGATGGCCCACGTCATCTACCCCCAGGTGGCCCCGGAACCGGCGGGCTACTCGCGACGTTGGGTGCAGGACATCCTGCGTGGCCAGCTCGGCTTCCGTGGCGTGGTGTTTTCCGATGACATCGGCATGGCCGCCTCGTTCAGCGCCGGCGGCGTGAAGGCCCGCGTCGACGCCCATCTGGATGCCGGCTGCGATGTGGTGCTGGTCTGCCATCCCGAGCTGGTGGACGATGCGCTGCAGGCCATGCAGCATCGAACCTCGAACACCGCCGCGCTGCTCGGCCTGATCGGCCGCGGCGCGCTTGGCTGGGACGGCCTGCTGGCCGATGCCCGGCATGGCGACACCCGAACCCGTTTTCTTGAATCCTCTGGAAGAACCGTCTGATGCCCAACCTCACCATTTCCCAGGCCTTGGAACAGGCCGACCTGCTGGTCGACCGCCCCACCATCGACCAGGCCATCGGCCGCATCGCCGACGCCATCGCCAGCGATTACAAGGGCGAAGTGCCGCTGTTCCTGTCGATCATGCATGGCGCGCTGCCGTTCGCCGGCCAACTGGCACTGGAACTGGGCGCGCGCGGCCAGGACGTGCAGTTCGATTACCTGCACGCCACGCGTTACCGTGGTGAGACCACCGGCGGCGACCTGGTGTGGAAGCACAAGCCGGCCACCGCGCTGTTCGGCCGCCGCGTGCTGCTGGTGGACGACATCCTGGACGAGGGCTACACCCTGCAGGGCGTGCGCACCTGGTGCCTGGAGCAGGGCGCCACCGACGTGCGCATCGCTGCGCTGACGGTGAAGAAGCACGACCGCGCGCTGCCTGACGTGCAGGCCGACTATTCCGGCGTGGAGCTGCCGGACCGCTACGTGTTCGGCTTCGGGATGGACGTCAACGAGACCCTGCGCTGCGTGCCGGCGATCTACGCGATGAAGGAAGGCTGATGCAGCCCATCGCCCTGGCGGTCATCGGCGGCACCGGTGTCTACAACCTCGCCACGCTGGATGACGTGCAGACCCACGAGGTGGAAACCCGCTTCGGTACGCCGTCCGGTCCAATCCGGGTCGGCAGCCTGCTGGGCCACCGGGTCGCTTTCCTGGCCCGCCATGGCGAGGGCCATTCGCTGCCGCCGCACAGGATCAACTACCGCGCCAATCTTGCCGCACTGCAGCAGATCGGCGCACCGCGCGTGCTGGCGCTGAATACGGTCGGCGGCATCGGCGATGCCTTTGGGCCGCGCGTGCTGGCCTGCCCGGACCAGCTCATCGACTACACCTGGGGCCGGATCTCCACCGTGTGTGAAGAGGCCGGCAGCGAGGTCCTGCACGTGGACTTCGGTCACCCGTACACGCCGATGCTGCGAAGCAAAATTCTCGCCGCCGCAAAGGTGACCGGCGTCACGGTGCACGACGGCGGTTGTTATGCCGCAACGCAGGGCCCCCGCCTTGAAACCATTGCGGAAATCGCGCGTCTGCGCCGTGACGGCTGCGATCTGGTCGGCATGACCGGGATGCCCGAAGCGGCCCTGGCGCGTGAGCTCGGGCTTGACTACGCCTGCCTTGCGATCGTGGCCAACTGGGCCGCCGGGTGTGGCGATGGGGAGGAAATCACGATGGCCGAAGTGCTGTCCAACGTGCAGGCCGCGTCCAACGGATTGCCCGAGCTGATCGGGGAATTGGCACGGGGGTGATTGTCATCCTCGGGCAAGGTTTGCATACTCGCCCCGTGCGCAGGGTTTTTGCGCACACCACCCATTCATTGCAAAGGTCTCGCATCAACATGGCAACAGGTACCGTGAAGTGGTTCAACGACGCCAAGGGATTTGGCTTTATTACTCCGGACGACGGCGGCGCTGATCTGTTCGCGCACTTCTCCGCCATCCAGGGCAACGGCTTCAAGTCCCTGCAGGAAGGCCAGAAAGTCACCTTCGAAAAGACCCAGGGCCCGAAGGGCGACCAGGCATCCAACATCCAGCCCGCCTGATCCATCCAGTCGCGTGTTGGAGAACCCCGCCTCGGCGGGGTTTTTTTTTGCCTGCCGCGCGGATCAGGCACAATCGTCGGATGGATCCCCGCATGCGCATCGCCGTCATCGGCTACGGCACCGCTGGCCAGGCATTGGCCATTCTGTTGTCCCGCGACGAACACCACGTCGACATCTTCGAGCGCGCCCCCCACCCCGGGCCGGTCGGCGCCGGCTTCCTGCTGCAGCCCAGCGGCCTGCAGGTGCTGTGGCGGATGGGCCTGCTGGATGCGGTGCGCGCGCACGCCGCACCGGTGCACCGGCTGCACGGCGATACGCCCTGCGGACGGGCGGTGATGGACATGGGCTACGACGGCCTGGATGCGCGCCTGCACGGACTGGGCATGCAGCGTGGCGCGCTGTTCCAGCTGCTGCACCAGGCGCGTGACGGCCTCGGGCAGCTGCATGCTGGCGTCACCATCGCATCGGTCGACCACGAGCGCGGGCTGCTGCGTGATGGCGAAGGGCGACAGCACGGTCCGTATGACCTGGTGATCGCCGCCGACGGCTCGGCATCGGCCCTGCGTGCGCAGGTCGGGGGGACGTCGCTGGACCGGGTCTACCCATGGGGCGCGCTGTGGTGCCTGTTGCCGGCGGAAGATTGGCCGCACGTGAGCGAACTGCGCCAGCGCTACGTGGCGGCGCGCAAGATGATCGGCCTGCTGCCGGTGGGCACGCGCCCCGGCGATGCCACGCCGCGGCTGAGCTTCTTCTGGAGCCTGCCACGCGAAGACTTCGCGCACTGGGAGGCCGATGGCCTGCAACCGTGGCTGGATGAACTGCATGCGCTGTGGCCGGAGGCCGGCCCGCGCTTCGCCCACCTGCAGCAGGCCGGGCAGCTGGCGCGTGCCTCCTACCGCGATGCGGTGATGCGGCGCTGGCACAACGGCCGGCTGGTGCTGGCCGGCGATGCCGCGCATTCCATGAGCCCGCAGCTGGGGCAGGGGGTGAACATGGCGCTGCTGGACGCGCTGGCCCTGCGTGACGCGCTGCGCGTCCACGGCAAGGGCGAGGCCGCCCTGCAGGCCTACCAGGCGCAGCGGCGCGCCCACGTGGCCGTGTACCACTACTGGAGCCGCTGGCTGACGCCGTTGTTCCAGTCCGACCGCGACGCCTGGTCGAAGGCCCGGGACGTGCTGCTGGGGCCGATGGGGCGCCTGCCGGGCGGCCGTGGCCACATGCTGCGCGTACTCAGCGGCACCCAGCGCGGCTGGCTGGGGAAACTGCCGCTGGATCCGGCGTTCATCGATGCACTGGGCGCGCCGCGCGAGGCGGCAGCGGAGGCTGCGTTGTCGGTGGCGTGAACGCCGCCATGACCGGAGTTGACGGTCGGCTCACCCCGTTCATGGCACAACAGCAGGGTACGCACGCAACGCGTGGTCCCCGCACTTCCGTGATCCTGCATCGCGCCCCGGCGGGTGGCCCGTGCTGCTGCCCCCTCTGGCTCGGGCGAGCCGCCTGCAAGGAGTCCCCCATGTTGTTCTCGGCTGAAGCGCTGGAATCGGAAATCTGCAAACTGCGCGGGTTGCTGCAGATGCTGCACGAAGACCAGCCGGACGTGCTGGAAGATGTCTTCGAATTCCATGTCGGCAGCCTGATCAGTCATTCCTCCCCGGAGGAGCACGGGTACATCCGCACGTGCGCCCAGGAGATGCTGGCCACGATCCGGGCGTTGCCGCGGCGGGTTGAAAGCGGCGGGCCGGATTTTCGACTGATGCCGGAGATGCTGGCGGTCGCATGAGTGTTTTGCGCTGCGCGCGGGCTTGAAGCCAGAGCAACAGCCAGAGCAACAGCTGCAGGGCTCCTTGTTAGTGGGGCGGGGCGGGTTGGCGGGGGACGGCAAGAGCCGCTCCTGCGGGCCTTGTTTCGCGCCATCCATGGCGCTCAACACCCCCGCCAACCCACCCCGCCCCACCTTCGACAGGTCCATGGTGGCCATGGACAGAGCAGGGGTAGCGCCGTGTTGTGTCGGGTGGAGGGAGCCCCTGAGTCAGGGGCGGCCGCGAAGCGGCGGGGTGTGGGTGTTGGTGAGACGGGGCCCGCGGTTTGCGCAGCAAAGCGTGGGAGCGGCAGCGCGAATGCGATGACGTGTACCCGCGCCATGGATGGCGCGAAACGAGGCCCGCAGGAGCGGCATTTGCCGTCCCCCGCACAGCCCCACCGCCCGGTCGCCCCCCAGCTGCAGCTCTGAAAGCCACCCGCGAGGGGGTCCCACCCGTTCGACCCACCTACCGCGAAGGCAACAGCACCGCCGCAGCGTCCACGCATGCGACCAACCGCTCGCCGGCCGCCAACACCGGCACCACCCCGGCGGTGAACTGCGAAAACGCCGGCAGCACCGTCACCTGATCGCGCAGCCAGAACGCCGGCAGCCGACGCGGCAACCCCGGCAGCGCGGCCAGCGGATGCAGGTGGCCGCCAATCACGTGGGCCTGCGCATCCGGCTCCGGTTCGTGGCGCAGCAGGAACGGACCCAGTGCGGCCTGCCCTTCGTGCACCTGCACCTGCAGGGCGGCTTCGGACAGCGCGCGGTCGTGGTTGCCGCGCACCACGTGGACCGTAAGCCGGGGCCGCTGCTCGCGCCAGGCCAGCCAATGGCTGTACCACGGCGCGCGGTGCAGCGGGCCGTGCAGCACATCGCCCAGGATCCACAGCTGCTCGCAGGCGGTACGTTCAACCAGCTGCTGCAGCCGCTGCAGGTCGGCGGCGGTGCCGCCCACCGGCAGCGCGATGCCGGCGCGGCGGAAGATGTCGGCCTTGCCCAGGTGCAGGTCGGCGATCAGCAGCGCGTGCAGTCGCGGTATCTGCAGCGCGCGCTCGCCAAGCAGGATCACCTGTTCGCCGGCCAGCTGCAGGACAAGGTCATCGGGCATTGCGCTTTTCCAGTTGTTGCGCAGCACGCAGCACGCGCGTGCGCCAGTCTTCGTTGCTCAGCTGGCCGCGCAGCCGTTCGGCCCACAGCGGGAAGCCCAGCGGCGTCAGCGAGCGCGGCGCCTGCAGCGACAGCGAGCGGCGCTGCATCCGCTGCAGCGCGTCGCGCAGTCCGTCCACGTCCAGGCTGTCATGCAGTACTTCGTGCTCGGCCAGCTGCAGCAGCATGTGTTCCGGATCGTGTTCGCGCAGCACGTCGTACAGCAGGCCGGCGGAGGCCTGCAGCTGGCGCAGGGAACGCGGCATGCCGCCCGGCAGGCTGGGTACCAGCAGGCCCGACACCCGCGCGATGCCGCGGAACTGGCGGCGTGCCAGCTCCCCCAGGTTGACCGCCGCGCGCAGGTCATCAAGCAGCGCGCCAGGGTCCAGCAGTGCGTTCCACTGCGCCGCATCCAGGTCGATGGGCAGTGCCGGCGCCAGCACCAGCCCGTGGTCGTTCACCGCATAGCCGATGCTGTTGCGCTGCAGCCGCGTGCAGCGCAGCGCCAGCAGCGCCGCAAGCGCTTCATGCACGTGGCGGCCGGCGAACGGGTACACGAACAGGAACTGGCCTTCGCGACGACGCACGGCTTCCACCAGCAGGTGATCCGGCGCAGGCCGCGCCGACAGGGTGTCCTGCAGGGCCAGCAGGGGTGCCAGCCAGCGCGATTCCGGGCTGTCGTCGTCACCGCCCAGCACCGCTTCCATTTCACGCCCCAGCGAAGGCGACAACGCCAGCTGGCCGCCCTGCCAGCGCGGCACCACGCCTTCTCCACCGCGCGCCACGCGCACGTAGGCGGTCATGTCCTTCAGCTGTACCAGTTCGAGCAGGCGGCCGGCGAACTGGAAGCGATCACCACGGCGCAGGCGGCCGGCGAACTGCTCTTCCACCGCGCCCAGGCTGCCGCCACGCAGGAACTGCACGCGCACGCTGCCGTCGCTGCTGATGGTGCCGATGGAAAGGCGATGGCGCAGGGCCTGGCGTCGGTCGTGCACGCGGTAGATGCCATCCTCGTCCTGCACCGCCTTGTGGAAATCGGGGTACTGCGCCAGCGCCCGCCCGCCCTGCACGATGAACAACAGCACGTCCTGCCACTGCGCGTCGCTGAGTTGCGCGAAGGCATGCGTGCGGCGCACCTGGGCGAGCAGCGCGTCGGCGTCGAAGCCGCCGGCCAGCGCGCGGCTGATGCAATGCTGGGCCAGCACGTCCAGCGACAGCCGAAGCGGGCGCCGTGCCTCGACCACGCCGGCGGCGAGGGCGCGGCGCGCGGCAGCGTACTCGGCCAGCTCCAGTGCATGGCTGGGCACGCAGAGGATCTCGCCGCTGGCGCCAGGGCGATGCCGCGCACGTCCGGCGCGCTGCCGCAGCCGCGCCACGCCCTTCGGGCTGCCCAGCTGCAGCACCTGTTCCACTTCCGGGAAATCCACGCCCAGGTCCAGGCTCGACGTAGCAACCACGCAGCGCAGGGCGCCGGCGCGTAGTCCGTCCTCTACCTGCTGGCGTAGTGCGGGATCCAGCGAACCATGGTGCAGCGCCAGCGTGGCACTGTCTTCGGGCCACACCGCAGACAGCGCCTGGTGCCAGAGTTCGGCCTGCGCGCGGGTATTGGTGAACAGCAGGCTGCTGCGCGCGCCCATCAGCGCCTGCAGCACGCGCGGCAGCTGCCCCAGCCCCAGGTGGCCGGCCCACGGGAAGCGCTCGCCCGGCTCGGGCAGCAGGCTGCGCACACGTACCGGGCGCGGCCTGGCCCCCTCCACGGTCACCGCATCCGGACGATCAGGCAGCAGCACCGCGCGGGCCTGCGGCAGGTTGCCCAGCGTGGCCGACAGGCCCCACAGCTGCATCGCCGGTGCGGTGTCGCGCAGCAGGGCCAGGTTGAGCTGCAGCAGCACGCCGCGCTTGCTGCCCAGCAGTTCATGCCATTCGTCCACCACCACGCAGCGCAGCTGGCGCATGCGCGCCAGCGTATCGGGGTAGCTCAGCAACAACGCCAGCGATTCCGGGGTGGTGACCAGTACGTCCAACCGGCCTTCGCGGGCGAGGCGTTTGTCGCGGCTGCTGGCATCGCCGCTGCGCAGGCCCACCTGCCAGTCCAGGCCAATGGCCTTCAACGGCGCCTGCAGTGCGCGTGCGGTGTCCGTGGCCAGCGCGCGCAGGGGCGTCACCCACAGCACCTGCAACGGCCGCACCGCGCTGCGACGGGCCGGCGCGGGCAGGGGATCGACCAGCGCCTGCAGCAACGGGCCGCCGAACATCGCCAGGGTCTTGCCGCTGCCGGTGGGCGTGTGCAGCAGGCCGGACTGACCGGCCAGGTAGTGCCGCCACATCGTGCGCTGGAACGGCAGCGGCCGCCAGCCGCGCTCGGCGAAGAAGCCCTGCAGGCGCTTGAGCGCCTCGGCTGCGGTCATCGCGCAAGGGCCTGCAGCTGTTGGAGATGGTCGGCTTCGGCGGCGGGCTTGTCCTGGCGCCAGCGCAGGATGCGCGGGAAGCGCACGGCGATGCCGGACTTGTGCCGCTTGCTGACATTGACCGCTTCGAAGCCCAGCTCGAACACCTGTTCGGCACGCACGCTGCGCACCGGGCCGAAGCGTTCGCGCGTGTTGGCGCGGATCCAGCGATCCAGCGCGAGGATTTCCTTGTCGTCCAGGCCGGAGTAGGCCTTGGCGACCGGCACCAGTTCGTCACCCTGCCACACCCCGAAGGTGTAATCGGTGTACAACGTGCTGCGCCGCCCATGGCCCGCCTGCGCGTACAGCAGCACCGCATCGATGGTCAGCGGGTCCACCTTCCACTTCCACCAGTCACCACGGCGGCGGCCGGCCTGGTAGATCGAATCGGCACGCTTGAGCATCAGGCCTTCCACGCCGCGCACGCGGGCTTCTTCGCGCAGGGTGGCGGCGTGCTGCCAGTCCCCGGCATGGACCTGCGGAGACAGCTGCAGGCGGGGATCATCCAGCGCGCCGAGCAGCGCAGCCAGGCGTTGCCGGCGCTGCTGCAGCGGCACGTTGCGCAGGTCTTCGCCGCCTTCTTCCAGCAGATCGTAGGCGAGCACACGGACCGGCGTGCTGCGCAGCGTTGCCGGCCCCGGCTTGCGCCGCTGGATGCGCGTCTGCAGGGCGGTGAAGGCACGCGGCAGGTCCGCCTCCGCGTCCCAGGCCAGCAGCTCACCGTCGATCACGCAGCCATCGGGGAGTGCGGCGGCGGCCTGTTCGATTTCCGGAAAACGCCCGTCCAGCCGCTCTTCGCCGCGTGACCACAGCGCGACCTCGCCCTGCCGGCGCAGCAGCTGCAGGCGGATGCCATCCCACTTCCATTCCAGCAGCCAGTCGGCGACCGGACCCAGCGTCTGCACGTCCGCTTCCAGTGGCGATGCGAGGAAGAACGGGTAGGGCTGCTGGCGGTCCAGCGGCAGTTCTTCGTGCGTCAACAGCGTCGCCAGCAGGGTGGGCGAGGGCACCCAGTCGCCGAGCATGCGCTGGGCGATGCGGGCGATATCCAGCCCGGACAGTTCGGCCAGCGCCTGTTGCACCAGACGCTGCGATACGCCGACCCGCAACGCGCCGGTGAGCAGTTTGTTGAACACCAGCCGCTGCGGCGCAGGCAGCGTGCGCCAGCCGGTTTCCACGGCGGCGCGGCGGATCGATTCGTCCTGGTTGGCCACGGCCAGCAGATGGGTTTCGATCCAGTCCACCAACGGGCGATCCAGTGCTGGCTGGCGCGGCTCATCCACCAGCAGGGTCAGCGTTTCGGCCAGGTCGCCGACCTGTTCGTAGCTGTCTTCGACCAGCCATGCCGGCAGTCCGGATTCCTCGGCCAACCACGCACGCAGTTCACCGCTGGCAGCGATCCTGCGACGCGCGCCGCCGACCTTGCCGCCGCTCAGCAGGTACAACGCCCACGCGGCGTCGTGCGCGGGTGCGTGGCGGAAGTAGTCGACCAGCGCGGCGCGTTTGTCGCCGGTGGCGGTGCTGCGGTCCAGGCGCTGGTACAGATCGGCGAAAGCCTTCATTCTTCGCTCCCGTAGTCGGTGCGGAAGGCTTCGGCGGCGGTGCCGTTTTCGCGCAGGTAGCGGATCAATGCATCGGTATTGCCGTGGGTGGCGATGATCCGGGTGGCGCCGGTCTGCGCGATGGTCTGCAGCAGCGCCGGCCAGTCGGCATGGTCGGACACCACGAAGCCGCGGTCGACGTTGCGGCGGCGGCGGTTGCCGCGCAGGTGCATCCAGCCGGAGGCAAACCCCAGCTGGTGGCGGCCGAAGCGGCGCACCCACGGCGTTCCCGCAGCCGATGGCGGGGCCAGCACCAGGCGGCCGGCTGAATCGGGCTGGCGGCCCTGTTCGGCCACCGCCTGGGTGGCCAGCATCGGGATGCCGGCCTGGCGATACACCTGCACGCCGTTGTCGATCGCCCCGTGCAGCCAGGCCGGCTGGTCGTCCAACGGCAGCAGCTCGGCAAGCACCCGCTGTGCCTTGCCCAAGGCATAGCAGAGCAGGATCGCCGCTTCGCCCCGTTCGCCACATTCGCGGCGCCAGGCAACGATGTCGGCGGCCACCTCGGAGGTATCGGGCCAGCGGTAGATCGGCGAGGCGAAGGTGGCTTCGGTGATGAACGTATCGCAGGGCACCACCTCGAAGGGATCGCAGGTGGGATCGGGCTGGCGCTTGTAGTCGCCGGACGCCACCCAGACCTGCTCGCCGTCGTCGATGCGCACCTGTGCCGAGCCCAGCACGTGGCCGGCCGAATGCAGCGAGACCTCCACGCCGCCCATCCGGAACGGCACGCCCCAGCGGTGGGTGTGGATGCGCACGTCGCCCAGCCGC
Source organism: Stenotrophomonas lacuserhaii (assembly GCF_039674585.1). Taxonomy (GTDB): domain Bacteria; phylum Pseudomonadota; class Gammaproteobacteria; order Xanthomonadales; family Xanthomonadaceae; genus Stenotrophomonas; species Stenotrophomonas pennii_A. The sequence continues at coordinate 2,830 of NZ_JBDJNU010000041.1, read as the reverse complement.
CAGCGCAGGATGGCTTCGCTGGACGGGCTGCAGTGGTATTCCTGCATGCCGCCGCGGGCGTGGTCGCCGTGGCCATGGGTGATCACCGCGCGCGGCACCGGCCGCCAGGGATCGATGTGGAAATCGCCAGCGGGGCAGTACAGTCCTTCCGGACGCAGCACCACCAGATCGTCGCGTCTGCTCATGCCATCACTGTGCCGGGCCATTCGTGCAGGAGGTGAGAATCCGCCTGAACAGCAGCCCCTCCCGCGCTGGGGCAGAATCAAGGGCCATGCGGCCAGGGAGGCGTTCCACCATGCGCGACCAAGCAGCACCGTTCCAGACCCACCTCGTGCAGAACCAACCGCCCGCGTTCGCCGGCCGCGACCTGTGGGCCGATGATGCGGCGCTGGTGGAAGCGGTGGACCGGGGCGGCGCATCGACCTTCGCCGGTCGCCTGGCAGCGTACGGACGGCTCGCGGGCGATGCGCTGTACCGGCTCGGCTTCGATGCCAACCGTGATCGTCCGCGCCTGCGCACGCACGATGCGCAGGGCCATCGCATCGACACCGTGGAGTTCCATCCGGCGTACCACCAGCTGCTGCACACGGCCAAGGAACACGGCGTGGCCGGGCTGTCCTGGCACGAGCCGCAGCCCGGCGCGCACGTGGCGCGTGCCGCGCTGAGTTACCTGCACCACCAGGCCGAAGCCGGGACCAGCTGCCCGCTGACCATGACCCACGCGGCGGTGGCGGTGCTGGCCGACCATCCGGTGCTGTCGGAGTGGGCACGCAAGGCGGCCGCGCCGGTGTACGACCCGCGCGATGTGCCGATCGCCGACAAGGCCGGCATCACCCTGGGCATGGGCATGACCGAGAAGCAGGGCGGATCGGACGTGCGCGCCAATGCCACCGTCGCCGAGCCCGGCGCGGATGGCAGCTACCGGTTGGTCGGGCACAAGTGGTTCTTCTCCGCACCGATGTCCGACGGCTTCCTGGTGCTGGCCCAGGCGCCGGCAGGCCTGACCTGCCTGCTGATGCCGCGGCGGCTGGCCGATGGCAACCGCAACGCGTTCCAGTTGATGCGGTTGAAGGACAAGCTGGGCGACTGGTCCAACGCCTCCGGCGAGGTGGAATTCACCGGCGCCCAGGCTTGGCGGGTGGGCGAGGAAGGGCGTGGCGTGGCAACCATCATCCACATGGTGATGATGACCCGGCTGGACTGCATGCTCGGCGCTGCCGCGGAAATGCGCATGGCGCTGGCGCAGGCGCTGCACCACGCGCGTCATCGGCACACCTTTGGACAACGCCTGTGTGACCACCCGCTGATGGCCAACGTGCTGGCCGACCTAGCACTGGAATCCGAAGCGGCGACCGCGCTGGCCCTGCATGTAGCGGCGGCGGTGGACCGCGCGGCGCGCGATCCGCGCCAGGCCCTGTTGGCACGGGTCGGCACCGCGCTGGGCAAGTACTGGTTATGCAAGCGCGCGGCGGCGTTCGTCAATGAGGCGCAGGAATGCCTGGGCGGAGCGGGCTACGTGGAAGAGTCGATGCTGCCGCGGCTGTACCGGCAGGCGCCGCTCAATTCGATATGGGAAGGCAGCGGCAACATCCAGTGCCTGGACGTGCTGCGTGCGCTGCAGCGCGAGCCGGCGGCGTTGCAGGCACTGCATGAGGAGCTGCTGGCCGGCAGCGGACTGGATGCGACCTTCGACGAGGCGATGTCGCGCTGGTGGACCGCGCTGCCACCGGAGCCCGCACTGGCGCGTGTGTACTGCGAGCGGCTGGCACTGCTGCTGCAGGGCTCGATCCTGCTGCGCGCGGGCAGTCCGTTCGTGGCCACGTTCGTGCGCAGCCGGCTGGGCGGTGAACACGGCCTGGCCTTCGGCACGTTGCCGCTGGGAATCGACAGCGCGGCGATACTGGCACGCGCGTTGCCCTGACCGCGGGCAAAAAGAAAGGCGCCGGCCTGCGCCGGCGCCCGCCAGGTGGAAGGAGGCGATCAGTGCTGGCTGTGGTCGGCGTTGTCCTTGGCGTCGTCGGCGACGTCGCGGGCCTTGTCGGCCACGTTCTGTGCCGCGGTGGCGGTAGCTTCGCTGGCATTGGCGGCCGCATCCTTGGCGGCAACCTTGGCTTCAGCGGCCGCGGCGGCGGTCGAATCCGCTGCGCGGTCCAGTGCCTGCTGGGTATCGGCGGCGGCTTCGCGGGAGGCGGCGGCGGCGTCATCGGTGGCATCGCGGGTCGCGGCGGCGGCGCGATCAACGGCATCGCGTGCGGCGACGCCGGCGCTGTCGGCGGCCTGGGCGGCATCCTGTCGCGCCTGTTCGGCTTCGGGGCCCTTGCAGGCGGCCAGGCCGAGAACCAGCGCGGAGGCCAACAGGGACGTGGTCAGGGTGCGGATCTTCATGGCGCGCTCCAGGATCAGGGTTTCAGGGATCGCCAGCCTATTCATCGACCGGTCTAGGGCGGGTGAAGTTTCTGCGCTTGCGCGCGGCTTCGAAGCCGACGGCAACGGCAACGGCAACGGCTGCAGGGCTGAGGGTTTGGTGGGGCGGGGTGGCTGTGCAGGACACGCCGTGAATCCGTCCATGGAGGCTCGCTTTTCGCATCCATGCGAAAAGACGGTCCTGCACACCCACCCCGCCCAACCTTCGACAGGTCCATGGGGGCCATGGGCCCTTCGGTAGCGCCTACCCATGGTCGGCGGACTGGTTCCGCCAACGGTCCGCTGCGCTCGCCGAGCATGGCTCGGCGCTACCGCTTTTCTTCTTTTTCTTACGCGGGTGGCGGCCACCGGAACCTGTCAGGGGGCCGGGCGGTGGGGCTGGGCGGGGGCGTTGAGCGCCATGGAT
>NZ_JBDJNU010000040.1:0-36474 GCF_039674585.1 Stenotrophomonas lacuserhaii | reverse complement strand
GGGTCTCGCGTTTTGTCTGAGCTGGGGGCACTTCCGAACCCCCCCCCCCCCCCCCCCCCCCCCCCCCCCCCCCCCCCCCCCCCCCCGGCCCCCTGACAGGTTCCGGTGGCCGCCACCCGCGCAAAAAAAAGAAGAAAAGCGGTAGAGCCGACCATGGTCGGCGAGCGCAGCGGGCCGTTGGCGGGAACAATCCGCCGACCATGGGTCGGCGCTACCGAGGCCACCCCGCCCCGCCAGCCCAAACAGCCCTGCAGCCTTTGACGTTGATCTTGACGTTGCTTGAAGAGCAGGCGCCGGGCGCAGCCCGGCACACACACAACCTCAGCGCAGGGCGTCCAGCAACCGATCGGCATCGCCATCATTGGCGGCCGCCGGCACCTGCAACAGCCGCGCCAGCAGCGGATACACATCCACGTTGTCGAACGGGGCAATGACCTTGCCCTGCTTGAACGACGGGCCGCGCGCGATGAACACCGCACGCATCGAAGGCAGCGCGTTGTCATACCCGTGCGAGCCCCGATCCTCATGGCGGCGGCGCGCGATGCTTTCACGGCTGAGCGCATCCCAGCCCTCGTCCATCTGGCAGATGATCGACGGAATGCGCGGGTTGCTGCCGTAGTGCCAGCGTGCCGGCAGGTCCTGCTTGTTCCAGCACTGGTAGTGCGCGTGGCGGCCGAGCAGTGCACGTTCGGCGGCGGCCTGCTGCCCTTCCACCGGCTCGAAACCGATCGACTGGCCCGTGCTGATGGTGCGTGCCAGCCGCGGGTCCACCATGTCTTCGGTGGCGACCACGTGGCCCGGCGCCACCGCTGCCATGCCGTGGTCGGAGACCACCACCACGTTGGTGTCCGCGCTCAATCCATGCTGCTGCAGGCCATCCAGCAGGCGTCCCACCACGGCATCGGCCTGCTTGACCGCTGCGGTGTACTGCGCCGAATCCGGACCATGCCGGTGCCCGGCCTTGTCGACGGTTTCCAGGTACAGCGTAGCCAGCCGCGGTGCAGCGGCGTCGGTCTGCCGCAGCCACCCCAGCACGCTGTCAGCGCGGGCTTCCAGGGCGATGCTTTCATCGTAGCGGCGCCATTGGCTGGGCCGGATGCCCTTGATTTCCGCTTCGCTGCCCGGCCAGGACCAGGTCGCCGTGCGTACCCCGGCCTGCTCGGCGCTGACCCAGATCGGCTCGCCGCCCCACCACTCCACCCGCGTCACCGTCTCGGCCTCGCTCAGCTTGAAGCGGCCCAGTTCGGCCACGTCCATGCTGTTGTGGATGATGCCGTGATGGTCCGGACGCAGGCCGGTGACCAGGGTGTAATGGTTGGGGAAGGTCAGCGAGGGATACGACGGCGTCATCCATTCCGCGCGTACCCCGCCGTCGATGATGCGCTGCAGGTTCGGCGTGATGCCGCGGTCCAGCGCATCGGCGCGCAGGCCATCGATGGACACCAGCAGCATCTTGTGCGCGGGCTTTTCCTGCACCACGGCCGGGGGCGTGGTGGGCACGGTGGAATGGGGCGGGGCGGTGGTACAGGCAGCCAGCGGCAGGACAGCGGCCAGCATCCAGGCAAAGGGGCGTCGAGTCATCACGTCATTCTAAGGCGAGGCGATGACGCACCCAAGACACCCCATGTCACTGGCGTACGAACAACGCGCCATCCCCCTGTTCCAGGCGCAGCAGCGCGGCCTTGGTTTCCAGCCCGCCGCCGAAGCCGGTCAGCGCGCCATTGCGGCCGATAACCCGATGGCAGGGCAGCACGATCGGCAGCGGGTTGCGCCCGTTGGCTGCGCCCACTGCGCGGGTGGCGGTGGGCTGGCCAAGCAGGGTCGCCAGCTGCAGGTAGCTCCATGTCTGGCCGAATGGAATGTCGGCCAGCGCGTTCCAGACGCGCAGCTGGAACGGCGTGCCGCGGGGTGCCAGCGGCAGGTCGAAGTGGGTGCGCTCGCCGTGCAGGTAGGCCAGCAACTGCTCGCGTGCATCGTGCACCGTGGCCGGGTTGTGTATCCAGTGCCCGCGCCCCTTGGCATCGTGGCGGTTCTGCGGGAACAGGATGTGGGCGATGCCGTGCGCATCACCGGCCACGGTCAGTTCGCCGATCGGACTATCGAAACGATCGTAGTGCAGGGTCATGACGGAACTCCGGTAAACGGGGTGGACAGATGCCACAGGTGCAGCACGGCATACGCGCGCCACGGACGCCATGGCTGCGAGCGCTGCTCGGCCTGGCGCTCGGTCAGGCGTCTTTCGGGTGTGCCGAGCATCTGCTGCAGCACCAGGTCGCCGGCCGGGAAGGCATCGGGCTGGCCGAGCGCGCGCAGCGCGATGTACTGCGCGGTCCACGCGCCGATCCCGGGCAACGCCACGCAACGCTGTACGAATTCCTGCAACTGCTGGCCGGCGTTGAAATCGAGCTCACCGGCATCGCAGGCGCGTGCCAGCGCACGCAGGGTCGCCGCGCGCGTACGCGGCAGGCCGATCGATTCCAGGGGGGCGTCGGCAAGCCGTGCCGGTTGCGGGAACAGCCGGTCCAGCCCGTCCGGCATGCCCGGCAGCACCTGCCCGTACGCCTGCACCAGACGCCGTGCCAGCGTGGTCGCCGCGGCCACGCTGACCTGCTGCCCCAGCACCGCGCGCACCGCGACTTCGAAGCCCTCCCAGCCGCCCGGCACGCGCAGCCCCGGCCGCAGCGCGATGCCCTGCGCAAGCAGCGGGTCGCCCTGCAGGGTGGCGTGTACCTGGCGCAGGTCGGCATCCAGGTCGAACATATGCCGTACCCGCCGCACTACCTGCGGAATCTGCCGCGGGTCGACGCCGTCCAGCTGCAGCACCAGCTCGCTGCGGCGTGCGTCGGCATGCACCCGCAGCAGCGCGGGGCGCTCGGGCGGACCGATGACGCGTGCATAGCCGTCCTCTTCGATGCGCTCGATGCCGGGGATCATGCGTCGGCGCAGGAACTGCAGCATCAGGCCGAAATCAAGCGGCGGCCGGTAGCCCAATCGCAGGCGCAGGCCCTGGCCGGTCCGGGTTGCCACGCCGGGCAGGCGACGGATGGCGCTGGGTGGCATGCCGCAGCCGGCCAGGAAGGCGTCGTTGAATCGGCGCAGGCTGTTGAAGCCCGCAGCGAGCGCGACATCGGTGACCGGCAGGCGGGTTTCGGTCAGCAGCTGCTTGGCCTGCAGCAGGCGCTGGGTGGTGTGCAGCTGCAGCGGCGTCACCCCCAGCGCGGCCACGAACACGCGCTGCAGCTGGCGCGCGCCGACCCCGACCCGTTCGGCCAGGGCGGCCACGCTGGCGTCCTGCAGGAAGCCCGCGTGGATCAGATCGAGCGCGCGGCGGACCGTCTCCTGCTCCAGCCCCTGCTGGGCGACGGGCGACAGCTCTGGACGGCAGCGCAGGCACGGCCGGTAGCCCGCGGCTGCAGCGGTGGCCGCGTTGGCGTAGTAGGTCACATTGGACGGCTTCGGCGGCGGGGCCGGGCACACCGGCCGGCAATAGATGCCGGTGCTGCGCACGGCGGTGAAGAACGAGCCGTCAAAACGCGCGTCGCGTGCCAGGCGGGCGCGTTCGCAGGTGGCAGTGTCGAGGGCGGCGGTCGAGGACATGGCTACAGTCTAGGCCGCAGGGCAGGGCGGGGCTCGCCGTTTTCGGACATGGATGCCAGTGGCGGGTACGGATTCAGGGAGCGTTGTCGTCACACGCGGCGCAGGCTCTAGACTGGGGTCGTTTCCCCTTCCCGGTTCCAAGGTTCATGTCGCCCAGATGGTGCCTGCCCCTGCTATGCCTCGCCTTCGCCCTCGCTTCGTGCAGCAGGCTGGAGAACCCCGGCAACGTCACCGCCAACGAAGCGGCGACGCGCGCGCCCGGCGCCGATGGCGACCACATGGTATCGATCAACGTGGCCGACGCCCCGCGTCCTGTCGCGCCGCCTGCCGAGCGTACCGACCGTGCATGGCCGGCGGCATCACTGGAAAACGGCGAGGCCTGGATCAGCTGCAGCACCGACTACGCCAGCGAGGGTGACGGCGTAGCGCTGCCCGGCCTTGCGCGGGCCGAGATGGAGCAGGCGTTGCAGCCCTGCGTGGAGCGTGGCCTGCTGCGCGTCCGCTACAGCGGCAAGATCAACCCGGGATTCGCCGAACTGAGCTGGCGGCTGGCCGTGGTGGCCGAACAACTCGGCATCCACAAGCGCATCCTGGACCTGGATTCCAGCGGCGGCCAGGTGGAATCGGCGATCGTGGCCGGTGATGGCATCGGCGAATCGAACTGGACCATCTGGGTGCGCGAAGGGTCGGTCTGCCACAGCGCCTGCGTGTTCGTGCTGGCGGCCGGTGACAATCGCCTGGTATCGGGCAAGGTCGGCATCCATCGGATGATGCGGATCAGTTCGAAGGCCACCTCGCGCGCCGAACTCAACCGCGAACTGCACGAGGTGTACGACAACGTAAAGGACTACCTGCAGCGCAACGGCGTGGCAGTGGGCGTGGCCGACCTGATGATGACCGTGCCCAACCGCAGCCTGCGCCTGCTCAGCGCTGAAGAACTGCGCCAGTACGGCCTGGACGGCACCAACGCGGTGCAGGACGACCTGGAGCGGATCAAGCAGATGCGGGCCTGCGGCGATGACTTCGTACGCCGCAAGGATGCCTTCCTGGTGGCCTTCGACCAGCAGTGCAAGCGCGAAGGCGCGGAACTGGACGCGGTCAACACGTGTGGCCAGGCGCTGAAGAAAGACTACGGTTTCCCCGATGAGGTATGCCCGTCGGACAGCCCCTTGTCGGAGATCGATGTGGCGACCCTGCCCCCTGCGCCGGGAGCCTCCCCGGCTGCCGACGGTGCCGCACAGGGGAGCCTGGGAATGGATGCTTCCACGGCCGCAGGGCGGCAGCCCGCAGGCGCGCCGCCGGAGTCGTGAAACCGCCTCCTGCCGCTGGCGTAGACTGCGGGCAGTCCTCCTGAACAGGTAGCGTCCGATGAAGCGTTCGTTGATGGTGTTGTCCCTGCTGCTGCCGTTCGCCGCCGGGGCCCAGCAGCCCCAGCCGGCCGCGAAGGCCCCGCAGGCTGCCGCCGCGCCAGCCGCGCCGACTACCGCGCCGGCAGCAGCACGACCGGCTGCGCCGGCCCAGCAGCTCACCCCGGCCCAGCAGGCCCAGCTGGACAAGCAGAATGCCGAAATGAGTGCGGCCGCCCTGCAGGCCGTACGCCTGGTCGATGGCGGCCAGGCCGCACAACTGTGGGATGGCGCCTCGTCGGTGGCACGCAAGGCGGTTGCCCGCGATGCCTTCGCCAAGCAGGTCGCCGCTGATCGCGCCCGACTGGGTGCGCTGGTCGGCAGGGGCCAGCCGAGCATCAGCCGGGTCCGCTTCAATGCCGGCGCGGCGGTGCCTGAGGGCCTGTACCTCAACGTGACTTACCCGACCCGGTTCGAGAAGAGCGCCCAGCCGGTACGCGAACTGGTCAGCTTCCGCCTGGATGAGGACCGCGTCTGGCGCCTGGCCGGCTACAGCGTCCGCGCGCCGGGGACCTGAGCGATGGCCATCGAACTGCAGATGCTGGCCTGGGCCGGGGTGCTCGGGCTGGCGCAGGTGATGCTGGCCGCTGCGGCGGTCACCCGCGAACGCGGCACGCACTGGAACGCTTCAGCCCGCGATGGCCAGGCGCCGCCCCCCGGGCTGCTGGCGGGGCGACTGCAACGGGCGCAGGCCAACTTCCTGGAGACCTTCGCGGTGTTCGCCGCCGCTGCCATCGCAGTGGTGGTGGCGGGCAGGCAGGACGCCAGCACGGCGTTGGCGGTGCAGTTGTATTTCTGGGCACGACTGGCCTACGTGCCGTTGTATGCGGTCGGCATCCCTTACCTGCGCAGCCTGGCATGGCTGGTGTCGCTGGCCGGCATCCTGATGCTGCTGTGGGCGCTGTTGTGAACCGCCACCGCAGCGCCTGATCCAGATCAAGGCCCCGCGCGTGCCCGCATCGCTATGCTGCTGCTGGACATGAAATCGCGGGGAAGCAGCATGCGAATGACCGATGTGGTGGTGGTGGGCGCAGGCCCGGCCGGACTCTGCTTCGCCCGCGCGCTGGCAGGCAGTGGGTTGCAGGTCACGGTGGTGGAGCCGCAGCCGCGCCAGGCGCTGGCGGACGCAGCGTTCGACGGCCGCGAAATCGCCCTTACCCATGCCTCGCGCCGGGTCCTGCAGGACCTGCAGCTATGGCAACGGCTGCCTGCCGCGGAAATCGCCGAACTGCGGGAGGCACGGGTGCTGGATGGGCGCTCGCCGTTCGCACTGACCTTTGCCAGCGAGGGCCGCAGCGCCGATCCGCTGGGCTGGCTGGTGCCCAATCACCTGATCCGCCGCGCGGCGTGGGATGCCGTCCGTGACCAGCCCGGCCTGGAGCTGCTCGACGGACGCAGGGTGCAGGGCGTGCGTGCGGCGGACGGTGCCCAGCAGGTGCTGCTCGACGACGGCAGCAGCGTGCAGGCACGACTGATCGTGGCGGCTGACAGCCGGTTCTCTTCCACCCGGCGCATGCTGGGGATCGGTGCGCGCCTGCAGGACTTCGGCAAAACGATGCTGGTGTGCCGGATGCAGCTCGAGCGTGACCACCACCACACGGCGTGGGAATGGTTCGGCCATGGCCGCACCATGGCCCTGCTGCCGCTCAACGAAGGTCTGGCATCGGCGGTGGTCACCCTGCCGCCGCGGCAGGCCGAGGCGCTGCTGGCGATGGACGGGGCCGCGTTCGGTGAAGCGGTCAGCGGGTTCTTCGAGTACCGGCTGGGCCATATGCGCCCGGTCACCACGCCGCAGGCGTATCCGCTGGTGGGCGTGTATGCCGAACGCTTCATCGCCGCCGGTGCGGCGCTGATCGGCGATGCGGCCGTGGGCATGCATCCGGTGAGCGCGCACGGGTTCAACCTCGGCCTGGCCAGTCAACAGCGGCTCGCCCGGCTGGTCATCGCGCAACAGGCGCGGGGCGCGGACATCGCCGATGCACGCATGCTCGCGCGCTACCAGCGCGAGCACCGGCTGGCTTCCCGCGCGCTGTACGAGACCACCAACGCCATCGCCCGGGTCTATACCGATGATCGCGCGCCGGTGCGGCTGCTGCGCGCGGCCGGACTGCGCATCGCGCAGGGCGTGCGCCCGTTCCGCCGGCTGATCGCCAATCGTCTTACCCAGCCGGTGGCGGGGTAGGAGCCGGCCACGGACCCGGCAGCGCCGGGATTACCCGGCTTCGGGCGGCAGCGCCAGCACGCGGATCACGCTGTCATTGAATTCCACCTGCTGGCCTGCGCGGATCTTGCACGCCTTGCGCAGTTCGACGGCCCCATCGACCAGCACCAGGCCCTCGCTGATGGCCATCTTGGCTTCGCCGCCGCTGCTGACCAGGTCGGTCAGCTTGAGCAGCTGCTTCAGCTCGACGTACTCGCCGTCGAGGTCGAATTCGAGGATCTGCATGGGGTATTCCTGAGATGGATGGCGCCCATTGTGAGGCAGGCGCGGGGCCGGCGCACCGGGAGCGGCGGTCGCCGCGCCGGCGGCGATGACGCGCCGTGCACGTCGTTCATGCAAGGTGCTGTAAGCTATGCACTCGAAAAAGCGCCGGGGCACGCGTCAGAAGGGCGCCCTAAGCGCAAAATACCCCCCTTTTTTCGCCTGCCACGTTCGTGGCAGTGCCTTCGGAGTTCCCCATGTCCCAAGATACCCAAGCGCCGCTGCAGTTCGCGCAGCTCGGCCTTTCCGAGCCCGTGATGCAGGCGGTTGCCGCCGTCGGTTACGAAACCCCCTCGCCGATCCAGGCCGCCACCATCCCGGCGATGCTGGAAGGCCGCGACGTGCTGGGCCAGGCCCAGACCGGCACCGGCAAGACCGCCGCGTTCGCCCTGCCGGTACTGTCCAACATCGACCTGCAGCAGAGCAAGCCGCAGGCCCTGGTGCTGGCCCCGACCCGCGAACTGGCGATCCAGGTCGCCGAGGCCTTCCAGACCTATTCGTCGAAGATCCCCGGCTTCCGCGTGCTGCCGGTGTACGGCGGCCAGCCGTATGCCACCCAGTTGTCCGCGCTGCGTCGTGGCGTGCACATCGTGGTCGGTACCCCGGGCCGCGTCATCGACCATCTGAACCGCGGCACGCTGGACCTGTCCGAGCTGAAGACGCTGGTGCTGGACGAAGCCGATGAAATGCTGCGCATGGGCTTCATCGACGACGTCGAAGCGGTGCTGAAGAAGCTGCCGGAGAAGCGCCAGGTGGCGCTGTTCTCGGCCACCATGCCGCCGGCCATCCGTCGCATCGCCCAGACCTACCTGAAGGATCCGGCCGAGGTCACCATCGTCAACAAGACGACCACCTCGGCGAACATCCGCCAGCGTTACTGGTGGGTGAGCGGCATGCACAAGCTGGATGCGCTGACCCGCATCCTGGAAGTCGAGCCGTTCGATGCGATGATCATCTTCGCCCGCACCAAGGCCGGCACCGAAGAACTGGCCGGCAAGCTGCAGGCCCGCGGCCTGGCCGCCGCCGCCATCAACGGCGACATGCAGCAGGCCCAGCGTGAGCGCACCATCGCGATGCTGAAGGAAGGCAAGCTGGATATCCTGGTCGCCACCGACGTGGCCGCGCGCGGCCTGGACGTGGAGCGCATCAGCCACGTGCTGAACTACGACATCCCGTACGACACCGAAAGCTATGTACACCGCATCGGCCGTACCGGTCGTGCCGGCCGCAGCGGCGAAGCGATCCTGTTCGCCACCCCGCGCGAGAAGGGCATGCTGCGCCAGATCGAGCGCGCCACCCGCCAGCCGATCGAAGAAATGCAGCTGCCCAGCGTGGAAGCGGTCAACGACAACCGCGTCAACAAGTTCACCGCGCGCATCAGCGAAACGCTGGGCCAGGGCGGCCTGGACTTCTACCGGCAGCTGCTGGAGCGCTTCGAAGGCGAGAACAACGTGCCGGCGATCGACATCGCGGCCGCGCTGGCCAAGATGATGCAGGGTGACACCCCGTTCCTGCTGCAGCCGCCGGTACGCGCCCCCCGCGAAGAGCGTGCCCCGCGCGAGCGGTTCGAGCGCACCGACCGTCCGGAGCGCAACGATCGCTTCGAACGGGGCGAGCGCCCGAAGTTCGACCGCGCCCCGCGCGCCGAAGGCGAAGGCTTCCAGGAGCGTCCGCGCCGTGAGATGCCGCCGCGCGGTGCACCGGAGCAGGGCATGGAGACCTTCCGCATCGAAGTGGGCCACCAGCATGGCGTGAAGCCGGCCAACATCGTCGGCGCCATCGCCAACGAAGCCGGGCTGGAAAGCCGCTTCATCGGTCGCATCGACATCCACGACGGTTTCTCGGTGCTGGACCTGCCGATCGACATGCCGCAGGACGTACTGACCCATCTGAAGAAAGTGTGGGTGTCCGGCCAGCAGCTCAACATGCGCCGCGTGGAGCCGGGTGAAGACATCAGCCAGGCACCGCGTGCGCCGTCCAAGCCGCGCTTCGACAAGGGCGGTCCGCGCCGCAGCGGTCCGGGCGCGCCGGGTGGCAATGATCGTCCGCCGCGCCGCGATGGCTTCAAGCCGCGTGGTCCGCGCAACGTCTGATCCGCGCGTGATCCGATGAATGCAACGCCAGCCCCCGGGCTGGCGTTTTTTTTGACCCGGGACAGGCATCCGGCCAGCGACGGGCGGTCTGCCGGGATGCAGACAGCGCCGATTCCAGCGTGCATGATGCGCAGGCAGCAAGCAGGATCTACCACGGATTCGGGGTTCCAGGTATGGCTGAGGCCGGTGCGGGAATGCGGCAGCGTGCAAAGGCGCGCGGCCTGACACTGCGCTTTGCGCTGCTCACCGGCATGGCGGTCGGCCTGGTGGGCATCTCCGCGCTCATCCAGGAACTGCAGGCGGCCTCTACCGCCTGGATCGTCGGCCAGAGCCACTGGTCGCGCGCCCAGCAGCAGGCGGTCGCCTCGCTGCACCGGTATCTGGAAAGCGGCCACGCGACGGATCTGCAGCAGGCACGTATGCAGCTCGACGTGCCGCTGGCTGATCTGCAGGCGCGTCAGGCGCTGGAGCGGCAGCCGCCGGATACCAACGCGGCCCGCGCGGCGTTCCTGCGCGGTGGAAATGCGCGCGGCGATGTGAACCGGCTGATCCTGTCCTATCGCTATGGGCGCGACCTTGCCTATTTCCGCGAGGCCTCGCAGCTGTGGCGGGAAACCGATTCGCCGCTGCTGGAAATTTCCGCGATCAGCAACGAACTGGAGCAGCGGCTGTCCGGCGGGGCCATCCCGGCCCAGGACGCAGTGCGGTATGGGCGGCGGCTGCAGCAACTGGACCTGCAACTGCAGGACACGGCGCGCCGATTCTCGCTGGCGCTGGTGAACATGTCCGCGCTGGTGCGCATGACCACCCTCGTCGTTGGCGCGCTGTCGGTGGTGGCGATCGCGATCGTGGCGGTGCTGCTGGCGCGGCGTGTACGCATCGACCTGATGGAACAGGAGACGCGCTTCCGGGCAGCCTTCTACCAGGCCAGCGTGGGCATGCTGAAGATCGACAGCGGCGGCGGCCTGATGGAGGTCAACCAGGCTTTGTCCGACCTGCTGCAGCGATCACGTGAGCAGCTGGTGCACATGCACCTGCGCCAGCTGCTGGCCGAAGGAGAGCTGGTGCTGGACGACGAAGGGGAGATCGACTGGCCCCGTCAGCTGGAGGCTGGCGAGCTGCGCTTCCTGCGCGCCGATGGCAGCCTGATGTGGGGGCGTTGGAGCGGCACCGCCGTCCACCGGGGCAAGCAGGGCACGTCGATCTTCGCCATCGTCGACGATGTCACCCAGAACCACGTGCTGGCCCGGCAGGTGCAGCACCACGCCAGTCACGATGTGCTGACCGGCCTGATCAACCGCCGCGAGATCGAGCGGCAGCTTGAACTGGCGTTGCAGCAGGTGCGCGACGAAGGCGGCGTGCATGCGCTGTGCCATCTCAACCTGGACCACTTCAAGCTGGTCAACGAAGCGGTCGGACACGCGGCAGGTGACCAGATGCTGCGGGCCTTCGCCGAACACCTCAAGGGGGCGGTGCGCGAAGGGGACTGGGTCGGCCGGCTGGGAGCGGACGAGTTCGCGGTGTTTCTCGCACGCGCGGGCCAGGAGGAGGCACGGCGGGTACTGCAGCGGGTGATCCGCACGCTGGGCCAGGCCAGCATCCAGTTGGGCGATGACACGCTGAAGATCAGCTGCAGCGTGGGCGTGGTCGAAGTGCGCGCCGATACGCCGGACGTGAACTGGTTGATGGGCGCCGCCGACAGCGCCTGCTACGCCGCCAAGCAGGGCGGGCGCAACCGGGTGCACTGTTTCAACGAAGACCGGCTGGCGCTGGATGAGCACCGCGGTGAGGCCGAGCGGCTGCGTCGGGTCAGCCACGCCATCGCCGACGGCCGGATGCTGCTGTATGCACAGCGCATAGCCACCGTCGGCGACCCGGACTACCTGCATTACGAAGTGCTGGTGCGCATGCGCGACGAGCAGGGCGTGCTGCATGGTCCGGGCGAGTTCATTGGCGCTGTTGAACGCTATGGCATGGGGATGTCGCTGGACCGCTGCGTGCTGTCGATGCTGTTCCGCCACCTGCAGGTCTGTCCGGCGCACGTGGCGCGGCTGGGCCTGTGCAACGTCAACGTCTCGGCGCAGTCGATCGCCGATCCGGGTTTCCTGACCTTCGTCAACGACCTGCTGGAACGCAACCGCACGCTGGCCAAGCGGCTGTGCTTCGAGATCACCGAAACGGCGGTGATCAGCAACCTGGCGCAGGCGCGGGAATTCATCGATGCAGTGAAGGCGCGTGGCTGCCGCATCGCGCTGGATGACTTCGGCTCGGGGCTTTCCTCGTTTGCTTACCTTCGGCAGCTGTCAGCGGACCTGCTGAAGATCGACGGGACCTTCGTGCGCGACATGCAGACCGACCCGGTCAGCCGTGCCACCGTGCGCGCCATCGCCGCGCTGGGGCGCGAACTGCAGCTGGAGGTCATCGCCGAATGGGTGGAAACCGAAGAGCAGGCGGCGCAGCTGGTGGAGATGGGCGTGCAGGGTTTGCAGGGCTATGCGATCGAACGTCCGCAGCCGCTGGAGCGGAGCACCCAGACCGCCCTGCATCCGGTGCGCCACGACAGGCAGGGGAAGTGGTTGGGTAGCCGTTGAAGCGCGCTGGCACGGCGCGCGGCGCTCGTCCGGCGTGAAATCGGCCGGGCTGCGATAATCTGCCGACACGGATGACGAGCAGGTGGGTGTTGCGTGGGGAGCACGATGGGACGGTCGGGCCGCTGGACCAGGGGAAGGTGGGTGCTGGCGGCAGTGCTGTTTTCCAGCCTGCTGGCGTCGTGCAATGCAGCCGCCGTGCCGCAGCCGGTGCGCGACTACCTGCTGCTGGGTAGGGCGACCGACGAGCCGACGCCGCATCGTGCCTGCGCACCCTACATGCTGCACGGGCAGCGGCAGCGACTGGATATTCCCGCCCCGGAAGGCGGATGGTCGGGCCAGCCGCAGGCGCTGGATATCTTCAATGTCTACGCAGGCGAAGTGTCGATCCGCCACGGCGGCCGCGAGATCTGCGGCAACATGGGCGATGCGCGTACGCGTGATTCGCGGTTCCGCGCGGGCATCGGCATGGTGACCGTGCCGCGTGCCGGAAGCCGCGAACCGATCCATGTGTCCTGGGCCACGCCGCTGAAGGAACGCTGGGGGCCGACGCTGCGACTCGGCGCGCCCAGTCCGGTACAGCAGCGTGATACGGCGCGGTTGCTGGTGCGTACCGCCTGCGTCGCGGTGGCGTTGGCGCTGGCGTTGTCGGCGCTGATGGGGTTCCTGACCTCCCGGGACCGCATCTTCCTGCTGTACATCGCTGCCTGCGCGGTGTTCGTGCTGTGGCAGGCGGTGCTGGGCGGGCTGAGCGGCTATCCCGAACCGTGGTTCCCGGTCGGCGTGGACAGCGCCTGGTGGCTGGTTGGCCTGACCGCCTGCGCACAGGCCGTGCTGCTGCCGATGTTGTGGCGACTCAACGCCGGGGACCGCGCCTGGCCGCGTTCGCGTAGCGTGGTCGCGGCCGTGGGCTGCGCCTTGTTCGCGGTGGCGCTGCTGGTGCCCTGGATGGACTGGACGCTGCTGGGCTGGACGTCGGATGTGCTGGAGGCGGCCCATTTCACCGGCTGCGTGGCGGCCCTGCTGGCGGGGGTATGGGCGTGGTCGCGCAATGACCGCTGGGCCAGTATCGGGTTGGTCGCGCTGGCACCGTTCCTGGTGATGATCGTGGCCGACCTGGCGCGCGCCCAGTGGTTGCTGGCCCACCGTGTCGAAGCCCTGCAGCTGGCGGTGACCTGGCTGCTGATGATGGCCGCCTATGCGCTCAACCAGCGCCTGGGCAACCTGCGCGAACAACGTGACGAGATGCGCCAGCTGGCCGACACCGATTACCTGACCGGCCTGCCCAACCGGCGCGCCGGGCTGCGCGAGCTGGGCGTGCAGATCGAACGCGCACGGGCCGAGGGCGCACCGCTGGTGATCGGTTTCCTGGACATCGACCTGTTCAAGGAAATCAACGATCGCCACGGCCACGATACCGGCGATGCGGTACTGCAGGCGGTCGCCGGGGCCCTGCGCGGCGCCCTGCGGGGCCGTGACGAGGTGTTCCGGATGGGCGGGGAAGAGTTCCTGCTGTTGTTGCCGGGAGCCCCGCGCGAAGTCGCCGCGGCACGGTTGCAGCAGGTGGGACGCAGGATCACCGAGGCCGGGGTGGCGCTGCAGGTGGATGGCCTGGCACTGACTGCGAGCATCGGCCTGGCCCAGTGGCGGCCCGACCATGACGACCTGGCCGGACTGCTGCGCCGGGCAGACCACGCCATGTATGGGGCCAAGCGCGCCGGGCGTGACCAGGTGATGGATGGTGAGCAGCTGGACGCGGTGCGTCCGCTATGAACGGATGCCGTGGGCGCGACAAATGCCGGATAATGGGGACATGACCATCCGCATCAACAAATACATCGCCGAGACCGGCTTCTGCTCCCGTCGCGAGGCCGACCGGCTGATCAGCGAACGCCGCGTCACTGTCAATGGACGTCCCGCCGGTACCGGCGCGGTGGTCGGCGAGGAGGACAAGGTGCTGGTCGACGGCCAGCCCCTGCGCGCCCGCCAGGCCAGCCGTCCGGGCGGCCGCCGCCACGTCTACATCGTGCTCAACAAGCCGGTCGGGGTGACCTGCACCACCGAAAGTTCGGTGAAGGGAAACATCGTCGAGTTCGTCGGGCACGAGCAGCGCATCTTCCCGATCGGGCGACTGGACAAGGATTCCGAAGGGCTGATCCTGATGACCAGCAACGGCGATATCGTCAACCAGATACTGCGCGCGGAAAACGGCCACCAGAAGGAGTACCTGGTGGCGGTGAACAAGCCGGTGACCGACGAGTTCCTGCGCGCGATGGCGCGTGGTGTGCGCATCCACGACCAGATGACCCTGCCGTGCCGTACCTCGCGCATCGCCAAGTTCGGGTTCCGCATCACCCTGCAGCAGGGCCTGAACCGGCAGATCCGCCTGATGGCGGCCGAATTCGGTTTCCGGGTGACCCAGCTGCGTCGCGTACGCATCGACAACATCAAGATCGGCGCGCTCAAGCCGGGCCAGTGGCGCAACCTCAGCGAGCCGGAACTGCGCGGGCTGCTGCCGGGGCAGGTCGACTGGTAGTCGGGTCAGATCAGTTCGGGGTGCTGGACGGGGCGACGACGGTTGAGCAGGGGATGCAGGAAGACCGCCCCGACGATGACGGCGACGCCGACGTAGAACCAGCCCGCCACTTCGTGCTGCTCACGCAGCAGCACCACCGCCAGGATCACCGCGTACACCGGCTCCAGGTTGGTCACCAGCTGCACGGTGTAGGCGCTGAGGTGGCGCAGCGCGACCAGCGCCAGCGCGAACGGCAGCAGGGTACAGAATCCGGCCAGCACCAGCAGCAGGATGCCGTCGTGCAGGTCCGGCAGCACCCACAGCGGGCTGGCCAGGGCGGGCAGCAGGAACGGCATCAACGGTGCCAGCAGGGTCAGGGTCAGCGTGCCGGCGCCCAGTTCCAGCGCGGTGACCGTCAGTGGATCGGCATGGCTGACCATGCGTTTGTTGAGTGAACCGAACACCGCCACCAGCAGCGCCGACATCGCCCCGACCAGCACGCCCAGGCGCATCCCCTCCGGTACCCCGCCGACCACCAGCGCCACGCCGGGCAGCACCGCGAGGCCGAACAGCAGTTCGCGCAGCTGGAACGGCCGCTTGGCCACCCACGGTTCGATGATGGAGGTGAACACCGGCGCCAGCGCGATGCAGGTAGCGGCGACCGAGGCATTGGCAAGCTTCACCGCGCCGTAGAACGTCAGCCAGTGCAGTGCGACCAGCGCGCCGATGCCGGAGTACGCCGTGACCACCCGCCAGGGCATGGTGCGCAGGCCCCGCCACACCCGCGGCAGCAGCGCCAGCATGGCCACCACCAGCAGCATGCGCCACCACACCAGCGGCAGCGCTGGCAGGGTGATCAGCTTGCCAAGGATGGCGGTGATGCCCCACAGCAGCACGCAGAAATGGATCTGGAGAAGGGCTTTGCGGGTATCGGGGCTGCTCATCGCGGTATTGTGCGGCAAGCCAGCGTCGGCGGCGATGGGTCAGCGTGTATCGCAACGCTGCTGCAGCGCCATGGCGGCCGCCGGATTGCGCCGCTTGCCCGCGCCGATGCACAGCAGGTAGACCTCGCGCGGCGTCGATTCCGCCGGCGCTGCGATCAGCGGAAGATCTTCAACCGCCTCACCCTGCGCCCATGCCAGCGCGCGCGCGGCCCAGCGCTGCTGCAGCGGCGCGGGCAGCCCGGCATGCAGGCGCGGCTGGCTGCGCTTGATCCGCGCATAGACGAAGTCGGCGCTGAGGTCGCCGTGCAGCGGGGCCTCGTCGCTGTCTTCGATGACCAGGGCAATGGTGTGGGTGCGTGCTGCCTGCACCAGCGTGGCATCCACTGCCGCCGCGTTGCGTACCTCCAAGGCATGTTGCAGCGGCACGCCCTGCAGGGTGGCCGGCAGTGACTGCATGAACTCCGCCAGCACGCCGGCATCGGCCTTGTGGGTGGGGCCGAATTGCCACAGCAGCGGGCCCAGCCGGTCACCCAGGCCCAGCGCCGCCTGCAGGAACGGCTGTGCGGCCTCGGCAACGCCGGACAGGTCGCGCCGCTGTACCAGGTAACGCGGGGCTTTCATTGAAAAACGGAAGCCTGGCGGCGTCTGTGCCGCCCACTGCGCGCATTGGGCCTGGGTCGGCGTGCGGTAGAAGGTGCCGTTGATTTCGATGCAGCGCAGGGCGTTGCTGGCGAATGCCAGTTCCTCGCGCTGTGGCAGTCCTTCCGGATAGAACACGCCACCGCGCCACTCCGGGAATACCCAGCCGCCGATGCCGCAACGGATCGGCGCCGGGGTCGACCCGCTGCGGTTGTTTCCACCTGGTTCCATATCACCCCTCCTTTGGCACGGGGAAGGCTGCACCGCCGGCCGTTACCATCATGAGAATTCCCGGCGCGCCTGCTTGGCGCCGCCATCCACCCTGGAGAACGCGCGAGATGAAGTCCCTGATCGGAGGCGCCATGCTGCTGGCCTGTACCACCCTGGCGAACGCGGCCACTCCGCCCCCGCTGCAGGACCTGGATGCAACGGTGGAGCGGGTGCGCCAGCGCTTCGAGGTGCCGGGTATCGCCGTCGCCGTGGTCAAGGACGGCAAGCTGGTGCTGGAGCAGGGCTGGGGCGTGCGCGAGCAGGGCCGCCCGGATCCGGTGCAGGCCGATACGCTGTTTGCGATTGCCTCCAACACCAAGGCGTTCACCGCGCTGTCGCTGAACCTGCTGGCCGAAGAAGGCAAGCTGAAGATGGACGACAAGGTGGTCGACCACCTGCCGTCGTTCCGCATGTCCGATCCGTTCGTGACCCAGCAGATGACCCTGCGCGACCTGCTCTCGCACCGCAGCGGGCTGGGCCTGGGCGCCGGTGACCTGTTGTTCTGGCCGACCACCGGTTACAGCAACGCCGAGGTGGTGGAACGGTTGGGCAGGGTGCCGCTGAAGGGCGGCTTCCGCGAGCGCTATGCCTACGACAACATCCTGTACGCGGTGGCGCAGCAGGTGATCGAGAAGGTCTCCGGAAAGTCCTATCAGGACTTCCTGCAGCAACGCATCTTCGACAAGGTCGGCATGGCCGGCACCCGCTACAACGCCGACCACCTGCGCCCCGGCGACAACGCCGCGGTCGGCCATGCCAAGTTCGATTTCAAGGAGCTGCGCACGGTGGCGCCGCTGACCTGGCAGAACAATGCCGGCGCCGGTGGCCTCTATTCCAGCGTGCATGACATGGCGCGCTGGATGCAGGTGCAGCTGGCGCAGGGGACGCTGGCCGACGGCAGCGCGCTGTTCACAGCGAAGAGCCAGCAGCAGATGTGGCAGATGATCACCCCGCAGGTGGTGGCCGAGCCGGCGGTTGCGGAACTGGCGCCGGCGCGGCCGAACTTCGCCGGCTACGCCGAAGGTTGGAGCCTGAGCGATTTCCGCGGCCGCAGGCTGGTATGGCATACCGGCGGTTGGCCGGGCATGGTGTCCCGGGTGACGCTGGTGCCCGGCGAGAACCTGGGCGTGGTGGTGCTGACCAACCAGGAAGCCGGCGCGGCCTTCAATGCCATCACCCTGAGCGTGCTCGATGCCTATCTGGGGGGTGATCGGCATGACTGGGTGGACGCCTACGGCAAGGCCGTGGACAAGAGCCGTGGCAAGGCCGACGCGGCCTGGGCCAAACACCAGGCGGCACGCACCGCGCACACCACACCATCGTTGGCCCTGGGTGGGTATGCCGGTCGCTACCGCGACCGCTGGTACGGGGACATGCACATCACCGGCAACGGCAAGGCGCTGCGGCTGCGGTTCGACAAGACCGCGCAGCTGGTAGGCACGCTGGAACACTGGCAGCACGACACCTTCATCGTGCGCTGGGACGACCGCTCGCTCAATGCCGACGCCTTCGTCAACTTCAGCCTGGACCCGGACGGGAAGGTCCGCGAGGTACGCATGCAGGCGATCTCCGAGCTGACCGATTTCAGCTTCGACTTCCAGGATCTGTTGTTCGTACCGCAGGACTGAGGTTGGCGTGGATGATGGCCAGCGGCCATCACTACCCGATATGCCTGCGGTGGGATAATCGAGCGGTTACCCCGTTGTGAGCGACTGTGATGTTCCGCTGGTTTGAATCCCTGATCCCGGTCTTCCCGCCGGTGGATACGCGCATGCCGCCGCGCAGCGTGTTCAAGTTCTACCTGTTCTACCTGCGCCCGGTGTGGCCGGTGCTGCTGGCCACGCTGGTCGCCGGCCTGCTGCTGGCACTGGTGGAAGTGGCGATGTTCGACTTCCTCGGCCGCATCGTCGACATGGTCGCCGAGCAGCCCGGTGCCGGGTTCTTCCAGCGCCACGCATCGGACCTGCTGTGGATGGTGGCGGTGTGCGTGGTTGCCCGGCCGGTGCTGGTCGGGCTGCACAACCTGCTGGTCAACCAGGCCATCGTGCCGGGCCTGAGCAACCGCTCGCGCTGGCTGATGCACAACTACGTGGTGCGCCAGAGCCTGACCTTCTTCCACAACGATTTCGCCGGCAGCGTGGCCAACCGCGTGATGCAGACCGGTACCTCGCTGCGCGAATCGGCGGTGCAGATGGTCGATTCGCTCTGGTACATCGTGGTCTATACCGGCACCGCGCTGTTCCTGTTCGCCCAGGCCGACTGGCGGCTGATGATTCCGCTGGTGCTGTGGATGCTCGCCTACGCGGTGATCATGGTGTACTTCGTGCCGCGGGCGAAGGAGCGTGCCTGGATCGCGTCGGAAGCGCGTTCCAAGGCGATGGGCCGCATCGTCGATGGCTACACCAACATTCCGACGCTGAAACTGTTCGCCCACGGCGGACGCGAGCAGGCCTACGTCGCCGAATCGATCCAGGAACTGGCGGAGAAGCATCGACGGCAGACGCGCATCACCAGCGGGATGGACCTGACCATCGCCATCGTCAACGGGTTCCTGATCGCCGGCACCTGTGGGCTGGCGCTGTGGCTGTGGAACGATGGGCTGATCACGGTCGGCGCGATCACCCTGGCCACCGGCCTGGTCATCCGCATCCACAACATGTCCGGCTGGATCATGTGGACCATCAACGGCATCTTCGAAGACATCGGCACGGTGCAGGATGGCATCACCACCATTTCCCAGCCGCTGACCGTGCAGGACCGCGATGACGCCGTGCCGCTCGAGGTGAGTGCCGGCGCCGTGCATTTCCAGGACATCCACTTCCACTACGGCAAGCGCGGCGGGGTGATCGCCGGGCTGGAACTGCGGGTGAAGCCGGGCGAAAAGATCGGCCTGGTCGGGCCGTCGGGCGCGGGCAAGTCGACCCTGGTCAACGTGCTGCTGCGCCTGTACGACCTGGAGAGCGGACGCATCCTGATCGACGGGCAGGACATCGCCGGGGTCACCCAGGAAAGCCTGCGCGGGCAGATCGGCGTGGTGACCCAGG
Organism: Stenotrophomonas lacuserhaii; assembly: GCF_039674585.1. Taxonomy (GTDB): domain Bacteria; phylum Pseudomonadota; class Gammaproteobacteria; order Xanthomonadales; family Xanthomonadaceae; genus Stenotrophomonas; species Stenotrophomonas pennii_A. The sequence goes on along the minus strand of NZ_JBDJNU010000040.1, from coordinate 16,896 downwards.
ATACGTCGCTGCTGCATCGTTCGATCCGCGACAACCTGTTGTACGGACGCCCCGAAGCCTCTGAACAGGAACTGCGTGCGGCCGTGGCCAAGGCGCGTGCCGATGGCTTCATCGACTCGCTGGTCGATGGCCAGGGGCGGCAGGGCTACGACGCGCTGGTCGGCGAGCGCGGGGTGAAGCTGTCAGGCGGGCAGCGCCAGCGCATCGCGATCGCGCGCGTGCTGCTGAAGGACGCGCCGATCCTGGTGCTGGACGAAGCCACCTCCGCGTTGGATTCGGAGGTGGAAGCGGCGATCCAGGACAACCTGGACGAGCTGATGGGCGGCAAGACGGTGATCGCCATCGCGCACCGCCTGTCGACCATCGCGCGGATGGACCGGCTGGTGGTGATGGACCAGGGACGCATCGTGGAAACCGGCACGCATGCCGAACTGGTCGCGGCCGGCGGCCTGTACGCGCGGCTGTGGGCGCGCCAGACCGGCGGCTTTGTCGCCGCCGACGGATGATCGGTAGCGCCGAGCCATGCTCGGCGGAAGCTGGGCGATCGGTCCACCTGAACTCCTGCCACGACACCATGCGGTGGTTCGGCGGCCGGTAATGGATCACGGGGGAGCGGGCCCTTCGTGCTGTCCATGCTGTGCGGTGTCGCGTACGAACAGCGTGGACCAATCGAAGGCTGCCCCAGCCACTCATGGGGCACTGGACACGATCGAATCTGCTCGCTCGATGTCGGTCCATGCCGCACGACGCTCGGGAGGCAGCAACTCTGCGCTTGCCATGGCAGCCCGGATCCGTTTGAGCTTGAAAATACAGCGACACTCCTTGTCCACGCTTCGGGGCGGCAGGAAGGATGGTCGCCATCGTCCACCGTGGCCGATGCGGGCGGAGACGGTGACGGCAGCGACGCGTGATCATTCATGTCAGCGCGCCGTTGCCGAATGCCGGGCAAACCTGCAGACCTAGCTGGCGGTCGATCCCGGCTTGCTCAACGGGATCTGCTGCTGAGGCTGCCTCAGATTGGGTTGCAATCCAGGAACCTGTCGATATGGACGTTATTTCCGGCCGCCCACTCGAGCACGCGCTGCTTGGCCTGCTGGTCCGAATGGGCGTGCACGACATGTCGGTCGGCAATGTCGCCCTCATAGATGTACGAGCATTGCCACATCGTCAACTGGACAGGCGATTCCGCCTGCGCCGGCAGGCTGGCGAGGGACAACAGGAGGGTGGTCGCGAGGATCTTGATCATAGGAAACATCTCTTTCTGGTGTGGGCCGATGGTTGATTCCTCCGGCTCGACAACAGTCTTGCGCAGCGCAGGCAGCAAGTCGCCCGGCATTCGCAGCAGGCGAGGTCGGGCGCAGCCTCTCACTGTGGATCTGTGATGGCAATCAGATAAAGCCTAGTTGCGAGGTCGGTGTTTGCGCCTGCGGCAAAGCTGAGATCTACTGATCGAATGAAAAAGCGCCCCTGACGGGGCGCTTCGCATCCGGAGAGCCAGCAGGCCCGCCAGAAATCAGACAGAGGCACTTACTCGATCGGCTGGTCCAGCATCAGCTGGCGCGCGAAACGCACCGGCGGGGCGCCGTAGGACAGCATCTTGTCGTGGTAGGCCTTGAGGTTGAACTGGTCGCCCAGCTTTTCCTGCGCGGCCTTGCGCGTATCGAAGTGTTCCTGCGCACCGACGAAGTAGGTCGGCAGCTGGGCGGACGTCAGCTGCGCGCGCACCCACTTGCCCGACGCTTCGCTTTCCTGCTGGAACGCGTCGTGGGTCATCAGGTGCATGGCCTGCTCGCGCGTCCAGTTGTCCACGTGCACGCCCTGGTCCAGGATCGCGTTGGAAATGGTGCGCAGGTAGAACTTCAGCTGCACCAGGTGGAACAGCGGATCGTTATCCAGGTAGCCCTGTTCCTGCATCATGCGTTCGGTGTAGACCGCCCAGCCTTCGGCGAACAGGCCCGAGCGCAGCACCGCGCGCAGCGTGGAGGGGAACTTGGCCGAATGCCAGCCTTCCAGGTAGTGCCCCGGGGTGCCTTCGTGGATGCTGAGCAGGTGGATCATGCGTGAGTTGTACTCGCGCAGGAACGAGTCGACCTGCTTGTCGTTCCAGTCATCCGGGATCGGCGAGACCGCGTAGAAGGTCTTCAGGTTCTTGTCCAGCGGACCGGGCGAATCACAGTAGGCCACGGCCACGCCGCGCTGGAATTCGGGCATCAGGATGATGTCCACCGGCGCATCGGGCAGGGTCATCAGGTCATGCTCGCGCACGAACGCGGTGGACTGGTCCAGTGCGGCCTTGGCATCTTCCACGACCTTGTCGCGGGCCGGCTTGTCGGCGTAGGCCAGTTCCAGCGCTGCTTCGATCGCCTTCTGCTGCTGGTCGTCGCTCGGGTTGGCCGGCATCTGCGGTGCGCCCGGCTTGTCCTTCAGCACGGTCTGGGCGATGCCATACATGTCCTGGCGCACGCGCTTGAGTTCGGCACGTGCACGCTCACCGATCTCCTGCCGCGACAGCGAGGAGTTCAGGGCGAACTTCAGCTTCTGGTCGTACAGCTCGGCGCCGACGCGGAACTCGCCCTTGGCGTTCGGCACCAGGGTCTTGTCCAGCCACTGCTGCTGCTCATCGACGGCCTTCTTCAGGCCGTCGATGGCGGCCTGCAGGCGCTGCTGGTCGGCCTGCGGCAGTTCGCCGATGTGCGGGGTGATGAAGGTATCGACGATGCTGAGGATGCCGCGGTTCTGCTTGGCCACGGTTTCGGCGTGGATCTTCGGCACGCGGGCCGGGTCCAGGTTTTCGCGGGCCTGGGCGAAGATCGCCGGGATCTTCTCCATGCGCGCGGTGGCCGACTTCAGGCGCTCGGGCAGCGGGGCGAACTCACGCGCCATCAGGCCGTAGATCGCGCTGCCGGCCAGGCCGTTGTACATCTGCGGATCCCACTTGGAGGACTGCAGCACTTCGGCATTCCAGATGTCCGACTGCAGCTGGTTGCGCAGGATCGCCGCATCCACCTGGTTTTCGCGGCCCAGCTTGGCCACGTCCATTTTCTCCAGCTCGGCCAGCAGGCCCTTGTAGGCGGTCAGCGTCTTCTGCTGGCCGGCGGCACTAAGGTCGTCGATCTCGCTGTCGAAGCGGTGGTCGCCGATCTGCGTGGCACCCACGGGCGAAAGCTGCATCCAGCTGTCCAGGGCGCGCTTGGACAGATCGGCAAAGGCCGCATCTGCAGCGGCATCGGCGGCCTGCGCCGGCGCGGCGGCGGGCGGGGTGGCGGACGACGGGGCGTCGGCCTGCTGGCAGCCGCCGAGGGCAGCGATCAGGGCGAGGGCAAGGAGATGCTGGCGCATCGGCAATCCTGTCTTGGGGTCAATCGCCAAGCATAGGCCGCGGCCGTCGCCCTGTCTGCGTGCCAAAGGATTACCATCGTCGCACTCCAACGCAGGGACGGGACAGAATGCACAAGGAAGCAAGGCGTCATCCGGGCTGGGTCGGTGCGCTGGCCATGCTGCTTACGCTGGCCGGCTGCGGTGGGCATGAGGCGGCGGCCGATGCAGGTGCCGGTGCTGCCGGTGCGGTGGCATCGCCTGAAGGCGCATCCCTGGCCTACGAACATGACCTGGACATCCGACTGGATGCGGCGAAGATCGGTCCGCGGGTCAAGCAGATTGCCGATGCCTGCCAGTCTGCCCGCTTCGGCGACTGCGCGGTGCTGCAGGTGGGGCAGCAGGGCGGCGAGTACCCCGGCGGTTCGATCCGCGTGCGCATCGCGCCGAAGGGCGTGGAGCCGATCATCGGATTGGCCGGGCAGGGCGGCGAGGTGTCCTCGCGCAACACCCATGCCGAAGACCTCGCCCAGCAGGTAGCGGACACTGCATTGGCCAAGGCGCGCCTGCAGAAGGAGCACGAGCGGCTGCTTGCCTACCAGGACAGCAAGGACATCAAGCTGGCCGACCTGCTGGTCATCACCCAGCGGCTGTCGGAGATCGAGGCGGGGGTGGAGCAGGCCAACAAGGACGCGGCCCAGCAGCGCCGACGCATCGACACGCAGCTGGTGACGATGCAGTTCAACGCACCGTCCGGCCAGCGCAGCCGCAATGAAATCGGCATGGCGCTGTCCGAATCGGGAGCCATCCTCACCACCAGCATCGCGTACCTGATACGGGCCATCGCCGCGCTGCTGCCGGTGCTGGTGATCGGCAGCATCATCGGCTGGATCGGCGTGCGCCTGTGGCGCCGGCGACGTGCGCGCAGGGCGGGTTGACCCCGCCCCCTCAACCGCGCGGATCAGCCCTCGTCGGTCTCGTATTCGACGAATACATCCAGTTCCAGGGCGAGCTCCTGCACCGCATCGCGCACCTTCTGCGCGGTGCTTTCATTGCCTACTTCCACTTCCAGTTCATGGCTGCCCGGGCCCATGTCATCGGACAGGCCGGCCGAACTGGAATCGTCGTCGTCCATCTTCGGCATCAGGTCGTCGGTTTCCTCGACATGCTCGATACCTTCGATGCTCTGCAGCAGGTCGGTGATCGCTCGCGCGTCGTCTTCGGTTCCGGTGATTCGCAGTCGCAGCAAGGCCATGGGGGGTCGTCCTGGTGGGAAACAGGACTCCAGCCTAGCCAGCCTGCGGAAAAGAGCGGGTGAGGGTGCTGCGGGGCCCTTGCTCACGCGTCCTGTACGGCACGCCCCGGCGGCTCCGGTGGCAGCGCCGGGAACGGCGTGCGTTCGTCGAGCGCTTCGCGCAGCAGCCAGTCGATGAAGGCGCGTGCCGGGGGCGAGGGCGCCTGGGTATCGCTGTGCACCACGTAGTACGCATACCTCGCCTTCATCGGCGGCCCGGGCAGGCGCACCACATCGTTCCGTTGCAGGTAGGGCTGGGCGATATGCCGGCGCGCCAGCACCGCGCCCATGCCGTACACCGCTGCGCGCATGGCATCGGTGCTGTCGGCAAAGGTGTGCACCGGCGGCAGCGCTGCCGGCACGCGCACGCCCGCATGGCGGAACCAGTCCCGCCAGCCCTGCGGCGACAGATCACTGAGCAGCGGCAGGCGGGCGATGTGGGCAGGGTCCTGCAGCCCCTGCACGCCCGCCAGTGCCGGGGCGGCGACCGGAAAGAGGTCATCGTCCATCAGGTGGCGCGCGTGCAGGCCGGGCCATTGCCCCAGCCCGTAGCGGATGCCGATCTCGGGTCCATTGTCGTCGAAGCGGTCCAGGCCGCTGCCGGTGTGAAGTTCGATACGCACGTGCGGATGCATCCCGGTGAAGCGTGGCAGCCGCGGCAGCAGCCAGCAGTAGGACAGCGAGCGCAGCGTGGTGATCCGCAATGGCACGCTGTCGGCCTGCGGCTTCAGATGGCTGGCCACCGTCGCCAGGTCGGACAGCGCGGCGCTGGCTGCATCGGCCAGCTGGCGACCTTCGGCGGTCAGGCGCACACCGCGCGCATGGCGCAGGAACAGCTGGCTGCCGAGTTGCTGTTCCAGGCGCCGCACCTGGTGGCTGACCGCACTGGCGGTGAGGCTCAGTTCCTGCGCGGCGGCGGCGAAATTCTGGTGGCGCGCGGCAACGGCGAACACACCGAGGGCGGGTAGCAGGGACGGGCGCAGCAGCATGGCGAGCCTCAAGCCGGATTTGTGGCTGGCAGCGATACTACGCGCTTGCGGGGCCTGCGCGGCAGGACGATGCTTGGCTACCCGACAGCAGGAGAGCGGCATGGTGGTGCAGGTGAGACATAGGTGGCAGTCATGAGTGCGCTGCCGCAGGCGCTGGAGCGCGACTGGCGAACCCCGCTGGAGCTGACCGTGCTGGGCGCCATCTGGGGCTGCTCGTTCCTGTTCATGCGCGTGGCGGTGCCGCATTTTGGTCCCTATGCGCTGGTGGAGGTGCGGCTGGTGCTCGGCGCGCTGGTGCTGCTGCCGTTCCTGTGGCGTGCGCGGGCGCAGTTCCCGGCGCGCCGCTGGCTGTGGTTGGCGCCGATCGGGCTGATCAATTCCGCAGTGCCCTTCGTGCTGTTCGCATGGGCTGCGCAGCGGGCACCGGCGGCGATCGGGGCGATCTGCAACGCGATGACGGTGCTGTTCGCCGCGCTCATCGCCTTCCTGTTCTTCGGCGAAAAGATCGGCATGCGTCGCGCGCTGGCGCTGCTGGTGGGCTTCAGTGGCGTAGTGGTGCTGGCCACGGCCAAGGTCGCCGGGTTGAGCATCGGCACGGCGGTCATCGCCGGTGTGCTGGCATCGCTGCTGTATGGGTTGGGCGTGAACCTGGTGAAGCGCCACATGAGCGGCCTGCCGCCCGCGGCGTCGGCGGCGGCCACGCTGGGATGCGCTTCGTTATGGATGCTGCCGATGGCGCTCACCCATTGGCCGCAGGGTCCGGTGCCGGGGGCGGCGTGGGCCTGCGCGGTGGCGCTGGGCGTGGTCTGCACCGGGCTGGCCTTCCTGATGTTCTACCGGCTGATCGCCCGCATCGGACCCTCGCGCGCGTCCACCGTGACCTATCTGGTGCCGCTGTTCGGCGCGGCATTCGCCTGGCTGTTCCTGGGCGAGCCGGTCACCCTGCAGATGCTGCTGGCCGGCGCGCTGATCCTGGGTAGCGTGGCGGTCAGCCAGCGCCGCTGAGCGTTACCGCACCGGCACCGGGATGTTGCACAGATCAATGTGGCCGGCCGGTCGTTTGTAGAAATCATCGACGCGGTTGCGACGGGCTTCCACGGTATCGGCGAAGGTTTTCGAGTCGGTGCGCAGTACCTGGATCGGCGTGCGTTCGGCGGCGGGGACATCGCTGGCGCGGCGTATCGAGGTGATCGGCGTACGCTGCTGCGGCTCGGCGTAGAAGCCCATCGGCGCCGGGCCCCGTGGCAGGGCGCTGAGCAGTTCCATGCCCTTCAGCACACGGCCGACCACGGTGATGTTGCGGTCCAGTTGGCGCGGCGACTGGCCGGTGACCACGTACAGCTCGGCGCCCACGCTGCTGTCTTCGTCATTGTTGCGCCCCGCGCCCAGCGCGCCATAACAATGCGCCAGCCAGGTCCTGCCGTCCTTCATGTCCTGGCCGACCGGGAAGCCGTCGACGAAGCCGGTGCGCGACGCCCAGCCATCGTGATCCGGCAGCGGGCTGACCTTCAATCCCGCCGTGGCCCGTTCGAATTCGGCCGGCAGCTTCTTCTGCGCCGATCCCATCGGCCGGGCCTTGGCGGCGTCGTCGGCGTCGGCATCGCCGAACTGCACCACGAAGTTGTCCTGGGAGCGGTAGATGCTGGTGCCGTCCCAGAAATGTTCGTGGGCGAAGGTCTGGATGTTGGCCACGTGGCGCGGCGCGAACTGCGGCGCCAGCTCGATGATCACCCTTCCGGCGGGCAGGTCCATGTACAGCAGGTTGGCCGGGTCAGGCGTGCGCCAGTCGCGGTCGGGTGCGGCTTCCAGGATCTGCTGCGCGCTGCGGTAGGGCGTGGCCGCGGGGGCCAGCGAAGGCAGCAGGCAGGTGGCCAGGGCAAGCGCCAACAGGGCAGGGCGACGGTCCATGGTGAGCCTTTCAGGAAAGAGAGCCCGATCATGCGCGAGCCCACGGCTTCCTGCCAGCACCCGGCGCGGTTGCCGCACGGCACCGTGACGTCCGGCCTATTCCGCTAGGTCGAACTCCGTACTAGTGTTCACTTCAACGTAGTGGAGATGCCGCCATGGTCGACGAAGAGATCCAGCTGAAGAAGTTCCAGAAGGAGCTCAGTGCGGGGACCGTATCGCTGGCACTGATGGCCGTGTTGGCCAAGGCGCCGGAGCCGCTGTACGGCTACCTGATCGCCAAGGAGCTGGAGCAGGTGGGCGAGGGCGTGCTGAGTGGCAAGCAGAGCGCCCTGTACCCGGTGCTGCGCAACCTGGAAGCGGCCGGCCTGCTGCAAAGCCACGTGGAGCCTTCCACCAGCGGTCCGCCGCGGCGCTACTACCGCATCACCGAGCAGGGACGTGCCGTGCTGGAGCAATGGATCCAGGCCTGGCGTGCCACCCGCGATTCCGTCGATTCCGTTCTGGAGGGCGTACTGCAATGAACATCGAACACACCATGGGCAGGACCCTGCCGGCGACCATTCCCGATTATCTGGCGCAGTTGCGCGCAGCGCTGCACGATGCCGATCCGGCGATGGTCCAGGATGCGCTGTACGACGCCGAGGAGTACCTGCGTTCGGAACTGGCCGCACAGCCGGGGCGCAGCGAGGGCGAAGTGATCGCCGACGTGGCCGGCAGCTACGGCGCGCCGGACGAGGTGGCCGAGATCTACCGCGAAACCGAGCTGACGGTGAACCGCGCGCTGCGCACGCCGAAGACGCCGCTCGGAACACGTATTGCGACCACCCCTGCATTGGGCAGCGGCTTCGATGCGGTGCCACCGGCGGCAGGCGTGGCGGCATCCGGTCCGGCCATTCCGGATCCGCCGCCGTCGCCACCGCGCTCGCTGGCGGCGCGATTCTTCGGCGTAGCGGTGGATCCGCACACCTACGGCGCCCTGTTCTACATGCTGCTTTCGCTGGCGACGGGCACCTTCTTCTTCAGCTGGGTGGTCACCGGGCTGTCGCTGTCGCTGGGCCTGCTGATCCTGATCATCGGCGTCCCGGTAGCCGTGCTGTTCTTCGGTTCCATCCGCGGGCTGTCGCTGCTGGAAGGGCGGTTGGTGGAGGTGCTGCTGGGTGAGCGCATGCCGCGCCGGCCGCGCTTCAGCGACCGCAGCCGCAGCTGGCTGCAGCGCATCGGCGACATGTTCACCGATGGCCGCACCTGGCTGACCCTGCTGTACTTCGTGCTGATGCTGCCGCTGGGTATTGCGTACTTCACCGTGGCGACCACGCTGCTGGCGCTTTCGCTGGCGTTGATCTGGTCGCCGGTGGCGGTGTGGTTCCCGGGTGCCTACACGGGGGTGACCATCAATGGTCTGCCGCTGCTGGAAGGCGCATGGGCGACGCCGCTGCTCGCACTGGCCGGTGGGCTGCTGCTGTTCGGCACGCTGCACCTGGCGCGGGCGGTCGGCCGCATGCACGGCACCCTGGCCAAGCACCTGCTGGTGCGGCTGTAAGGGCGGTGGGCCGGTAGCGCCGAGCCATGCTCGGCGAGCGCGCAGCGCGGCCTGTGTCCGCCACCACGATGCCGGATCGAAAAGCCGCCGAGCATGTCTCGGCGCTACCTGGGTTCAACGGTAGTGACGGCCGCTGGCCGTCAGCACCGCAGCCGGGTCGTCAGCCGGCTTTACGCCGCAACGGGGTGACGTTGCTCTTCTTCTTCGGCTTAGCCGTAGCCGGTGTTTCGGCGTTGGCGGCGAAGAAATCGCGCACCTTCGGGTACACCACTTCGCGCCAGCGACGGCCGCTGAAGATGCCGTAATGGCCGGCGCCTTCGACGATGAAATGCTCGCGGCGGTCTTCGGCGATGCCCGTGCACAGCGACTGCGCCGCTTCGGTCTGGCCGAGCCCGGCGATATCGTCCAGTTCGCCTTCGATGCTCAACAGCGCGGTATCGCGGATGGCCGAAGGATCGACCTTCTCACCCTTGATGTACCACTCGCCGCGCGGCAGCAGGAAATCCTGGAACACCACGCTGATGGTATCCAGGTAGTACTTGGCCGGCATGTCCAGCACCGCGTTGTACTCGTCGTAGAAACGACGGTGCGCATCGGCATCTTCCAGGTCGCCCTTGACCAGGTCGGCGTAGAAATCCCAGTGCGAGCTGAAATGCCGGCTGGGGTTCATCGACAGGAAGCCGGCGTGCTGCAGGAAGCCTGGATACACGCGGCGGCCGGCGCCGGGGTAGCTCGGCGGCACGGTGTGGATGACGTTGTTCTCGAACCACGACAGCGGGTTCTGGGTGGCCAGGTTGTTCACTGCGGTCGGGCTGCAGCGTGCATCGATCGGCCCGCCCATCATCACCAGCGACTTCGGCGTCGGTTCACCGCGGCTGGCCATCAGCGAAACCGCGGCCAGCACCGGTACGGTGGGCTGGCACACGCTCACCACGTGCAGGCGCTCCACGCCGAGGTGGCGGATGAATTCCTGGATGTACTCCACGTAGTCATCCAGCCCGAACTCGCCTTCGCTGCCCGGCACCATGCGTGCATCGACCCAGTCGGTCACGTACACGCGGTGGTCGCGCAGCAGGGTGCGCACGGTGTCGCGCAGCAGCGTGGCATGGTGGCCGGACAACGGCGCCACCACCAGCACGAATGGCTGGTTGAGCATGGTGTGCAGCTGGTCGGCTTCGTTGCTGTGGCGCTTGAAGCGCAGCAGCTTGCAGAACGGCTTGCTGACCTCTTCGTGGACCACGATCGGCACGCGCTCGCCGTCCACGTCGATCTCGTTGATGCCCCACTCGGGCTTCTCGTAATCCTTGCCCAGGCGATGGAACAGCTCGTTCATCGCCGCCAGGCGATCGGCACCGGGCATCTGCCCCCACCAGTGGCCGGCATTGTTGAAGAAGTGGGCATTTGCCTGGGCCTGGTGGACCCAGGGGGCCAGCAGATTACGGGTCAGTTCGTGAAGCTGGTAGAGCATATCGACTCAATATGTATGGTCATATGTTGCCGTGCAGCATACCCGATCCGGCGCGGCGGAATATTAACTGGGGTCGCAGATCCGGCCGGCACCGGTTCAGGCCGTTTCCAGCGCCGAAGCTTCCTGGGCCAGCGAGGCGCCCAGCCAGCAATGCGAACCTATCGGGGCCAGGCCGTGCTTGCCCAGTTCGCGCCGGTACCAGCGGGCAGGACGGGGGTGGAAGCCTTCGTGGTCCCCGTCGAAGTCGTCCTCGGCGGCGAAGGTCTCCAGGAAGGCGACGCCCCCGGTCAGCTCGCCGATGCCGGCCAGGCCGGCACGCAGCTCGCGGTCGGGCACGTAATGCATCACATCCGAGCAGATCAGCAGGTCCACCGGCGCGCACGGCCGCAGCCAGGCGAAATCGCCGAAGCTGGCCGGGTGCAGGTTGCGGGTGCGACCGTAGCGGCCCACGGCGTAATCGCTGCTGTCAAAGCCCAGGTAGCTCAGCTTCGGGCGCAGCTTCAGCAGCGGCGCGCGCCATGCGCCTTCGCCGCAGCCGATGTCCAGCACGCTGCGGATCGGGCGTTCCAGGTAGTACTCGGCGCTGGCCACCGCCAACGCGACCTTGCGCGCCAGCCGCGCGCTGCCGCCGATATCGGCGCGCCGGTACCAGTGCTGGAAATAAGCGGCGTCGTAGGTCTTTTGCATGTACGTGGCTCTGCGCATCGGTGAAAATGGTGCTCATCCTACGCCAGCCGCTGGAGCGAGCACATGCAGTCCTACTTCTGGGTCAAGACCTTCCACCTGGTGTTCGTGGTGGCCTGGATGGCGACGGTGTTCTACCTGCCGCGCATCCTGGTCAACATCGCCGAGACGGCAGGGCAGGCGGCAGTCAGCGAACGTCTGCAGTTGATGGGGCTGCGCCTGTACCGCTTCGGCCACAGCATGTTCGGCCTGGCCTTCGTGCTGGGGCTGGTGCTGTGGCTGGGCTACCGGGTCATCCCGGATTTCCCGACCATGGTGGCAGCGGGCGGCGCCGGCTGGCTGCACGCCAAGCTGGGCCTTGTGGTGGTGCTGCTGGGGTATTTCATCTGGATCGGGCGGTTGCTGAAAGGCGTGGCCAAGGGCCGCGCACTGCCTTCTTCGCGCGCGCTGCGCTGGATCAACGAGATCCCGTTGCTGGCCTTCATCCCGATCGTCTGGCTGGTGCTCGCCAAGCCGTTCTGAGCCACGCTGGGTAGCGTCGGTGCGCCGTGCGCCGGTAGCGCCGGTAGCGCCGGTAGCGCCGAGCCATGCTCGGCGAGCGCGAAGCGCGGCCTGCATCCGGCCTGGAGATGCCTGATCGGAGAGCCGCCGAGCATGGCTATGCCGGTCGTCCTGACCGGCACCCTGCGGGCCGTCGCAAGCGACGTTGGCAGCGGCTCCTGCCGCTGCCTTCGGCGCTACCAAGTGAATCGCTTCGGCGCTACCAGCTACCTGATCGGAGAGGCGCCGGACATCGTCGGGCGCCCCAGGTCATGCGGCTTCGTAGGTGCCGTAGCTGCGCAGGCGCGTGTAGCGCTTGGCCAGCAGCTCGTCGGTCGGCAGGTCCTGCAGGGCGTCCAGTTCGTTGACCAGCACGGCCTTCAGGCGCTTGGCCATCTGCACCGGGTTGCGGTGCGCGCCGCCGGTCGGTTCGCGTACCACCTTGTCCACCAGTCCCAGGCCCTTCAGGCGCGGCGCGGTCAGGCCCAGCTGTTCGGCGGCGTCCTTGGCCTTGCTGGCGTCTTTCCACAGGATCGAGGCGCAGCCTTCGGGGCTGATGGTCGAATACACGCTGTATTCCAGCATGATGGTGCGGTCGCCCACGCCCAGTGCAAGTGCACCGCCGGAGCCGCCTTCGCCGATCACCGTGCAGATCACCGGCACCTTCAACTCGGCCATCTCCATCAGGTTGCGCGCGATGGCTTCGGACTGGCCGCGGGATTCCGCATCGATGCCCGGCCAGGCGCCAGCGGTATCGATCAGGGTCAGCACCGGCAGGCCAAAACGCTCGGCCATCTTCATCAGGCGCAGCGCCTTGCGGTAACCCTCCGGCTTGGGCATGCCGAAGTTGCGCTTGATCTTTTCCTTGGTGTCGCGGCCCTTCTGGTGGCCGATCACCATGACCGCGCGGCCATTGATGCGGGCCAGGCCGCCCATGATTGCCTTGTCATCGGCGAAGGCACGGTCGCCGGCCAGCTCCTGGAACCCGTCGAACATCAGGTGCAGGTAATCCTGCGTGTACGGACGCGACGGATGGCGGGCCAGCTGCAGCACCTGCCACGAGGTCAGGTTGCGGAAGATCTGCGCGGTGCGGGTGCGCAGCTTGCCCTGCAGGGCCGTTACTTCGGCTTCAACGTTGACCGCCGGGCCGGCGCTGGCGCTGCGCAGCTCCTGGATCTTGGCTTCCAGGTCGGCGATGGGTTGCTCGAAGTCGAGGTAGTTCGGATTCATCGGAAGCCGTCGTATGAATGTAAGGAGGGAAGTTTAGCCGAATGCGTGCGGATGCCCCGTACGCCGTCGTCTGGTCAGCTCGCCCACGGCGGGCTGTAGCGTACCTTCAGGGTGCGCACGGCGGGGTCGGCGCGCAGGGCCTGGATCAGCCTGGAATCGATGCGTACGGCGCTTTCACCGCCCACGTCCAGCATGCCGGCCAGCGAGCCTTCCTGGTCCTTCAGCAGCAGGTCCAGGCGCAGCGGCGTGCGGCCCGGGCGATGGCGGTCGAGCAGCGCATTGACGCGCTCCCAGACCGGCCGTTCGCGGCGCAGGTCCACGCGCAGCGACAGCCGCGTGGCGTAGTTCGCGCAGACTTCGTCGAAGTCCCAGCACTGGCGGATGCGCAGGGCGAACCCGCCATTGAACTCGTCCTCGCGCAGACCGCCCTTGACCACCAGGATGCGGTCCTTGGTCATCAGGTGGCCGAACTCGGCCATCGCATCGGAGAACGCACTGCATTCGACCCGGCCGCGACCATCTTCAAGCTGGATGAAGATCTGGCTTTCGCCCTTGCGGCGCACCCCGACCACCTGGCCGGCCAGCACCGTCTGCACTTCCGGGCGCCAGCGTTTTTCGCCACCGCCGCCCCCGCCGCTGGCGGCACTCCAGATCTTTTCGACCGCGCCGAGATCGGTGCCGACCAGGTCGCGCACGTCGTCGCGATGCGGGTCGAACGGGTGTCCACTGAGGTAGAAGCCCAGCGTGTCGCGCTCACCGGTCAGGCGTTGGAGCAGCGGCCATTCGTCGGTTTCCTGAAGTTCCAGGTGGATCGCCGGTGCATTCGGATCCGGGCCACCGAACAGCGAGTTCTGGCCGGATGCGCGCTCGCGCGCCATCTGCTCGGTCGCCTTGATCACTTCGGGCAACTGCAGGGCCAGCGAGGCACGATTGCGCCCCAGCTCGTCCAGTGCGCCGCAGTTGATCATCGCTTCCAGCGTGCGGCGGTTGAGCTTGGCCGAACCGATGCGCGTGCAGAAATCCAGCAGGTCGGTATAGGGCCCGTTCTGCAGGCGCTCGTCGACCACCGCTTCGCAGGCGCCCTGGCCGACGCCCTTGATCGCGCCGAGGCCGTACTGGATGGTGTCCGGCGTAGCCGCTTCGAACATGTAGGCGGACTGGTTGACCTTCGGCGGCAGCACGGTCAGGCCGAGGTTGCGCACCTCGTCCAGGAAGCCGACCACCTTTTCGGTGTTGTCCATGTCCGAAGACAGCGTGGCCGCCATGAACTCGGCCGGGTAATGCCGTTTCAACCAGGCCGTCTGGTAGCTGACCAGTGCGTAGGCGGCGGCGTGGGATTTGTTGAAACCGTAGCCGGCGAACTTCTCCATCAGGTCGAAGATCGCATCGGCCTTGGCCTCGCCGACGCCGTCCTTGGCTGCGCCTTCGCGGAAGATCTCGCGATGCTTGGCCATCTCGGCCGGCACTTTCTTGCCCATCGCACGACGCAGCAGGTCGGCGCCGCCCAGCGAGTATCCGCCGACGATCTGCGCCATCTGCATCACCTGCTCCTGGTACACCATGATGCCGTAGGTGTCGCGCAGGATGCGCTCGGTGCGCGGATCGGGGTATTCCACGTCTTCGCGCCCATGCTTGCGGTCGACGAACGAGGGAATCAGGTCCATCGGGCCGGGGCGGTACAGCGACACCAGCGCGATCAGGTCTTCGAAACGGTCGGGCTTGGCGTCCTTCAGCAGGCGGCGCATGCCGGAGGATTCGAACTGGAACACCGCGCCGGTGTTGCCCGAGGCGAAGATGTCCTTGTAGGTAGGCGCATCGTCCAGCGGCAGCTGGGTGATGTCCACCGGCGGGATGCCGGCGCGCTCGTGGCGCTTGTTGATCGCCTTCACCGCCCAGTCGATGATGGTCAGCGTGCGCAGGCCGAGGAAGTCGAACTTCACCAGGCCGACTTCTTCCACGTCGTTCTTGTCGAACTGGGTGACCGGATTGCGGCCGATGCCGTTTTCATCGTGCTCGGCGAACAGCGGGCAGAACTCGGCCAGCGGCTCGGGTGCGATGACCACGCCGCCGGCGTGCTTGCCGGCGTTGCGGGTCAGGTCTTCCAGCTGCCGCGCCAGGTCGATCAGGTCGCGGACATCGTCCTCGCTCTGGTAGCGCTGGATCAGCTCCGGCGAGGCCATCTCGCTGTCCTTGCCTTCGCCCATCGCATCCTTCAGCGAAATACCCAGGATGTTGGGAATCAGCTTGGCCACGCTGTCGACCAGGCCGTACGGGAAGCCCAGCACGCGGCCGCAGTCGCGCACCACGGCCTTGGCCGCCATGGTGCCGTAGGTGATGATCTGGCTGACCCGTTCGCGGCCATACTTGCGCGCCACGTAGTCGATGACTTCGTCGCGGCGGTCCATGCAGAAGTCGATGTCGAAGTCGGGCATCGACACGCGCTCGGGATTGAGGAAGCGCTCGAACAGCAGGTTGTAGGGCAGGGGGTCGAGATCGGTGATCTGCAGCGCCCAGGCCACCAGCGAACCGGCACCGGAACCACGGCCCGGGCCGATCGGGATGCCCTGGTTCTTGCCCCACTGGATGAAGTCGGCCACGATCAGGAAGTAGCCGGGGAAGCCCATCTTGATGATGGTATCCAGCTCGAATTCCAGGCGGTCGCTGTAGTCCTGCAAGGTCATGCCAGGCGCTACGGGATTCTTCTCCATGCGCAGCGCCAGGCCCTTGCGCGCTTCGCTGCGGATCCAGCTGTCCAGCGTCTCGTCGTCGGGCACCGGGTAGTTGGGCAGGAAGTAGGTGCCCAGCCGCATTTCGATGTTGCAGCGCTCGGCCAGCGCACGCGTGTTGTCGATCGCATCGGGGATGTCGGCGAACAGCGCGCACATCTCTTCGGACGACTTCAGGTACTGCTGGTCACTGTAGTCACGCGGACGCTTGGGATCATCCAGCACGCGCCCGGAGGCGATGCACACGCGCGCTTCGTGGGCGCTGAAATCGGTGGGTTGCAGGAAGCGCACATCGTTGCTGGCGATGACCGGCAGGCCGCGTTGGCCGGCCGCCATCAGCGCGAACTGGTTGAACGCCTCTTCGCCTTCGCGCCCGGTGCGGGTCAGTTCCAGGTGCAGGCCATCGCCGAACACCCGCTGCCAGTCGGCCAGCTGTTGTTCGGCCAGGTCGTGCTTGCCGGCGGCGGCCAGGCGACCAGCCAGGCTGTCGCGGCCACTGAGCGCGAACAGGTTCTGGCAGCCGGCCTTCAGCCATTCAGGGTGCACGGCCACGCCGCCTTCCGGGCGGTGGCCTTCCATCCACGCGCGGGTCAGCAACCGTGACAGGCTGAGATAGCCCTCGCGGTCACGGCACAGCAGGGTCATCCGCCACGGATCCTGGCCTTCCTCGGCGATCATCACGTCGGCGCCGGCGATGGGCTTGATGCCCACGCCTTCGGCGGCCTTGTAGAACTTGACCAGCGCGAACAGGTTGTTCAGGTCGGTGACGGCCAACGCGGGCAGCCCGAGTTCGACCGCGCGCGACAGTAGGTTGGCCTGTTTGGCTTTCTTCGGGTCGGCCTGTTCCGGCTTCGCCGGCACGCGGATGGTGGAATCCGCCAGCGAAAATTCGGTGTGGACGTGGAGATGGACGAAACGGGAGTTGGACATGCCGGACCAGGTTGGAGCGCACCGGCCCCGGGAGCAGGCGTAGGAACGGCCGCCGGGGTCACAGGTGCGCAGGAGTGCCCGCTCAGGGTAGCGGCGAGGGGCTATACGGACAAGGTCTTGACGTAGGGGGTGTTGCGCGCTGCGCGCGGGCTTCGAAGCCGAAGCAACGTCAACGTCAACAGCTGCATTGCCATGGGTTGGCGGGGCGGGGTGGGTTGGCGGGGGACGGCAACAACCGCATCCTGCGGGCCTCGTTTCGCGCCATCCATGGC
>NZ_JBDJNU010000039.1:0-36591 GCF_039674585.1 Stenotrophomonas lacuserhaii | reverse complement strand
GTGGTGGGGCTGGGCGGGGGCGTTGAGCGCCATGGATGGCGCGAAACGAGGCCCGCAGGAGCGGCTCTTGCCGTACCCCGCACAGCCCCACCATCCGGCGCCACACCAGCCCATGCAACCAGACCGCCAACCACGAGGGGCTACGCCGCTCGCAGCAACCTGGGCACCTGCAGCACCGCATGCGCCCAGATCGCGCCCCACACCGCTACCCGCACCGGCAGGCTGCGCTGCGGCGCCTCGAAGCGCCGGAAATACCGCCACAGGCCGCGATGCTTGTGCCATTCCACGAAGAACGGCCGCGAGCGGCTGGAGACGCCACGTACGTGCAGCACCTTCAGATCGTTGGCGATGGCCACCACGCCGCCGGCCTCGCGCACGCGACGGCACAGGTCGAGGTCTTCGGCGTGCAGCCGGTAGCCGGCATCCCAACCGCCGATGCGTTCGAACAGCGCGCGCGGCATCAGCATCACCGCACCGGAAATCGCCGGCACGCGCTGCATCGCCACGTCGGGATCACGTGCGATGGCCAGCTTCGACCCGCTCCCGGGCGAGCGCAGCATCGCCAGGAAGTCAGGGTCGCGACGGCGCACCGCATCGTCGGCACGGCCGTTCTCATCGACCTGCTCAACGCCCAGCAGGCAGTCACCCAGCGCCTGCGCGCGCTCGCACAGCAGGGCCAGGGTCTCCGCTTCCACCATCACGTCAGGGTTGATGAAGGCCAGCCACGGGCTGCTGGAATCGCCGACGCCCTGGTTGTTGGCGGCGGCAAAACCGGGATTGTCCGGGTTGGCGATGAAGCGCACGCGCGGATCATGGCTGGCGTGCCGCTGCAGGATGTCGACCGTGTCGTCGACCGACCCGTTGTCCACCACGCGGATCTCGGCAATGCCGCGCGCGTCGCGCAGGCGCTGCAGGCACGCCTCGATGGTGCTGCTGCTCTGGTAGGTGACGACGACGGCGACGATGCTGGGGTTCAAACGGGCGGCTCCTGCGGCGGCGAGGCGACGCCGAACAGATCGCCCTGCGCCTTGGGCATTATCGCCCGCCGGTAGCGAAGCTGCAGGGCGTCGCGTGCGGCACGCAGCGGATCGTGCATCAGGAAATCGGCCAGCCGCGGCGTCCACGCCGGCCAGCGACTGGCCAGCGCTTCCAGGTCACCCGGCGCGTGGCCACCCTCGTCGGCGCGGGCGACGAACGCGGTCTCGCACAGCACGTTGCGCCAGCCCAGCCCGGCCATGCGCAGGCCCAGGTCGATCAGCGCCGCGCTCCAGCCGCCGTAACTGTCGGTATCCAGCCCCCCCGCACGCTGTCGCGCGGTGCCGCGCACCAGCACCGCGTGGGTCACCGCCGAAGGCAGTTCCGGATGGCCGGGCGGCATGCCGGCACAGGCGTGCGAAAGCGCATCAAGGACCTCGGGCAACGGGTTGACCTCACCCATCCGCGGCCATGCAACGGTCTCGCCGGCGTTGCACCACGGCGTGGCCGTGGCGATCGAGGCATCGCGCGCAAAGCAGGCCTGCAGCTGGTCCAGCCAGCCCGGTCCCGGCACGCTGTCCGGCGCCAGCACCGCGACATCCAGCCCCGCGCAGGCGCGCAGCATCTCATCCAGATGGGCCACTTCACCCAACGGCCGCGCACGGCGCGTGTACTCGGCCTGCAGCGGCGTGTGCGCCAGCCAGTGCTCGACGACCGCCTGCGCGCGCGGGCCTGCCTGGGCATCATCCGCCAGCCACACCGACGTACCGGGCGCGGTGCCTGCATCGAGCGCCGCCAGGCACTGGTCCAGCGATGCATCCGCCACGCCCAACGGCAACAACACGATCGCCCCCATCCCGCCTCCGCTGGTGGATGCACGGCGGGCGGTTGCCACGGCCATGTGCGGCCAGCGTAGCAAGCAAGACGGCCGCAATGCGACCGTCTTCGACGTGGCTTACTTCGGGCGCGGCGTGTTGATCGGCTCCATCGCACGGAAGCGGCGACTGTACTCGTCGGTCAGGTTGCGCGATTCCTGGCCGTTGCGGACGATGGTCGGGGTCAACAGCACGATGACTTCCGAGCGCCCGCTGTTGCGCCCCTTGCTGCCGAACAGCGCGCCAACCACCGGTATACGACTGAGGCCGGGGATGCCGCTGCTGCTGTCGGTGCCGGAGTCGGTGGTCAGTCCAGCGAGCATGATCGTGTCGCCGCTCTGCACCGCCGCCTCGGTGGCCAGCTTGCGCGTGGTGATGCGCGGGTTGCAGCCGCCGCTGGCCTGGTCGCAGTTGCTGGCGACCGCCTCGGCGTTGCTCACCTCCTGCACGATATCCAGGAACACCGTGCCGTCACGGGTCACCCGTGGCCGTACCTTCAGGATCACGCCAGTATCGATGTACTGCACCTGGCCGTAGGTCCCACCGCCCACGCCGCTGTTGAACGAGGTGCTGGTGATCGGCACCCGCTCACCCACGTTGAGGGTCGCTTCGGCGTTGTTGCGGACGAAGATGGAGGGCGTCTGTAGCAGCCGGACATCGGACACCTTGTCCAGTGCGCTGACCACCGCGGCGGCATTGCGCCCGAGGAAGGTCCAGCCCAGTCCGTTGCCGCCGGTGACCGCACCGGCGAAGGTCCCCCAGATGTCGCGGCCTGCCGCATTGGGCAGCGTGGCGCCGCCCACCGCGCCGGTATACCCGGCGCCCTGCACGGCGTTCTCGAAATACCAGTTCACGCCATAGCTCAACTCACCGGTCAGCCTGACCTCGGCGACCTGGGCTTCGATATGCACCTGCATCGGCATCACGTCCAGCTTTTCCACCACCTCGCGGATGGAACGCCAGGCCTGCGGCGTGGAGCGCACCAGCAGGGTGTTGGTTTCTTCCACGGCGGACACGCCGACCGTGTCACCGGCGATCTCCAGGGTGACGCTGGCGTTGCCTGACTGGCGCTGCGGCAGGCTCATCGAAGGACCACCCTGGCCGCCGCTGCTGCCGGAGGTACCCGACGCACTGCTGTCCAGTCCGGCATCCTGCCCGCGGCTGTCGCCCCCGTCGATCCGCGAGCTGGTGCCACCCGGCGCCAGCGAAGCCCCGCTGTCGCCGCCACGGCCATTGCCGCTGCTGCCGAAGGCCTCTGCCAGCCGTTCGGCAAGATCGCGCGCTTTGACGTAACGCAGTTCGTAGGAGAACAGCCGCGACGCGCCGCCGGCGGTGTCGATGCGGTCCAGCCACTGCTGGATCTGGTCCAGGTAGCGTACCTGCGGGGTGATCACCAGCACGGCATTGGCGTTTTCCAGCGGCAGGAAGCGCAGCATGCCCGCACTGGGTGTCTCGCTGTCCTTGCCGAAGATCTTCTCCAGGTCGGCGGCGACCTGCTCGGCCTTGCCCGAGCTGATCGGGAACACGCCCACCGACATGCCGGACAGCCAGTCGACGTCGAAGATCTGCACGGTGTGCAGGTAGTTTTCCAGTTCCTGGCGCGTGCCGCCCAGGGTGATGACGTTGCGTCCGCTGTCAACATTCACGATCGCGTTGGGCCGCGCGTAGGGCTCCAGCACTTTCTTCATCTCCGCGGCGGAGATGTACTGCAGCGGTACCACGCGCACTTCGAATCCGCGCGCATTGGCCGCTGGCGCGGTGCTCGGCGCCACCGTACCGGCGAGCGCCTGGTCGGCGGCCACGATGTTGTAGCGGCCCCCGCTGTAGACCATGCGCGCGTTGTTCCAGCCCAGCACCATCTCCAGCAGGTTGAGCGCCTGCGCGCCGGATACCGGCTTGGGCGTGGCCAGCGTCACCGTGCCCTGCACGCCAGGCGCGATGACGTAGTTCTGGCCCAGCAGGTCGCCCAGGATCGCCTTGACCACCGCATGCAGCGACTCGCCTTCGAAGTTGAACGTGGCGTCGCCGCTGCTGGCCTGCGCCAGCGCAGGTGACCGCGCCGCTGCGGCACTGCGGTTGATCATCGTGCCGGTGCCGCGGCGGATCACGGCCTTGGGCGCGCCCTGCTCTTCCGTCTCGAGGGCCTCGGTGGGAGTGCTGATGCCGGTATCGAAACGCGCCTTGCGCTGCACGTCCGGCGTGGGCACCGTCGTGCATCCGACCAGCAGGGCGAGGGCGAAAGAGCAGCTGGGGAAACGCAGGTTCATGCTTTCACTCTAAGGGTTGGCAGCGCCGCCGGGGGGCGGCGTCGACTGGCGTTGCTGTTGTTGCTGGAGTTGCTCACGGCGGGCACGGATGCGTTCGCGGATGGCGCGCATCTGCTCTTCGCTGGGCCCTTGGTTGGCAGGCCCTTCATGGGTGGCTGGCGCGGGTGCGGTGGCTGCGGGAACCACCGCCGGGCTCGCCTGCCCTGCGCGTGCCGCAGCGGGGGCCGGCACGGGGGTGCCCGGCCGTGCCGCGCCGGCGGGCGCTCGCGGATCGCGTAGCTGGGTAGGCGGTTGCCCCCCCTGGCCATCGAAGACCGCCAGTTCCAGCACCTGCGCGCCGTCGGGCCCGAGCACGGTGGCCCGGCGCGGCTCCAGCGCCAGCAGTTGCCAGCCTTCCAGCGCTTCGCCATTCAGGCGCAGGCGCAGCGAACGGTTGTTGTCGCCGGACAACGTGGCCATGCCGAAGTTGCCGCTGAGCAGTACGCCGGTCAAGCGCAGTGCCCCGCCCGGCGTGGCCTGCGGTTGCCCGCCCAGGCGGAACGGATGCGGACGGCGGTCTTCGGCGAACACCGGGCGTTCGACGATGGCGCTGAAGCTGGAAGGCGCCTGCATCGGATCCGCCACGGCAGCGGGAAGCGTCGGCAGCTGCGGCGCGGCCACTTCGCTGGTGTCCTCGCCCCCGGCCCGGGTGCCCACGCCGAGCACCGCCGCCAGCCATGCCGCGGCCGCCAGCAGGGCAAGCCCCAGCAGGATCGCGCCGCGGAGGCTGAAACGCTCACTCTGCATCGGTCTGCTCCCCGTCGGCGGGTTCGCTGGCGGAGGCATCGGCCCGTCCGGCTTCGGTTGCGGGCGCGACCTCGGGAGCCATGGTCATGGCTTGATCGCCGCCCGCGGGGGCGGGTTCCGCGTCGGCCGGAGCGCTGGCAGCAGCCCGTCCCGGCTGCAGGTAACCCATCAGCTCGAACGACACATCCAGCCCGGTGCCGGCTTCTTCGGTGGACTGCTGGAAGCGCTGCGCGAGCATGTTGAGGTTTTCCACGAACAACCGCGGGGTTCCGGTTTCCAGCGCGTGCAGCACGCTGGCGGTCTCGTCCACGCCACAGCGCAGCCGTACCTGCAGGGCGACCCGGGTATAGCTGGCCTCGCTACGGTTGTCCGGCATCGGCGTGCGGTTGCTGACCACGCAGCCGCGGTTGCCGGGGCTGGCCGACAACACGGCGTCCTGCACGCGCGAGGACAGCGCTGCGGCGGCGGCTTCGGCAGTGGCTTCGGGCAGGAATCCGGGGCGTTCGCGCAGCGCCTGCTGTACCTGCTGCAGGCGTGCGCTCACCTGCGGGCGCTGGTCGATCTGGACCTGCACGCGGTGCTGGCGCTCCTGCAGCGCGGCGATGTCCTGGTCGATCGCACGCCATGGCACGGTGAAGAAGGGGTGCACCAGCAACAGGTACACCAGCGCCAGCACGGCCAGCAACAGTGCCAGCGCGAGCCAGCGGTCACGGGGTGTGGTCTGCATCGGCATCGGCCGCTCCCTCGTTCGTCACGGCAGCAGCAGGACGCAGCTCGGCGGTCAGGGTGAAGCGGTCACGTCCGCCGGCCGTTCCATCGGCCTGCAGCACGCCGGTCAGGTTCACCCGCTGCCACAGCGCCGACTCCTGCAGCAGCGGCACCAGCTGGTTGGCCTCGCGGCTCAGCCCGATCAACTGGACCTGCTGGTTTTCCACGCCGATTTTCTCCAGGAAGCTCCCGTCGGGCAGTTTCCTGCTCAGTTCATTCCACACCGCCAGCATCGTGGGCCGCTTCGCGCGCTCGCCGTCCAGGAAGCGCGCGCCATCCACCAACGCCTGCAGCCGTGCGCGTTCATCGGCCACGCCGCGTGCGCTGCGTGCCGTGCGTTCGACTTCCGCACGCAGTTCATCGGCCGCCTGTCCGCGATTGTGGAGCAACTGGTTTCCCGCCAGCAGCAGCATCACCAGCGTGGCCATCGCCAACAACAGTTCCAGCCGCAGCTGGGGATTGCGCGCGTGCCGACGCAGCGGCATCGGCAGCAGGTTCACCTTCAACGGGTTGCCGGACGGGTCGCGTACGTCGATTCCGCTCAACGCATCGGCCCAGCTGCCCACGGCCTGTTGCCACTGCTCCAGGCGCACCCGCGGCAGCACCACCAGTTCAACGTCCAGTTGGCCGGCACCCGCATCGCCCAGCACCCGCACATCATGCGTGACCTGGTCGGCGGTGAACGGGGTCTGCCGGTCGATCTCGAAGCCCATCACATCCAGCAGGCGCCCCGCTGCGGCAGCAGGCACGCGCAACGTACGGCGCAGGACCTGTCCGCCATCAAACAGCCAGTAACGCGGCAGCCGCTGCAGGCGTGGCGGCAGTGCGCCCGCCATGGCAGCGGGCTGGCACGGCCAGGGCAGGCTGGCGACCCGCACGCGCTGGGTGCCGATCTCGCGTTCCAGGTGCAGCTGGTCGCCCTGCTGCAGCAGCAACAGGCGCGCAGGGGCCCAGCCCAATGCCCACTGCCAGCGCTCCGGCAACCAGGCCAGCAGTGAACTGCGCCACCAGTGCAGGAAATGGCCGGCACGCGGCGCGATCTGCGCCGTCACCTGCCGGAATCCTTGCTGCCATGCTGTCATTGCGACGCCATTCCCTGCTCCCATTCAAGCACCGTGTAAGCCCGTCCCATCGCCACGTTCCGGGCGTTGCGCACCACTGCCCGGCTGGTAGCGATGCGCCCCCGGTCGTCCGTGACCCGACAGTCGATACTATAGGTGCCGCTGCCGGTGGCAATAGAGGCCGGACGCGATGGATCGTCGGCGCCGCTCCATTCCTGCTCGCGCTGGGCCAGCACGAGCGCCGCGTCCAGACCCAGCGCGGTCAGCACGGGCCCACGCGCGAAACGCCCGTCCGGGCGCGACTGGCGGCCGTGCAGGGTCAGCATCGGGCGCATCTGCCGGTACAGCGCCGGCGTCACGCCCAGTACCCGCTGCAGCTCGCCCACTGTTTCAAAGCGGGCGTTGCGTGGGCCGTACGGCAGGCCGGCGGCGACATAGTCCGCAAGCTCGGCACCGCCTCCGGCGGGGCTCAGGTCGTCGGCGTCACGCCAGTCGATGATCGCACCGGCCAGCTGCGTGGCCTGCGCCTGTGGCACGTCCAGCGCCCGCAGGAAGCCTTCCAGCAAGGCGGGGTCGGTCAGGTTGAGGTTGATCTTGCCGCCTTCATCCTCGATGCGGATCTCCACCTTCGCGCCATCGAACTGCCAGCGATACGGCCGGCCATCGGGCTGCCACGGTGGGCGCGTGGGATCGGCGCGCAGCCGCGACATCGCATAGGCGACCCCAGCGCGGCCGATTTCCTGCGCACGGCCGGTGTCGTCCTGCACGCGCTGCTGCAGTTGTTCGATGCGTGCGGAAAGGGCGAAGGCGCCGACCAGCGCAGTCAGCAATGCGATCAGCCACAACACCAGCACCAGCGCCGCGCCCCGCTGGACGTCCGATCGCGCCGGCCTCATCGCACTTGCTCCTGGCCACCGTTCTCAAGCGCGACGCGCAGCTCCGGCCACGCTGGCCCGCGCAGCGGCTGCACCTGCACCGATACCAGCACCGGCGGACGCCGCGTGTCGGGCCACGCGTCCACCCAGTCACCCATTGCACCGGTGGCCTCGTCTACACCGCGATAGCGCAGCGTCACCTGGCGCAGGCCATCGGCCAGCAGCTCCGGCGCGCGCGGAGGACGCTCCGGGATCTGCACGCCGTCCTGCACCATCACCAGCCCCAGCTGCAGGCGCACCTGCTGCCCGCTGCGCACGACCTGCAGGTCATGCACGTAGGTCCCACCCCGTCCCAGATAACCCGGCACTTCGGACACGAACCGCAGGCGCTGCGTTTCGCCGATGAAATAAAGCGGTTCGCGCGCCGGGTCGGCCGGCTCGATGCGGCTGCGCAGGGCCTGGCCCAGCTGTCGCCGCAACAGTCCCTGCACGGCGCGAATGCGCTCGTTGTCGGCCGCCATCGCCTCACCACGCTGGCTGATGGTCATCGCCGAACGCACGGTAACGAAGGCCAGCGCCAAGCCGGCCGCCAGCAGTGCGGTGGCCAGCAGCACTTCGATCAGGGTGAAGCCTGCCGCGCGCGGCTTCATCGCGCCGCTTCCAGCGCGGGCGGGAGAAGGCGCAGCGTGCGCCAGCGCAGCTCGCCGGCGCGTGGCTGGCTCCAGCGCACCTGCAGCTCCAGCTCCACCAGGCGCGGGCCGGCAGCGGCTTCGGGCGCCTCAGTGGTCGCCGGCGCGCCGCGTGTTTCCACATACGGACGCACCTGCAGTTGCCACCGGTAGCGCCCCTGCTCCCAGCGCCCCTGCTGCTGGCCTTCCTGCAGCGGCGACTCGATGCCCACGCTGCTGAGCAGGGACTGCGCGTGCAGGACTGCCCGGGTACGCACATCGGCCTGCCCCACCTGCCGCGCGGCACCGGACAAGGTGCCCAGCAGCAGGGTCAGCGCGATGGCCAACAAGGCAAATGCCACCAGCACCTCGAGCAGGGTGAAGCCGCGTGCGCGCGCACGGCGGCGCAGCCGCGGCCTAAAGCAGGACCGCCTCATTGCGCTGCCCCCGGGCCGGAACGCACTTCGCCGGTCAGCCAGCCTACGTCGATGCGCCATCGGGCATCACCGCGCGTGAGCACGATGCGGCCGCCACTGGAGCCTCCATCGGGATGGAACTCGATGGCGCCACGTCCCGCCCCGGACTGCAGTTGCGCGGCCCCTTCGAAGCTCACCTGCAATGACTCGGGCAAAGTGCCGCTGCGTCCGCGCGCGCCCTCCCAGCGGCGCACCCGCGGCTCGATGACGAAGCGCTGCACTGATCCGCGCGCTATCGCTTCGGCGCGCGACAGGCGCAGCTGGCTGGCCAGTTCCTTGCCGGCGTTGCGCAGCTGCGCACCGGCCATGCCGCGCGCGAACATGCCACCGGTGACCAGCCCGACCAGCGCGATCAGCGCGATGACCAGCAGCATCTCCAGCAGCGACATGCCGCCCACGCGTGGGGATCGCGTGCGCCGTGGATACCGGCGCTGGCGGTTCAGCCCGCACATGGACGGTTCGGTCACTGCATTACTGCTCGTAGCGGATGTCCGCATCGAAGCTGCTGCCACCCGGCTTGCCATCCTTGCCCAGGCTGATCAGGTCGTAGTCCTGGCTTTCACCCGGTGCGCGGTAATCCAGCGGACGGCCCCACGGATCGTCCAGGTCCGATGCCTTGGCATACGGCCCCATCCATCCGTTGACGCCGCTGGGGGCAGTCACCAGTTCATCCAGCTTGCCGGGCAGGCGGTTGGTGTCCAGGCGGTAGTTGTCGATCTTGCTGGCCACGGTCTGCACCTGGGCCTTGGCCAGGTTCGCCTTGCCGCGGTCGGCGCCACCCAGCACGCGGCTGGCCACCAGGGTGAGCACCGCGCCGATCAGCACGATGACGATGATGATTTCCAGCAGGCTCATGCCCGACTGGCGGCGTGCGGAGGTAAAAGCTTTGAGGGGACGGTGTCGCATCGTCAGGGGTTCCTTTCCACGGGGAAAACAGGGTCAGCCAATGGCATTGGTCAGGTCGTACATCGGTACCAGCACCGCGATGATCACCAGCCCCACCACCGATGCCAGCACCAGGGTGATCGCCGGCACCATCGCCGACAACATGCGGTCGATGCTGCGCGCGGTTTCCTGCTCGAAGGTGTCGGCGGTCTTCAGCAGCATGGTATCCAGTGCGCCGGATTCTTCGCCTACCTGGATCATCTGCAGCGCCAGCCGCGGGAATCGCTTGCCACGTGCCAGCGCGGCCGAAAGGCCGTTGCCATTCTTGACTTCGTCGGCGGCCAGGTCGATGTCGGCGGCCAGCGCGCGGTTGCCCAGCACGTTGCGCGCGATGCCGAGCGCGGCCAGCAGCGGCACGCCATTGCGCAGCAGGGTGCCCAGGGTGCGGGCCAGCCGCGCGGTCTCCAGCTTGCCGAGCAGTCCGCCGATACCCTTGCGCTGCAGCAGCCAGCCATCCAGCGCCAGCCGGAACGCCGGCTGCCGCGCCTTGCGTTCCCCCAGCCAGGCCAGCAGCGCCGGCACCACGATGAAGAATATCCAGCCATCGCGCACCAGCAGGCCCAGCTGCAGCACCAGCTGGGTGAACCACGGCAGCGTGACATCCAGGCTTTCATACATCTGCGCGAACTGCGGCACCACGTAGCCGAGCAGGAACAACAGCGCCCCGCCGACCACCACCAGCAGGATCGCCGGGTAGATCAGCGCATTGACCACCCTGCCCTGCAGCGCGCGGCTGCGCTCCAGGTAGTCGGCCAGGCGCTGCAGCGTGTCGTGCAGGCTGCCACCAGCTTCACCGGCGCGCACCATGTTGATGTACAGGCGCGAGAACAGTCCGTGCTGGCGTTCCAGCGCGCTGGACAACGATGCACCGCCGCGCACGGTGTCGCGGATCTCGCTGACCACGCGCCGCGAGCGCTCGTCTTCGGGCAGGCTGAGCAGGATGGTCAGGGCACGGTCCAGCGGTTGGCCGGCACCGAGCAGGGTCGACAACTGCTGGGTGAACTGCAGCAGCGCGGCACCCTGGAACGGGCGCTGCTTGAACAGGCCACGGATGCGTCCCACCTCCAGCCCGCCTTCGCTGGCCAGGCGGGTTTCCATCGGCAGGTGGCCCTGCTCCTGCAGCCGGACCACCAGCTCGGCCTGGCTGGCCGCTTCCATCTGGCCATCCACCACCTCACCCTGTGCATCCAGTGCCTTGTATCGGAACACCGGCATGCTCAGCTTTCCTCGGTGGTGCGCAGGACTTCTTCCAGCGTGGTCTGGCCGGCCAGCGCCTTCAGCAGGCCATCTTCGTACATGGTGCGCATGCCGCCACTGCGGGCGATGCGTTCGATCTCGCCCATGCCATCGCGGCGCATCACCGCGCGCCGCAGTTCATCGTTCATGACCAGGAATTCGACGATCGTGGTGCGCCCCAGGTACCCGGTGGGCGCCAGCGCCGATGGCCGCGGACGATACAGATGGATGGTGCCTTCCGGCTGCAGCCGACGCAGGTCGAAGCGTTCGATTTCCTCCGGCGAGGCCGGATACCGTTCGGCATGGGTTGGCTCCAGCCGGCGCACCAGGCGCTGGGCCAGGATGCCGTTGATGGTGGAGGTCAGCAGGTAGTCCTCCACGCCCATGTCGAGCAGGCGGGTGATGCCGCCGGCCGCGTTGTTGGTGTGCAGCGTGGACAGCACGAGGTGGCCGGTGAGCGCGGACTGGATCGCGATGCGCGCGGTTTCCAGGTCGCGCATTTCGCCGATCATGATGATGTCCGGATCCTGGCGCACGATGCTGCGCAGCGCATTGGCGAAGTCCAGCCCGATCTGCGGCCTGGCCTGGATCTGGTTGATGCCTTCGATCTGGTACTCGACCGGATCTTCGACGGTGATGATCTTTACATCGGCGGTATTGAGCTGGCTCAGCGCGGTGTACAGCGTGGTGGTCTTGCCCGAACCGGTGGGGCCGGTGACCAGCAGGATGCCATGCGGCTGCTCCAGCACCTTGCGGAAGGCCGGCAGGAATTCGTCGGTGAAGCCGAGGCGCTGGAAGTCGAACACCACGGTTTCGCGGTCCAGCAGGCGCATCACCACGCTTTCGCCATGCGCGGTCGGCACGGTGCTGACGCGCAGGTCCAGCTCCTTGCCCTGCACGCGCAGCATGATGCGGCCATCCTGCGGCAGGCGACGTTCTGCGATGTTCAGCCGCGCCATGATCTTGATGCGGCTGATCACCGCGGCAGTGAGGTTGGACGGCGGGCTTTCCCCGTCGATCAGCACACCGTCGACGCGGTAGCGTACTTTCAGTCGGGTTTCGAAGGGCTCCACGTGGATGTCCGAGGCGCGCAGTTCCACTGCACGCTGGATCACCAGGTTCACCAGCCGGATCACCGGTGCTTCGGAGGCGAGGTCGCGCAGGTGCTCGATGTCATCCACCGCGGCCCCTTCGCCATCTGCGGTTTCAACGATCGCGCCCATGGCGCTGCGGCCCTGGCCGAACCAGCGCTCGATCTGGTCGTCGATCTCCGAACGCTGGCCCACCCGCGGGTGCACGTCCACGCCCATGGCCAGGCTGATGGCCTGGCAGGGATACGGATCATGCACGTCGGCCTGCCACAGCAGCAGGCCCTGTTCATCCAGCGACACCGGACAGACATGGAACTGTTTGAGGAAGCGCAGCGTGACCGGCAACGCATCGACCAGCGAAGGCGGTGGCGTCTCCGGCATCTGTCGCGCATCCAGCAAGGGCACGCCGAGCACCTCGGCGCTGACCTGGGCCTGGTCGCGTTCGGAAACCAGCCCCAACCGGACCAGCAGCGACAGCAGGCTGCCGCCGGATTCAGCGTGCAGGGTGCGGGCGCGAACCAGATCGGCATCCTTCAACCGCCCGCGCAGGAGCAGCGCGTCGATCAGCGACGTCTCGATGGTGTCCACGTTGACCTGGTCGGCTACTGCGTTCACGAAATGCCTCGCCTGCAATCGTCCTGACTTTAGCAGTTCGCCGTCAGTCACAGCTGTTCAGCGCAGGAAAATCTCGATTGCGTCAAATAAAAAGGCCCACCAGGCGTGCTGGCGGGCCTTCTACGTCAAGACAATGACTTACTGCGTGGCAAGCAGCGAGACGCCGGAGAACGCGGCATCACCGGCCAGCTTCACATAGTACGTGCCAGCCACCGGAGCGGTGATACGCACGGTTTCGGCGTTGCCTGCACGGGTCGACTTGGCGGTGTACACCACGGTCGACGTGCCGGTGTCCGCGCCCACGTGCAGCGACACATTGCCGGTGCCGCCGTAGGTGACGAAGCTGACCGGCTTGCCGGCCGTGGCGACGAAGCT
Source organism: Stenotrophomonas lacuserhaii (assembly GCF_039674585.1). Lineage (GTDB taxonomy): Bacteria > Pseudomonadota > Gammaproteobacteria > Xanthomonadales > Xanthomonadaceae > Stenotrophomonas > Stenotrophomonas pennii_A. The sequence goes on along the minus strand of NZ_JBDJNU010000039.1, from coordinate 23,578 downwards.
GTACAGCTTCTCGCTGCCGCTGGCGCCGGCGATGCCGGCCACGGCGACCTTGTTGGTCAGCGGAGTGGCGGGCGGTGCGCAGTTTTCGGTGCACGGCTCCTTCAACGCTTCATCCAGGGCCGCCTTGGCATCGACGATGCCGGTACCGATCGGCGTACCGGCCGGGATGGTGACCGGGAACGCACGCGCGGTCTGCTTGAGCAGCGTCTCCATCTCCGCCGGGGTCAGCGGATCGCGGTCCGCGTCGGCCAGCGCGCCCTGGACCAGGGCGGCCACGCCGGCCACATGCGGCGACGCCATGGAAGTGCCGGCCATGCCCATGTAGCTGTAGGCACCGGAGGTCGGGGTGGTGGTGCCGTTGTACCCGGCCTGCCACACGTAGCCGCCGGGGTTGCCGTCGACACCGCCACCGCCGCCCGGACCGGACAGGTCAACGACCGTACCGAAGTTGGAATAGGAGGCGATGCCACCGGTGATGCGGCTTGCGCCCACCGCGATCACGTTGCTGCAGCTGGCCGGGCGGAAGTTGGCCGCGTTGGACGCCGAGTTGCCGGCCGCGACCACGACGAGCGTGCCGCGCGACACCGCGCCGTTGATCGCATCCTGGTACAGCGGATCACAGGCCGAGCCGCCACCCAGGCTCATGTTGATGATGTCGGCCGGGGTCGTATTGGCCGGAACGCCAGCGACGGTGCCACCCGATGCCCAGGTGATCGCATCGGCGATGTCGGACAGGTAGCCACCGCACTTGCCCAGCACGCGCACCGGCAGCACGCTGGCTTTGTGCGCCACGCCGGCCATGCCGAGCGCGTTGTTGGTCGCTTCGGCGATGGTGCCAGCCACGTGCGTGCCGTGCCACGAGCTGTCGTCGGCCAGCGAGCCGTCGTAGCATTCATTGTCGTTCTCGACCCAGTCACCCATGTCCAGCGCACCGGGTACGCGCTCGTCGGTCGGACGACGCGAGGTCTCGGCATCACTGATGAAATCGTAGCCGGGCAGCAGCGCGCCGCTGGCAAAGTCCGGGTGCTGCGGCAGGATGCCGGTGTCCAGCACCGCCACCACCACGCCTTCGCCTGCGCCCACGTCCCACGCAGCCGGTGCATTGATGCCACCGGTGGCGCTGTTCAGATGCCACTGGTACTGCGCGTAGTACGGATCGTTCGGCACCAGGGCCGGCGTTGCGTCAGCCTGGACGACGGCACGCGCGCGCGCCGGCGTGCCGGCATCGACGGCATACATGCGTGCGTCCGGCACGGCGTACTGTACGGCCGGGTCGGCGCGCAGTTCAGCCAGCACCTTGTCCAGGTCGGCACCAGCCAGGCGGGATTTCAGGCGGATCAGGTCGGCGCCCACGCCGAGCCGGCGGGCGACCTGCGGACTGAACGCGGCAGCGCGGGCGCTGGCGGTCCCGCGGTTGCCGGACAACGTGGCACGCGACAGCGCACCATTGACGACCGCCACCTTGGCTGCGCTGCTGCTCGCCGCACTGCTGCCGGCCTTGTACTTGACGATGATGCCGTTCGCCGCCTGCTGCTGCGCAGCGGGGACCTGCTGCGGCGCACTGACCTTCAGGTCGGCGGCCTGGGCCATGCCCGCGCCTGCGGTCAGCGACAGCACGGCGGCGGCGAGTACGTTGATGCGAAGGTTCTGCTTGTTGATCACGTCGAAATCCTCTTCTGGGTCGATGGTGGAACCAAACCTGCGGCCTTACTCCCTGCAACTACCCCTGGCTGGCCTCGCCAGGGTTGCCGTGACCCGCCCCCTCAGGCTTCACTGGCCGGCGGCGACCGGACGGTCACCGCCGTGTTTCTGCGCTCGGCCAGGCGTTACCAGCCGAAGCCGGCACCGACACCTACCGAGCTGTCGTCACTGCTGAACGCGCCGCCGAAGGTCACAGTCGCACGGTCGCTGACCGCACGCTGGTAACCCAGTGACAACGCCGATTCGCCACCCTGGAAACCGACGCCGACGCCGACCCGGTTCTGGGTACGCACGCCGGCCGCGCTGGTGGCCATGTTGAGCATCGCCGCGCTCATCGCGCCCTGCTGATCGATGCGGCGATCCATGTTGCGCAGCTTGCCGTCGACGTCGCCCTTGAACACGTCGAAGCTGTCGGCGACCGACTTGATGCGCGAATCGGTGTAGCTGTTGGCCGAGGCCACGCCGCTGTCCAGCTGGCCCTTGTTGACCGCGTCGGTGGCCTGGGTACCGGCGGCGACGTTGGTTACCTGGCGTTCGTTGCCCACGCTGCCGACCGACACCGAGTTGGCGCGGTCTGCGACCGAGCCCTGGCCCAATGCAACCGAGTTGTCGGCCGAGGCAGTCGCCCCCAGGCCGATCGCCGTGGCACCTGCACCACTGGCGACCGCGCCCTGGCCAACCACCGCCTGCGCACTGACATCCGCGCTCGGGGTGGCGACCGGCAATGCGCCGCCGGCGGCCGTGGACGGTCCGTTGCCACCGGCTGCAGGCGACGGTGCGGTGCTGACCGGCGTGCCCGAAGCCAGGCTCTGGCCCAGGTTGGAGACCCGGCTGTCCAGTGCGGTCAAGGCGTCGCCGACGTTGTTGTAGGTGTTGCCCTGGATGATGTAGTTCGGCGCGACGAACACGCCCTGCAGGCCGACGCTGGCGCCACCTCCCAGCATGCTGGCCGCATTGGCCAGCGACTGGAACAGCTGGCCACCGTTGACCGCCTGGCGGCTGTCGCCGCTGATGCTGCCGGCGGCGACGTTGTCCACCACCGTGCCCTGGGCCCCGCCGAAGGTCAGCTTGCCGTGCTCGGAGTCATCGTAGGCCAGGGTGTTGGCCTGGGTGGTCTGCAGGCCGCCGATGCGGTTGTCGATATCGCTGACCTTGGTTTCCACCGCACCCACGCGCTGGTTGGTGGTGCTCAGCTGCGAACCGGTCACCGCATCGCTGCTGTCGGCGGTCAGGCGACCATCGGCCACGTTGACGATGCGACGGGTCGCCGGTGCACTGGCGCCGTTGCCGCCGCCGACCGACACCACGTTCGCTTCCAGCGCCTGCGAACCGGCACCGAGTGCGACGCTGCGTGCGCCGCTGGCGAGCGCGTCACCGCCAAGGGCGAGCGAGCCGGAACCGGAGGCCACGGCCGAGTTGCCGACCGCGGTGGCGTTGAAGGCGCTGGCCTGCGAAAGGCCACCGACTGCCGTGCTGAAGTCGCCGCTGGCGTCGGCACGGAAGCCGAGGCTGGCGGCCACGCTGCCTCCTGCGCTGCTTTCCGCACCCACCGCCGTCGCGGCATCGCCGGCAGCGGAGCTGAAGTAGCCGACCGCTGCCGATTCCACTCCCGATGCTTCGGACAAGGCGCCAGCAGCGGTGCTGCCGGTGCCACTGGCCACGCTGGCGGCACCGAACGCCGAACTGGTTTCAGCAGATGCCACGCTTTCTGCACCATTGGCGGTAGCGTACTCGGCCGATGCGGCCGCGTTGGCACCGCTGGCAGTGGCGTTCGCGGCTGCCGCCAGGGCATTGAAACCGATCGCCGAGGCGTTGGACCCGACCGAAGTGGCGCCACTGCCCAGCGCGATCGCCCCGTCCCCCAGCGCATTGCTGGCTTCGCCTGCGGCCAGTGCGTTCTCACCGTCCACCAGCGCACCGGCGTCACTGTCTTCGCTGCCACTGGCGGCGAAGTACTTGCTGGCCGTTGCACCGGCCGCGGCGACGGCTTCCAGCTGGGCCAGGTTCACCGCATCGGTGGCCTCGCTGCCGGCGGCCACGTTGGTGATCTGGCGGGTGGCGCCACCACCGCCGACCGACACGCTGTTGTCGCGGTCGGCGATGGAGTCGGCGCCCAGCGCGACGCTGTTGAGCCCTGCGGATATCGCCGCGTTGCCGATCGCGGTGCTGTTGACCCCGGAGGACCACGCACCGCCACCCACTGCGGTGGAGTAGTTGCCCGATGCTTCGGTGGCATACAGCCCACCGAGCGCGCCACCGACGGCCACGCTGTTGGTGCCGCTGGCGATGCTGGCCTGGCCGGCCGCCGTGCTGTACGCACCGCTGGCCACCGAGTCCCCGCCGAGTGCCACCGAGTTCGCACCCGATGCGTCGGCGAAGCTGCCCAGCGCGGTGGCGTTGAACGCCGACGCCTGGGCGTAGCCACCCACTGCCGTGCTGTAGCCGGCGGTGGCTTCGGCGGCGAAGCCGAAGCTGGCGGCCGTGGTGCCGATCGCCACCGCTTCGGAACCCACCGCGGTGGCACCGCTGCCATCGGCGGTGCTGAAGTAACCCACGGCGACGGCTTCTTCGCCGCTGGCTTCAGCCAGCACGCCGCTGGCGGTGCTGCCGGCGCCGGTGGCCATGCTGCCGGCACCGAAGGCGGCACTCATTTCACCCGACGCCAGGCTCTCCGCGCCGTTGGCCGTGGCGTACTCACCGGACGCCACGGCGTTGGCGCCGCTGGCGATGGCGTTGGCCGCCGTGGCCTGTGCGTTGAAGCCGCTGGCGCTGGCATTTTCACCCGAGGCCAAGGCATTGAAACCCACCGCGGCGGCATTGCTGCCGATCGCGGTTGCGCCGCTGCCGAGTGCAACCGCGCCATTGCCGATGGCGTTGCTGGCCTCGCCCGCGGCCAAGGCGTTTTCGCCTTCGACGAGAGCACCCGCATCACTGTCTGCGCTGCCGCTGGCCTGGAAATACCTGCTGGTCGTTTCGCCTGCTGCCGCCACCGCTTCAAGCTGGTCCAGGTTCACCGCGTCGGTGCCCTGGGTGCCGGCTGCCACGTTGGTGACCTGGCGCTCGTTCCCAGCACTGCCGACCGACACGGTGTTGGCACGATTGGCCACCGAGTCGGCACCCAGCGCTACCGAGTTGACCGCACTGGCGGTGGAGAAATAACCGATGGCCGTGCTCTGGTCGCCGGTAGCGAAGGCCAGCGTGCCGGCTGCCGTGGCGTTGTCACCGCTGGCCTGCGCACCGGCGCCCACCGCCGTGGCTGCTTCGCCGCTGGCTTCAGTGGAGATGAAGAAGCCCAGGCCGGGCAGCAGGTCGACCGGACCACCGATGGCCGTGCTGCTGGTGCCGGTGGCGAGGGTCTGCGTACCGATGGCCGTGGAGTAGTCGCCGATGGCGTTGGATACCGCACCGAAGGCAGCAGACTGCGCGCCGGAGGCATACGCACCCAGACCGTAGGATGCTGCACCGAAGCCACTGGCCACCGCGCTGGCACCGACGGCGGTGCCGCCGAGCCCCGCACTGGTGGCGCCGGTATCCACCGGCACGCCGCCGTTGGTGATCAGCGCGTTGCCGTCCTCATCCACGGCCACGCCGCCGACGGCGACGCTGCCCGGGCCGGTGGCCTGTGCGTTGTTGCCGAACGCGGCGCTGTTCTGCCCGGCTGCCAAGGCATTGAAGCCGACCGCCGTGGCACTCTGGCCCACTGCGGTAGCCCCACTGCCGAGCGCCGTTGTGCCATCGGCCAGTGCGTTGGACGCCTCGCCGATGGCCGTCGCATTCGCCCCGGATGCGAGGGCACCGGCGTCGCTGTCATCGCTGCCGGTCGCCTGGAAGTACTTGCTGGTGGCCTCGCCCGCTGCCGCCACCGCGTCCAGCTGGTCCAGGTTCACCGCATCGGTGCCCTCGGTACCCGCTGCCACGTTGGTGACCTGGCGTTCGCTGCCGGCACTGCCGACCGAGACACTGCGTTCGCGATCGGCGATCGAACCGGCACCCAGCGCCACGCTGTTGTCACCGGCGGCGCTGCTGCCCGCACCGACCGCGATGGCACTCTCGCCCAGCGCTTCGGAATTGGTGCCGATGGAAATGCTGTTGATGGTGTTGCCGAGCGCCTGGTAACCCAGGGCGACGCTGTAGTCACCGTAGCCGAATGCACCGCGGCCAACCGCCGTGGAGCTGGCGCCATCGGCCCAGCTGTTGTAACCGATGGAGGTCGCGCCGCTGCCGCTGGCCCAAGCCGCCGGACCAAACGCGGAGGCATTGGTCGCCGTGGCCCAAGCGCTGGAACCGAACGCCGTTGCGCCTGCCGCCGTGGCGAAGCTGTAGCCGCCGACGGCGGTGCTTTCATCGCTGCTGGCCCACGCGCTGTCACCGATCGCCACGCTGTAGCCGCCAGTTGCGCGCGCTTTGTTGCCGCCGGCGAAGCTGTTGTCGCCGGTCGCCTGTGCACCGGAGCCGAAGGCATTGCTGACCAGGCCGGTAGCCTGCGCCGCGTTGCCCACCGCAGTGGAACCCGCGCTGGCGCTGGTGCCGGTCAGTACGGCGCTGCCGTCGTCGTTGAAGATCGGCGAGTTGTATTCGTCATACGCCTGGCCCAGGCCACCGATGGCAACCGCACCTTCGCCGCCGGCGCTGGTGTTGCGGCCGACCGCCACGCTGTCGTTGCCGACGGCAGCAGCACCTGCGCCCTGTGCGACGGCGCCATCACCGATGGCGTTGCTGGCCGAACCGGCCGCCAGCGCCCCTTCGCCTTCGGCCCATGCACCGACGTCGGTGCCGGTTTCCGGCTGTGCCTGGAAGTACTTGCTGGTGTTCTCCGCACCTGCGGCGACCGCATTGAGCTGGTCCAGGTTGACCGCATCGGTGCCTTCGGTACCGGCCGCTACGTTGGTGATCTGCCGCTGCAGGTCGGTGTTGCCGACCGATACGCTGTCCGCGCGGGTGGCGATGGAGTCGGCACCCAGCGCCACGCTGTTCTCACCGCGTGACTCGGCCGCATTGCCGAGCGCGGTGCTGTTGGCACCCGGTGACCAGGCACCGCCACCGACGGCGGTGGAGTAATTGCCGGAGGCTTCGGTGGCGAGCAGGCCGAACAGCGCCCCACCGACGGCCACGCTGTTGGTGCCACTGGCGATGCTGGCCTGGCCGGTTGCGGTGCTGTAGCCGCCACTGGCCACCGAATCGGCGCCTACGGCAACCGAGCTGTTGCCCGTGGCTGCGCTGCCGGTACCCATGGCGGTGGAGAAATCACCGGTGGCGTTGGACACCGCGCCGAACGCGGATGCCTGCGCGCCGCTGGCATAGGCCCCCACACCGTACGACGAGGCAGCGAAGCCGCTGGCTTCGGCGCTGGCACCCACGGCGGTGCCGCCCACGCTGGCGCTGGTCGCGCCGGTATCCACGGGCACCCCGCCGTTGGTGATCAGCGGGTCGCCATTGGCGTCCACTGCCGCACCGCCAACCGCCACGCTGCCCGGGCCGTTGGCCTGCGCGTTGTTGCCGAAGGCGGCACTGTTCTGGCCGCTGGCCAGCGCGTTGAAGCCGACTGCCGTCGCATTGCTGGCGACGGCGGTCGCGCCGCTGCCGAGCGCGGTGCTGCCGTCGGCCAGCGCATTGGACGCCTCGCCGATGGCGGTGGCGTTGGCGCCGGCGGCGAACGCGCCGGCGTCGCTGTCGTCGCTGCCGGTGGCCTGGAAGTACTTTGCGGTGGTGTCGGCTACTGCAGCCACTGCATCCAACTGCTCGAGATTCACCGCATCGGTGGCCTCGGTACCCGCCGCTACATCGGTGATCTGGCGCTCGTTGCCGACGCTGCCGACCGCGACCGAGTTGGCACGCACCGCCTCGGAATTGGCGCCCAACGCCACGCTGTTGGCCCCCCGCGCCGTGCTGTAGAAGCCGACCGCGGTGCTGTCTTCGCCGCTGGCCCAGCTCTGCGCGCCGAGCGCGCTGGCGCGGTCGCCGGGGGCGTAGGCGAAGTAGCCGACAGCAGTGGCCTGCTCGCCGGACGCTTCGCTCAGCGTGCCGCTGGCCAGGCTGAGATCACCGCTGGCGATGGCACCGGCGCCCACGGCCGTGGCCGATTCGCCGCTGGCCTGGGTCTGCACGAAGTAGCCCAGGCCCGGGATCAGGTCCGCCGGTCCGCCGATGGCCACGCTGCTGGTGCCGGTGGCGACCGATTCGGTGCCGATGGCGGTGGAGTAATCGCCGATCGCATTGGACACCGCACCGAAAGCGGAGGACTGCGCGCCGCCGGCGTAGGCACCCAGGCCATACGAAGACGACGCAAAACCACTGGCCTCGGCGCTGGCGCCGACCGCGGTGGCGCCCACGCCGGCGCTGGTGGCGCCGGTATCCACCGGCACGCCGCCGTTGGTGATCAGCGGGTTGCCATCGGCGTCCACTGCCGCACCACCGACCGCCACGCTGCCCGGGCCGTTGGCCTGGGCATTGTTGCCGAAGGCGGCGCTGTTCTGGCCGCTGGCCAGCGCGTTGAAACCGACCGCCGTCGCATTGCTGGCTACGGCGGCAGCACCGCTGCCCAGGGCCGTGCTGCCATCGGCCAGCGCATTGGACGCTTCACCGATGGCGGTGGCATTGGCGCCGGCGGCGAAGGCGCCGGCATCGCTGTCGTCGCTGCCGGTAGCCTGGAAATACTTCGCCGTGGTGTCGGCCACGGCAGCCACTTCGTCCAGCTGCTCCAGGTTCACCGCGTCGGTGCCCTCGGTACCGGCAGCCACGTTGGTGACCTGGCGCTCGCTGCCGGCGCTGCCGACCGACACGCTGTCGGCGCGGGTGGCGATGGAATCGGCGCCCAGCGCCACGCTGTTGCTGGCCGATGCCACGCTGCCTGCACCGAGTGCGGTGCTGCCGGTCGCGGTGGCCTGCGCGCCGCCACCGAAAGCGGACGCAAGCGATTTGCCAGCGATGGCGTCGGCGCCGATGGCCACAGCGTACAGGCCGGTGGCGGTGCTGCTGTCTCCCACGGCCACCGCGGTCGCACCGGTAACCACTGCGTTGCCGGTCACCGCGCATTGCGCCAGCGAGCCGTCCGCCAGGGTGCACGCTTCGGTGCCACCGACTGCAAGGGACTGGGCCAAGGCCGACGGCATGGCCGCTCCCCATCCCAAGGCCATCGCCAACGAGGCGCCCACCAGGATCGGACCACTGCCTCGGCGGCGCTTGTCGATGACGTTGCCGGGCTGGTCGGAAGAGGCCAGTTCCGAGGCCACGACCAGCTGTCCGAGTGCTTTGTTCCAGACCTTGCGATAAATCCGATTCATCTGCGTACGACTCCTGGTTGGGCTGGTTTTCGGGCAAAGCAACGCCACCGCCGGGCCCGATGGCCCAACGTCCCCTGAGGGCGTTTGTTCGCGTGATTTACGGCAGTTGCCGAACGGCGCGCTGTGCAACGTGAAGCGGTGCGCGCGGTCCAGCGGGTGTGGCTGACTGAATGTTTCCAGAACGAGCTAAAGGTTTAACGTGAACATTTCCTGACGTCAATAGCTTGACGAAGAAAAAAGAAATGACGTGACTGCCTTCTCGGTTCAGTCCATTCATGTGAACAGGCCAGCCCGCTTCCAAGGAGCAGGACTCTGCCTGTTCAGCCACCCATCGGCGTCCAACGTCGTCCATCGGGCAGGCCGCAAGAAAAAACCCGCCGGTTGCCCGGCGGGTTCTCAGTACGCCTGCGAATTGGCGCTCTGCATCACTGAACGGTATTCAGCCGCACCATACGCGTGCGTTGCGGAACATCCGTAGCCACGGCGAGTCACCCTGCCATTCAGCAGGTGCCCAGCTCAGGTTGAGCGCGCGCGGGGTGCGTTCCGGGTGCGGCATCATGATCGTGACCCGCCCATCGGTGCTGGTCAGGCCGGTGATGCCCTCAGGTGACCCGTTCGGATTCAGCGGATACTGGCTGGCCACGTTGCCGTCGCCGTCGATGTAGCGCAGCGACACCCGTGCAGCGGCCTGGTCCACGGCGGTGTCGAACACCGCGCGCCCTTCTCCGTGCGCCACCGCCACCGGCAGCCGCGAGCCGGCCATCCCGCGCAGCAGGATCGACGGTGACTCCACCACTTCCAGCAGCGCGGTACGGGCTTCGAACTGCTCGCTGGCATTGCGACGGAACTGCGGCCAGTGCTCGGCACCCGGGATGATCGCCTTGAGCTGGCTGATCATCTGGCAGCCGTTGCACACGCCCAGCGAGAAGCTGTCTTCGCGCGCGAAGAACGCCGCGAACGCATCGCGCAGCGCACTGCGCTCCAGGATCGAGGTCGCCCAGCCGCGCCCGGCACCGAGCACGTCGCCGTAGCTGAAGCCACCGCAGGCCGCCAGCCCAGTGAAATCGCGCAGGTCCACGCGGCCTTCGATCAGGTCGCTCATGTGCACGTCGAACGCGCTGAAGCCGGCACGTTCGAACGCGTTCGCCATTTCAATCTGGCCGTTGACGCCCTGCTCGCGAAGGATGGCGACCTTCGGCCGCAGGCCGGTGTTGATGAACGGCGCACCGATGTCCTCGTCCAGGTCGAAGCCCAGCTTCGGCTTCAGGCCCGGCGCATTGAACGCACGTGCCACCTCGCGCTCCTGGTCGGCGGTCTCGGGGTTGTCACGCAGTTTCTGCATGGCATGGGTGACCGACCACCAGGCATCGAACAGCGCTTCCCAGCGCCACTCGACCACGTTTTCGCCGTGCAGCGATACACGCACCACCGGTGCGGTGGTCGGCCGCGCGATGCGCTGCGCGCACTCGGTCAGCGCATGGCGTTCCACCAGGTCGGCGAACGCCGCCCGGTCTTCGCGCGCGACCTGCACCACCGCGCCCAGTTCTTCGTTGAACAGGCTGCGGAACGGATCATCGCCCCAGGCATCGAGCAGGATGTCCAGGCCCATCCGCGAGGCGAACGCCATCTCGCACAGTGCGGCGAACGCGCCGCCATCGCTGCGGTCGTGGTAGGCCATCAGCAGGCCGTCACGGCGCGCATCGCGGATCAGTTCGAAGAATGCGCGCAGGCGCTGCGGATCATCCAGGTCCGGCGCGGTGCCACCGAAGGCCGGCAGGCCACCGTGGTCGGCATGCACCTGGGCCAGGATCGACCCGCCCATGCGCTGCTTGCCGGCCCCGAGGCCGATCAGCCACAGCTCGCTGTCCAGATCCCGCTGCAGCAGCGGGGTCAGCTGCTGGCGCACGTCCAGCACCGGCGCGAATGCAGTGATCACCAGCGACACCGGCGACACGCTCTTGTGCGCTTGCCCGGCGTCGTGCCACTGCGCCTGCATCGACAGCGAATCCTTGCCGACCGGAATGCTGATGTCCAGCTGCGGGCACAGCTGCATGCCGACGGCCTTGACCGCGTCGTACAGCAACGCGTCTTCGCCCTCGTGGCCGGCCGCGGCCATCCAGTTCGCCGACAGCTTCACTTCGTCCAGCGCATCCACCGGTGCGGCGCACAGGTTGGTGATCGCCTCGCCGACCGCCATGCGCGCCGATGCGGCGGCATCCAGCAGGGCGAGCGGGGTGCGTTCGCCCAGTGACATCGCCTCGCCGACCACGCCATCGAAGCCGGTCAAGGTGATCGCCACGTCCGATACCGGCACCTGCCACGGCCCGATCATCTGCTCGCGCGCGGTCAGGCCACCGACACTGCGGTCGCCAATGGTGACCAGGAAGTTCTTCGCCGCCACCGTCGGATGCGCCAGCACGCGCAGGCCGGCCTCGTGCAGGTCCAGGCCGCTGGTCTTCAGCGCCGGCCAGCGCGGCGCCGGCGGGTGGGTCGCGTCGCGGTGCATCTTCGGCGGCTTGCCGAACAGCACGTCCATCGGCAGGTCGATCGGGGCGTCGGCAGGGATATTGCCCGGCGTCGCACCGTAGGCCACCACCAGGTGTTCTTCGGTGGTCGCCACGCCCACGGCGGCGAACGGGCAGCGCTCGCGCGCGCACAGCGCGGCAAACTCCGCCAGCCGTTCCTGGGCCACGCCCAGCACGTAGCGTTCCTGCGATTCATTGCACCACAGCTGCATCGGCGACAGCGACGGATCATCGCTGGGCACCTTGCCCAGGTCGATCACCCCGCCCACGCCGGAATCATGCAGCAGTTCCGGGATGGCATTGGACAGGCCGCCGGCACCCACGTCGTGGAAGAACTTGATCGGGTTGTCCAGCCCCATGCCGACGCAGCGGTCGATCACTTCCTGGCAACGACGCTCCATTTCCGGGTTGTCGCGCTGCACGCTGGCGAAATCGAGGTCTTCGGCACTTTCACCGGAGGCCACCGACGACGCCGCGCCGCCGCCCAGGCCGATCAGCATCGCCGGGCCACCCAGCACGATCACCGCATCGCCGGCCTGCAGTGGAACCTTGTCGACCTGCACCCGATCGATGGCACCCAGGCCGCCGGCCAGCATGATCGGCTTGTCGTAGGCGCGGGTGATGCCGCCCTCGGCCAGCTCGAAGGTGCGGAAGTAACCGAGCAGGTTCGGTCGCCCGAATTCGTTGTTGAACGCGGCACCGCCGAGCGGGCCGTCGAGCATGATGTCCAGCGCCGGGGCCATGCGCGGGTTCAGCGCGCGCGGCGCCTCCCACGGCTGCGGCAGGGTCGGGATGCGCAGGTGCGACACCGAGAAACCGGTCAGGCCGGCCTTCGGCTTGCCACCGCGGCCGGTCGCGCCTTCGTCGCGGATCTCGCCGCCGGCACCGGTCGCCGCGCCCGGGAACGGCGCGATGGCGGTGGGGTGGTTGTGGGTTTCCACCTTGATCTGGAACGCGCTGGGCACGACCGCTTCGCTGCGGTACTCGCCGCTGGCAGGATCCGGCCGGTAGCGCGCGGCCGGATGACCTTCGATCACCGCGGCGTTGTCGCTGTAGGCGCTGAGCGTGTGCTGCGGGGTCTGCTGGTGGGTGTTCTTGATCATCCGGAACAGCGAACGGTCCTGTTCCTGGCCATCGATGGTCCAGCTGGCGTTGAAGATCTTGTGCCGGCAGTGCTCGGAGTTGGCCTGCGCGAACATCATCAGCTCCACGTCCGACGGCTTGCGCCCGAGCTGGCCGAAGCGCTCGCGCAGGTAGTCGATCTCGTCCTGCGCCATGGCCAGGCCGAGGCGCTGGTTGGCGGCTTCCAGGTCATCCAGCGCGACGCGTTCCAGCTCGCCCCGCGACGGGGTGGAGAACAGCGTGCGGCCCTGCTCCACCGTCTCCAGTACCGACTGCGTCATCGGGTCATGCAGCGCCTTCACCAGCGCCTGCTGCGCGCCCGGATCGGTCGGCCACCCGAGCACGTCGATGCGCAGGCCACGTTCGACCCGGCTGACCGGCTGGCCGGCACCGCGCACCAGTTCGGTGGCCTTGCTGGACCACGGCGACAGCGTGCCCAGGCGCGGCACCACGAAGCGCTGGATGGCGCCTTCGGCCACCGGCTCGGCCTGTTCATGCGCCTCCAGGATCCGGCACAGGGTGGCGGCATCGGCCGTGCCCTGACCCTCGGGCTGGATGAAATACACCTGCCAGGCTCCGCTGATGCGCAGATCGGCGGCAATGGACTGCAGGCGGGATTCGAGACGTTCGCGGCGGAACGCCGACAGGGCGGGCGCGCCCTCGAGGACCATCATGTCCGGGGAACCGTGGTTGGGAAACGGGCCCGATAGTGTACCGGAAGCGGCGTGGCGGGCCCCGATGGCCGATAACTGGAGGCCGCTGCGCGGTGCACGCGCCAAGCTGCTCATCCCCCGGCTCGACGAGCACGCTGCCATGCTTTCTGCTTCCGCGACCATTCTGTCCACTACGCCCGGATGCCTGTCCTCGACCGCCCTGCTGCGCCAGGGCCTGCGCCAGATCCGCGCGGCCGGGCTGGCCGCCGCCGCTGTGCCCCGGCATGTCGTCAACTCCCGGCCGGGCCGCATCGCCGATCATCAGGCAGACCCGGGGGGGCTTCGCGCCGTGCGTGAAAACGCGATGCGCTTCTGGCAGGGCCAGCAGGACCCGCTCAGCCTGATGCGCCCCGCCCCATCGCCGCAGCGCCCGCAAGCGCACTCTCAACCGCCACGGCCGCTGTATGCCGCCCTGCCGTTGCCGCCTTCCCGGGTCTTCGCGCTGGCCTGCAGCGGGTCGCGGCAGCAGCCGAAGGCGGCAGCCGCACCCAGGATCGTCGACGTCGAACGTAAGCGGCATGAGCCCAGCCTGGACCTGGAAAGCTGGCTTTCCGAACAGCAGATCGTGGTGCGCCGCAAGGAGCGCCATCCGCTGGGCCTGATCAGCCTGCACGGGCTGCCGCTGCTGGAACGCAACACCAGCCACGGCAGCGAGCCCTGGCCCAGCCGCACCAGCACCAGCCTGGTGTGGGGCAGCGTGGCACGCGCGGCGTGGCTGGCCCAGGCCCGCGGCACTGGCGGACGCAGCGACCCGGCCCAGCTCCGCCCGGCAGCCAAACACGACGCGCCGGCTTCGGCGGACAGCGGCGTATCGCTGTCCTCCGATGATGAGCCGGCGTGGAATGCCGAGGCGGCGGCGTGTGCGCTGCGCATGGCGGCACGCCGGCGCGGATGTCCTGGCATGGACCAGCTGGACGACCTGCTGCGCGGCCTGGTCCGCAAGCCGTCGGCGCGTCATCCGCATCCACCGCACGCCTATCCCACCCGCCCGCAGAAAAGCGAACTGCACCCGATTGGCATTCATCGGGCATGGCTGGGTGCGCGCAGCTGATGGCAGCGGCTGCGCGATTCCTGGCGGCATCAAGCCGCACCAGATTCCACGCTGGGACACCTGCTCCATCCCGCTGCCGCCTCACCTCCCTCTGATCGGTACACAGCATGCTCCACATACCCGTCTCCGCGCCCCTTGCTTTCTTCTCCGCCATGCGGGCCCCTGCACAGGCCCGCTCGGCGGGCGGCGACAAGCACGCGCCACACGCACCTCGGTTGCCCATCACACAGGTCAGCAACGCGACGCCGTCGCCGGACGCGGGGGCGCATTCCGGCAGCGGGACGCGCAGCGCAGCGTCGCCTCCATCGGGGGGCCAGGCAGACTTCCAGCACCTCGCCGAGGCCCGCGGCTGGTCGCTGGCGGAGCAGTCCACAGAGGGCCTGAAAGCCCTGCGTCAGCAGGTGCTGACGGCAGCACGGCCGGACGGCAAGGCGCCTGCGATGACACCCGGCGAGCAGACCTGCCTGCTCGCCGGCCTGAACCTTGAGCTGCTGCAGCGCCCCGGCATCTGGAACGAGAGCAGCGGCGACCTGCAGTCGGTGATCGTCAACACGCCCGGCTGGCCGGCCGGCCGCGCCCTGCGCATCGTCGACGCGGACAACGATGCGATCCATCTCTACCGTCCCGGAATGTCCGAACAATGCCATCGCGGCAACGATCCGGAGCTGCCGTCACCACAGGACGACGAGATCATCCTCTTGCGGCACGGCAACCACTTCAGCCTGATCCGCCGCGACCAGGACCAGGTGATCGAAGACGTTCGGGCGGATGGCGACTGCTTCTTCAGCTGCATTTCCAAGGCATTGCAGGCCGAAGACCTGGCCGCATCGAACCTGCAGCTGCGCAGGCAACTTGCCGAGCACGTCTGGAACACCCCTGAACTGCTGCAGGTGGCGGGGGCTTACGAAGGGCCAGCGCCGGCGATCACCCGGACGCCTTTGCGCCATCAGCCTGTTGCCAGCCTGCAGCCACCGCCGCAGGAATCAGCTCCGGCAACCGTCGCGCCCGCCGGCGCCCGCCCGGCGCTGACGCCCGGGATACTGAAAGCGTTCACCGACATGTACCACAGCGAGATGACGCGGTACCTCTCCGAGGGCCACTACGCCCCCGACGGCCTTGATGCCATCCATCAGGAACTGCGCGACCTCCTGTTGCTCCAGGCCCGTGAGCTGATGGCCGACCCGCAGCCTGGGCACCTGGACCCACTGGGCCGGGACATGGACCTGGCCTACGCCAGCTACAAGCGGGACAACACCGCGAAGCTCAAGACCCTGCAAGGGATCATCTCCAAAGAGCAGAAGCGCGCGATGTTTTCCTACATGGCGCAGATCGAAACCGTTTTGGCGCAGCCGACGCCGCTGGAGGCGCTGGAGCGCGAACATCGCCGGATCCAGCAAGAGGCACAAGAGGGCCTTCGGAAAGCCATCCACGACCGCGTCGACGAAGGTGAACCGATCAGGGCTCACCAGGAAGTGCTGGATGCAGAGATCGACGAGTACTGGCGCAACACGGTCGCTCCCCGGGCGAATGACGCGCTCGATGTGCCCGGGTCTGCAGCGCCCGGCGGCCTCTGATCCGCGCTTCACCACGCCTCGGCCCGCATGCCACGGCGCGCTGCGCCGCATACCCGCCTAAGCCGCCCTCCGTACCCGGGTAAATTGCCGCGGCAGCGGCTGGCGGTTTTCCGTTCGCAATGGAAAAAGCGCACTAGCGCACGGTTTGATCGGCTAATCGATGACAACGTTGTCGTAACCGCCCCGCAGCACGGCGGTGACATCCGGCCCCCCTCGTCGCCTGGCTCGGCGGCGACCGGACCCGCGACACGTGCGGCGCCAACCCGGCCCGCGCGACAACCTGATTCGATCGGAGACACATCATGCATGACCCGATTGCACGCAGTGCCGCTCGTTCCGTCCGCCTTGCCCGCCACCGCCCCGCGTGGCTGCTGGCGCTGGCCATCAGTGGCGCCCTGCCCGCGCTGGCACAGGCCGCCAACTGCGCCGGGGTCGGGCAGTGGGACCAGGGCAAGATCTACCGTGCCGGCGACACCCTGCAGAAAGGCGGGGTGCTGTACCAGGCAAAACAGGACATCTGGAACGCACCGCCGGACCATCCGGCCGGCGCGCCGTACTACACCAACCTCGGCGCCTGCGACGGCAGCGGCAGCAACCAGCCGCCGGTGGTCAGCCTGACCTCCCCATCAAACGGCGCCACCTTCAGCGCCGGCAGCACGGTGACCGTGAGCGCCAACGCCAGCGATGCCGATGGCAGCATCAGCAAGGTCGAATTCTTCCGCGGCGGCAGCTCGATCGGCATCGACACCAGTGCGCCGTACAGCGCCAGCTGGGCCAATGCCAGCGCCGGAACCCATACCCTGCGTGCGGTGGCCACCGACAACAACAACGCTACGGCCAGTACCGCCACCATCACCATCACCGTCGCCGCCACCGGGGGTGACACCACCGCGCCCAGCGTGCCCGGCGGCCTGGCGGTGGGCACCCGCACCGCCAACAGTGTCGCGCTGAGCTGGAATGCGGCCAGCGACAACGCCGGGGGCAGCGGCGTGGCCGGCTACGACGTGTACCGCAACGGCGCGCTGGTGGGTTCGCCATCGGCCACCGCCTATGTGGACGGCGGCCTGTCGCCTTCCACGACCTACAGTTACCGCGTGCGTGCGCGGGACAACGCCGGCAACGCCTCCGCACAGGGCAGCACGGTCAGTGCCGCCACCCTTGCCGGCGGCGGCGATGGCACCGGCAGGCGGGTCATCGGCTACTTCACCCAGTGGGGCATCTATGGCCGCAATTACCGGGTGAAGAACATCGACAGCAGCGGCTCGGCGGCCGGCTTGACCCATATCAACTACGCCTTTGGCAACGTGCGCAACAACCGTTGCGAGGTCGGCGTCACCCAACCGTCCGATGCCAACACCGGGGCCGGCGGTGATGCGTTCGCTGACTACAGCAAGGCATTCGGGGCCGGCGAAAGCGTCAGCGGGAGCGCCGATACCTGGGACCAGCCGCTGCGCGGCAACTGGAACCAGTTGAAGCAGTTGAAGGCCAAGCATCCCGGCCTGAAGGCGCTGATTTCACTGGGCGGCTGGACCTGGTCGCGTGGCTTCTCCAGCGCCGCACGCCCGGAAAATCGCCAGGCGTTCGTCGCGTCCTGCATCGACGCGTACATCCGCGGCAACCTGCCGGTCACCGACGGTGCGGGCGGCCCGGGGGCGGCCCTGGGCGTGTTCGATGGCATCGACATCGACTGGGAGTATCCCGTCGCGTGCGGCATCGCCTGTGGCGCGCCGGAGGACAATGCCAACTTCACCGCGCTGCTGGCCGAGTTCCGCCGCCAACTGGATGCGGTGCGGCCGGGCCTGTTGCTGACGGTCGCCGTGGGTGCGGGCATCGACAAGATCCGGGTCACCAATCCAGCCGCGTATCACCCGTACCTGGATTACATCAACGTGATGACCTACGACTTCCACGGTGCGTGGGATCCGCGGACCAACCATCACTCGGCGTTGTTCAATGCCGCAGCCGACCCATCCACCGGCGACCAGCTGCTGTACAACAGCAATGACGCCATCGAAGCCTTCCTCTCACGCGGTGTGCCGGCGTCCAAGCTGAATCTCGGTATCGGTTTCTACGGCCGCGGCTGGAACGGCGTGGGCGGCGGCAACAACGGGATGTACCAGACCGCTTCGGGTCCCGCTCCAGGCACCTATGAAGCCGGCATCGAAGACTGGAAGGTGCTGAAGAACCTGGGCTGGCCGACCTATACCGACACGACGGCCGGTGCCACCTGGGCCTACAACGGCAGCACCCTGTGGAGCTATGACACCCCCGCCAACGTGACCCGCAAGATGGCCTACGTCAAAGCCCAGGGTCTGGGCGGCGCGTTCTTCTGGGAGTTCAGTGGCGACGACGCGCAGGGCACGTTGTCGCGCAGCATCAGTGATGGCCTGAAGTAAGCCAGGTGCTGCTCCCCGCCGACACTGGGGGGAGCAGCCTGCTGCAGCTACACCGGTTCAGCGCGCGCGGCGGTCCAGTGCGGCCTTCAGCTGCGCCGGCGGCAGGTAGCCACCCAGCTGGGTGCCATCGGCGGCGAAGATCGCTGGCGTGCCGTTGACGCCGAGCTGCTGGCCCAGCGCGTACTGCATGGCCACCGGGTTGGTGCAGTTCTTCGCCGGCACCGGGCTGCCCTGCTTGGCGGCGGTGAGCGCCTTGGGACGGTCACTGGCGCACCAGACCGAGATCATGTCGGTGTAGTCCTTGCTGCCCAGGCCCATGCGCGGGAAGGCCAGGTATTCCACCGTGATGCCGTTGCGGTTGAGCTCGGCGATATCCTGGTGCAGCTTGCGGCAGTAACCGCACTCGATGTCGGTGAACACACTGATCGTGTGCTTGGCATTCGGTGCGGCGAACACGATGCGGTCACCGTGATTGGCCTTCTCCAGCAGGCCGCGACGATACGCCAGCAGACCCTCGCTGTTGACCAGCGCCTTGGCCTGGATGTCGTAGGGCTGCGACTGCATCAGGTACCTGCCGTCATCGGAGACGTACAGTACCTGGCCGGAGACGACTACTTCACGGAAGCCGGGGAATGGCGCCGCGCCGATGTAGTCGGGCTTGAAGTTGGGATCCAGCTGGGTCAACGCGGCACGGACACTCTGTTCAGCACCGCCGCGTGACGATGCGGCGGGAGCAGCCGGCGTTTTGACAGCGGGCGGCGCGGGCTGCGCGCACGCGCTGAGGCTGAGCATGCCGAACAGCGCGGCGGAAAGGACTCGGAACATCGGGGGCCCGCGGGATCATGAGGAACGCCGATTCTCGCACAGCAAGGCTGAGCCTCGTGCGACGGGCAGTCGGTGTCGCAATCGTCTGAGCGATTGATGGAAGCTTTGATAAAAGGCATGCCGCAAGCTGGTTGCAAAACAACACGGGCCGCCTCCATGCAGATCCTCAGCCAGCTCGGATTGATGTTCCGGGCGAACCTGCTCCGTCAGCTCAGTGCCAAGGTGGAGCTGGCCAGCACCCATTACTCGCCTTCGCGTTTCACTGCCGCGCTGACCGGCATCAACAACCAGGAGCAGCAGCTGGCAGAGCGCTTCAGCCGCGGACACCTGAGCCTGGAGAAGCTGCAGCGGCAGGCAACCCGCCTGGCCAGCCATGAGGTCATCCTCAATGCCCGGCTGCAGCCGGAAGCGGACAAGGATGTGTCGCCCGCACGCCAGCCGGTACAGACCGCCACGGCATTCCGCAGCGTGTTGCTGCGGGCGTACTGCCTGTCGGACGGGGTAGCCAGGGAGAAGGTGGGTACGCTGCTGGCACCGGATACGGTGCGCGCCCGGGCACGCGGCATGCTGGCTGATGCAGTCTGGAATGGGCACCTCGTGACCGTCGGTGAACTGGCCGCACAGGTCCGCCTGCAGGCCCACCACGAAGCACTGGACGTCGGCTGCGGACCGGATAAGCTGGCGCGTCTCGAACGTGATGCCATGCCGCAGATCCTCGCCTTCGTCGGTGCATCGCACCGCCATGCCGCAGCAAGCGAGGCCTCGCCCTACGTCCACCAGCTGCTGCAGGCCACCGCCGACGCGCTGCAACTAGGCAGCGAAACGCCGCCGCGGTCCGGTGCCGACTACCAGGTTCCGGCGTCATGGAAACGGATCACGGACGCGTTCTGGAGGCTCGGCGCGGCACCGCCGGCGTACCCGGTCTTCAGCGCAGCCGTCGCGGCGGCCGTGGACGACGCCCTTCCCCCGCGCCCGGCCGACTCCACCCTGCCGGAGCAGCGCTGCCGCCGCACGTTCGAACTCCTTCAGTACATCCGCCATCACGCCCCATCGGCGTCGCAGCCTGGCGTCGCCGAGGCGCTTGAGCTTCTCGAACGCCACGCCCATCGCCTTGAAGGTGAAGCGGTCGATGTCCTTATCAAGGCCAACGACAAGGCGGCACAAGCGTTCCAACGCAGCGCATCCTTCGGCTCGAGCAACGCCTGACCGATCACCCGCGCGGATGATGCCGGGCGTGCAGCTTCTGCAGGTGCTCGCGCGCCACCAGGGTGTAGATCTGCGTGGTGGACAGCGAACTGTGGCCGAGCAGCATCTGCAGCGCGCGCAGGTCGGCCCCGCGGTTGAGCAGGTGAGTCGCGAAGCTGTGCCGCAACGCGTGTGGGCTGATCCGCGCGATGTCGATACCGGCCGCCACCGCATAGCGCTTGACCAGATGCCAGAACGCCTGGCGGCTGAGCGGACGCAGGCTCGGCTCGATGAACAACGGGACCTGGCCGCCGGCATCGGCCGGCACGCTGCGCTTGTTCGCCAGCGACGGTCGTGACTCCTGCAGGTAGCGCTCCAGCCAATGCTGGGACTCCTCGCCGAGCGGCACCAGCCGTTCCTTGCTGCCCTTGCCGGTAACGCGCAGCACGCCCTGGCGCAGGTTCACCGCGGTCGCCGGCAGGCCCACCAGTTCGCTTACGCGCAGGCCGGCGGCATACATCAGTTCCAGCATCGCGCGGTCGCGCAGGCCCAGTGCGTCGTTTACGTCCGGGGCCGCGAGCAGCGCCTCGATCTGACTTTCCGCCAGCGCCTTGGGCAGCAGGCGCGGCAGTTTCGGCGGGTCCAGCAGCGCGGTCGGATCATCGCTGCGGGCACCGCGACGCACGCAGTCGGCAAAGAACGCGCGCAGGGCCGACAGCAGGCGGGCATTGCTGCGCGGCGACCATCCGTGGCGGGTACGCCAGGCCAGATAGTCGAACAATCCGGCGCGATCCACGCCGGCAAGGCCGCCGGCCTGTCCGCTGCGCCAGCGCGCCAGCCCTTCAAGGTCGCGTCGATAGCTGTCCACGCTGGCCTTTGCCAGGCCGTGCTCGGCCCATGCCGCATCAAGGAACCGGGTGATCGCCACCGAATCGGCGACGTCAAGATCGGGTAGCGCCTGGACCAGCTGGCGGCGTTCTGCGGGCGTGGAAGCAACGGACATGCAGTCAGGATACGCGTCACGCAGCGCGCCCCACCAGCATTGCGTATGCTTCCCGGCATGGCCGATCCGCATGATGTCCCTGCCGCCGCTGCCGCTGCCGTGCGCCCTGCTGCCCTGCTTGGCTGGCGCCTGCTCGCCTTGCTGTACGACCTGTTCCCGGCGCTTGCGTTGTGGATGCTGGCCGGATCGCTGTTCGTCATCGCCTTCACCGTCACCGGCCATGCCACGCACGAGAACATCGCCCCCTTCAGCGGCTGGCAGTGGGCGCTGTGGGCATGCTGCTGGGTGCTGACCGGCCTGTATGCCACCTGGAGCTGGCGCCGTGGCGGCCAGACGCTGGGCATGCGGCCGTGGCGGATCGCGGTGACCGGTGATGATGCGCAGGCACCGTCCCTGCCCTCGCTGTGGGCACGCTATGCCGTTGCCAGCGTGTCCCTGGGCCTTGCCGGACTGGGTTTCTGGTGGGCCTTGATCGACCGCGACCGGCTGACCTGGCACGACCGCGCCAGCGGCACCCGGATGATCCGCCGTCCCAAGCGCTGAGTCCGGGCGCGTAGCTGAACCAACGCCACACTGTCATCAAGCCGTCATCGATCCACGATAGATCGCACACCCGGGCGCTGCGTAGCCTGTGCGGCCAATCCGTTCGATGCCCTGATGATGATGCGCCTGCTGCTGGCCTGCGCGTGCCTGTGGCTGGCCGCCTGCTCCCCTACTGCTTCCACCTCGCTGAGCGAACGCCTGGTATCGCCCGGCGGTGCCTCGCCGTTGCTCGACCAGGCGCATATCTCAGCCACCATCGCCACCCTGCCGAACCGGAATGGCTACGTCACCAGCAGCGAGGACGTGCGCCTGTTCTGGCGCGCCTTCGACGCAGGCGACTACGGGCTGCGCTACCGCTATGCGCGCCCGCGCCATGAAGGCGGCGAACCGGTGGACATGGACCTGCGGCTGGAGCCTCCCCGGCCGTTCCATGCGCGTGCGCCGCGCGGCACCGTGGTGCTGCTGCACGGCTGGATGATGAGCGGCGATGCCATGCTGCCATGGTCACTGCAGCTGGCCCAGTCCGGTTACCGCGTGATCACCATCGACCTGCGCAACCATGGCCACTCAGGCAACGGTCCGGCGGGTTATGGAACGGTGGAATCGGACGAGGTCATCGAGGTGATCCGTTCCTTGCGCGCCCGCGGTGAGGTGCAGGGGCCGTTGTATCTGTTCGGGGTGTCCTACGGCGCGGCGACCGCGCTGTTTGCCGCCGAGAAACTGGGTGACGACATACAGGGCGTGGTGGCGATGGAGTCCTTTGCCAACGCCGGCGATGCGATCCGCAGCATGATCCCGCACCTGTTGGCCAGCCAGCCACAGGGCTGGCAGGCGCAGGCGGTGGCGGCGTACGCCCGTTGGCGGTATGCCGACCAGGACCTGGACGCGGTGATCGCCGCAGCCAACCGGCGGCTGGGGGTGGACCTGGACCGGGTGGATGTCAGCCGTGCGGTCGCCGCCAGCCGCGCCTGCGTGCTGCTGCTTCACGGTGACGAAGACCAGCATATCCGCGTGGACCAGGGACGCCGGCTGGCGCAGGCCAGTCCGCGTGCGCACTACATCGAAATGCGCGGCGAGGACCACATCACCCTGCCGATGCGGATCGATCTGCTGGGCGGCGTGGTGGACGACTGGATGTCGCGTGATGTGGATGCCCCGGATGGGTTGTGCCCCGCGCCGCGGATTCCGGTTGAGGCGAATTTCATGGCGCTTTCGCGGGGCGTGGGTGGGTCGAACGGGTGATGCCCCCTCGCGGGTGGCTTCTAGAGCTGCATCTGGGTGAAGGGCCGGGCGGGGAGGCTATGCGGGGCACGCGCAAGTACGTCCGTGTAGCTCTTCGCGGCTCCTGCCGCTCAAGGCCCCGCATGGCCTCCCCGCCCGGCCCCTCTGACAGGTTCCGGTGGCCGCCACCCGCGTAGAAAGAAAAAGAGAAAAGCGGTAGCGCCGACCCCTGCTCGGCGAGCGCAGCGGGCCGTTGGCGGAAACATTCCGCCGACCATGGGTCGGCGCTACCGAAGATTCCAAGGCCCCCGTGGACCTGTCGAAGGTGGGGGGGGGGGGGGGGGGGGGGGGGGGGGGGGGCCAGGGGTTGCGGCGACCCGGGGCGCCCGGGGTGGGGGGGTGGGGGGCCCCCCCCACCCCCCCCCCCCCCCCCCGCCCC
>NZ_JBDJNU010000038.1:0-36911 GCF_039674585.1 Stenotrophomonas lacuserhaii | reverse complement strand
TTTGAGGGGTTTGTCGCTTTCCTTTTATTTTTCTTTTTTGGGGCCCTCCCCCCAACCCCCCCCCCCCCCCGGCCCACCCAAAGCGGCAGCTCTGAACGCCACCCGCGAGGGGGTCCCACCCGTTCGACCAACGACCCGTCAGGGCTGCCCGGCGAACACGCGTTCGAGTACCTCGGACAGTTCGTCCTCCGAAAACGGCTTGGTGATGTACGCCTTCGCGCCCTGGCGCATCCCCCACATGCGGTCGGTGTCCTGGTCCTTGGTGGTCACCAGGATCACCGGGATGTGGCGGGTGGTTTCGTCGCGGGCCAGCGTGCGGGTGGCCTGGAAGCCGTTGAGGTTGGGCATCACCACGTCCATCAGCACCAGGTCAGGCAGTTCGGCACGCGCGGTTTCCACGCCGGCCGCCCCATCGGTGGCGGTCAGGATCTGGTGGCCCAGCTTCTCGACGATGCGCTGTATCCCCAACAGCTGCGATGGTGAATCGTCGACGATCAGGATGCGTGCCATGTTGCTCCCCAGGTGATGCCGCAGTGTAGTGCGCCGCTTGCCTCGCGGAGAAGCCGACAACGTGCCGTCCGTCGCCCGCCTGCGACGTTCAGTCGATCCGTACCACGGTACGCCCGCGCGAGCCGCCCGAAAGCATGCTTTCAAACACCGGCGGCAGCTCGGCAAGCCCGATTTCCCGCGTGCAGATCGCTTCCAGGTGCGTCGGCTTCCAGTCGCTGCCGAGGCGTTCCCAGACCTGCTCGCGCAGCGCCCGCGGGGCGCTGGCCGAAGACACCCCCAGCAGCGACACGCCGCGCAGGATGAACGGCATCACCGTCATCTCCAACGAAGGCTCGGCCGCCAATCCGGCGCTGACCACGCTGCCGTAGCCGACGGTCTGTGCCAGCAGGCTGGCCAGCATCGGGCCGCCTGCATTGTCCAGCCCACCGCCGAAGCGCGCCGACTGCAGCGGCGCGGTGTCGGCCAGCGCGTCACGCGGCAGCACCTCGCTGGCACCGATGGAGCGCAGCCAGTCGGCCTGCTCCGGCTTGCCGCTCACCGCATGCACGGCATAGCCGGCGCGGCTGAAGATATCCACGGCCAGGCTGCCGACGCCGCCGCTGGCACCGGTCACCGCCAGCGGCCCATGCCCGGGCGTCAGGCGGTTGTCCTGCATGCGCAGCAGGGCCAGCGCAGCGGTGAAGCCGGCGGTGCCCAGCACCATCGCCTCGCGCGGGGTCAGCCCGGGCGGTTGGGCGATCACCGCACTCGATTCCAGCCGGACGTACTGGCTGTAGCCACCGTCACGGGTTTCGCTCAGGCCGCAGCCGGTCGCCAACACCGCATCGCCTTCGCGCCAGGCCGGGTCGGTCGAAGCCACCACCACGCCCGCCACGTCGATCCCGCCGACCAGCGGAAACCGCCGCAGGATGCGGCCGCGGCCGGTCCCGGCCAGGGCATCCTTGTAGTTGACCGACGACCACTGCGCGCGGATCAGCACCTGCCCGGCGGAAAGATCGTCTGCCTGCATGGATTCCAGGCCGCTGCGGTGGCCGTGGTCGTCGTTGTGGATGCGGAAGGCGCTGAAGGTGGCCGGAAGGGACATTGGAACGCTCGCTGACGGGGAAATATCACCTTACCCCCTTCCAATCCTCCTGGTCCGCCCCATCTTGTAGAATCAGGGAAACCGGTACAAGGCTGGTGTCACGGGAAGGGCCCGTGGCGCGGCCCAATTCAGATGGAGCGTGCATGGCCTGGAATACACCCGGCGGCAACAGGGACGGACAACGTCCCGAAGACAACCGGCGGGGGCCTTCCAAGCCCCGCGGCGGCGGATTTGGTGGTGGCTGGGGTGGGTTCCCGGGGCCGTTGAAAGACATGTTCGATGGCGGCATCGTCCGCTGGATCGTCATTGCGGCGGTCCTGCTGCTGCTGTTCTCCAGCTTCCAGCTGATCGGCGAACAGCAGCGTGGCGTGGTGCTGCGCTTCGGCCAGTTCTCGCGCATCCTGCAGCCAGGCCCCAGCTTCAAGCTGCCCTGGCCGATCGAGTCGGTGACCAAGGTCAACGCCACGGAGATCAAGACCTTCTCGGTCTCGGTGCCGGTGCTGACCCGCGACGAGAACATCGTCAACGTCTCGCTCAACGTGCAGTACCGCATCGACGACCCGCGCCTGTTCCTGTTCGGCACCTTCGATGCCAACCAGGTGCTGGAGCAGTCGGCGCAGAGCGCGGTGCGCGAAGAAGTCGGTCGTGCCGACCTGAACTCGGTGCTCAACAACCGTGGCCCGCTGGCGACCGCCGCCGAAACCCGCCTGCAGACCCTGCTGGGCGCGTATCGCACCGGTGTCACCGTGACCGGCCTGACCCTGCCTGACGCGCGTCCGCCGGAAGAAGTGAAGCCGGCCTTCGACGAGGTCAACGGCGCGCAGCAGGTCAAGGAACGGCTGATCAACGAAGCGCAGGCCTACGCGGCCAAGGTGGTTCCGGAAGCGCGCGGCCAGTCCGCCCGCACCCGTACCACCGCCGAAGGCTACAAGGCCGCCGTGGTTTCGCGTGCGGAGGGTGACGCCCAGCGCTTCACGCTGCTGCAGCAGCAGTACAAGAACGCGCCGGACGTGACCCGCAAGCGCCTGTGGCTGGAAACGGTCGAGCAAGTGCTGGCCGAGAACCGCAAGGTGATCGGTGGCGACAGCCGCCAGGTGTTGTACGTGCCGTTCCCGGGTGAAACGCGCCCGACCGGTGCCGCGCAGCTGCCGTTGTCCAACCCGGATGTCGTGCTGCCTGCCGTGACCGGCAGTGCAAGCCCCACCCCGCGTGATGCAGGCCGGCCGACAGGCCGACCGACGGGACGACCGAGCGGCCGTGAGGAGGGCAGCCAATGAGGAGTTCACTGTGGATCGGCCTGGTGGTCGTGATCCTGTTCGGCCTGTTGGGGTCGGTGTTCGTGGTCCGCGAGGACCAGACCGGCATGGTGCTGAACCTGGGCCGCGTGGTCCGGGCCGACATCAAGCCGGGCCTGCACTTCAAGGTGCCGCTGGTGGAAACGGTGCGCGTGTTCGATCGCCGCTTCCAGGTGCTGGATACCGCGCCGGCGCGTTACTTCACCGCCGAACAGAAGGACGTCAGCGTCGACTTCTTCGCCATCGGTTACATCTCCAACGTGGGCGATTATTTCCGCGCCACCGGTGGCGATCCGCGCGTGGCCAACGCCCGCCTGGCACCGATCATCACCGATTCGCTGCGCAACCAGATCAACTCGCGTTCGCTGACCGAGCTGGTGTCCGGTGACCGCAGCGAACTGATCGCCGACCAGCTGACCGGCATCAACGAAGCCGTGCAGGGCCTGGGCATGCAGATCATCGACCTGCGCATCAAGCAGATCGACCTGCCGACCGACAGCCAGGTGATCAACGACGTGTACGAGCGCATGCGCGCCCAGCGCAAGCAGGAAGCGGCCAAGCTGCGGGCGGAGGGCGAGGAACAGTCGCTCACCATCCGCGCCCAGGCCGACCGCGAGGCGACCGTGCTGGTGGCCGAAGCCGAGCGCGATGCCCAGCGCATGCGCGGTGAAGGTGATGCCGAAGCGACGCGGATCTACGGCCAGGCCGGTTCAGCCGACCCGTCGTTCTTTGCGTTCACCCGCAGCCTGGAGGCCTACCGGAACTCGTTGACCGATGGCAACGGCGTGATCGTGCTGGACAAGAATGATCCGTTCCTGCAGTACCTGAAGAGCGACCGCTGAGTCGCCGTCGTTTCGCCACGGGGCCCGGCATGTCCGGGCCCCGTGCTTTTTGTGGAGCCGCTGGATGAAAGACCTGTTTGCCGCGCTGTGCCTGGTGGCGGTGCTGGAAGGCCTGCTGTTGTTTGCCGCGCCACTGGCATGGAAGCGCATGGCCGAGCGCTTGATGGACCTGCCAGGCCCCGCGCTGCGCAGTTTCGGCGGGCTGGTGCTGCTGGCGGGCTTGAGCCTGTTGTGGTGGGTCCGGCACTGAGGGTGTCATCCATCGCGCGTCGTCGCATACGGCTCTTGGCACGCTGAAACCTCTGTTACTAACGTCAAGCCTCGACCAACAGGAGGTGCGGCGATGCCGATCGGAGCAGGTGACGCGTGCGCGCGTCAGGGCGGGAACGAGGCCGCGAGGGCCGCATGCAGGCAGCCCGTGTCTGCCCGATTGCGAGCGCCGCCGCGGCCCCCATCCGGGGTGCGTTACGTTGGCAACAGACCGTGGGACCGTCGGTCCACGTTGACCGTGATGACCGCGCTGCTGCTTGCGGGGCAGGCTGCGGCGACGACCGCCACGCGGGTCCAGAACGTCCCGCGTGGCGCGCTCCCGCCGCCGGCAATGCCACGCCACGGTTTCCACCCGGGCCTGTTCACGTCGCTCACCGAGCCCCTGGCCGAGTTGGCCAACCAAGAGGCGCTTGCGGTGGCCGAAGAGAGCGGCGGCGGTGGCAGCTCGCTGCTCTGGCAGGGCATCGCGGCGTGGTTCGCCGATCCGTGCACGGACCTGGACCAGTACGCCAATGGTTTCTGGAAGCTGGGCCACCCGCCTGCGCGCGAACAGCCCAGCCATTTCGGCGAACTCAAGCAAGCCGTGGTGCAGTCGATCCTCGTCGATGCCCCGCAGGCGTCGGCTGCGGGACGAGGCGCCGAGGCGGTGCTGGCGACAATCTGGGCCAGTGCGCAATCTCCTTCGGCGAGGCAGTGGAGCGCCTTCCAACCCCAGCTGGCTGCGATCAGGGGCCTGTCCAGCCGCGATGAGGTGGAGCGCCACCTCTGCCAGGCGATGTCGCGCGGCCAGGCCTCGCTGCTCGGTGTGCAACGCTATTTCCGCAACGGTGTGCTGGTGGTGGCGCCAGGGCGGGGGGAGGACACCGGGTTGCATGCGCTGCCAACGACGCACCCGCGGGTGGTGGCCCATCGGGCGCAGATTGGCGCGCTGCTGTCGCTGACAGGCATGCCGGCTGCAGAAACGGAGTCGGCTGCGCGGACCATCATGGAGATGGAGCGGATCATCGCGGCGGCCCCGGCGCAGCTGCAGTCCTGCACGCGGGAACAGGCCGAACGGGCCGCGCCTGGCTTCCCTTGGGCCACCTTGTGGCAGGCGCTGGGGCTGGATCCGATGACGGCGCTGTTCACCGACCTGGCACGTTGCCGTCAAGTGGGTCAGTTGCTGATGGACCGCCCTGTCGAAGACTGGAAAGTGTTCCTGCGCTATCGCGAAGCGGCGATATTGAAACACGCGTTGGACAGCGGAATGCAGCCGCCCGACATCCTGCGGATGCTGGACCAGCGGCCGGGCGGACGCCTGCTGTTGAGCAGTTGGTACGCAGCGCGTGCGGCGCCTGAGCAACTCGTGGCCGCCACCCGCATGTTCGACGCGCTCAAGCAGGTGTTCCGCGATGACGTGGCGGCCTCTGCCCTGCCTGCTGAGGACCGGGTCCTCCTGGACCAGACGCTGGCCGCGACGCGGCTGGTGTTGGAGCAAGCCGGTAGCGGCCGGGACTGGACTGCCTTCCCCGCTGGCGGGAACCTGGTCGCCAACCTGCAGTCACTGGCCGCCTTCGCACTGTGCGATGACCTGGACATCATCGAGGGACGCGGGAAGGGCGAAGACACTGCGCTCCCGGCCCATCACCTTTCGATCGGCACCAACATCATCGACGGGCTGGTTCGCGTGTCGCCCGCGATGCTTGCCAGCCTGGCCGGGCAGGCACCGCAGCGTGAGGCGCGGTGGGCGACGCTGGGCATGATGATCGGCCACGAGCTCGGCCATGTACTCAGCGACGCCATCGGGCTGAGTGACCCGGGCCAGTCGATGATGGCGCAGGATGATGCGGCCATCCGCCAGCGCATCGGTGACCTGTGGATAGGCACCTCGCACCTCGATGCAACCCGCGTGCTGGATGAAGCCGGGGCCGACCTGCGCGGGCTCAGCGCGGCGTTGAGGGCCGGGGAAGCCGAGGCGGCGGCGGCCGGGCGGTCATTCGACCGCAAGCGGTTCTTCGTCGCGGCAGCCGGCCTGCATGCGGCCAATCCGACCGCCCGGCAACTGCGGGCGCAGATCGAACAGGAGGGGCATCCGCCGGGACCGTTCCGTGCCGAACTGGGCCGGTCGTTGAAAGGATTCGATGCCGCCTTCGGTTGCGAACCCCGGCCCAACGCGCCCTTCGATCGCATCCTCCCCACCGCTGCTGGCGGTTGGGTGGGCCCGGTGGGCCCCAACACCGGCTGACCCGCGTCCGGGGCAGGGTGGCACCTGCCCCTCGAAACCCGGATAATGCACAAAAGCCGGACGGGCCTCCCGTTCGGCTTTTTCCGTGTCCGGGCCCTCCATCGCCGGCGCCTCCCCGTTGGAGCCGCCACCCCGCGCTGGCCAGCCTCGCCACGGTTTACCCGTCCGCGGCCCCGATGGCCGCACACAATTCGAGGAGCCCGTCATGGGTCAGTCTGTCGTAGTGCTTGGTGCCCAGTGGGGCGATGAAGGCAAGGGCAAGATCGTCGATCTGCTCACCGAGGAAATCGGTGCCGTGGTACGTTTCCAGGGCGGCCATAATGCCGGCCACACGCTGGTCATCAATGGCAAGAAGACCGTCCTGCACCTGATTCCGTCGGGCATCCTGCGCGCCGATGCGCTGTGCCTGATCGGCAACGGCGTGGTGATCTCGCCGGCCGCGCTGCAGAAGGAAATCGCCGAGCTGGAAACCTCCGGCGTGGAAGTGCGTTCGCGCCTGAAGATATCCCCGGCCGCGCCGCTGATCATGCCGTACCACATCGCCCTGGACCAGGCGCGCGAACGCGCTGCCGGTGGCAAGGCGATCGGCACCACCGGCCGTGGCATCGGTCCGGCGTACGAAGACAAGGTGGCGCGTCGCGGCATCCGCATCGCCGACCTGCATTACCCGGCGCAGCTGGAAGAACTGCTGCGCACCGCGCTGGATTACCACAACTTCGTGCTGACCAAGTACCTGGGCACCGACGCGGTCGATTTCCAGCAGACCTTCGACGAAGCGCTGGCCTTCGGCGAATACGTGCAGCCGATGAAGTCCGACGTGGCCGGCATCCTGCACGACCTGCGCAAGCAGGGTAAGCGGGTGTTGTTCGAAGGGGCGCAGGGCGCGCTGCTGGACATCGACCACGGCACCTACCCGTACGTCACCAGTTCCAATACCACCGTCGGTGGTGCGCTGGCCGGTGCCGGCGTGGGCGCCGATTCCATCGATTACGTGCTGGGTATCGCCAAGGCCTACGCCACGCGCGTGGGCGGTGGCCCGTTCCCGACCGAACTGGACGATGAGATCGGCCAGGGCATCCGTGACCGTGGCGCCGAGTACGGTGCATCCACCGGTCGGCCGCGTCGCTGCGGCTGGATGGACATCGTGGCGCTGAAGCGCGCGGTGGCGATCAACGGCATCAGCGGCCTGTGCATCACCAAGCTGGACGTGCTGGATGGCATGGAAAAGCTGAAGATCTGCATCGCCTACGAATACCGTGGCAAGCGCACCGAATACGCACCGCTGGATGGCCAGGGCTGGGAAGAGTGCACCCCCGTGTACCTGGAATTCCCGGGCTGGACCGAGAACACCCACGGCATCACCAACTGGGACGATCTGCCGCCGGCCGCGCGGGCCTACCTGCGTTCGCTGGAAGAGCTGGCCGGTTGCCCGATCAGCATCGTGTCGACCGGTCCGGACCGTGACCACACCATGGTCCTGCAGGACCCGTTCGCCTGATCCCAGACGACGGGACAACCCGGTAGCGCCGAGCCATGCTCGGCGACCAGGAGGTAGCGCCGAGCCATGCTCGGCGGGCTCCACCAGAGGGCGTGACGACCATCGGTCGCCACGCCCTCTGCCGTTTTACGCCGACACTGCACATCGCCCTCGCTGGCCCTACACGGTGCATTTACCGCGGCCGCTCCACCCTCGGCGCATCACCCCCCAGGAATCACCGATGAGCGCCCACACCCTGCAGGACCTGGCCAGGAAGATGGCCGATATCGATTTCGTCATGCTGCAGACCACCACCGAGGGCGGCGAGCACGCGGCGCGGCCGATGAGCAACAACGGTGACGTGGACTACGACGGTGACAGCTGGTTCTTCACGTTCGAGAACACCCGCATGGTGGCCGACATCCGCCGCGATCCGAAGGTGGGACTCTCATTCACCGGTGCCAAGTCGCTGCTGGGCAAGCCGCCGATCTTCGTCGCGGTGCAGGGGCATTGCCATCTGCATACGGACAAGGCGAGCTTTGCCGAGCATTGGGTGAAAGACCTTGAGCGCTGGTTCGAGCGGGGCATCGATACACCCGGACTGGTGCTGCTGCACGTGCGTGCCTCGCGCATCGCCTGGTGGGATGGCGAGGACAATGGCGAGTTGACGGTGTGACGCGAGAGTAGGGTTCCCGCCGAGCATGGCTCGGCGCTACCAGAAACCCGCCCACCCGGTAGCGCCGACCCATGGTCGGCGAGCGCAGCGGCAGCGCACGCATCACCCCCCGGTAGCGCCGACCCATGGTCGGCGAGCGCAGCGGCAGGCACGCAGCACGCTCCGGTAGCGCCGACCCATGGTCGGCGAGCGCAGCGGCGCCCTTGGGATCAACGACCCGTCAGCAACGGATACGGATTGATCGATTTCCCCTTCCACCACTGCTTCTCCGGTCCCAGCACATGTACTTCAAAGTGCAGGTGCGGTGCCTGCGGATTGGCGTTGCCGGTACTCCCCACGTAGCCGATCACCTCGCCCCGCTTGATCTGCTTCTTCTCTACCAGCCCGTCGGCGTAACGCTGCAGGTGTGCGTAGTAGTAGCAGTGCACGCCATCGGGGTCGAACTGGTACATCGTCAGTCCGCCCTTGTCACTGTCGAACAGTTTCTCGACATGGCCGTCCGCCACCGCCAGCACCGGCGTGCCTTCGGCCGCCATGATGTCGATGGCATCGTGTACCCGGCCTTCGCTGCGCGCATCGGTGAAGGTGTCCTGCAGCTGCGAAGGCGCGATGCCCTGCACCGGCAGCAGCAGTCCGCTGGACGCGGGCGCGGCGGCAGGCGTGGCGACCAGCGGTGCAGCCGGCAGGGCCGGCGCCGCAGCAGCCACCTGCAGCGATGAACGAGACGGTGCGGACACGGCTTCGGGCGTCACCGCAGGCGCCGGTGCCGGTTCGCCCGGCACGGCAATCACCGACGCCGGATCCACCGGCGCGATATCCACCGCCGCGCCACGCTGGCCGAACAGCCACCAACCGGCGCCGATACCCACCACCAACCCCACTGCGATCAACGGCATCACGCGCATCGGCTTACTCCTGCATCACCACGGTGATCGACGGGCCCACCGCATCGGCCACGCGCAGCGCATCCCAGTTGGTCAT
The DNA here is from genome assembly GCF_039674585.1 of Stenotrophomonas lacuserhaii. GTDB lineage: Bacteria > Pseudomonadota > Gammaproteobacteria > Xanthomonadales > Xanthomonadaceae > Stenotrophomonas > Stenotrophomonas pennii_A. The sequence continues at coordinate 27,552 of NZ_JBDJNU010000038.1, read as the reverse complement.
GCGCACGCAGCCATGCGATTCGGTCTTGCCGACGTGGCCCGGCTCCGGCGTGCCGTGCAGGCCGTAGTGCGGCTTGGAAAGGTCGATCCACACCACGCCCACCGGATTGTTCGGGCCCGGCGGCAGGGTCTGCTTGCTGTCACCCTTCTTCGCGTCCCAGAACAGCTTGGGGTTGTAATGGAAGGTCGGGTCACGCGCAACGCCGAGGATCTTCCACTCGCCGATCGGCAACGGATCGTGCTGGCTGCCGGAGGAGACCGGTACCTGCGCCAGCACCTTGCCCTGGTCATCCAGCAACTGCAGGGTGGAATCGGACTTGTCGATGAGGACCTTGGCCGCCTTCGGCAAGGCCCCGCCGCCGATGTTCGGCACCTGGATCGACGTGCCGGCCTTGCCGAGATCCACGCCCGGGTTAAGCGCCTTGAGCAGGTCCGGGGAGGCGTGGAAGCGCTCGCCGAGCGCTTCGGCCACCGAGCCGAAGCCAAGCGCTTCCAGCTGTGCCTGTGCGGCGGGTCCCTTCGGCGTGGGCTGGAATGGACCGGCCACATCTTCGGCGGTGAGCGTATAGCGCACCAGCATGTTGGTGCTGTCGGCCTGCAGCGCCTGCCAGGTCTCCTCGTCCAGCTCGCCGGTCACCTTGAGTCCGCGTGCGGCCTGGAAGCCGCTCACGGCACGGCGCTGGTTCGAGCCCACCTCGCCGTCGATCTGGCCGGGCGAGAAGTTCGCGCGGTCCAGCAATACCTGCGCATGCAGCGGCGAGCGCGGCTCGATGTTCACCGGCTGCGCACCAGCAGTCTGGGCGGGGGCGGCAGGTGCCGGTGCCTGGGCCATCGCCAGGGGCGTGGCCGCAAGGCCGAGGCAGGCGATCAGCAGGGAAGAAAGGGGCGGGCGCTTGCGCAGCATCGGGAACTCCTTGTTCGAATGCCTCCACCATGCCCATGGGACGTGCGCAGCCACCGTGAAAAGGCTGACGCGCGGCTGAGCGCTCGGCGTGGACGGGGGGCGAGCAAGCTGGACACTACCGCTGCGGCGCGTCTTGGCCGATGCTGGGCGGCAGACAAGGGGATGCCATGGACAGCAGTGACAACGCAGCACCTGCCGGCGCGCTGCCGGCGACTCGACCCAGGGCGTTCGACTGGTCGCTGATACCGGTTCCGGAAGGCAACGAAGATTCCATCGTACTGCGGGCCTCGCGCCGCATGCAGCGCGAGCCGGCGCTGTTGTTCACCACGGCCTACCTGCTGGTTTCGGCACTCGGCCTGTGGTGCAGCTACTGGTTCTACCGCGGCTTCGGGCTGTCGATCCTGGATTACCTGCAGGCCAGCGATTTCCTGGTGGCGGGGGTGCGCGACCCGGTGTACATCGGCCTGCTGGGACTGGGCGTGCTGCTGGTGCTGGTGGTGACCTGGCCGGAGACGGTGCGGCTGCGCAATCCGGATACCGTGGCGCGCCTGATCGGGCGCAACCGCCTGTGGCGGCTCCTGCTGGGGCGCTCGGTCTTCACCAGCTGGGAGACGACCCGGATGCGCCCGCTCACCGCGATGACCGTGGCCGTGACCCTGTTCATGGCGGTGGCGGCGGCCGGTTACGTGGGCCAGCGCGGCGCCGATATCCGCGATCGGCGCGCCGGGGATGCGGTGACCGTGCACTTGATTGGCGATGCCACGGCGTTACCCGGGCAGGCGCGGCTGCTGGGTACCAGCAGCGCGTTCGTGTTCCTGTGGTGGCCGGCGCAGCGACGGGCGGAGGCGGTTCCGATCGCCGCCGTACGCCGTGTGCAGGCGGCCGGCATACAGCGCCGTGCGGCGCCGACGCCGCCGGCCCGAACCGCCCGCTGACATTCCACCCCCAGCCGGGTCAGCTGTCCTTGGCATCCTTGCGGCCACTGCCGCTTTTCTTGCCACCGCCATCCTGCTTGTTGACGGTGGCCCACGCGATCCGTTCGGCATCAGTGGCCGAGCGGCCCTTGTCCTTCTCGCTCTCTTCGATGTGCGCTGCCTTGCGCTTCTGCTTGTCCGTGTAGGCGGATTTATCACCTTGGGTCATGAGGTTTCTCCTCTCAGGGGATCAAGCCAGCAGGCGCAGTTTCGGTTCGCGTGCCCACTGGCGGGTTGCGGCGGCCGCAATGAAACCCTTGGCATCGGACGCCTGCACGATGCCCGGATCACTGCCGACGCCGGCGGCTTTGAGCAGCGCCTTGGCACCCTCGTCGTGGCCGATGGCCTTCAGGTGCGCCCACGCGTTGCTGACGAAATCAATGGCGGCGGACTCCTTGGACAGCGCCTTGCCGGCCTCCGCACTCAGCACCACCGCGACCGCATCGAAGACCACCGACGGCGTACCGGCAAGCTGGCCATCGGCGGCCTGGCGCTTGCCGTCGCTCAGCACGCCGCCGCCCAGCCTGGGCGCCACCAGCTTCACCTCGGCGCCCGCCTTCTGCGCCGCGTTGCGCAATGCGGCGATGGTGCCGGCATCGGATCCTTCATCGAACAGGATGCCGATGCATCGGCCCTGCAGGGTGTCCTTGCCTCGCCCGATGGTGCGCACCTCCGGGGCATTGGGCAGGTCCTGCGCGGGGACCGCGGCCGGGGCAGGGGCCGGCAGTGCGTCCATGCCCAGGCCATCGGCCACGCGCTGGGCCAGGCTGTCATCGATATTGCGCAGCTGGCTGACAGTGCGCTCGCGCACCGCCGCGGTTTCCACCTTGGACAGTTCGAACACCAGCGCGGACGCCAGGTGCGCCTGCTCCGGCTTCTCCAGGCTGCGGAAGAACATCCGCGCCTGGCTGAAGTGGTCGGAGAAACTTTCGGCGCGGGTGCGGCCCTTGCGCCCGTCATCGGCGGTGGCATGGCTGCGGAAACCGGCCGGCGTCTCGCGCGGCGTGTCCGCTTCCAGCGAACTGGGGTCATAGGCCACCCGGCCCTTGGGCACCTGCATCTGCATGTGTCCATCGCGCTGATGGTTGGCGAACGGGCACTTCGGTGCATTGACCGGAATCTGGTGGAAATTCGGCCCGCCCAGGCGGATCAGCTGGGTGTCCAGATAGGAGAACAAGCGCCCCTGCAGCAGCGGATCGTTGCTGAAATCAATGCCGGGCGGCACGTTGGCCGGGCAGTACGCCACCTGCTCGGTTTCGGCGAAGAAGTTGTCCGGCCAGCGATCCAGCACCATCCTGCCGATCACCTGCAGCGGCACCAGCGATTCGGGGACGATCTTGGTCGGGTCCAGGTGGTCGAACGGGAACTGCTCGGCCTCTTCTTCGGTGAACAGCTGCACGGCCAGTTCCCATTCGGGGAAGTCGCCACGCTGGATCGCTTCGAAGAGGTCGCGGCGCTGGAAATCATTGTCGGCACCCTGCAGTTTCAGGGCTTCGTCCCAGACGGTCGACTGCAGCCCCAGCTTGGGCCGCCAGTGGAATTTGACGAACGTGGAGTTTCCGGCGTCGTCGAGCAGGCGGAAGCTGTGGATGCCGAAGCCTTCGATCATCCGCAGCGACCGCGGAATGGTGCGATCGCTCATCGCCCACATGATCATGTGCATGGATTCAGGCATCAGGGACACGAAGTCCCAGAACGTGTCATGGGCGCTCGCGGCCTGCGGGAAAGCACGGTCCGGCTCCATCTTCACTGCGTGGATCAGGTCGGGGAACTTCAGTGCGTCCTGGATGAAGAATACCGGGATGTTGTTGCCCACCAGGTCCCAGTTGCCTTCAGGGGTATAGAGCTTGACCGCGAATCCGCGCACGTCGCGCGGCGTGTCGACCGAGCCCGCGCCGCCGGCCACGGTGGAAAACCGGGTGAACACCGGCGTCCTGACGCCGACTTCGGTCAGCACCTTGGCGCGGGTGAACTTGCCCAGCGAACGGGTCAGCTCGAAGTAGCCATGCGCGGCGCTGCCGCGCGCATGCACGATGCGTTCCGGGATCCGTTCGTGGTCGAAGTGGGTGATCTTCTCGCGCAGCAGGAAGTCTTCCAGCAGGCTGGGGCCACGCGGCCCTGCTCGCAGCGAGTTCTGGTTGTCGGAAACCGGAATGCCCTGGTTGCTGGTGAGGACCGGGTGGGAGCCGCCCGCCAGCTGGTGCAGTTCATCGCCGTGGCCGCGTTCTTCGCGCGCCTCGCTGCTGGATGTAGCGGACGTGGGCTGGGCGGGTGCGCGCTTGCCGGAGGGCTTGCTGGCGGCCATCGAGGATCTCCTGGGGGTTCGGCGGGGTGCTCCCATTGACTGTGGGGCCACAGGTGTTAACCCGGGGTCCCGGGCAGGTGAGTGCGCAGGGAAAACGGCGGTCGGCTATGCTGTGTCCATGCGTGTTGAACCTGCCGACATCGAAGCCCTGTTCGACGCCATTCCGGACGTGCTGTTCTTCATGAAGGACTGCGAGGGGCGTTACACCCACATCAACCAGACCATGCTGCGCCGGCTCGGGTTGAAATCGCGCAAGGAGGTGATCGGCCGCACCGCAGCGGAGATCTACCCGACCGGCTTGAGCGCGGACTATGCCGACCAGGATGCACGGGTGATCGGCGGGGCGGTGATCGAAAACCTGATGGAACTGCACCTGTTCGCCAATCGCGAGCCAGGCTGGTGCCTGACCTGCAAGCGTCCGCTCGTCGTGGAAGGGGAGATCAAGGGACTGATCGGTATTTCCCGCGACCTCGGCCAGAAACACAGCCTGGGCGCGCAGTACGAACACCTGCGACTGGCGCTGGCGCACCTCAATGCGCATTACGCCGAGAACGTGCGCATGCAGACCCTGCTGGACATCACCGGGTTCTCGCTGTCCAAGCTGGAGCGCAGCTTCCGCAAGGTGTTCCAGATGACCCCGCAGCAGGTGCTTACCCGGTTGCGGATCCAGATGGCCATGCATCTGCTGCATGGCAACGACAGCATCGCCAGCATCGGCCAGGCGTGCGGTTTCAGCGACCAGAGCGCGTTCACCCGCAAATTCAAGGCGGAGGCGGGGGTTTCTCCCCGCGCCTACCGGGCCCGCATCACCGAACTGGCCGGCGGCTGAGCCGGCAGGCCCCCCGGCCTATCCCACCGGCGCGCTGGACAAGGTAATGTGACGGCCTTGTTGCCGCACACAGTGTCCTTCGATGCCCGCCAACCCGACGCCTGCCGCTCCTGCTTCGACCACCCGCCTTGGGCATGCGCTCAAGCCCCGCCAGCTGATCATGATGGGGCTGGGCAGTGCCATCGGCGCCGGCCTGTTCCTCGGCTCCGGGGTCGGCGTGCAGCTGGCCGGCCCGGCCGTGCTGCTGTCCTACCTGGTGGCCGGTGCGCTGGTGATCATCGTGATGAACGCGCTGGGCGAAATGGCCGCCAACAAGCCCACCAGCGGCGCCTTTTCGGTGTATGCCGCCGACGCCCTGGGGCCGACCGCCGGTGCCACCGTCGGGTGGCTGTGGTGGGTGCAGCTGGTGATCGTGATCGCCGCCGAAGCGGTGGGCGCGGCCGGCCTGCTGGCTACGGTATGGACCGGGTTGTCGGTGCCGATGGCGGCATTGGCCTTCATGCTGTTCTTCACCGCGATCAACCTGCTCGGAGTGAAGAATTTCGGCGAGTTCGAGTTCTGGTTCGCGATCCTCAAGGTCGCCGCGATCCTCGGCTTCATCGCCATCGGTGCGGCGCTTCTGCTGGGCTGGTTGCCGGATGCGACGTCGCCGGGCCTGTCCAATTTCACCGGCAACGGCGGCTTTGCCCCGACCGGGCTGGCCGGCATCGGCGCGGCATTGCTGGTGGTGATTTTCGCTTTCGGCGGCACCGAGATCGTGGCGGTCGCCGCAGCCGAAACCGAGGATCCCGAGCGCAGCATCGCGCGCGCGATCCGCACCGTGGCATGGCGCATCCTGGTGTTCTACATCGGTTCGCTGAGCGTCATCATCGCGGTGGTGCCGTGGACCAGCGAGGCGCTGAAGTCACCGTTCGCCGCCGTGCTGGAAGCGGCCAATATCCCCGGCGCCGGGACGGCGATCACGCTGGTCGCGGTGATCGCGCTGCTGTCCGCGCTCAACGCAAATCTGTATGGCGCCTCGCGGATGATCTTCTCGCTGGCACAGCGTCGCGAAGCGCCTGCCGTGCTGGGCTGGGCGGACCGTCGACAGGTGCCGGTGCTGGCAGTGCTGGCCAGCGTCCTGTTCGGCTTCGCGGCCACCGTGATGGAACTGCTGTTCCCGGACAAGGTGCTGCCGGTGCTGCTGAACATCGTCGGCTCCACCTGCCTGCTGGTGTGGACGTTGTCGCTGCTGTCGCAGCTCGTGCTGCGTCGGCGGGCGGACCGCGCCGGTGTGTCGCTGCCGTTCCGGATGGCTGCTTTTCCCTGGTTGACGGCCTTGGCGCTGGGCATCCTGGCGCTGATCTTCGCGCTGCTGCTGTACGGCGAACAGACCCGCCTGCAGTTCCTGTCGATGGTGGTGCTGACCCTGTTCATCGCCGGCTGCAGCGCCACCGCGCGGCGTCTGCGCAACAGCGCGGCCTGACGCACAAGGCCCGCTTGCACGGGCCTTGTGGTTGACCTTCGGGTGCTCCGGGAGGTCGATCAGGCGTCGACTTCGTCATCCTTGTACGCATCGACCGGGATGCAGGCACACATCACGTTCTTGTCGCCGTACACGTTGTCCACGCGGGCCACCGGCGGCCAGTACTTGGACTGCTTCAGGCTGGCCAGCGGGAAGGCCGCCAGTTCGCGTGGATAAGCATGGGTCCACTCGCTTGCGGTCACTGCGGTGGCCGTGTGCGGTGCGTTCTTCAGCGGGTTGTCCTCGCGCTCCAGGCGCCCGTCTTCGATCGCGGCGATCTCTTCGCGGATCTGGATCATCGCGTCGATGAAGCGATCCAGTTCGTGCTGGGATTCGCTTTCGGTCGGCTCCACCATCAACGTCCCGGCGACCGGGAAACTCAGCGTCGGCGCATGGAAGCCGAAGTCGATCAGCCGCTTTGCGATGTCTTCGGCACCGATGCCGCTGGTCTTTTCCAGCGGGCGCACGTCCAGGATGCACTCATGTGCCACCAGCCCGTTGCGGCCGGTGTACAGGGTCTTGAAGTGCGGGGCCAGGCGGGTGGCGATGTAGTTGGCGTTGAGCAGGGCGACCTGGGTCGCCTTGCGCAGGCCTTCGCTGCCCATCAGCGTGATGTACATCCAGCTGATCGGCAGGATCGACGCGCTGCCGAAGGACGCCGCCGAGACCATGCCGACATCCCCTTCGCCACCGAGCACGCGCGGCAGGAACGGGGCCAGGTGCGACTTCACCGCGCAGGGACCGACGCCGGGACCACCGCCGCCATGCGGGATGCAGAAGGTCTTGTGCAGGTTCAGGTGCGATACGTCCGAGCCCCACTTGCCCGGCTTGGCCACGCCGACCAGTGCGTTCATGTTGGCGCCATCGGTGTACACCTGGCCGCCGTGCTGGTGGATGATCTCGCAGATCTCCACGATCTCTTCCTCGAACACGCCGTGCGTGGACGGGTAGGTGACCATCAGCGCGGCAAGGCGGTCGCTGTACTTCTCCGCATTGCGGCGGATGTCGTCGACATCGACGTTGCCGTTGGCATCGGTCTTGGTGACCACGACCTTCATGCCGCACATCTGCGCCGACGCCGGATTGGTGCCGTGCGCCGAATCCGGGATCAGGCAGATGTCACGGTGGTCATCGCCGCGCGAACGGTGATACGCGCGGATCGCCAGCAGCCCGGCGTACTCACCCTGCGCGCCGGAATTGGGCTGCAGGCTCACCGCATCGTAGCCGGTACATTCCACCAGCATGGCTTCCAGGCCTTCGATCAGCGCCTTGTAGCCAACGGCCTGGTCGGCCGGCACCAGCGGATGGATGTTGCCGAACTCCGGCCAGGTCACCGGGATCATCTCGGCGGTGGCGTTGAGCTTCATGGTGCACGAACCCAGCGGGATCATCGTGCGGTCCATCGCCAGGTCCTTGTCGGCCAGCGAACGCAGGTAGCGCAGCAGTTCGTGCTCGCTATGGTGGGTGTTGAACACCGGGTGGGTCAGGAACGCGCTGCGGCGGACCAGGTCGGCCGGGAGGGCGTCGGCGGTGCTGCCGTCCAGCGCATCCACGTCGGCCTTCGCGCCGAACACCGCGGCCAGTGCGACCACGTCCTCGCGGGTGGCGGTCTCGTCCAGGCTGATGCTGACCGAGCTGCTGTCGATGGCGCGCAGGTTGTAGCCGGCCGCGCGTGCGGCTTCGTGGACGGCGGCGGCATCGATGCCGGTCACGTGCAGCGTATCGAAGAAGTCGCTGCCGACGGCCACGCCGTTGCTGCGCAGGGCAGCGGCCAGGATCGCGGCCAGGCGGTGGGTGCGGCGCGCGATGCGGGTCAGCCCGTCCGGGCCGTGGTACACCGCGTACATCGAGGCCATCACCGCCAGCAGCACCTGGGCGGTACAGATGTTGGAGGTGGCCTTCTCGCGGCGGATGTGCTGCTCGCGGGTCTGCAGGGTGAGGCGGTAGGCGGGGTTGCCCTGCGCATCGATGGAGACGCCGATCAGGCGGCCCGGCATCGAACGCTTGTAGGCATCGCGGCAGGCCATGAAGGCGGCATGCGGGCCACCGAAGCCGAACGGGACGCCGAAGCGCTGGCTGTTGCCGACCACGATGTCCGCGCCCCATTCGCCGGGGGCGGCCAGCAGGGTCAATGCCAGCAGATCGGTCGCCACCGCGACGAGGCCGCCGCGGGCATGCACGGCATCGACCAGCGCCTTGTGGTCGGCCACCTGGCCGAAGGTGTCCGGGTACTGCAGCAGCAGGCCGAAGGCTTCCGCTTCCAGCGCTTCGGCCGGGGCGCCCACGCGCAGCACGATGCCCAGCGGTTCGGCGCGGGTGCGCAGCAGTTCCAGCGTCTGCGGATGGACCGCGTCATGCACGAAGAACGTGTCCGACTTCGACTTGGCCGAACGCTTGGCCAGGGTCATCGCTTCGGCCGCCGCAGTGGCTTCGTCCAGCAGCGAGGCGTTGGCGATTTCCATGCCGGTCAGGTCCGCGCACAGCGTCTGGAAGTTGATCAGCGCTTCCATGCGGCCCTGCGAAATCTCGGCCTGGTACGGCGTGTAGGCGGTGTACCACGCCGGGTTTTCGAGGATGTTGCGCAGGATGACGTTCGGCGTGTGGGTGCCGTAGTAGCCCTGGCCGATGAAGCTGCGCAGCACGGTGTTCTGGTCGGCGATGGCGCGGATCTTGGCCAGTGCCTGCACTTCGGTGATCGATTCGGGCAGCGCCAGCGGCGCAGGCGACTTGATCCGGGCCGGCACGATGGCGTCGGTCAGCGCATCCAGCGAGGCATGGCCGACCACGCTCAGCATCTGCGCGATCTCCGCATCGTTGGGGCCGATGTGGCGCTCGACGAACGCGTTGTGGTGTTCAAGCTCGCGCAACGAAGGGGTGTTCTGGGACATGGCGAAGGATCCGTCGGGAAAGGGCACGCACGTGGGCAGGCTGCCGATCAGCAGCCTGCAGGGCGCCCCTCTGTCCTTTTGCCTGAGAGTTTGGAAGCCCGCATGTGCGCGGCTTCGTGCCCCTTCGGCGCCGGATCGAACCGGTCTCTCCAGAGTTTTGATGCGGGTGGTCACGGGCCTGAGCGATTACGGGCGTTTGCGCCTTCGGCAGCGGTGTCCTGCTTCTCCCACCTTGTTGCCCGCCGATTATAGCGGGGCAGGGGGAAACCGGGGGAACGGCGACGCAGCCGCCGGACTGAATGCGTGGCCACCCTCCGGACGCTTTGTGGTCGGATCGCATGGTAAAGGGGCTGGCAACGGCCTATCATTGCGTATTCTCGTATTCATCCGGCGCCCCCCTCCTGTCCTTTCCGGGCCGGTCGGGCGCCTGCCGCGCATGGCCTGCGCGGATCCTCCGGACGCTTCCATGACTGCCGCCTCGCCTTCGACCCGCCGCCTGGCCCTGCTGCTCGCAGGCCTGGCGATGTTCGGTCCGTTCTCCATCGACACCATTTTCCCGGCATTCCCGCAGCTGGCGCAGCGGCTCGGGGTGGATGAAGTGGCGGTGCAGCAGACCGTCAGCGTCTACCTGCTGTTCTACGGGCTGATGAGCCTGGCGCACGGCCCCCTTTCCGATGCCTGGGGGCGCAAGCGGGTGATCCTCGGCGGGCTGGTGGTGTTCGTGGGCGCATCGGTCGGCTGCGCACTGTCCACCGACCTGAGCACCTTGTTGATGTTCCGCGCGCTGCAGGGCCTGTCCGCCGGGGTGGGCATGATCGTCGGCCGCGCGGTGATCCGCGACCTGTACCACGGCCACGATGCGCAGCGGTTGATGAGCCAGGTGTCGATGATCTTCGGCATCGCGCCGGCCATCGCGCCGATCATCGGCGGCTGGATACTGCTCAGCGGCGCCGGCTGGCCGCTGATCTTCTGGTTCCTGGTGGTGTTCTCGCTGCTGCTGCTGGTGGCTACCGCGCGCTTCCTGCCGGAAACCCACCCGGTCGACGCGCGCACGCCGCTGTCCCCGCGCGGGCTGGTGCGCGATTACCTGCGGATCGGCTCGAACCCGCGCTTCATGCGGCTGGCGCTGGCCGGCAGCATCAACTTCGGTGGCATCTTCCTGTACATCGCCTCCGCGCCGATGTTCGTGATGCAGCACCTGCGGCTGGGCGAGGGCGGATTCGCCTGGCTGTTCATCCCGACCATCGGCGGCATGACGGCGGGTTCGTTCCTGTCCGGGCGCATGGCCGGCCGGACCACGCCGACCCGCCAGGTCAGCATCGGCTTCATCTGCTGCGCGATCTCGGCGGTGCTGAACATCGGCTACGTTGCCATGGCCCCGCAGCTGGTGCTGCCGTGGGCGGTGCTGCCGATCTTCATCGGTGGCCTGGGCATGGCGTTGATCTTCCCGATCCTGGCGCTGGCGGTGCTGGACATGTACCCGCACCAGCGCGGGCTGGCCTCGTCATTGCAGGCCTTCCTGCAGCTGATGGTCAGCACGCTGGTGGCCGGGCTGGTGTCGCCGCTGCTCAGCCATTCGCCGCTGCAGCTGGCGCTGGGCCAGGCGGCGTTCTTCGCGGTGGGCTTCGTGTTCTGGTACTGGGAACACCGGCGCGAGCGCGCTGCGGAGGCGCTGCGGGTGACCGCAGGCGAGCGCCGACCGTGAAGCAGGTCCGTGCACGGCGTGCGGTATCCTTGCCGCCCCGATTGCCCGTAACCCGCTGATGTCGACCACCTCCAAACTGCGCCGTGACATCCGCCGGCGCCGCGAAACCCAGGCCGCCAACCGCGAAGCCGCGCACGCCTCACCGGTCGAGCCGCACGCCGAACTGCGCGACCAGCAGCGCACGCTGCTGGCCGGCGTGGTGCGCCGCGATGGCGAATGGGTGCTGGGCATGGATGGCCGCATCGCCGGCCAGAGTGAGAGTGCCGCCCAGGTGCTGGCCTTGATCATGCAGGCCGGCGAACTGCACGAACGCAAGGGGACCCCGGTGCGGCTGGTGTACTCGGACGCGCTGCGTGACGCCGCGCAGGCCGAGGCCAATGCGCAGGGACTCAGTTTCGATGAGTTCAAGGACGCGCTTGCCGCGAAGATGGCGGCGGGTAAAGCCAACTGACCCGACGTTGCATGGAGTCCGAAGGTAGCGCCGAGCCATGCTCGGCGAGCGCAGCGGCGCATGCTGACGGCCAGCGGCCGTCACTACCGGCATCAGGAGGGTAGCGCCGGGCAGGGCTCGGCGCTACCGGAGGGTCAGCGTTGCGCGGGTGCTGCCGCAGCTGCGGGCGCCGCGGCGCTGGCCTGCCAACCGCACACCTGGCCCTGGTTCTGCTCCTTCAGCCAGGCATTGACCGGGGTGAAGTATTCGATCATCGGGCCGGCATCGAGCTTGTCACCGCCGGTGAGTTCCTTCAGCGTGGCCTGCCACGGCTGGCTTGCACCCTTGCTCAGCATCGACCAGAACTTCTGCCCGGCTTCCTTGTTGCCGTAGAAGCTGCACTCGTGCAGCGGACCCTTGTAGCCGGATGCATCGCACAGGCCCTTGTAGAACTGGAACTGCAGGATGCGCGCCAGGAAGTAGCGCGTGTACGGCGTATTGCCCGGCACGTGGTACTTGGCGCCCGGGTCGAAGAACTCCTCGCCACGGGGGGTGGGCGGGGCAACGCCCTGGTAACGCGCTTTCAGGTCCCACCAGGCCTTGTTGTAGTTGTCCGGGGTGATCGAGCCATCGAACACGCCCCAGCGCCAGCGGTCGATCATCAGGCCGAACGGCAGGAAGGCCACGCCGGACAGCGCCATGCGCATCTGGTTGTTGATCACCGCTTCGCGGCTCTCTTCGGGCTTGTCGACCAGGCCGATGGAATTGAGGTATTTCGGTGTCATCGCCAGCACGATGGTGTCACCGATCGCTTCATGGAAGCCATCGTTGGCACCGCCCTGGAACAGCGGCGGCAGCGGGTTGTAGGCCAGGTCGTAATAGATGTGGCCCAGCTCGTGGTAGATCGTGGTGAAGTTCTCTTCGTTCGGCTTGATGCACATCTTGGTGCGCACATCGCCGTCCATGTTCATGTCCCAGGCGCTGGCATGGCAGACCACGTCGCGGTCCTGCGGCTTGATGAACTGGGTGTTCTCCCAGTACGACTTCGGCAGCGCCGGCATGCCCAGCGACACGTAGAAGTCCTGCGCGCGTTCGGTCATCTGCCGTGCGGTGCGCAGTTCGGCTTCACGCTGCGCCTTGTACAGGCCTTCCACGTTGGCATTGCTGCCGGCCTTGGCCAGTGCGCCGCTGAGGTTGCCCTGGTACTGCTTTTCCAGCGCGGCGGTGATGTCCAGGCTGCCGGCACCCGGGTACGGCTGCAGCTGGTCCCACAGGTTGGACCAGTCCTGCTGCCACATGTTGCCGGTCAGGTGGGCGGCGATCAGGCCGTTGCCCACTTCGGCCTTGTCCTTGCCATAGGTGGCGTCCAGCTTGCCGCGTGCATAGCAGTGCAGCTGCTCGTACATCGGCTTGACCTGTTCCCACAGGCGGTCGGTTTCCGGTCCGATCTGCTCTGGCGGCATGTCGTAGCCACTGCGCCACATCTGTCCGGCATCGGCGAAGCCCAGGCCCTTGGCGCCTTCGTTCACCAGGCCGACGAACTGCTGGTAGTCGCCACGCATGTCCTTGGTGGTGCCGTGCCAGCCCTGCCACGCATCCAGCTGCTGGTCGTAGTCGCGGCTGCTGGACAGCACCTGTTCCAGGTCGCCCAGCTGGCGGCAGGAGTTCGGGTCGTTGGCATCGGTGCAGTACTTGCCGGCGCCATAACTGCCTTCCATGCGGGTAGCGATCTGGGTCAGCTGCGCCAGCTTGGCCGGGTCGCGCGGGGCGGGCATCGAAGACATCAGCTTGAGCAGCTGCAGGGCGCGCCTGCTGTCATCGGACATCGGCTGCCCTTCGAACTTCGCTGCCTGTTCGATCCAGCTGTTGAGCTGGGTCAACGAGCGCTCGTTGGCCTTGGCCGCCACGCGCTCGGAATCGCTGTTGATATAGGTCGAGGACAACCACTGCGCCGAGGTCATCTCCGGGTACGCGGCCTTGTATTCGGCATTGATGCGGGCCACGAACTGGTCGGCGGTTTCGCCGGCCGGCGCGGTTGCGGTTGCCGATCCGGTGCCCGGGGTGGGCTCCTTCTTGCAGGCGACCAGCGACAGCGTGGCGGCGGCGATTGCCGAAGCCAGCAGGAGATGACGGTGTTTCACGGGTGGTCCTTGGGCGGTGAACGACCGCTGAAGGCTAGTGGGCCGGGCCCGCTGCCGCAAGGGGCAGAGGTCGGGGGCGCCGGAGGCGCCTGCCGATGGTCACCCCTCGCAAGCGGCAAACAGGTCCCGCTGCGCCGCGTACAGGGCCGTACGTACCTGCATCAACCCGAGCACCGACGAGAACAGCGCGTCGTGGTCGGTGTACTGGCCAGCGCGCTGCCGCACGCACTGCAGGTCCAGCCCGCGGCCGCGCGCGAAGGAAGGCGAGAACCACATCGTCATCGGCACGTGGGTCTGTTCTTCCGGTGCGATCGCATAGGGGACTCCGTGCAGGAACAGGCCTTTCTCTCCCAGCGATTCCCCGTGGTCGGACACGTAGATCATCGCCGTGTCGTAATCTTCCATGCCCTGCAGCGTACCAATGGCCTGGGCAAGCACGTGGTCGGTGTACAGCAGCGCGTTGTCGTAGCTGTTGGTGATCTGGGCGCGGGTGCACCGGCCAAGGTCGGCGGTGTCGCAGGTGGGGGTGAAGCGGCGGAAGCGCGGCGGATAGCGCTCGAAGTACGCCGGCCCGTGGTTGCCCAGTTGGTGCAGCACGATGACCCGGTCGCCGGGTTTCGCGCGGGCCTGGGCGGGGAGGTCGTGCAGCAGGATCTCGTCCAGGCAGCGCCCGTCGCTGCACACGCCCGGCGCATGCGCATCGGCCAGCGACTGGAACCCCAGGCCTTCGCACACGCCCTTGCAGCCGGACTGGTTGTCGCGCCACAGCGGTGCGATGCCGGCGTGGTCCAGCACATGCAGCAGCGACTGGTGCGCGCGGATGGTCTTTTCGTCGTAGTCGCGGCGTCCCCACGGCGAGAACATGCAGGGCACCGACACTTCGGTGCTGGTGCCGCAGGAATGCATGTCGGGGAAGTTGATGACCGGCTTCTGCGCCAGCTCCGGGGTGGTCTGGCGGGCGCCGCCATTCAGTCCCCAGTCCTGCGCCCGTGCGGTTTCGCCGAGGACGACCAGCAGCAGGCGCGGCCTGCTTCCGGCCGCGCGGTGCATGGCCCGTGCATCGATGCCGATCGGCAGCTTGGGCGCGCGCTGCACCGGGTTGTCGCCACGCAGCGCGCGTGGCAGTCCCAGCAGGACATTGGCCGGGGTGGCCAGGTAACGCACTTCGCGCTGGTTGCGCATCAGCGCGGAAATTTCCTGGAAGGACAACAGTGCACCGCCCAACGCAACGCCGGCCGCCAGCAACAGGAAGCCCGCGCGCCACGCCAGCGCGTCCGTCCAGCGCCGGCCGGTGAGCTGCAGGCGCCAGACCGCCAAGGTCGGCAGCAACGCCAGCAGCAACGGGCCGGCCAGCGATGCGGTAAGCAGCTCGCTGCTTTCGCGGCGGTCGGTCGCCAGCACGTTGCGCAGCATGTCCGGATCCAGGTAGATGTGGTAACGGCTCATGTAGTGGGACGCCAGCATCGTCAGCATCAGCAGCGCGCTGACCACCCCCTTGGCGTTCCAGCGCCAGACCAGCAGGCCGAGCAGGAAGGCGTGCGTCCCCAGCAGCAGCAGCAACAGCGACAGGGCATAACGAACGCTGCCTGGATGGGTGGCCATCGCGCTGTTCCAGAACAGCCCATTGCCTGCGATGGCGAAGAACAGGCTGGCCAGCGCAATCAGCGCTTCGGTGGAGAGCCGCGGCCGGGCGTGCAGCCAGGCAACGGCGGGCAGGCGCAGGGTGCGAGCGACGGTGGCGTTCATGCGCGCGCTCCCGCCGGGCGTGCGGGCGGGCGCTGCAGGTAGCCGTTCAGGAGTGCGTAAAGGCCCAGCGACAGCAGCCAGCACACGATCAGGGTGGCGGCGTCGTGCGACATGAAATGCGCGCCACGAAGCTGCTGGGCAAGCCCCAGCGCCATGCCCGCGAGCAGCCCGATGGCCAGCCCCCGCCAGCGCCATGCCGGTCGCCAGAGCAGCGCGAAGAAGTACAGGCTGACCCACGCATAGCCGGCGCTGGCCTGGCCGGCGGGAAAGCAGGCCGCGGCGGGCAGGGCGGCGGGGCGGGCCTGCAGCAGGCCGACGAACGGGCGCTCGCCTGCGTAACGCACGAGGTCCCAGGGGCAATCCATGTGGGTCAGCGATTTCAGCAGCGATACCGCGCCGGTACCCAGCGCGATGGCCAGCACCAGGTACAACAGCGCCGAGCGCAGGCGGCGATCCTTGCCATGGCGCCACTGGTACAAGCACAGCATCAGCACCATGAGCGTAGCGACGGCGCTGAGCCACTTGCCCCCCTTGTGCATCAGCGTGCTGGTCATCCACGCCTCGCGCAGCAGCCATTGGTGGCCCTCCATCGCGAAAATGCGGTCGGCGATCCATTGGTCGCCGCCCAGCAGCAGCACGCTGGAAAGCAGGGATGCGGCGATCAAGGGCAACCAGAGATGGCGCGCAGTGAATCCGCTGCCTGCGGCCTGCCGAACGCGTTGGAGCGGATATCCGGGGACAGCGGTGCGGTGCATGGACAAAGCCTCTGGAGGATCCGCGGCCATGCTAGGTAGCGTGTTGTCGGAGAAAAATCGGAGCGATGTTCGGCTTCGGTTAAACCGCGACATCCCGCCGCGCTGGCTCAGTCTTCATCGTCGGTTGCCCCGCCCGCTGCTGCATGGCACGTGCTGGACCACGCCGTTCCCGGTACCAGTTGCCACCGGTTGCGGTTGGACATGCCGATGTCGATGACCTGCGCGGTATCCACGCACGGGCTCATCGCCGCATCCAGCACCAGCAGCCAGCGTGCCTGCGGTGCGCCAGCGAGCCAGCGGCCGGCATCATGCCATTGCAGGTCCCACGCTCGCTTGAAGCCGAATTCGCGCACTGGCCGGTCGGCCTGCAGCAGGTTCTGTTCGCGCCAAGCCAGCAGGCCCAGCTCTGCCTGCGGTCCGATACGCGCTCCCGCGCGTTGCATCAGGTCCGAAGCGGAGGCGTACGGATCCACCGCAGGCAGCAGCATCACGCCGTACACGCACCACAGCATGACGTGGGCCAGCAGCACCAGCGATGCTGCGTGGCGTTGCCGCAGCCATGCCGCCATGCCGAGCACGGCGGTTCCCAGGCCAAGCAGGCTTCCCCCCAGCACGGGCAACAGATCGATCGGCATCGCCCGCCGTTCAAGTTGCGCCAGCGCCCAGGGCGCACCGTGCAGCAACAGGGCGCCCGCGATCAACGACAGCAGCCCCAGCGCGATGCTGTAGCCCAGCAGGTAGCGACGCACACCGGTCCGGCGCAGCAGGCCGGGCAGCAGGGGGGCACTGGCCAGCGCCAGCGCCGGCAGCATCGGCAGCACGTAGACCTCGCGCTTTCCGGGGCTGATGGTAAAGAACAGCAGCACCAGCCCGGACCAGCCCAGCAGCAGCCAGAAGCGTGCATCGGTGCGACGCAGCCGCCGCCACCACGGCCGCGCCAGCCAGGGCAGCAGCAGGCTGCCGGGCAGCCACAGCGTCAGCATCACCTGCAGGTAGTACCAGGCGGGTTGCAGGTGATGCCAGGCATGGGCGTAACGCGTGGCCGTCTGCTTGAACAGCAATTCGTGCGCATAGGCCTGCAGGGCAGGGTCGGGATGGCGCAGCAGGGCCCAACCCAGCGGCGCCAGCCAGACGGCGGTGCCGAGCAGGAAAGCGGGAACGAGCCACGCCAGCGTCGCCGGAGCCGGGCCAGGCGCGGCCCGGCAGTGCCTGCGCCGGTACTGCAGCCGCCACGCCAACCACGGCAGCACGATCAGCAGGGGCAGGAAACCGACCCCCTTGGTGACCGTGCCCACGCCGGCGGCGAAGCCGGCCAGCCACAGTGCGTGCAGGTTGGGGCGTTCGCACAGGTGCCGCAGCAGCCCCCACAGCGACACGGTGGTCATCGCCACCAGCACCATGTCGATCTGCGCGCGCTTGGCCATCAGGCCGAACTGCAGGCTGCAGAACAGGGCCGCCATGGCATAGGGCGCCAACCGCGGCGACCACAGCCGACGTGCCAGGTCAGCCACCAGCCACAGGCTGAGCAGGGCGGCCAGCAGGGAGGGCAGCAGGAAGCTGCCCTTCCAGTCCAGCAACTGGTGCGCCGCGGCCTGCATCCACATGTAAACCGGCGGTTTTTCCGCGTAGAACTCGCTGCCGCGGTGTGGCACCAGCCACTGGCCGGAGTCCACCATGGCACGCGCGGCCAGTACGAAGCGTGGCTCGTCCGGCGGCTGCGGCAGGCGCATGCCGATGCCGGCAGCCAGCGCGATCACGGCCAGAAGCCACAGCAGGGGCAGGCGCCAGCGCGCGCGGGAGGAAGAAGGCAGGGACAAAGGGGGGGGCGTCCGGGTAAAGCCGGACTATCCACCCGGGCGCGTGGGAAATCCGTCGGAAGCGCGGGGGCACGGGATTCCGACATCGGCGGCGCTACCATGCAGGGAACTACGGGATGGATACGCGCATGCGTCTGCTGGTGATCGAGGACAATCGGCAACTGGTCGCCAACCTTTTCGACTACTTCGAGTCGCGCGGACATGTGCTGGACGTAGCGCCGGACGGCATCACCGGGCTGCACCTGGCCACCACGCAGGTCTACGACGCGCTGATCCTGGACTGGATGCTGCCGCGCATGGAGGGCCCTGAAGTACTGCGCCGCCTGCGCGCCGAACACGCCTCGGAAGTGCCGGTGATCATGCTGACGGCGCGCGACGAACTGCCCGACAAGATCGCTGGCTTCCGCGCCGGCGCCGACGACTACCTGACCAAGCCGTTCGCCCTGCCCGAACTCGAGGTCCGGCTGGACGCACTGCTGCTGCGTGCACAGGGGCGCAACCCCCGTAAACGCCTGCAGGTCGCCGACCTGGTGCTGGACCTGGCCACCCTGGAAGCCCAGCGTGCCGGACAGGGGCTGCACCTGTATCCGGCCTGCCGCAAGCTGCTGGAGGTCCTGATGCGCGCCAGTCCCGCCGCCGTGACGCGGCAGCAGCTGGAGTTCGCGTTGTGGGGCGATGAACCCCCGGATGGCGACCTGCTCAGATCCCATGTCTACGAACTGCGCCGCAGCGTGGATGGACCGTTCGCGCGCAAGCTGGTGCATACCCTGCCACGCGTCGGCTACCGCCTGGCCGTGCAGGAAGGAGACGCCGCCGATGGCCGCTAGGCCCGCCCCCCTGTACCGGCGCGTGCTGGGTTGGTTGCTGACCTACCTTGCGCTGATTTCGCTGGCGGTGTTCGGCGTGGGCAACAACGTGCATGAACATGCCGAGCACGCGGCGTGGCGTGCGCTGCTGAACTCCGAACTGGACAGCATCATCCTGCACAGCAAAGACGATCCGGACTATCGCTGGCAGGATTCGGACACGCTCAGCCTGTTCCGTCTGGATCAGCCGGGCACCCCGGCAACGCTGCGTGGACTGCACCCCGGGCTGCATGACGGCATCCCGATCGGCGAGCGCAAGGCAGCCGTGATGGTGCGGCAGACCGACACCCTGGGCCGGCTGGCACTGGCCCTGGATATCTCCGACTTCGAAGCGCTGGAGCAGTTCGCCACGCGCTGGGTGCTGCTGGCCGGGCTGGTGATGGTGATCGTCACGGTGATCATGGCGCGCCTGGGCATGCAGCGGGTGGTACGCCCGTTGAGCCTGCTGGCCGGCGACATCGCCGCGCTGAAGCCGGGGGCGCCAGGGCAGTGCATCGTCGTCGATCCGCGTGGAAGCGCCGAGCTGCATACCATCGCCAATTCCCTCAACGATTACCTGGCGCGCAACGAGCAGTTCGTCGAGCGCGAACGGGTGTTCATCAGCACCGCCAGCCATGAGCTGCGTACGCCGGTGGCGGTGATCACCGGGGCGGCCGAGCTGGCGCTGGAACAGCCCGGCCTGCCCGAGCGCGCGCGCCAGCAGGTGCTGCGCGTGCAACGCACCGCCGGCGACATGGAAGCGCTGATCGAACTGCTGCTGGTGCTGGCGCGCGATCCGGCGCGTCTGGCCGCGCGTGCCGAGCGCATCGCCCTGGACCAGTTGCTGCCGCAGATCATCGAGGATCATCGCCACCTGCTGGGCGACAAGGACCTCACCGTCGGCCTGCGGGCTGCGCCGGTGGACCTGGTGGCGCCGCTTGCGGTAGTGCAGGCGGCGATCGGCAACCTGCTGCGCAACGCCATCGAAAACAGCGGGCGTGGGAACATCCAGCTGGAGCTCTCATCCGGTGGCGTACTGACCCTTCGCGATCCCGGGCACGGCATGAGCCCAGAGGAGATCGCCGCGATCCACGCGCGGATGGCTCGCGGGTTGCGCAACGAACACGGCGGCATCGGCCTGGAACTGGTGGCACGCCTGTGCGAACACCTGGGATGGACGCTGCAGTTCGCGCCGGTGCAGCCGCGTGGCACCCTGGCCACGCTGGATGCCAGTGCCTCGCGCCTGCAATGAGGCGCTCGCGTAGTGCCGGCCTCGGTCGGCACCCCGGCCCGCTACTCACGCTGCGGGGCCGATGGTAAGCTCAGCGGGTGCCGCCTCCCGCGGCATTTTTTTCGCCCGTCACTTTTCGATCGACAGAGGACTGCATGCCGACCGAACCCGCTACCGCCCTGATCTCCAGCGACATCGTCGGCCTGGGGCTCATCGCCGCCACCCTTGCGCTCATTTTCTGGGCGGCCAGTGGCCCCACGCCGTTGTTGAAGAAGATCTTCGCCTGGGTACCGGCGTTGCTGCTGTGCTATTTCATCCCGGCCATCTACAACACCGTCGGACTGATCGATGGCCATGGCACCGCGCTGTACAACCCGGTCGCGCGCGACGTGCTGCTGCCGGCAGCGCTGGTGTTGCTGACGCTGTCCATCGACCTCAAGGGCATCGCCAAGCTGGGTCCGAAGCTGCTGGTGGTGTTCTGCGCAGGCACGGCCGGCATCATGCTGGGCGCGATCGTCTCCTTCCAGGTGATGAAGCTGATCCATCCGGAAACCGTGGCCGGTGATACCTGGGCGGGCATGGCCGCGCTGGCCGGCAGCTGGATCGGCGGCGGCGCCAACATGGTGGCGATGCGCGAGATCTTCGGCACCGATGCCACCACCTTCGGCCAGTTCGCGGTGGTGGACGTGGCCTGCGCCAGCCTGTGGATGGCGATCCTGCTGTTCCTGGCCAACCGCTCGCAGCAGATCGACGCGCGCAACGGCGCCGACACCCGCGCCATCGATGAAATGAAAGCGCGTATCAGTGCCTACGAGGCGCAGAACGCGCGCATTCCCAGCCTGACCGACCTGATGGTGATCGTCGGCGTGGCGCTGGGCGGCGTCGGACTGGCGCATGCGATCGCCACGCCGCTGGCGGCCTGGTTCAAGGCCAACGTGGCCTGGTCCAGCCAGTTCAGCCTGGACAGCCCGTTCGTCTGGGTGGTGCTGCTGTCCACGGCGCTGGGGTTGGCCCTGAGCTTCACCCGTGCGCGCCGGCTGGAATCTGCCGGTGCCTCGCGCCTGGGTACGGTGTTCCTGTATTTCCTGATTGCCTGCATCGGCATGCAGATGGACCTGCTGTCGCTGCTGGATCGTCCGTGGTTGTTCCTGCTCGGCCTGATCTGGATGGCCACCCACGTGCTGGTGCTGTGGATCGCAGCCAAGTTGCTGCGCGCGCCGCTGTTCTTCTTCGGCGTCGGCTCGATGGGCAACATCGGCGCGGCGGCGTCGGCTCCGGTGGTGGCTGCGGCGTTCCACCCCTCGCTGGCGCCGGTGGGCGTGCTGCTGGGAACGGTGGGCTATGCGACCGGTACCGGCCTTGCGTATGTGACCGGGCTGATCCTGAAATGGATGGCCGGGGCATGAAAAAACGGCGGGGCCGAAGCCCCGCCGTCTTCGCCTGACTCAGCAGCAGCGTCCGCCGTTCCTGCCGCCATAGCGCGCTTCCTGGCGCTCGCGGAAGAACGTCTTGTAGTCCATCGGCGTGCGGTCGGGATGGTTCTCCAGCACATGCCGGACGTAGTTGTCGTAGTCCGGGATGCCGCAGCACAGCCGCGCGGTCTGCACCAGGCGTCGCCAGATGCGGCGATGCGCCTGGTGCTGGCCGACCGGTACCAGTTCGGTACTCATCACAGGTCCGCCATCTGGTGCGGCAGCAGCTTCACGTACTCGGTTTCCTTGTCCGTGCGCTGCGGCGTGCGGCGTGCGGCCGCGATGGTCTTCAGCGAATAGAACAGGATCGAGAAGACCACCAGCAGGAACAGCACGGTCAGGCTCGTATTGACGTAGGCGTTGACCACGATCTGCTGCATCTGCCCAACGGTCTTGGCCGGGGCGGTGAGGGTGCCGCTGGCGATGGCGTCCTGGTACTTGTGGGCCTGGGCCAGGAAACCCTGCGCCGGGTTGCTGTCGAAGATCTTGATCAGCCCGGCGTAGGTGGTGCAGATCAGCAGCCACACCGCAGGTACGGCGGTGACCCAGGCGTAGCGGTCCCGCTTCATCTTGAACAGCACCACGGTGCCCAGCATCAGCGCGATACCGGCGAGCATCTGGTTGGAGATGCCGAACAGCGGCCACAGGGTCTGGATGCCGCCGAACGGATCGACCACGCCGGAATACAGCAGGTATCCCCAGAGCGCGACGCAGCCGGCGGTGGCCAGGATGTTGGCGGTCCACGATTCGGTCTTCTTCAGCGCCGGGATGAAGTTGCCCAGCAGGTCCTGCAGCATGAAGCGACCGGCACGGGTGCCGGCATCGACCGCCGTGAGGATGAACAGCGCCTCGAACAGGATGGCGAAGTGGTACCAGAACGCCATCATCGCATCGCCGGCACTGGGGATCGCTTCGTGCAGGATCATCGCGATGCCCACGGCCAGGGTCGGCGCACCACCTGCACGATGCAGGATGGTCGGCTCGCCGATGGCCACCGCGGTGGCTTCCAGCTGCTCCGGGGTGATGGTGAAGCCCCAGTTGGTGGTGATGTAGTGCGCCGCCGATACCGCATCGGCACCGATCACCGAGGCCGGGCTGTTCATGGCGAAGTAGATGCCGGGCTCGATGATCGAGGCCGCGACCAGTGCCATGACCGCGACGAAGGATTCCATCAGCATGCCGCCGTAGCCGATGTAGCGCGCGTGCGCTTCATTGGCCAGCAGCTTGGGCGTGGTGCCCGAGGCGATCAACGCATGGAAGCCGGACACCGCGCCGCAGGCGATGGTGATGAACAGGAACGGGAACATCCCGCCCTTCCACACCGGGCCGTCGCCACTGGCGGCGAACTGGGTCAGCGCGGGCATCTTCAGTTCGGGCATGACGATCAGGATGCCGACCGCCAGCGCGATGATGGTGCCGATCTTGAGGAAGGTGGACAGGTAGTCACGCGGTGCCAGCAGCAGCCACACCGGCAGCACCGAAGCGATGAAACCGTAGCCGATCAGCATCCAGGTGATCTGCTTGGCGGTGAAGGTGAAGGCCGGGCCCCAGACCGGGTCGGCGGCGACGATGCCGCCGAACCAGATCGAGCCGAGCAGCAGGATCAGGCCGACCACCGAGATCTCGCCGATCTTGCCGGGGCGGATGTAGCGCATGTAGACGCCCATGAAGATCGCGATGGGCATCGTGGCGATCACCGTGAACATGCCCCACGGGCTTTCCGCCAGCGCCTTGACCACCACCATCGCCAGTACGGCCAGGATGATGATCATGATCAGGAACGCACCGAACAGCGCGATGGTGCCGGGAACAGGGCCCATTTCCTCGCGCACCAGGTCACCCAGCGAACGGCCGTTGCGGCGGCTGGACAGCACCAGGATCATGAAGTCCTGCACCGCACCGGCCAGCACCACGCCGACCACCAGCCACAGCAGGCCGGGCAGGTAGCCCATCTGCGCGGCCAGCACGGGGCCGACCAGTGGACCTGCGCCGGCGATGGCAGCGAAATGGTGGCCGAACAGGACGTGTTTATTGGTCGGGACGTAGTCCAGGCCATCGTTGTTGAGCACCGCCGGCGTGGCCCGGGTGGGGTCCAGCTGCAGCACCTTGCTGGCCACGAACAGGCCGTAGAAGCGGTAGGCAATCAGGTAGATGGAGACCGCGGCGACCACGATCCACAAGGCGTTGATCGGTTCACCGCGGCGCAGTGCCACGGTGCCCAGACAGAATGCGCCGAGCAGTGCGAGCAGTGCCCAGCCCAGCTTTGAGAAGCCTTTCATGAGGTGAACTCTCCCTTAAGAACATCACAAGGGTCCGCCTTGGCCAGTGCCGGGTCAATGCAGACAGGGTGTTTCCCAGCTAGTACTTTGGTCGTAACGCGGTCACGGCGGCTCCCCGGCCGTGGCGGGCATCGCTGGAACAATGGGTTGCGGTGCGAGGGCTTGGCGCTGCCCGCGACAGCCGCCATCTTGCGGATAGACACTTTGCTGGAGTTTCCATGAGCACCCAGACCGCGGCCCGCGTGCTGCGCACCATCGAAGGCTCGCCCACGTCCGACGGCGCCGGCGTCCGCCTGACCCGCGTGATCGGCGGCTCCGCCCTGCCGGACCTGGATCCCTTCCTGCTGCTGGATGAATTCGGTACCGACAGGGCCGAAGACTATCTGGCCGGCTTCCCCAGCCATCCGCATCGCGGTTTCGAAACGGTCACCTACATGCTCGACGGGCGCATGCGGCACAAGGACAACCACGGCAACGAAGGCCTGCTCACGCCGGGCAGCGTGCAGTGGATGACCGCTGGCCGTGGGCTGGTGCATTCAGAGATGCCCGAGCAGGAAAGTGGCCGCATGCGCGGCTTCCAGCTGTGGGTGAACCTGCCGGCGCGCGACAAGATGACCGCGCCGAAGTACCAGGAGTTCGCCCCGGACCGCATCCCGCAGGTCACCCCGCTGGCCGGCGTCAGCGTCAAGATCATCGCCGGTGAGGTCGACGGCACCGCCGGGCCGATCATCCAGCCGGCCACCGATCCGGTGTACCTGGACATCGCCCTGGACGCCGGCGCGGCGTGGGACTACCTGCTGCCCGATGGCCACAACGTGTTTGCGTATGTATTCGAAGGCGACCTGCAGATCGGCGCTGGCGAGGAGGAGCGGCCGGTGTCGGCGCAGCAGATGGCGGTGCTGGGCGGTGGCAATGCGTTGCACCTCGCCGCTGGCAGCGCCGGAGCACGGCTGATCCTGGTCGCCGGTCGTCCGCTGCGCGAGCCGGTGATGCGGCACGGCCCGTTCGTCATGAACACCCGGCAGGAACTGATGCAGGCCTTCGTGGACTTCCAGGAAGGCCGTTTCTAAGGCCTCCGTGGCGTTGGGCCGGTCATCCACCGGCCCCGCCAACAGGGGGCGCATGATCAGCGACCGGCGGCCACGGCTGCCGGATTGAGGTTCATGCTGCGGATCATCTGCTGCAGGCCGGCGCGCTCTTCGCTGTCGCCGGGATACAGCGCCAGCTGCGCATAGCGGTTCTTGTCGATCTTCACCACGCTGACGCGGCGGTCGGCGAAGCCGGGAGGCTCCTGGCCACCGAGGTCGGGCAGGTACCAGTAGAGTTCTTCGCCGGCGAAGCTGTCCTTTTCCTGGCGCAACGCGCGCGGGAAGCGCAGCTCCGGATCATTCCCCGTCAGCATCAGGCTCATCACCTCACGGCCGTCGCTGGTGCTGGCGCGGCACACCAGGAAATCGCCGGTGGCCTGCTCCTGCCATTGCAGGTTGCTGGCGGCGGGCAGCGATGGACACTTGGGTGCGCTTTGCGCGTGGGCGGTGATGGCAATGGCGCACAGGCACAGCAATATGACGGCAGAGACGGTTTTCATGCGGTTCCCCCAGAGGCGTTCAAGTCGACGGCACCGCCAGCGGCGGGCCGGCGTGGTCGCCGTTGCGACCTGGCATCCATCCCCGGATGCCGCGTCGGCCCGCCAGCCTTGCTGACGGGTGTTCCTTGACCTTAACGGAACGTGAGCAACTGCACAAATCGCGGTTTCATCGGTAACCAAATTCCTGCGACGTGGACGGCAGACGATGCCGTAGCCGCTCAGTCGCGAGCGCTGCCCAGCCACTTGTAGATCATGCCGCCGATCAACCCGCCCAGCAGTGGCGCGACCCAGAACAGCCACAACTGCGAGACGGCCCCGCTGCCGGCGAACAGCGCCACGGCCGTGGAGCGGGCCGGGTTCACCGACGTATTGGTGACCGGGATGCTGATCAGGTGGATCAGGGTCAGGGCCAGCCCGATCGCCAGCGGGGCGAAGCCTGCGGGCGCGCGGCCATGGGTGGCGCCCATGATGACCACCAGGAACGCGGCGGTCAGCACCACTTCGCAGAGGAAGGCCGCTGCCGCGCTGTAGCCGCCCGGTGAGAGTGCGCCATAGCCGTTGCTGGCGAACGCACCGGCCTGTCCTGGCGTGATGCCGAAGGTCGGGCTGCCCTTGGCGATCTGCAGCAGGATGAAGCCGGCCAGCAGGCCGCCCAGCACCTGGGCGATGACATACGGGCCCAGATCCTTGCCGGCGAAGCGGCCACCGGCCCACAGGCCGATGCTCACCGCCGGATTGAAATGTGCGCCTGAGACGTGGCCGAACGCGTACGCCCCGGTCAGCACGGTCAGCCCGAAGGCCAGCGCGACGCCGAGAAACCCGATACCGAGTGGATTTCCATCGCCGCCGAAGTTCGCGGCCAGGACCGCGCTGCCGCAGCCCCCCAGGACCAACCAGAACGTGCCGAGGAACTCGGCGGCAAGACGCTTGCCCATGCTCATCGCAGCAGCCTCCATTGGGGTCCCGGCGGTGCCGGGACGCCGCCATTTACGTGTGCCGACGGTGAAGGGCGTGTCAAGGTTCGATGAAGGCCTATCTGGCTGGCAGCGGGATGAACTCCTGCGCGTCGCCGGGAATGGTGCCGAAGCGTCCGTTTGCCCAATCCTCCTTTGCCTGCTCGATGCGCTCCTGGGAACTGGAGACGAAGTTCCACCACAGATGGCGCGGTGCATCCAGCGGCTCGCCGCCCATCAGCATGGCCTTGACCGGCGTCTTCGCGCGCAGTCGGCCGCGGGCACCTTCGGCTGGGATGATCAGGTGCTGGGCGGGAACATCCACACCGTCCAATTGCGCCTGGCCTTCCAGGATGTACAGCGAGCGTTCGCGGTGGCCGGTGTCGATGTCGATCTCCGCATCCGGTTCCAGGTCGATGGCCACGTTGAGCGTATCGGCGAACACCTTGACCGGGGACTCTTCGCCGTAGGCGCGGCCGGCGATCACCCGCAGCCAGGCGCCATTGCGGCGTTGCTGGGGCAGGGTGGCGGCACTGTGGTGGTGGAAGGCCGGTTCAACTTCCTCGTACTGCTTGGGCAGCGCGATCCAGGTCTGCATGCCGTGCAGCGGATGGCCGTGTTCGCGTTCTGGCGGCGGCGTGCGTTCGGAATGCGAGATGCCACGGCCGGCGGTCATCCAGTTGACGTCGCCGGGGCGGATCACCTGGTCCGAACCGAGGCTGTCGCGGTGGCCGATGGCGCCGGACCACAGGAAGGTCACCGTGGCCAGGCCGATATGCGGATGCGGACGCACGTCGATGCCGGTGCCGGCATCGAGCAGGGCCGGGCCCATCTGGTCGACGAACACGAACGGGCCGACGCTGCGCGCCTGCAGCGATGGCACGGCGCGGCGGACTTCCAGCCCGCCGATGTCGTGCACGCGGGGGGCGATGATGGTGGTCATGCGGGCGATCTCGCTGGCGGGGACAGGGGCGCAGGATCGCACGCGATGTGGATTCTGGGATGCCCCGAATGGGCAACAGGCTGTTGCGCGGTGCGAACGGGGGGGACCCCCTCGCGGGTGGCTGTTGCGAAAAGCGGACTCCGTGTCTGGAGCCGGGCGGTGGGGCTGGGCGCGGGACGGCAAGAGCCGCTCCTGCGGGCCTCGTTTCGCGCCATCCATGGCGCTCAACGCCCCCGCCCAGCCC
>NZ_JBDJNU010000037.1:0-37717 GCF_039674585.1 Stenotrophomonas lacuserhaii | reverse complement strand
GGCCTTGAGCGGCAGGAGCCGCTATGAGCTACATGGACGTACTTGCGCGGGCCCCGCATGGCCTCCCCGCCAGACCCACCCCAGCTGCAGCTCTGGAAGCCCGGCACGAGGGGGTCTCACCCGTCCGCCCCCCATCCCGATGCGCGATAATGACCGCATGGATACCCTGCGCATCGCCACCCGCAAGAGCCCGCTCGCCCTCTGGCAAAGCGAACACGTCGCCGAACGACTCCGCCTCGCCCACCCCGGGCTGCATGTCGAACTGATCCCGATGAGCACCCGCGGCGACGAAGTCCTGGATCGCTCGCTGGCCGCCATCGGCGGCAAAGGATTGTTCCTGAAAGAGCTGGAACTGGCGATGCTGCGCGGCGAAGCGGACTGCGCGGTGCATTCGCTGAAAGACGTGCCGATGGAACTGGACGCGCCGTTCGTGCTGCCGGCGATCCTGCCGCGGCATGACCCGGCCGACGGCTTCATCTCCAACCTGTATGCCTCGCTGGATGCGCTGCCGCTGGGCGCGCGCGTGGGCACCTCGTCGCTGCGTCGGCAGGCCCAGCTGCGCGCGCTGCGCCCGGACCTGGAACTGCTGGACCTGCGCGGCAACATCAATACCCGCCTGGCCAAGCTGGACAACGGCGGCTACGACGCGATCGTGCTGGCGGTGGCCGGGCTGGAGCGATTGGGACTGGGGCACCGCATCGTGGCGCGCCTGCAGCCGCCACACTGGCTGCCGGCGCCCGCACAGGGCGCGGTGGCGGTGGAATGCGATGGCGGCAACGCTGAGCTGCTGCGCCTGTTCGCGGCGCTGGACGACGCGCGTACCCGCAGCTGCGTGGAAGCGGAGCGGGCGATGAATCGCACGCTGCATGGCAGCTGCCACGTGCCGGTGGCGGCGATCGCGCAGTGGCAGGGCGAGGACCTGCACCTGCAGGGACTGGTTGGCGGCGTGGCCGATGGCAGCGCGGTGCGCGCCGAGGCAGTGGGCCCCGGTGGCGATCCCGAGGCGCTGGGCAGGAGCGTGGCGCAGTTGCTGCTGGAGGGCGGGGCAGGCGAACTGCTGGCGGTGTGACGCTGGACCGGCGTGCATCACGCTGCCGACTGAAGTCGGCACTGCCGGAGATTCTGGTGCCGACCAAGGTCGGCACTACAGGAGCATCACGGTGCCGACCAGAGTCGGCACGACGGCGCCTTATTTGAACTTGTAGACCACGTTCATGGTGGTCAGCGTGTCGGTCTTCTGCTTGTCCTCGGCCACGTCGCTGTTGTGGCGCGCCTGCCAGGCGGCCTTCAGCGCGAGGTGTTCGTTCATGCTGACCGACACACCGAAATCGTTCTGCGCGAAGGTGTTGTACGAACCGGATTCGACCAGCAGCGTGTTGACCAGGTCGGTGTTGGGGGTCAGCGAATACTTGATGTCGAAGAAGCCGCGACCGATCAGGCCGGTACGGGTCTGGTCGTCTTCGGTGCTGTGGGTGCGGCGCACACCGGGGCCGACCTGCGCGTCCAGCGAGAAGCGGTCATTGCCCCACAGCCGGGTGCCGTAACCGAGACCGAACGAGCTCTGGCGATCATAAGTGGCGAAATCATCGCGCTCGTAACGGACCGTGGCGGTGATCTGGCGGTGCTCGCCCAGCTGCAACGCGCTGCCGGCGCTGCCGGTGTAGCGGTTGGCGGTGGTGTTGCTGACTTTGGTTTCGGTGCCGTCGTCGTTGGTCTGGATCGATTCCGAACGCGAACGCAGGCCGAACAGGTCCATGCTGTGTACCCAGTCGTCATCGGTGTAACGCAGGCGCAGGCGACCGTTGGCGCTCTCGGTGGTGCTGTTGCCGCGTGCCGAAGCGAAGCCCAGTTCACCGCCGCTGCCGCTCCAGGGAGAGGTCATCGCCGCCAGTTCGGCGGGGTCCTGGGCGAATGCCGCGGGAGCGGCCAGCAACAACGGAACCAGCAGGGAAACACGCAGGGACATCAGGAATTCTCCGGGGGGCGGGGATCGAACGCAGTGCGTGATGATAGCGTTAACCCCTCGCCGCCTCGACCGCGGATGGCGCCCTGCTTCAGTCGGCGTTTCTACAAATCCCCATTCAGGACAGAGGGAGCTGCGTCTCCCGGTGGCGGAACCTGCAGCGTCGGGTCATTCAAGCGGGAATAGCGCAGGGTGATCCGGTAGGGCTGCTGTTTGTTGAATCCATCGCGCTGGATCTGCCGCGGAAGGCCGTCGCCGCCGATCCAGTACTGCAGTGTCTCGCCGCTGCCGGCCGGGCCGTCGACCCGGTACAGACGCGTGGCCACGCCATCGATATCGGCCGGTCCACGGTCTTCAACGGCCAGCTCGCGCAGCGCCGCTTCAGACGGCAGCGGGCTGCGCCACTGCTCCAGCGTGCCAGTTGGCAGCGGCACCTGCTGCATGCGGCCCTCCGCCTGCAGGAAGAAGGTGTCGCCGATGATCGTCTGCACGCCGGCCGGTGTATCCAGCCGGTAGCGGTCCGGGGCCACGAAGTCCATCCCGCTGCGGACCACCTGGCCCGCCTGTGCTCCATGCAGGGTCATTTCGGCGTGGAAGCTGCGCAGGCCGGCGAAACGTCGGCTGGCCTCCAGCACGGCCGACGCCGGATCCACTGCCGGCGGTGCCGCCGGGGGCGCGGCATCGGCCAATGGCACGCTGGCCGGCGGTGGGGTGGGTTGTTCGCACCCCACCAGCAGCGCGGCAGCCAGGACCAGGGGGAAGCAGGGAAGCAGGCGCATGCGGGGCAGGCCGTGGCGTGGGGGATCGACACGATAGCCGATCATGGCCGCCACAATGGCCGCGAGTCGGACATAATCGGGGTCATGGACCGATACGAACGCATCACTGCCCTGCATCGTCTGCTCAAGTCTGCCCGCTATCCGGTCACGGTGGCGACGCTGCAGGACAAGCTTGGCTGTTCCCGTGCCACGGTCTACCGCGACCTGGCGTTCCTGCGGGATGCGCTGATGGCGCCGATCGAAGGCGATGGCGAGGCGGGCTTCCGCTACATGGCCGATGAAAGCGACCGCTTCGAGCTGCCCGGGCTGTGGCTGAGTTCGGAGGAACTGCACGCGCTGCTGGCCTCACAGCACCTGCTCGCGCGCACCGGCGGCGGCGTACTGTCCTCGGTGCTGGCACCGCTGCAGCAACGCATCGAAGGCCTGCTGGCGGCCCAGGCCGGCGTGTCCAGCTGGCCGGTGGACCGGGTCCGGGTGATTCCGCACCGGGTGCGCAAGTTCGACGAGGGCAGCTTCCGCAGCGTGGCGTCGGCGGTGCTGGAGCGGCGCCAGCTGGCGTTCGAATATCGCGCGCGGTCCACCGACGAGGCCACCCGCCGCACGGTATCCCCCCAGCGCCTGACCCACTATCGCGACAACTGGTACCTGGATGCCTGGGACCACGACCGCGATGCCCTGCGCAGTTTTGCCGTGGACCGCATCAACAAGGCGCGCGTGGTCGACGCACCGGCCACCGATGTCGATGACACCGTGCTGGATGCCCAGCTGGGTGCCAGCTATGGCATTTTCTCCGGCGCCCCGAAAGGTTGGGCGACGATCCTGTTCAGCGCCAAGGCCGCCCGATGGGTGGCTGACGAGCACTGGCACGCCAACCAGCAGGGCCGCTACCTGGCCGATGGGCGCTATGAACTGAAGGTGCCCTACAGTGTTTCCCGCGAATTGCTGATGGATGTGCTGCATTACGGTTCCGATGCCGAGATCATCGAACCGGTGATGCTGCGCGAACAGGCCAAGAGCCTGCTCGCCCTGGCCCTCAGCAATTACGAATGACCCTCTCCCCCGAGACCCTCCCATGATGAAGAAGTCCCTGTTGTTGTCCCTGTTCGCTGCCGTGGCCCTGGCCGCCTGTGGCAAATCCGGCGAACCCTCGCAGAAGCTGATCGTGGCCGCCACGGCGGTGCCGCACGCCGAGATCCTCGAGGTGGTCAAGCCGATGTTGAAGGAGCAGGGCGTCGACCTGGACGTGCGCGTGTTCAACGACTACGTACAGCCCAACGACCAGCTGGTGCAGAAGCAGGTCGACGTCAACTACTTCCAGACCGAGCCCTACCTGGACGCGTACAACCGGGACCGCAAGTCCGGGCTGGTGACCGTGGCCGGCGTGCACATCGAGCCCTTCGGCGCGTATTCGCGCAAGGTCAAGTCGCTGGACGAACTGCGCGAGGGCGCCGACGTGGTGATCCCCAACGATCCCAGCAACAACAGCCGCGCGCTGATCCTGCTGCACAACGCCGGGGTCATCCAGCTGCAGGACCCGAAGAACGCCCTGGCCACCCAGCGTGACATCATCGCCAACCCGAAGAACCTGAAGTTCCGCGAGCTGGATTCGGCGATGCTGCCGCGCGTGCTGGACCAGGTCGACCTGGCGCTGATCAACACCAACTACGCGCTGGATGCCGGCCTCAATCCCACCCAGGATGCGCTGGCGATCGAGAGCAAGGATTCGCCCTACGTGAACTTCCTGGTGGCGCGTCCGGACAACAAGGACGACCCGCGCGTGCAGAAGCTGGCCAAGGCGTTGACCAGCCCGCAGGTGAAGGAATTCATCGCGCAGAAGTACAAGGGCGCGGTGCTGCCGGCGTTCTGATCCATCGGTCCGCCGGGCAGGGCCCGGCGCTGACAGAACCCCGCGTTACCAGGCGAGGGCCGCTTTGACGGCCCGTTGCCAGCCCGCATACAGCGCCTCGCGCTGGACCGCGGACATGGTCGGCTCGAAGCGCCGGTCCACGCCCCATTGGGCCGCGATCTGCGCACGACTCTCCCAGAAGCCGGTGGCCAGGCCCGCCAGATAGGCCGCGCCCAACGCCGTGGTTTCGGCCACCCGGGGGCGCAGCACCGGCACGCCCAGCAGGTCGCTCTGGAACTGCCCCATGAAGTCATTGGCGATCGCCCCGCCGTCGGCGCGCAGTTCCTTCAGTTCGATGCCTGCGTCGGCCTGCATGGCGGCCAGCACGTCGCGGGTCTGGTAGGCCATGGATTCCACCGCCGCGCGGATGAAGTGTTCCTTGGTGGTGCCGCGGGTGACCCCGAACATCGCGCCGCGCGCGTCGCTGCGCCAGTACGGCGCGCCCAGCCCGACGAAGGCCGGCACCAGGTAGACCCCGCCGGTATCGGGCACGCGCTCGGCATAGGCCTGGCAATCGCTGGACTTGCCGAACATGCGCAGCCCGTCGCGCAGCCACTGCACCACCGAACCCGCCACGAAGATCGAGCCTTCCAGCGCGTACTCCACCTGGCCGTCGACATTCCACGCGATGGTGGTCAGCAGGCCATTGTTCGATGTGACCGCCTGGCGGCCGGTGTTCATCAGCATGAAGCAGCCGGTGCCATAGGTGTTCTTGGCCATGCCCGGTTCGAAGCAGGCCTGCCCGAACAGTGCTGCCTGCTGGTCACCGGCGATGCCGGCGATGGGGATCTGGCGATCGAAGAAGAACTGCGGCCGCGTATGGCCGTACACCTCGCTGCTGCTGCGGACCTCCGGCAGCATCGCGCGCGGAATGTCCAGCAGCGCCAGCAGCTCGTCGTCCCAGGCCAGTGTGTGGATGTTGAACAGCAGCGTGCGCGCGGCGTTGGTCATGTCGGTCACGTGCACCGCACCGCCGGTGAGGTTCCAGATCAGCCAGCTGTCGATGGTGCCGAACAGCAGCTCGCCGCGTTCGGCCCGCGCCTGCGCGCCGTCCACGTGGTCCAGGATCCAGCGGATCTTGGTGGCGGAGAAATAGGCATCCACCACCAGCCCGGTGCGTTCGCGGATCAGCGCCTCATGGCCACCGGCCTTCAGCTGCTCGCAGATCGCCTGGCTCTGGCGCGACTGCCAGACGATGGCGTTGTGGACCGGCTGGCCGGTCGCTTTTTCCCACACGACCGTGGTTTCGCGCTGGTTGGTGATGCCGATGCCGGCGATGCGGCGCGGATCGACCTGCTGCTGGTTGAGCAGTTCGGTCAGGGTGGTATAGACACTGGTCAGGATCTCGCGCGGGTCGTGTTCCACCCAGCCGGGCTGCGGGAACAGCTGGGCGAACTCACGTTGCGCGCTGCCCGCGATACGACCATCACGGTCGAACAGGATGGCACGGGAACTGGTGGTGCCCTGGTCGATGGCAAGGATGAAATCAGGTTCCATGAAGGTGTCCTGGTCGGTTCGTGGGACGCTGCGCCAGCGACGCGCGCGGCAGGGAGTTCATTGTGCGCCGCGGTCGCTCGCAACGATCGTGGAATCTGCCAGCGCACGCTGGCGCGCCGGCAGGAACGGCAGGATGAGCCAGCGGTAGGCGGCGCCGCCGAGTGCGCCACCGATGAGCGGGCCAACGATGGGGATCCACCAGTAGTGGTGTTCGGCCGGCAACGCGGCGCGGTCCCAGCCCGCGAGCCAGGCGAACACGCGCGGACCGAAATCGCGGGCGGGATTGATCGCCCAGCCCTCCAGATAGCCCATCGACGCGCCGATGCAGGCCACCAGCAGGCCGACCATCAGCGCCCCGCTGTTCGCCCCCGGTGCGGCTTCGTTGTAGCGCTCGGTGATGGCGAAGATGCCGAACACCAGGAACGCGGTCAGGATGACCTCGTTGCGCAGCGCATGCAGCGGCGTGACCACCCATCCCGGTGCAGTGAAGAACACCCCGGCCGCTCCCCCTTCAGCGCGGGTCATGCCGTGCAGGTCGTTGTAATGGTCGATGACCGGGCCATACAGCAGCAGCACGATCGCCGCGCCGACGAAACCGCCCAGCACCTGCGCCGCCCAGTACGGCAGCACGCGTGTCCACGGGAAACCGCGGTGCAGCGCAAGCGCCAGGGTCACCGCCGGATTGGCGTGGGTGCCCGATACCGACGCCGTGGCGTAGATCGCAACGGTGACCGCCAGTCCCCAGGTGATGCACAACCCCCAGTAGGCATGCTGGTAGGGACTGGGGTCGTACAACAGGTACATGGCGGCTGCAGAGCAGCCGATGCTGATGATGATCGCCACCGCGACCGCCTCGGAAATCAGTTCGCCTGCAAGCTGCCGTCGTGACATGCGGTGTTCCTCATCGTGCCATCAGGGAGAGCCCACGGCACGGCGGCCGGTGGCTGCGTGGGTGTCCAGCCAGCGCGCCAGCCGATGCTGCTGCGCGGCGTCCAGCGCCAGGCCCAGCCGGGTCCGTCGCCACAGTACGTCATCTGCCTGGCGCACCCATTCGTGCGCACACAGGTAGCGCACTTCGGCTTCATGCAGATCGGCGCCGAAGTGCGTGCCGAGCGCGGCCATCGAATCGGCCTGGCCGAGGATCAACGCGGCCCGCGCGCCATAGGTGCGGGCCCAGCGCGCCGCGAGCGCCGGCGGCAGCCATGGCCATTGCGTTGCCAGCCAGGCCGCGCCCTGCGCCGGCGTGCCGCGTTCGGCCCCGGGCAGCAGCGCGCCGGTGGCTGTCCATGCAGGCGCCGCATTGCCGCCATGGCGCACCAGCAGGTCAACCGCCTCTTCGGCCAGGCGCCGATACGTGGTCAGCTTGCCCCCGAGTACGTTCAGCAGCGGCGCGCCCTCGGCATCCAGTTCCAGCCGGTAGTCACGGCTCACCGTGCTGGCCTCCGCGTCCGCGTCATCCAGCAGCGCGCGCACCCCGCTGAACTCCCACACGATGTCGCGCGGGCGGGTCTGCTGGCGGAAACTGCGATTGGCCGCGGCGCACAGGTAGTCACGCTGTGCATCGTCCACCTGCGCAGCGCCGGGATCGCCATCGAAATCCACGTCGGTCGTGCCGATGAGGGTGTAGTGGTCTTCGAAGGGAATGGCGAACACGATGCGGCCATCGGGCTGCTGCAGCAGGTAGGCATGGTCGTGCGCGTACAGTGCCGGCACCACGATGTGGCTGCCCTGTACCAGGCGCAGCGGCACGCGCCGGGTCAGGCTGATGTTGTCGACGAACCCTGGTGCCCACGGGCCGGTCGCATTGACCAGCATCCGCGTGCGCACGCTTCGCTGCGTGCCATCCGGGTCACGCAGGTCGACCGACCAGCCATCCGCCTCCCGCCAGGCCTGCTCGCAGCGTGTGTGCGTCCATATGCGGGCGCCACGTTCGGCGGCATCGATGGCATTGACCACCACCAGCCGGGCGTCCGGCGCCTGCGCGTCGGTGTAGGTGAATCCACGGCGCAGGCCGTCGTGCAGCGGTGCGCCAAGCGGATGGTTGGACAGCCGCAGCGAACGCGATCGAGGCAGCTGCGGTGATCGTCCACCCAGGTGGTCGTAGAGCCACAATCCCAGGCCGATCAGCCACGCGGGCCGAAGGTGGGACGCATGCGGCAGCACGAAGGGCAGCGGCTGCACCAGGTGCGGCGCGATCCGCAGCAGGACCTCGCGTTCTTTCAACGACTTGCGGACCATGCCGAACTGGCGGTGTTCCAGGTAACGCAGCCCGCCATGGATGAGCTTGGAGCTCGCACTGGACGTGTGCGAAGCCAGGTCGTGCTGTTCGCACAGGGCGACATCCAGCCCGCGTCCGGCCGCGTCGCGGGCGATCCCGGTTCCGTTGATCCCACCGCCCACCACCAGCATGTCGAGCATCAGTGATCGCCCTTCGGCAGGCATCTGCCGTCTCTGGGCCCGAGCCTAGCGCACTGCGTCTGGCGGAAATGGGGCATGCGCACGGTTGTGCGCGCGCGGTGGAACGACAACGGGCCCCGAAGGGCCCGCTGCAGTGAAACGATGCTGCCTGCGACGTGCTTAGAAGCGCGCGCCGATACCGAAACCGACAGTCCACGGATCCAGCTTGGCGTCTGCGCCGGTACCTTCGCCGCCGACCTTCACTTCCGGACGGGCGTGCATGTAGCGCGCGTCGGCACGGGCGAACCAGGTCGAGTTGATGTTCATGTCGACGCCGACGGTGCCGATGGCGCCCTTGGCGGTTTCCAGGCCGATGTGCTCGGTGACGCCCGGGGCGGTCAGGGCTTCATTGCTGAAGTTCGACTCGTAGTAACCGACGCCGACGAACGGACGGAACACGTTGTCCGCCTGGCCGAAGTGGTACTGGCCGCTCAGTGCGATCGGCTGCTGTTCCACGGTGCCCAGGCGCTCGTTGCCGACGCCGCGCACGCGGTGGTTGAACTTGTCGGCTGCGCCCCACAGTTCAACGGCCCAGTTGTCGTTGATGTAGTAGCTCAGGCTCAGGGTCGGGGCCGGGCCGCCGTCGAACTTGCGGATGCCTTCAACCGGATCGTTCTTCGGCTGCAGCAGCGCAACGCCACCGACAACGGCGAAATGCTTGCCCGACGCCGTGTCGTTGGTGGAGGTGTAATCGGTGCCGGCCGGACGTTCGACCGTGGTCGAATAGTCCTGCGCGAA
Source organism: Stenotrophomonas lacuserhaii (assembly GCF_039674585.1). Lineage (GTDB taxonomy): Bacteria > Pseudomonadota > Gammaproteobacteria > Xanthomonadales > Xanthomonadaceae > Stenotrophomonas > Stenotrophomonas pennii_A. The sequence continues at coordinate 28,377 of NZ_JBDJNU010000037.1, read as the reverse complement.
GGCGTTCGGGGCAAACGCGGCGGCGGTCAGCAGGGAAAGGCTCAGGATACGGATGGAGCGCATGGGGGAATCTCCTCGGGGTTCTTGTTGTAGGTCCCCAGTCGGGGCGCAGCCAACGTATTCCCGCGAACATGAATCGCATCCGACGCGCGTTAAAAATTAGTTGGATGCGTTCAGCAAAGCGCGGGAAATGCCTACTGCGATGTAGAGTTGCGTCAATGAAAGATGTTCATGCAGATCGTCAGGATGTGACTGAAAACGACATATGCATCGGGTTGCCTGCGCAGCTCGGTGCGCACGCGCGGGTGCTGGTGCTGGGTTCGATGCCGGGTGTGGTGTCCCTTCTCCAAGCCCGCTACTACGCGCATCCACGCAACCGTTTCTGGCCGCTGATGTCGCGGATGTGCGGCGTGGATGCGTCGTTGCCGTACGCCGCCCGGCTCGCCGCGCTCAATGCCGCGGGCGTCGGGCTGTGGGATGTCATCGGCCAATGCCGGAGGCGGGGCAGCCTGGACTCCGCGATCGTGCGCGGTAGTGAAGTGCCCAATCCGATCGGCGCGTTGCTGGCCACGCTGCCGGCCCTGCAGCTGGTTGCCTGCAATGGCGCCGCAGCGCACCGCGCGTTCCAGCGCTTCATCATTCCGGCGCTGCAGGACCCGCCGCAGGTGCCAGTGGTGGCGCTGCCATCGACCAGCCCCGCCAACGCGGCCGCCTCGCTGGATGTCCTGCAGCAGGCCTGGCAACCGGTGGCCGCGGCGCTGGGTGGCCGGGCCTGAGGGCGCGCACGCGGGCGACGGCTGGCCTGGAAGGAGACAATACGCCACCGACTGGAAGCGGCTGGCGCCATGCCCTCGCAACGCAAGCGCGCTGCTACAACAGCGTGTCCCGGGACAGTGCGGACTGAAAACGCCATCAACGGTTGGCGAGGGGGCCATGCTGGCCGCACAATAGAGGATTCCCTACACCAGATTGCCGGAGTTATCCCCATGGCCGAAATCAAGGAAGCCCTCGTCCCCGATATCGGTGACTACAGCGATATCCCGGTAATCGAGGTGCTGGTCGCCGTCGGCGACACGGTCAAGAAGGACCAGGGGCTGGTCACGCTGGAAAGCGACAAGGCGACGATGGAAGTGCCGTCCTCGGTCGCCGGCGTGGTCAAGGAGATCAAGGTGAAGGTCGGCGACAACCTGTCTGAAGGCAAGGTCGTGGCGCTGATCGAGGTCGCTGAAGGTGACGCACCGGCTGCCAAGCCGGCCGCCGCCGCTGCCGCACCTGCGCCGGCCAAGGCTGCCGCTGCCCCGGCGCCGGCTGCCCAGCAGAGCGCCCCGGCCGCTGCCGCCCCGGCCGCCGCCGCCGGTGGTGGCGCGGTGGAAGCGCTGGTCCCGGACATCGGCGATTACTCGGATATCCCGGTCATCGAGATCCTGGTCGCCGTGGGCGACACGGTGAAGAAGGACCAGGGCCTGGTCACGCTGGAAAGCGACAAGGCGACGATGGAAGTACCCTCGTCGGTCGCCGGCGTGGTCAAGGAGATCAAGGTCAAGGTCGGTGACACCCTGTCGCAGGGCAAGGTCGTGGCGATCATCGAAGCCGAAGGCGCGGCCAATGCCGCTCCGGCGCCGACCAAGGCCAATGCCGCGGCCAACGAAGCGGCCGAAACCGCCACCAAGGTCGAGCCGGTCGCCGTGCCGGCACAGCCGGACAAGCTGGCTGCCCGCGAGATCGCCAGCGCCCCGTCCGCTGGGGCGCCGACCAGCCCGCCGGTGCAGTTCAACGCCGACAGCGTGCTGCCGGCCAAGGTGCCCTATGCCACCCCGGCGGTGCGCGTGTTCGCCCGTGAACTGGGCGTGGACCTGTTGCAGATCAGCGGCACCGAAAAGGGCGGTCGCATCACCAAGGGCGACGTGCAGAAGTTCGTCAAGGCCGCACTCACCGGCGGCGCTGCGGGCACGTCCGCACCGGCTGCTGCCGGCGGTGGCCTGAACCTGCTGCCGTGGCCGAAGGTCGACTTCAGCAAGTTCGGCGAGGTCGAAGTCCAGCCGCTGTCGCGCATCAAGAAGATTTCCGGTGCGAACCTGGCGCGCAACTGGGCCATGATCCCGCACGTCACCCAGTTCGAACAGGCCGACATCACCGAGCTGGAAGCCCTGCGCGTGGCGCTGAACAAGGAAAACGAGAAGGCCGGCATCAAGCTGACCATGCTCGCCTTCCTGGTCAAGGCCAGTGCTGCGGCGCTGAAGAAGTTCCCCGAGTTCAACGCCTCGCTGGATGCCAGCGGCGAGAACCTGACCCTGAAGAAGTACTTCAACATCGGCTTTGCCGCCGACACCCCGAACGGGCTGGTCGTTCCGGTGGTGCGCGATGTCGACAAGAAGGGCGTGGTGCAGATCGCGCAGGAAAGTGGCGAGCTGGCCAAGAAGGCACGTGACGGCAAGCTGGGCCCGGCCGACATGAGCGGTGGCTGCTTCTCGATCAGCTCGCTGGGCGGCATCGGTGGCACCGCGTTCACGCCGATCGTCAATGCGCCGGAAGTGGCGATCCTCGGTGTGTCCAAGTCGTCCATCCAGCCGGTCTGGAATGGCAAGGAGTTCGCGCCGAAGCTGATGTTGCCGCTGTCGCTGAGCTACGACCACCGCGTCATCGACGGTGCACTGGCCGCACGCTTCACCACCTACCTGTCGCAGGTACTGGCGGACATGCGCCGCGTACTGCTCTGATCGAGCCGGCAAGCCCCTCCGTGTGGCCGCCGCCCTGCGCGCGGCCGCGTGACGAACTGCAGCAGACGCCCGCCGGCCATCCCGCGCGGGCATGAAGGAAACCACCATGGCCACGATTGAAGTCAAGGTTCCCGACATCGGTGATTACAGCGATGTGCCGGTGATTGAAATACTGGTCGCCGTCGGCGACACGGTGAAGAAAGACCAGGGTCTGCTGACCCTGGAATCGGACAAGGCAACGCTGGAAGTGCCGTCCTCGGCCGCCGGCGTGGTCAAGGAGCTGAAGGTCAAGCTCGGCGATACGCTGTCCGAAGGCGCCGTCGTGGTGCTGCTGGAAGCGGAAGGTGAGGGCGCTGCACCTGCTGCGCCGGCCAAGGCGGCCGCACCCGCTGCGGCTGCCGCGCCGAACAGCAAGCCGCCGGTCACCCCGTCGCACCGTGCGCCGGCTGAACCGGCCGCGCCGAAGCCCGCGCTGTCGTCCGGCAAGGCCGCCGACATCGAATGCGCGATGGTCGTGCTGGGCTCCGGCCCGGGCGGCTACACCGCCGCGTTCCGTGCCGCCGACGTCGGCCTGGATACCGTCATCGTGGAACGTTACGCGAGCCTGGGCGGCGTCTGCCTCAACGTCGGCTGCATTCCGTCCAAGGCGCTGCTGCATGCGGCGGCGGTAATCGATGAAGTCGCCCATGCCGGCGATTTCGGCGTGGAATTCGGTGCGCCGAAGATCACCCTGGACAAGCTGCGCCAGTACAAGGAAAAGGTGGTCGGCCAGCTGACCAAGGGCCTGGCCGGCATGGCCAAGCAGCGCAAGGTGCGCAGCGTGCAGGGCGTGGGCCGCTTCGTGTCGGCCAATGAACTGGAAATCACCGCCGAAGACGGCAGCACCCAGCTGCTGCGCTTCCAGCAGTGCATCATCGCAGCGGGTTCGCAGGCAGTGAAACTGCCGAACTTCCCGTGGGACGACCCGCGCGTGATGGACTCCACCGATGCGCTGGAACTGGCCGACGTGCCGGGCTCGCTGCTGGTGGTCGGTGGCGGCATCATCGGCCTGGAAATGGCCACCGTGTATGCCGCACTGGGCAGCAAGGTCACCGTGGTGGAGTTCATGGACCAGCTGATGCCGGGCGCCGACAAGGACCTGGTCAAGCCGCTGGCCGACCGCCTGAAGAAGCAGGGCGTCGAAGTGCACCTGAAGACCAAGGCCTCCGGCGTCAGTGCCGACGCCAAGGGCGTGACGGTCACCTTCGAAGCCGCCGCGGAAGGCGAGACGCCCGCTTTGCAGCAGGGCACCTTCGACCGCGTGCTGGTGGCCGTGGGCCGCTCGCCCAACGGCGGCAAGATCGGCGCGGAAAACGCCGGCGTGCAGGTGTCCGATCGCGGCTTCATCCCGGTGGATCGCCAGATGCGCACCAACGTGCCGCACATCTTCGCCATCGGCGACATCGTCGGCAATCCGATGCTGGCCCACAAGGCCACCCATGAAGGCAAGCTGGCTGCCGAAGTTGCGGCCGGGCACAAGAAGGAATGGGTCGCACGGGTGATTCCGTCGGTGGCCTACACCAACCCGGAAATCGCCTGGGTCGGCGTGACCGAAACCGAAGCGAAGGCCAAGGGCCTGAAGGTCGGCGTGGCGAAGTTCCCGTGGGCGGCCAGTGGCCGTGCCATCGGAATCGGTCGCACCGAAGGCTTCACCAAGCTGATCTTCGACGAAGAGACCCATCGCATCATCGGTGGCGCCATCGTCGGCGTGCACGCCGGCGACCTGCTGGCGGAAATCGGCCTGGCCATCGAGATGGGTGCCGAAGCCGAAGACATCGGCCACACCATCCATGCCCATCCGACGCTGAGCGAATCGGTGGCGATGGCATCGGAAATCTACGACGGCACGATCACCGACCTGTACCTGCCTAAGAAGAAGTGATGCGTTGAAGAGCTCCGTCAGCCGACGGAGCTCTGTCTGCCCGTGGTCAGCCGACGCGGCTGCATCCGTACAGTGTCGCGCCATGGCCAATCAGCCGCCACGCGTCTGCTTTTGCTCCCGCGAGCGTCAAGGCAACGACCCTGACCGTATCAAGGCCGCCGCCTGCCGGGGAGTAGCTGCACTCCCATACATAGGTGCGGGGAAGCGCGCTGCCGGAATCGCCGGCAACGGGCGGACCAGCCTGTGCCGGGCTGAAGACTGCGGCGGCTGCGAGTGCGAGTGACACGGCGATGAAGGTGATCTGTTTCACGGCGTTAATCTCCTGGACTGGATGCAGAATCCGGAATTCGACATTCGATAACGAAGGTCTGCGATTGCGGAACTGATGGCCCCGCACAGTTGATGGTCGGTCGCCAGCAAGGGTCGGGACAGCGGGCTATCTGCCGTATTAGGGTCAGATTCGTCCGCTGACGGCCGTATGGCGCGATTACGTCGGGGTCCACTGTCCGGCAGCCCTGCCTGCGGTGACCTCGGACCTTGCGCGACCCTTGTCGCCCCTCATGGACGTATCTGCGCGCATGGTTGCGGCTTCCGGATCCATAAAAAAACCCCGGGCAAGCCCGGGGTTCCTGTGGTGCGCCGTGCGGGATCAGAAGGAGAGGCTGACGCCTGCCACCGGACCCTTGAACTCCTGCTTCAGGCCGATCACGCCGTCGCTGCCCTTCTGGTCGACGTCCAGCTTGAACCAGTCGTAGCCGGCGAACAGGCCGAAGTTGTCGGTCAAGCGGTACTCGACGATCGCGTTGGCGCGGCTCAGGTCGCCTTCGTAGTCATCGAAGCTGCCCCAGCTGGTGTTGAGGTACTGGCCCTGCAGGTTGATCATCCAGCGATCAGCCGGGTTGAAGGTCAAGCGTGCACCGACCACCGGCGCCACGCCGTTTTCCTTTTCATCCAGGAAGCGGCCGTTGTAGACATTGCCGAGGTCGGCGTAGCCCTTGGCGCTGATCTGCGCCCATTCGGCACCGATCTGCAGGCCGAGGTCGAAGCGGTCGGTGTCCACCACCGAGTAGTCATACACCAGGGTGGCGACCTGGTACTTCAGCTCGGCCTTGACGAAGCTGCCTTCCGGCACGCTGATATCGCCGAAGGCGATGCCGTCGTTCAGCGTCTCGCGGCGGTCCTTGTCCCACTTGAAGTAATCGAAGATCAGGCGCTGGCGGTCGCTGAAGCGGAACACGCCATCCACGCGCGGCTCCCACTCCTTGCCGCCCATGCTGAAATCTTCGTTCAGGTTCACATCCTGGTCGGCAATAGTGGTGCTGCCGCGGATGGTGTTGTCGGTATCGATGTTCATCGCACCCAGGCGCAGCGTGAAGCGGTCATCGCCTTCGGCAGCATGCGCGTTGGAGGCAAAGCCGGCGCCGACGGCGGCCAGCGAAAGAGCGAGCAGGGTGGTAACGGGGCGCATCGGCAGGAATCCTTGCAGTGGTTCAACGAAAGTTGCGCCACTATCGCTACCTCCGCGTCCACCATTCGTGAGCGTATTGTGTAGGCAGCGTCTTCACAGGTCGCTATCAAGTGTGACGACCAACGGTCGTCACCCACCGGAGCACGGTCGTCACCCACCACGATACCGTAGACCCGAGCCATGCTCGGCGAGCGCAGCGGCACGAAAAAAGTCCCGCCGGGCAGCGGCGGGACCCCGTGCAGACCTGCGCAACTGCGCCGACGAGGATGAGAGAGGGCAGGTCGGAAGGTAAGACCTGCTGCCGCGACGAAAGTTCAATGCTGCACTGCCGCACCGGCGGGAGCCCCGCTGGGCCTGATTGTCCCGCCCCCGGCGGGAAAAAACCCGACCATCCGGCAACTTGCACCCATCCGGGATGAACACGCAGCGGTTGTCTCGCAAATTGTCCCATTGCTATAATTTGGCGGCTCGACGAGGCACCACGCTGCTGCCTCATGCCAATCACTCCAATTGTGCGGGACGTCTCTGTGCTGAATTCCGTTGATCCGGGTCGGCGACTGATGCTGCGCGCCGCGGTCTACCCGCTGGCCGCAGTGATTGTCCTGGCCCTTGGCTTCCTGCTGGTGAGTCCGAAACATGCGCTTGGCGCACTGCTTTCCGGTCTCGCGGTTTCGGCCGGTGGCTGGGTGGCGGCACGGATGGCGCTGGGCGGTGGGGTACAGGCAGCTGGCTCGGCAATGGCAAGGCTGATCATCGCCGTCGTTGCCAAGTGGGCCGTGGTGTTTGGTGTGTTGATCGCAGGCATCCTGGTGTTCAGGCTGCCGGCGGTGGCACTGCTGGCCGGTATCGCGGTCGGCTTGATGTTCCAGGTCCTGGCTCTGGCCAGGCGTTGATCGACTTTCTTGATAACTAAGGTTCCGGACACATGGCAGGCGAGGCGCTGACACCCACCTCCTATATCCAGCATCACCTGCACAACCTCACCGTTGGGCATGGCAGCCCGTGGGCGCTGCACCTGGATACCATCGCCACGTCGGTCCTGATGGGTCTGGTGATGGTTTTCGCCTTCTGGATGGCGACCCGCAATGCCACGGCCGGCGTGCCGGGCAAGTGGCAGGCCTTCGTGGAGATCTGCCTGGAGTTCGTTGACCGCCAGGCCAAGGACACCTACCACGGCACCAGCAAGCTGGTGACCCCGATCGCGATCACGATCTTCTTCTGGATCCTCCTGATGAACCTCATCAAGATGATCCCGGCCGACTTCATCGCCATCCCGCTCGAACTGCTGGGCGTGCCGTACTGGAAGCCGGTGCCGACCGCCGACGTCAATGCCACCCTCGGCATGTCGATCAGCGTGTTCTTCCTGATGCTGTTCTTCGCGCTGCGCTCGAAGGGCATCGGCGGCTTCACCAAGGAATTCCTGACCGCCCCGTTCGGCAAGTGGATGCTGCCGTTCAACCTGATCCTGAACATCGTGGAGTGGCTGAGCAAGCCGATTTCGCTGGCGATGCGACTGTTCGGCAACATGTTCGGCGGTGAAATCGTGTTCCTGCTGATCTGGGTGCTGGGCGGTGCAGGTATCGCCGGCATCTTCGCAGGCGCGTTCGCCGGCTTCGGCTGGATGCTGTTCCACCTGCTGGTGATCCCGCTGCAGGCTTTCATCTTCATGATGCTGTCCATCGTGTACCTGAGCCTGTCGGAAGACGCTCACTGAGTTTCGCTGCACCCTTCATCCGTTAGTTTCCAAATCCCTTAGCAATCACGTTCCCGGAGAAAACCATGTACTTCGCCGTCCTGACCAATCTCGCCCAGGTCCAGAGCTCCACCGTCCTCGCCGTCGGCATCATGATCGGCCTGGCCGCGCTGGGCGCAGGCCTGGGTCTGGCCATCATGGCTGGTAAGTTCCTGGAATCGGCCGCGCGCCAGCCGGAACTGATCCCGGTGCTGCAGGTCCGCATGTTCATCACCGCCGGCCTGATCGACGCCGCGTTCATCATCTCGGTCGCCGTGGGCCTGCTGTTCGCCTTCGCCAACCCGATGGTCGGCGAGTTCGTCGCCCGCCTGCCGGCAGTGGCTGGCTGATCCAGCCCCAAGTGAAACGACCGGGCGCTTCGGCGCCTGGTTGCGGATGAAGGTTCGGACGTGCCGCCCGCAAGGCGGCACCTCCACCCCGTCACCACTGACTGAGCGAAAACAATGGATATCGGTTTTACCCTCATCGCCCAGGCCCTGGCCTTTGCTGCCCTGATCTGGATCATCGCGACCAAGATCTGGCCGCCCCTGATGAACGCGATCGAAGAGCGCCAGCAGAAGATCGCTGAAGGTCTCGCTGCTGCCGATCGCAGCCAGAAGGACCTCGCCCAGGCACAGGACAAGGTCAACGAAGCGCTGAAGGAAGCCCGCGGCAAGGCCAATGAAATCATTGACCAGGCCCACGCGCGCGCCAACCAGATCGTTGAAGCCGCCAAGAATGAAGCGATCACCGAAGCCAACCGCCAGAAAGAACTGGCCCAGGCTGAGATTGACCTGGCTGCCAACCGTGCCCGCGAAGAACTGCGCAAGCAGGTTTCCGCGCTGGCCGTAAGCGGCGCAGAGAAGCTGCTCAAGCGCGAAATCGATGCCAACGCCCACAAGGCGCTGCTCGACGAGCTGGCTTCGGAGATCTGACATGAGCCAGGCCCTCACGCTTGCCCGTCCCTACGCCCGCGCCGCTTTTGCGACCGCGCGCGACGAAGGTGCGTTCGCGCCGTGGTCGGACGCCCTTGCGTTCTCCGCCCACGTCGCTGCCGACCCGCGCGTGTCGGCCCTGCTCGCCAACCCGGAGCTGGGTCGCGACGATGCCGTCGCCCTGCTGGCACCGGAACAGCGCAGCGAGACCTTCTCGCGTTTCCTGTCCATCCTGGCCGATGCCCACCGCCTGCCGCTGCTGCCGGAAATCGCCGGCATGTACGACCAGCTGCGTGCCGAAGCCGAACACGTGGTCAAGGCCACCGTGACCTCGGCCAACGAACTGGCCGCCGGTGAACTGGATGCGATCAAGGCTGCGCTGCGCAAGCGCTTCGGCCGCGACGTGGAAGTGTCCACCGCGGTGGATGCCTCGCTGATCGGCGGCGCCGTGATCGACGCCGGTGACGTGGTCATCGACGGTTCGCTGAAGGGCAAGCTTGCCCGCCTGCAGACCGCGCTCGCTAACTGAATTCAATTACCGTCCGGCCTCAACGCCGGCACTAGGACTCGACGATGGCAACCACGCTCAACCCCTCCGAAATCAGCGAACTGATCAAGAACCGCATCGAGAAGGTCAAGCTGGCCGCGGAATCGCGCAACGAAGGCACCGTGACCAGCGTGTCCGACGGCATCGTGCGCATCTTCGGCCTGGCCGACGTGATGCAGGGCGAAATGATCGAACTGCCGAACAACACCTTCGCCCTGGCCCTGAACCTGGAGCGCGACTCTGTCGGCGCCGTGGTGCTGGGTGAGTACCAGAACCTGCGCGAAGGCGACGTGGCCAAGACCACCGGCCGCATCCTGGAAGTGCCGGTCGGTCCGGAACTGCTCGGCCGCGTGGTGAACGCGCTGGGCGAGCCGATCGACGGCAAGGGCCCGCTGGGCACCCAGCTGACCGCTCCGGTCGAGCGCGTGGCCCCGGGCGTGATCTGGCGCAAGTCGGTCGACCAGCCGGTGCAGACCGGTTACAAGTCGGTCGACTCGATGATCCCGATCGGCCGCGGCCAGCGCGAGCTGGTCATCGGTGACCGCCAGACCGGCAAGACCGCCCTGGCCATCGATGCGGTGATCAACCAGAAGGACACCGGCATCAAGTGCGTGTACGTCGCGATCGGCCAGAAGGCATCGACCGTGGCCAACATCGTGCGCAAGCTGGAAGAAAACGGCGCCCTGGCCCACACCGTGGTCGTGGCCGCCACCGCGTCCGAATCGGCCGCGATGCAGTACATCAGCGCCTACTCCGGCTGCACCATGGGTGAGTACTTCATGGACCGCGGCGAAGACGCGCTGATCGTGTACGACGATCTGTCCAAGCAGGCTGTTGCCTACCGCCAGATCTCGCTGCTGCTGAAGCGCCCGCCGGGCCGTGAAGCCTACCCGGGCGACGTGTTCTACCTGCACTCCCGCCTGCTCGAGCGCGCTGCCCGCGTGTCCGAAGAGTACGTTGAGAAGTTCACCAACGGTGCGGTGACCGGCAAGACCGGCTCGCTGACCGCGCTGCCGATCATCGAAACGCAGGCCGGCGACGTGTCCGCGTTCGTGCCGACCAACGTGATCTCGATCACCGACGGCCAGATCTTCCTGGAAACCGACCTGTTCAACGCCGGTATCCGTCCGGCCGTCAACGCCGGTATCTCGGTGTCGCGCGTGGGTGGTTCGGCCCAGACCAAGATCATCAAGAAGCTGTCCGGCGGCATCCGTATCTCGCTGGCGCAGTACCGCGAGCTGGCTGCGTTCGCGCAGTTCGCCTCGGACCTGGACGAAGCGACCCGCAAGCAGCTCGAGCGCGGCCAGCGCGTCACCGAACTGATGAAGCAGAAGCAGTACGCCCCGATGTCTATCGCCAACCAGGCGCTGTCGATCTACGCCGTCAACGAGGGTTACCTCGACGACGTGCCGGTCAACAAGCTGCTGGCGTTCGAAGAAGGCCTGCACGCGCACTTCGCCAACACCCAGGGCGAGCTGATCGGCAAGGTCAACGCCACCGGCGGTTGGGACAATGACATCGAAGGTGCCTTCAAGAAGGGCATCACCGAGTTCAAGACCACCGGCAGCTGGTAACAGCGCACGTGGAGCGGGGCAGGTCCCCGCTCTACCGTTGAACATACGGGAATAAGAGATGGCAAGCGGACGCGAAATCAAAACCAAGATCAAGAGCGTGCAGAACACCCGCAAGGTGACGCGCGCGCTCGAGATGGTCTCGGCCTCCAAGATCCGCAAGGCGCAGGAGCGGATGAAGACATCGCGTCCGTACGCGCAGGCGATGAAGCAGGTGATCGGCCACCTGGCCCAGGCCAGCACCGATTACCAGCATGCGTTCCTGGTCGAGCGTGAACAGGTCAAGCGCGTGGGCTACATCGTGATCTCGTCGGATCGCGGCCTGGCCGGCGGCCTGAACAACAACCTGTTCCGCAAGACGCTGGGCGAAGCCCGTGCCTGGCAGGAAAAGGGTGCCGAAGTGGACATGGTGACGATCGGCCAGAAGGCATCGACCTTCTTCCGTCGCATCAAGGTCAACATGGTCGGCAGCGTGACCCACCTGGGTGACGTGCCGCGCCTGGAATCGCTGATCGGCGTGATCAAGGTGATGCTCGATGCGTTCACCGAAGGCAAGGTCGACCGCGTGTACCTGGTGTACAACCGCTTCGTCAACACCATGACCCAGACCGCCAGCTTCGACCAGCTGCTGCCGTTGCCGGCCGCTGAAAAGCAGGTCGCGCACCATGACTGGGACTACCTGTACGAACCCGATGCCGCGACCGTGCTGGAGCACGTGATGACGCGTTACATCGAGTCACTGGTGTACCAGGCGGTGCTGGAAAACGTGGCCTCCGAGCATGCAGCACGCATGGTGGCGATGAAGGCGGCCAGCGACAACGCGAACAAGCTGATCGGAACCCTGCAGCTGGTCTACAACAAGGCCCGCCAGGCAGCGATCACCCAGGAAATCTCCGAAATCGTCGGCGGCGCAGCAGCAGTTTGACGCGCACGTCCAAAGCACAAATCTAGAGGATGCAGCAATGAGTCAGGGCAAGATCGTTCAGATCATCGGCGCGGTCGTCGACGTCGAGTTCCCCCGTGAGTCGGTTCCGAAGGTGTATGACGCACTGAAGGTCGACAACACCGAAATCACCCTCGAAGTCCAGCAGCAGCTGGGCGACGGCGTGGTCCGCTGCATCGCCCTCGGTTCCACCGATGGCCTGAAGCGCAACCTGGTCGCCACCAACACCGAGCGCGGCATTTCCGTGCCGGTCGGCCCGGGCACCCTGGGTCGCATCATGGACGTGCTGGGTCGCCCGATCGACGAAGCCGGCCCGGTGGCCGCCAGCGACACGTGGGAAATCCACCGTGCCGCACCGTCGTACGAAGACCAGTCCCCGGCCACCGAGCTGCTGGAAACCGGCATCAAGGTCATCGACCTGATGTGCCCGTTCGCCAAGGGCGGCAAGGTCGGCCTGTTCGGCGGCGCCGGCGTCGGCAAGACCGTCAACATGATGGAACTGATCAACAACATCGCCAAGGCGCACAGCGGTCTGTCCGTGTTCGCCGGCGTGGGTGAGCGTACCCGTGAGGGCAACGACTTCTACCACGAGATGAAGGACTCCAACGTCCTGGACAAGGTCGCGATGGTGTACGGCCAGATGAACGAGCCGCCGGGCAACCGCCTGCGCGTCGCGCTGACCGGCCTGACCATGGCCGAGTACTTCCGCGACGAGAAGGACGCGTCCGGCAAGGGCAAGGACGTGCTGCTGTTCGTCGACAACATCTACCGCTACACCCTGGCCGGTACCGAAGTGTCGGCACTGCTGGGCCGCATGCCGTCCGCCGTGGGCTACCAGCCCACCCTGGCCGAGGAAATGGGCGTCCTGCAGGAGCGCATCACCTCCACCAAGAACGGCTCTATCACCTCGATCCAGGCCGTCTACGTGCCGGCCGATGACTTGACCGATCCGTCGCCGGCGACCACCTTCGCCCATCTGGATTCGACCGTGACCCTGTCGCGTTCGATCGCCTCGCTGGGTATCTACCCGGCGGTGGATCCGCTGGATTCCACCAGCCGCCAGATGGATCCGCTGGTCATCGGCCACGAGCATTACGACACCGCCCAGCGCGTCCAGCAGACCCTGCAGAAGTACAAGGAACTGAAGGACATCATCGCCATCCTGGGCATGGACGAACTGTCCGAAGAAGACAAGCAGGCCGTGACCCGCGCCCGCAAGATCGAGCGCTTCTTCAGCCAGCCGTTCCACGTGGCCGAAGTGTTCACCGGTTCGCCGGGCAAGTACGTGTCGCTGAAGGACACCATCCGTGGCTTCAAGGCCATCGTCGATGGTGAGTACGACCACCTGCCGGAGCAGGCGTTCTACATGGTCGGCGGCATCGAAGAAGCGGTCGAAAAGGCCAAGAAGATGGCCGAAAAGGCCTGATCCGGATCGGGCGGGAGCGATCCTGCCCGACCTGACACCGGCGCCGGACACCCGTCCGCGCCGTGGCTCCTCCCCGGTGGCATCGTGCCGCCGCGAACAGTGAAGAGATTTGCATGAGCACGATCCGTTGCGACATCGTCAGCGCCGAGCAGGAAATCTTCCGGGGTGAAGCGACCCTGGTCGTGGCCACCGGTGAGCTGGGCGAACTGGGCATCGCGCCCAAGCACGCACCGCTGATCACCCGCCTCAAGCCGGGCAAGATCGTGGTGACCCAGGCCAATGGCGAGCAGCTGGACTTCTTCATCTCCGGCGGCATCCTGGAAGTGCAGCCGCAGGTGGTTACCGTGCTGGCTGACACCGCGATCCGCGCGCAGGATATCGATGAAGCGTCGGTGCGAAAGGCCAAGGAAGAAGCCGAGCGCATGCTGGCCAACCGTGGTGAAGGCATGGAGATCGCCGAGGCCCAGCAGAAGCTGGCCGAAGTGACCGCCCAGCTGCAGGCGCTGGAGCGCCTGCGCAAGAACCTGAAGCACTGAACCTTTGCGCGGGTCCGGTGGGTGACGACCGTTGGTCGTCACGCCCCATCTCCGCTGGTTGTTCCGACGCCGGCCCTGTGCCGGCGTTTGTATTTTCCGCTCGTGGCGAATGATGGCGGGACGAACTGTGCGCCGGTTCCTCGTGCTGGCGAACCCAGGTGTTCACCCTGTGTGCTTCTTCTTCCGGAAGGTGCGCCATGCCTGTTTTCCCTTGCTGCCGGGCAGTGCTTCTTGCCACGTTGCTGCCTGCTGTCGCGCAGGCCACTCCAATGGATCGCTTCGTTGCCGTCGCCGCCGAGCGCAACGCCATCGCGCACGAGGTGGCGGCGTTCAAATACCCCGCCGCGCGCCCGGTGGAAGATCCCGTCCGCGAAGCGCAGGTGCTGCAGGACAAGCGCGTCCGCGCGTCCCAGCTCGGCCTGGACGCGGAGGCGGTCGTGCACTTCTACCGTCAGGCGATCGAAGCCAACAAACTGATCCAGCACATGGCCTTCCATCGCTATGCGGCAGGCGAGGTGCCGCCGCCCGCGCCTTCGCTGGAGGAGCTGCGCGGCCTGATCGACGTGGCAGACGAAAAGCTGCTCGCGCTATGGCCCGGCATCGCTCCGGAGCGCGGCCAGCCGGGCTGCACCAGGACGGTTGCGGAGGCAGTGGATCACCGCATGCAGGAGGCCGTCGGGCATGTCGCGCTGGTGCGGGCTATGATTGATCTTTGCCGCCCCGAGGCTGGCGGCACGCGCTGATAAGGCAAGGAGAGCAGGGTGCAGCAGACTATCGGCGCGGTTCCGGTCACCGACCGCTGGACCCGTGCAACCGCCACGCCGGGTTTCGCTTGGTGCGTCCTGTGGCTGGTGCTGTGCCTGCCGTGGCTGCTCGGCGTCTGGACGATTCCCTTCGATGCGGTCCAGCAGTTCTTTCCCGCGGTGAGCTTCACCGCGCAGCAGTTGCTGCAGTTCGATGTGCCATGGTGGAATCCCTACCTGCACGGCGGCTATCCGCAGCTGGCGGATCCGCAGATGATGACGCTGCAGCCCAGCGTGGTGTTGCCGATGCTGCTGGCACCGACGTCGCTGCACTGGTTCACGGTGGTGATCCTGCTGCATGTGCTGGTGGCGGGGATGGGGGCGTTGAAGCTTGCGGCAACGCAGAGATTGCAGCGGTTGCCGCAGCTGACGTTCGCCCTGGTTTTCCTGTTTGGAGGGGTCGCGGCGGCGCGCCTGCAGCACACCCCGATGATCGTCAGTTACTGCCTGCTGCCTTGGCTGTGGCTGGCGCTGGAACAGCTGCGCCGGCATCTGCACTGGCGGCATGCCGTGCTGGCCGGCCTTGTCGGCGGACTGTGCGCGCTGCAGCTGACGCAGGTTACCTACCTGATCGTGCTGGCGTGTGCGGTGTATGCCATCGCCGCCGTGCTGATGGCGCCGACACGGCGCATCCGCCTGTGCCTGCAGCTGGCTGCGGTGGGCGGCATCGCCGCCGTGATCAGTGCGCCGCAATGGCTCTCGACGTTCGCCTGGCTTGCGCAGACCAACCGCGATGGCGTGTCACTGGAGGCTGCCTTGCCGGGTGCCATCCATTGGCAATCCTTGGTGACCCTGCTGTCCGGCAATGTGTTCGAGCAGGGGCGCGGCGACAGCTGGGCCTTCGGTGATATCACCACCGACTACCTGTACATGGGCGCGGTGCCGTTGGCCGCATGGCTCGCATGGGGTGGCGCGGTGGTGCGCAGCGATCCGCGCGGCGCCCGCATCGCGCTGGCGGTCTTCGTGCTGGCCGTGCTGTTCGCGCTGGGCGGTGCCACGCCCCTGTTCCCGTGGCTGTTCGGCTGGCTGCCAGGGCTGGACCTGTTCCGTCGCCCGTCGGATGGATTGTTCCTCGCCGTCCCGGCGGCGGCATGGCTGTCCGCGCACGCGCTGCAGCGCGCCCTGCAGCGCGATGCGTTGCGCCCGCACCTGCCCTCGCTGCTGCTGGTGGGCCTGCTGGCTATTGCCGGTGCGTGGCTGGTCCTGGGCAGTGGACGCCTGCAGGGGGGAGCGTGGCTGGCAATCAGCGTGGCCATCGGGACGGTCGCGGTGCGTCAGTTGATACGCCACCGGTCGCCCTCGCGCTGGTTGCTGGGACTGATGCTGCTGGACCTGCTGATGTTCAACGTCAGTACGTCGTTCAACGCGCGCAGTGCCACCCGACCGGTGCTGACGGCAACGCGGCCCGGGCCGGCGCAGAGTGCGTACCAGCTGCTGTCCGCGCAGCGCAGCGAAGGTGTACCGGAGCGTGCGCTGGCCTTCGGCGTGGGGCCGTTGACCAATGGCGCGGCCGTGCACGGCCTGGCGCTGGCCAATGGCTACAATCCGCTGCTCGACCGTCGCGCCCTGCAGATGCTCGGCATGCCGGGCGATCCGCTGGACAGCGTGCAGCAGAAACCGGACACACCCTGGACGCCGGACTTCGATGCGCCGCTGTACGACCTGATCGGCGTGCGCTGGGTGCTGGCACCCACGGCGTTTCCGGGCTCGCAGGCCTACGACGCCGAGCTGCAGGTGATGCAACGTGAAGGCGTGCTGCCACGGATGCTCAATCCCACGGCAGTGCAGCGTCATGACGAAGACCTGCCGCCTGCCGCCGCGTTCAACCAGACCGACTTCACCACCACCGTCTGGCTGCCCGGCGCTACGCGGGCGGCGTGTGCCGATGCCGGTGCGGGCGACCTGCAGGTGGGCGAGCCGGTCTACCGGGCCAGCGGCCTGAGCGTGCAGGTGGACGCCGCTGCACCGGCGTGGCTGGTGGTCAACGAGCTGTCCGCCCCCGGCTGGCAGGCCAGCGTGGACGGGGCGGCAACCCCGCTGCTGCGCGCCAACGGGCTGTTCCGCGCGGTCTGCGTGCCGGCTGGCCGGCACCAGGTGGCATTCCGTTTCAGCCCGCTGCAGTTATGGCGCGACGGACTGGGGCAGCGCCTCGGCCGCTGACCCGCCGCCTGACCGATGCCGCCGACCAAGGGTCGGGGCGGACGGGGGGACACCCAGCCGCGGATAGGGAGCGCCCCCCCCAAGTCGGCCCGCGCAGCGGCCGGGGCCTTCAGCGGATCGGTAGCGCCGACCCATGGTCGGCGAGCACAGCGGGCGGGTCGGTCAGGTCAGCGGAACACCAGGCGCCGCATCAGCAGGAACGACAGCCCGGCCAGCCCGCCTTCCACCAGTGGCTTGGCCAGCCACGCGTACTTCAGCCCCAATGCCTGATCGGCTGCAGTGACCAGCATGGTGCTGAGCACGGTGAGCACGGCCCACAGCGCGATGAAACGGCCGAAGCGCTTCCAGCCCAGCCGTTGCTTGCCGGCATCGGCGAAGGTGTAGCGTCCGTTGAGCCAGAAGCCCAACAGCATCCCGCAGGCGCGTGCGATCACGTTGCCTGGCACCACCGGCACGCCCAACGCCGTCACGGCGACGAACACGCACCAGTCCAGCAGCAGCTGGAGCAGGCCGACGACGAGGTACGAACCACCTTGGCGGAGCAGGGTCATGGACGTTGGATGCAGGGCGCGTGAGCCATGTTAACGGCGACCGTTCTAGAATGTCGCGAAACCATTGCGGACCGCACTTCATGACCCAACCCCTGCACGTCATCATCCTGGCCGCCGGCGCCGGAAAGCGCATGAAGTCCGTGCTGCCGAAGGTGCTGCAGCCGGTGGCTGGACAACCCATGCTGGCCCACGTGATCGCTACCGCACGTGAGCTGAAACCCGACGCGATCCACATCGTGCATGGCCATGGCGGTGATGCCGTGCGTGCGCACTTCGCCAGCCAGCCGGACCTGCTGTGGGCCGAGCAGGCGCAGCAGCTGGGCACCGGTCATGCGGTGGCGCAGGCCATGCCCGAAGTGCCGGACGCCGCGCAGGTGCTGGTGCTGTACGGCGACGTGCCGCTGATCCGCGCGCAGACCCTGCGCGAGCTGCTGGACCAGCCGGGTCGACTGGCGGTGCTGGCGGCGGAGATGGACAATCCCACCGGTTACGGGCGCATCGTGCGCGACGCCGAAGGCAAGGTCGGCTCGATCGTGGAGCAGAAGGACGCCAGCGAGGAGCAGCGCCGGATCCGCACCATCAACACCGGCATCATCACCGCCGAATCCACGGCGCTGCGTCGCTGGCTCTCGCAGTTGTCCAATGCCAACGCGCAGGGCGAGTACTACCTCACCGATGTGTTCGCCTTTGCCGCCAACGAGTACACCGCTGCGGACATGACCCTGGTCGCCGATCCGCAGGACGCCGAAGGGGCCAATGACCCGTGGCAGCTGGCGCAGCTCGAACGTGCCTTCCAGCAGCGCGCCGTGCGGGCGCTGTGCGTGCAGGGCGCGCGCGTGCTGGATCCGGCGCGGGTCGACATCCGCGGCGAGGTCATCGTCGGACGTGACGTGCAGATCGACGTCAACGTGATCCTGGAAGGCCGCGTGGAACTGGGTGATGGGGTCAGCATCGGGCCGTTCACCCGGCTCAAGGACGTCACCCTGGGCCCGGGCACCACCGTGCTGGCGCACTGCGACGTGGAAGGCGTGGTGGCCGAAGGCGCGGCGCACATCGGGCCGTTCGCGCGGCTGCGCCCGGGCACCGTGCTGGCCGACGGCGTGCACGTGGGCAACTTCGTCGAAACCAAGAAAGTCCGCATGGGCGTGGGCAGCAAGGCCAACCACCTCAGTTATCTCGGCGATGCGGTGATCGGCAGCAAGGTCAACATCGGCGCCGGCACCATCACCTGCAACTACGATGGAGTGAACAAGTCGCAGACCACCATTGGCGACAATGCCTTCATCGGCTCCAACAGTTCGCTGGTGGCGCCGGTGCTGGTAGGCGAGGGCGCGACCATCGCCGCCGGATCGGTGATCACCCGCACCGCGCCGGACGGCAAGCTGACCGTGGCGCGCAGCCGCCAGCAGGTGATCGAAGGCTGGCAGCGCCCGCAGAAGAAGTCCTGAGCGATTCCCGGCGCGCCCGCCAGCGCCGGGCCATGCTTGGCGTCGCGGGTCAGTTCTGCGGCAACAACAACGACACGCACAGCCCGCCTTCGGTGCGGTTCTGCAGCGCGATGCGACCGCCGTGCGCTTCCACGATCTCGCGGGTCAGCGCCAGCCCCAGGCCGGTGCCATTGCGCTTGGTGGAATAGAACGGCGTCAGCGCGTTCTGCAGCACGGCCTCGTTCATGCCCTTGCCGCGATCCAGTACATCCAGCCTTAGCCACTGCGGCAGGCGGGTGACCTTGACCCGCACGTCGTCGTTGGGCGGGTCGGCGTCGGCGCAGGCTTCGTGGGCATTCTTGACCAGGTTCAGCAGCGCCTGGCCGAGCTGCGCGATGTCGACCCGGCTGTGCAGGTCTTCGTCCAGCGCGTCCATCTGGAACGGAATCTGCTGCTGCAGGCTGGCCAGGAACGGCGCCCAGTGCACCGTCTGCAGCTGCGGCTGTGGCAACTTGGCAAACCGCGCGTAGCCGCGGATGAAGCCCTCCAGATGGCGTGCGCGGTCTTCGATGGTAGAGAAGATCTCCGGCAGGCGGTCGAAGCGTTCGCGCTTGACCAGTTCACCACCGGAGTGCGCCAGGGACGCAATGGGAGCCAATGAATTATTGAGCTCGTGGCTGATGACGCGGATGACTTTTTTCCAGGTCTGTACTTCCTGCCGGCGCAGTTCGGCGGTCAGCAGGCGGATCAGCAGCAGGTCGTGCGGCCGTCCATTGAGATGGAAGGCGCGGCGCGAAAGATGGTAGATCTGCTCGTCTTCCTCGTCCTCGCTGTCCTCTTCGCGCACCGCGAACAGGCTGTCGCCGCCACGCGAGATGGCATCGCGCAGGGCGATCGGCATCTGTTCCAGCAGTTCGGCCAGGCGCTGTCCTTCGAGCTTGAACCCGCCGTGCAGCAGCTTGCGCGCGGCCAGGTTGGAGAACACCACGCGCTGCAGCCCATCACCGCCGGCCGCCAGCAGCAGCATCGCCACCGGGGTGTTCTGCACCATCGTGTCCAGCAGCAGTTCGCGTTGCACCAGCGATTGCCGCTGCTCGCGCAGCACGTCGCCCAGTTCGCGGTGCGCCTCCACCAGGTGGCCCAGCTCGTCCTGCGCCGACCAGTGCACGCTGAAGTTGAACTCGCCGTCCTTGTAGCTGCTGACCACGCCGGACAGCGCGCGCATCAGCGAGCGCACCGGTGCGATGGCGCGATCCAGGCTGAACCACATCAGCGCCAGCAGCACGATTCCCGACAGGATCGCCACGCCCCAACCATGGTCCATCCAGTACGCCAGCAGCCACGGTAGCGCGGCCGCAAGGGCCAATACCGGCAGCAGGCGCAGGAACAGCTGGAAGGTGAAGGAGCGTTGCTTCATTCGCGCGGAATGCCGAAGCGGTCCATGCGCCGGTACAGCGCCTGCCGGCTCAGCCCCAGCTCGGCAGCGGCCTGGGCGATGATGCCGTGGTTGCTGGCCAACGCGCCTTCGATGCGCTGGCGGTCGGGGTCGATCGTCGCGCCGGCGCCACGCGGGGCGGCGGGCGCGCGCGGCAGGTTGAGGTCGGCCACTTCGATGCGGTTGCCGATGGCCAGCAGTTCGGCGCGCTGGATCACGTTGCGCAGTTCGCGTACGTTGCCCGGCCAGGGGTGGCGCTGCAATGCCGTGCGCGCGGCGGCGGACAGCGGTTTGTCAGCCGCCAGGAAGTGCTCGGCCAGCGGCACGATGTCGCCGGGCCGCTCGGCCAGCGGCGGCAGCGTCAGCTCGACCGTGTTGAGCCGGTAATACAGGTCTTCGCGGAAGCTGCCCTCGCGGATCATCGCGCCCAGGTCGGCATTGGTGGCGCTGACCACGCGCACCTTGACCTGGCGTTCGCGGTTGGAGCCAAGCCGTTCGAAGCGGCCGGTTTCCAGCACGCGCAGCAGCTTCATCTGGCCGCCCAGCGGCAGGTTGCCGATCTCGTCCAGGAACAGCGTGCCACCGTCGGCGGCCTCGAATTTGCCCTCGCGTGCCTTGTTGGCGCCGGTGTAGGCACCTGCCTCGGCACCGAACAGTTCCGCTTCGATCAGTTCGGCCGGCAGTGCGCCACAGTTGACCGTCACGAACGGGCCCTTCGCCGCCGCGGAATTGGCCTGGATGATCTGCGCGATCTTTTCCTTGCCGGCGCCGTTCGGGCCGGTGATCAGCACGGGCAGCGCCGACCGCGCGACCTGGCAGGCCAGCGCGATCACGCGCTCGCTGGCAGGATCGGCGAATACCGCACCGCACAGATCGTAGCGCTGCTCCAGGGCGCTGCGCTGGCGCTGCTCGCGTTGTCGGCGACGATCCAGCTCGCTGCGCGCTTCGGACAGTTCCAGCAGGTTGTTGACCGTGGTCAGCAGCTTGCGGTCATCCCACGGCTTGGGCAGGTAGTCGGCCGCGCCGGCCTTCACCAGCTCGACCGCCGTGCCGAGGTGGGTCCACGCGGTCAGCAGGATCACCGGCAGGTCCGGATGGGCTTGGCGGATGCGCGCGAACAATGCCTCACCTTCTTCCCCGGAGGTGGTGTCTTCGGTGAAGTTCATGTCCTGGATCACAAGGTCCACCGGATGGTCGCGCAGCAGCGCGAGCCCCTGTTCCGGCGACGTCGCCTGCAGGGTCTCGATGTCGTGCAGCGAGAACAGCACGTCCAGCGCGGTGGCCACGCTGGTGTTGTCGTCGATGATCAGGATCGCGGGCATGCGGCAGCTTCAGTTGGCGCCGAGCCGTGCTCGGCCGAATGCAGGCGCCGGGCAGGGCACGGCGCTACGGATTTCATGGCATCAGGATATACAAGCCGGGGCGGGTACGCCTCAGCTGCCGCGGGTGGCCACCGCCGGCGGCACGGCGGCAGCGCGCCGGGCCGGCCCGAACACCGCCACCTGGCCCAGCAGCCACAGCAGCACCGCGCCCACCGGCAGGTAGACCAGCGGCATGCGCGGCAGCTCGTAGGTATTCATCAGCGCCAGGTTGATCGCGTAGGCAGCCAGCATGCCCAGCACGATACCCACCGTGGCCAGCAGGAAGTTCTCGGTCTGGAAGTAGCGCAGGATCTGTCCCCGCGTCGCACCCAGTGCGCGGCGGATGCCGATCTGCTTGCTGCGCTGCTGCACCCAGAAGCTGGCCAGGCCGACGATGCCCAGCGCGGTCACCACCAGCAGGGCCACGCACACGGTGATCAGCAGGCCGACCATCGCCCGGTCGTTCTTGAAGTAGCTGTCGCGCTGCTCTTCGTAGGTGAGCTTCTCGCGCACCAGCCGGTTCGGATCGTTGCGTTCCAGCGCCGCCAGCGCAGCGGTCAGTACTTCCTGCCGGCGCTGCGGATCAGTACGCAGCAGGTACAGCCCTTCAGTGAAGGTGGTGCGCATCGGCAGCAGCAGGGACATGTCGGTGTTGTCGTCCCAGCCGGTAGGCGTCGCCAGGTGCTCCACCACGCCCACCACATGCACCGGCTGGGTGCCGATGTAGAACGTCTTGCCGACGGCGGACGTGCCCGGCGACAGCCGGTCGGCAGCGGCCTTGCTGAAGATGCCCGCCACGGCCTTGTCGTTCGGGAAGGCCTTCATGGCTTCTTCGCGATCGACGAATTCGCCCGGCTGGAAGTCACGTCCGGCCACCAGGTTCAGGCCCAGCGTGGGCAGTGCGTTTTCGTTGACGAAGTACATGGTGGAATGGATGGTCGGCTTCTCCTGTTCGGGCGTGAGCGAGATACCGCTGTTGGACGAACTGGTGCGGAACGGCAGCTGGCTGGCCCGGGTCACGCTGGTGACGCCGGGGATCGCGCGCAGCGATGCCAGGTCTTCGCGGGTGCGCGCCATGGCATCGGTCTGCTTGCCGATGCCGCTGACCCGCACGACCACCAGTTCTTTTTCGGCCAGGCCGCTGGGCTGGCTGATTTTCTCGATGCGCTGGCTGACCAGGAACAGCGCGTTGCAGACGATGGCGCAGGTCAGCGCGACTTCGAGCACGATCAGCGAGGCGGCGGTCTTGTGCCGGCGCAGCGTGCTGAGGATGGGGCGGATGTCCATGATGATTCCTCGTTGACGTGCTTACTGCGACTTGAGCTGGATGGCCGGGGTGACCTGCATGGCGCGCCACGCAGGCAGCATGCCGGCGGCCAGGCTGGCGAACAGGGTCAGGCCGATGGCCAGCACCAGCATGCTGCCGTCCAGATGGGCGAGCTTTGCGTATTCCACCGGCTGCTGGCGCACGGCATACAGGCCGATCAACGCCAGTACGATGCCCAGCAATCCGCCGGCCACGCCGACCGCGCCCGCTTCCACCACGCACTGCAGGAAGATCTGGCCACGGCTGGCACCGAGCGCGCGGCGCACGCCGATCTCGCCGCTGC
Organism: Stenotrophomonas lacuserhaii; assembly: GCF_039674585.1. Classification (GTDB taxonomy): domain Bacteria; phylum Pseudomonadota; class Gammaproteobacteria; order Xanthomonadales; family Xanthomonadaceae; genus Stenotrophomonas; species Stenotrophomonas pennii_A. The sequence continues at coordinate 5,234 of NZ_JBDJNU010000037.1, read as the reverse complement.
GGCGCAGGAACTTGGCCAGCAACAGGCCGACGGTGTTGATCAGGCATACCACCAGGAAGCCGAGGGCCAGCCAGACCTGCAGGCGCACGTCACTGGGAACGGCCTTCTTGTAGTCCAGCCATTCCATCACGGTGGAAAGACGGGTGTTGGCCGGGCGCTGGAATCGACCCGCTGCCCGCTGCTGGTCGGAATAGTTGACCAGGTATTGGCGGAAGTCATCGGCCTTGGCCGGGTCCAGTTCGACCCAGTACTGCAGCCAGGTGCAGGGGGCGTTGAGGTCGGAGCTGGAGCCGTCCGGGGAGCCGTCGCCGAAGCAGTTCATGTTGCCCGTGCTGCCCATCTTCAGGTCGACCGACGTGGAGAACGGCATCAGCAGGTCTTCTTCCTGGCCGTAGGCGCTGAAGGACAGGTCGAAGAAGCGCGGCTGGGGCTGCCAGGCCTTCAGGACGCCGACCACGCGCAGCGAATGGCCACTGACGGTCAGGTTGCGGCCCACGCTGTTGGCACCGTTGAACACCTTGTCGTTGAGCGCCTTGGACAGCACCACCACCCGACCGCGTCCCTCGTCGTCGGCGGCGGTCCAGGGATTGCCGTACTGGAACGGCACCTCGAACATGGGGAAGAAGTCGGCCGAGGTGTAGCGCGAATCCACCGAGAACGGCTTCAGCGTGCTGCTCTCCGGCACGATCGTGGCGCCGCCCGCAGTCATCACGGCCTGGCGCTGCGCGCGTCTGTCACGCAGCAGCGTTTCCGCATCGAAGCGGGTCATCTGCTCTTCGGGTTCTTCACCGGGGACGTACCCTGACTTCGGGCGCGGATCCAGCTGCACGTAGAACAGGCGGTCGCTCTTGCCCGGGATCGGATCGCCGGACAGTACGTGGAAGACCGTCAGGGTGGTCATCGAGGCGCCGATGCCCAGTGCGATGGCCACCACCATCAACGCGGTCAGCACCTTGTTGCGGCGGAAGCTGCGCACGGCCAGGCGGACGTAGTAAGCGAACATGGCGGACCTCACTCGTTGACGGCGGCGATGCGCCGTGCGGTGGCCAGCACCGGCTCGCGCAGCAGGTCGGTTACCTGGCCGTCGACGATGTGCACGTTGCGCTGCGCACGCGCGGCCAGTTCCGGATCATGGGTGACCATCACGATGGTGGTGCCGGCGGCATTGATTTCCTCCAGCAGCTCCATCACTCCGCGCGCCATCGTGCTGTCCAGGTTGCCGGTCGGCTCATCGGCCAGCAGCAGGCGCGGGCTGCCGGCCAGTGCGCGGGCGATGGCCGCACGCTGCTGCTGGCCGCCGGACAGCTCACTGGGGTAGTGCTTCATGCGCGAGCCCAGGCCGACCTGGCTCAGCGCCTTTTCGATGCGCTCGCGGCGTTCGGCCGCGGACATGCCGCGGTAGCGCAGCGGTACGTCGACGTTGTCGAACAGATTGAGGTCGGGGATCAGGTTGAAGCCCTGGAAGATGAAGCCGATCTTCTGGTTGCGCAGACGGCTGCGCGCATCGTCGCCGAGCGTGCTGACGTCCTGGCCATCGAGCAGGTAGGTGCCGCTGGTGAAGGTTTCCAGCAGGCCGGCGATGTTCAGGAAGGTGGTCTTGCCGGAGCCGGACGGACCGGTCACGGCGACGAATTCGCCCTCGTTGACCAGCAGGTCCAGCGACCGCAGGGCATGGGTTTCCACCTGTTCGGTGCGGAACACTTTGGCGACAGCGCGCATCTCAAGCATGGTTCTCTCCAGGATTCCGTAAGGGGTGATGTCAGTTGATGGAAACGCGCTCGGCGTCCTTGAACAGGTCGCTGCCGGCGACCACGATGCGATCTCCCGGCTGCACGCCGGACAGGATCTCCACTTCGCCCAGGCTGCTCACGCCCAGCTGCACCGGGCGGCGCACGGCGGTGCTGCCGTCCATGACGTAGGCCGTGCCGGTGCCCTGTTCGACGAACGGGCCACGCTCCACCTTCAGCACGTCCTTGCGCGTGTCCAGCAGCACGCGCACGGACATGCGCTGGCTCTGGCGCAGGCCGGCCGGCTGTTTGTCGGCGAAGCGCACGCGCGCGTTGACCTCGCCGTTGACCACCTCCGGCGACACCGCGCTGATTTCCCCGGCGAACGGCTGGCCGCTGCCGCTGGTCAGCTGTGCGGGCATGCCGATCGCCAGGTCGCGGGCGAAGCTCTCCGGCACCTTGATCTCGATTTCAAAATTGGACAGGTCGACCACGCCCAGCACCGGCGCATTGGCGACCAGGTTGGTGTGTTGCACGGCCTGCACCTGGCCGACCTGGCCGTCGAACGGTGCGCGCAGGGTCAGCGCGTCCACCTGGCGCTTGACCTCGGCCACCACCGCGCGCTGGCGGTCGGCCAGCAGGCGCTTGTTGCGCGCGTCCAGGTCGGCGCCCTGGCCCTGCAGGCGGGTGTCGGCCTGGGCGTTCACCAGGTTGATGTCAGCCTTCTTCAGGGCGTCCTGCGCGCGTGCCAGGTCGATCTGTGGCACCGCGCCCCCATCGAAACCACGCTGGTAGCGCTGCAGGTCGCGCTCGGCGGCGACTTTCTCGATGCCGGCCTGGTCGGTGTCCTTGCGCGACTTGGCGCGGGTCAGGGTGGCATCCAGTGCGGCACGGCTGGATTCGGCTTCCAGCCCGGCCAGGGTGGCCTCTTCCTGGGCCAGCTTGCTGCGCAGTTCCGGACTGTCGATCAAGGCCAGCTCCTGGCCCTTCTTGACCACGTCGCCGGCCACCACCTTCAGCGTGACCGTGCCGGCGGAGATCGCGTACAGGACCGGGCTGTTGGCCGCGATCACCCGGCCGTCGGCGGCGATGTCGCGCACCAGGTCGCCGCGTTCCACCTGCGCGATGCGCACCCGGCTGCTATCGAACGAACGGCTGGCGTTGAGCCAGCCATGCACGGCAAAGCCAATGCCAGCCAGCACCAGCAGCGCGGCGAGCGCCGGCCAGCGGTAACGGCGCCAGGTGCTGGCGGCCGAACCGGGCGTGGCGGTGGAAACGATCTGGTCCTGGGCGGAAGTGTCACGGATCATCGAAGGGCCTGGGTGGTCGGACTGCCTGTAGGAACGCAGGGAGCGTGCCAACTTTTCATCCCTTTACGATCAAACAGTTGCGTTGTTCGCGCGGGTGTCCGTGTGTCCGCGGACAGGCGCGCGGACACTTTCGTTAAGCGGCCAGGCGGCCAGGGCGGACAGCCACGCTAGAATGTGCGGATCAACGCCAAGGGATGCGGGTCTATGTGCGGAATCGTGGGTGCGATCGCTGATCGCGATGTGGTGCCGGTGCTCATCGAAGGCCTGAAGCGGCTGGAATACCGGGGCTACGATTCGTCGGGTATCGCGGTGCTGGAACAGGGCGCGCAGCCGGACATCCGCCGCATCCGCCGTACCGGTCGCGTCTCGGAGATGGCCACCGCCGCCGATGCCGAAGGTTTCAACAGCGTGCTCGGCATCGGCCACACACGCTGGGCGACCCATGGCGGCGTCACCGAAGCCAACGCCCACCCGCATATCAGCGCCGGCGTGGCGCTGGTGCACAACGGCATCATCGAAAACCACGAAGCGCAGCGCGAGAAACTGCGTGCGCTCGGCTACGTGTTCGAATCGCAGACCGATACCGAAGTCATCGCCCACCTGATGCACCACCACCTGAAGGGCGGTGACAGCCTGTTGTCCGCCTTGCAGCGCACGGTCAAGGAACTGACCGGCGCCTACGCGCTGGCGGTGATGAGCCGGGCCGAGCCGGACCATTTCGTCTGCGCACGCATGGGCTGCCCGTTGCTGGTCGGCCTGGGCGAGGGCGAGAATTTCGTCGCCTCGGATGTATCGGCGATCATTTCGTCCACGCGCAGGGTGATCTTCCTGGAAGAGGGCGACACCGCCGACGTGCGCCGCGATGGCGTGCAGGTGTATGACACGCACGACCAGCCGATCGATCGCGGCGTGCACCTGTCCGATGTCTCGCTGGCCTCGCTGGAACTCGGCCCGTATCGCCATTTCATGCAGAAGGAAGTGCACGAGCAGCCGCGCGCGCTGGGCGATACCATCGAAGCGGCGATCGACGCCGGCGGCTTCCCGGCCGAACTGTTCGGCAGGAATGCCGAGGCGGTGCTGTCGGGCATCACCGGGGTGCAGATCCTGGCCTGCGGCACCAGCTACTACGCCGGCATGACCGCGCGTTACTGGATCGAATCGATCGCCGGCCTGCCGTGCAACGTGGAGATCGCCAGCGAATACCGCTACCGGGCTGCGTACGCGGATCCGAAGCATCTGGTGGTTACTCTTTCCCAGTCCGGCGAAACGCTGGATACGATGGAAGCGCTCAAGTACGCCAAGTCACTGGGGCACCTGCATACGCTTTCCATCTGCAACGTGCCGGAAAGCGCGATCCCGCGCGCCAGCGAACTGGTCTGCTACACCCGCGCCGGTGCCGAAATCGGCGTGGCCTCGACCAAGGCGTTCACCACCCAGCTGGCGGCGCTGTTCCAGCTGACCGTGGTGCTGGGCAAGCTGCATGGCCGCGTCGATGCCGCCCAGGAAGCGAACTACCTGGAGCAGCTGCGTTTCCTGCCGGGCAGTGTGCAGCATGCGCTGAACATGGAGCCGCAGATCGCCGCGTGGGCCGAGCGCTTCGCACGCAAGAGCAGTGCGCTGTTCCTGGGGCGCGGCCTGCATTACCCGATCGCGCTGGAAGGCGCGCTCAAGCTGAAGGAAATCACCTATATCCACGCCGAAGCGTATCCGGCCGGTGAGCTCAAGCACGGTCCGCTGGCGCTGGTGGATGAGGACATGCCGGTGGTGGTGATCGCGCCCAACGACAGCCTGCTGGAGAAGGTCAAATCCAACATGCAGGAAGTGCGTGCACGTGGCGGCGAGCTGTTCGTGTTCGCCGACCAGGACAGCAACTTCGTCGAATCCGAAGGCGTACACGTGATCCGCACGCCGCGCCATGCCGGCGTGCTGAGCCCGATCGTGCACACCATCCCGGTGCAGCTGCTGGCTTACCACACCGCCCTGGCGCGCGGCACCGACGTGGACAAGCCGCGCAACCTGGCCAAGAGCGTGACGGTCGAGTAAACCCCCCGGGAAAGGGGACGGGGGCAGTCCCTCGCGGGCGGCTCTGAAGCTGCAGCTGGGGGGCGGGCCGGGCGGTGGGGCTGTGCGGGGGACGGCAAAAGCCGCTCCTGCGGGCCTCGTTTCGCGCCATCCATGGCGCTCTACGCCCCCGCCA
>NZ_JBDJNU010000036.1:0-39194 GCF_039674585.1 Stenotrophomonas lacuserhaii | reverse complement strand
GCCGCGGGACTTCTGGTTTTGCCTGGGTTGGCGCCATCGTGGGGGCGACTTTGTTGCGCGGGGTGGGAGAACCCGTTGGCCCTCCCCGCTTCTGCGCCTGTTGCGGCGGCCGCCCCGGCCCTGAGCGAAAAACCCCGGGCAGGCCCGGGGTTTTCAGCAACCACGTACCCCGCAGGGCTCAGCGGCGCTTCTTGCGCACGTAGAGAACCAGCGAGTGCTCCTCCAGCTCATACCCGTGATCGGCTGCGATCTTGCGCTGCAGCTCCTCGATTTCAGCACTTTCGAACTCGATCACGTTGCCCGAATCCACGTCCACCATGTGGTCGTGATGGCCGCCGCGGTCCAGCTCATAGACGGCCTGGCCGCCTTCAAAATTGTGCTTCAGCACCAGACCGGCCGCCTCGAACTGGGTCAGCACACGGTAAACCGTGGCCAGGCCGATCTCATCGCCGTGCTCCAGCAACTGGCGGTAGATGTCTTCGGCGGTCATGTGGTGCTGGTGGTTCTGGGCATTGCGCTGTTCGAGCAACGCCAGGATCCGCATCCGCGGATGGGTCACCTTCAGGCCGACTTTGCGCAGGTCGTGGGTTTCCATATGTCTCCGTTCATTGGCGATTTAGCGCCAGCTGCCTCGGATTGGGTCGCGGTGGCACGCCGGGAGTGTATCATCGGATCGATTTCCCCAAACGCGATTCCCGATGCGCAATCTCCTGCTGGTCGCCGCCGTTGCCCTGTCCACCACGGGCTGCGGCATCATCTACAAGCAACCCATCTATCAGGGCAACCTGATCCGGGAAGATGCCGTGTCCAAGCTGCAGGTCGGGCAGAGCAAGCAGCAGGTCAACGCCCTGCTGGGCACCCCGTCGGTGGCCGACCCGTTCCATGCCCAGCGCTGGGACTACATGGCCAGCCAGCGCATTGACCGCGTGGGCCGCACCGAAACCAAGAACTTCACGGTGTACTTCGAAAACGATGCGGTCACCCGCTGGGAAGGCGATTACTTCCCGGCCCAGGACTCCAAGCTGGCCACCCAGACGGTGCGGCAGTTCGGCCGCAACCTGCCGAAGGAAAAGAAGAAGGGCGGCGGATGATCCGGTCGTGACGGCCGCTGGCCGTCAATAGGCACCGCCCGAACCTGGTGGGTGACGACCGTCGGTCGTCACGGCCTCACCGACCCACCTGCCTGGGCTGCCCTTTGGCGCGCCGCCGTCGGTTGTCCTTCGGGTCTGCCAGCAGCGGGCGCAGCAGCTCCACCCGGTCCCCGTCCTGCAGCACCTGGTCCAGGCGCGTGACCACCCCATGGATGGCGGTCGCGGGACAGGCGTCGCCGCCCTCCAGCGCCGCAGCCCCAACGGCGTCCGCAACCGTGGCGCCTTCCGGCAGGTCCAGCACGCGCTCCAGCACCCGCTCCGGCCAGGCCAGCACCACCTGCACCCGGATCACCGGCTCATCCCTGCTCGTCAGCCACGCGCACGAAGTCGTTGACCATACGGTCGGCCAGCCCCTGGAAGCCCAGCGCCAGGGCCGGCGCCAGCAACCGTGACTTCGGCTCGAATTCCAGTTCCAGGCTGACCTTGCAGGCGTCTTCGGCCAACGAATGGAAGTCCCAACGCCCGTGCAGGCGCTTGAACGGACCATCGCGCAGCTTCATGTCGATGGATGCAGGGCGTACCAGGGTGTTCTCGGTCATGAACCAGGTCGAGAACGAGCCCAAGCCCAGATCGAGCCGGGCCACCAGGCGCTGGTCGCCTTGCTCCAGGATCTGCGCGGCCGAACACCAACGGAAGCGACGCGGGTAGGCGGCGATATCGTTGACCAGATCAAACATGCGCGCCGCGGAGTGTTCAACCAGGGCGCTTCGACGGATGGTAGGCATTTCAGGTTCGGCTACGGGTGATCGACCGGGCGGGCCCGAATCGGAGACAATACGGGAATGAGCAAGAACAGCAGCAAGGATAAAGCAAAGAACGCGACGGCCAACAAAACCATCGCGTTGAACAAGCGTGCCCGGCACGAGTACCACATCGAGGAGCGCTTCGAAGCGGGCCTCGCCCTGCAGGGCTGGGAAGTGAAATCGATCCGTGCAGGCCGCGGCAACATCGTTGACGCATATGCGTATGTAAAGCAGGGCGAGATCTTCCTGATCGGCGCGCAGATCACGCCGTTGATCCAGGCCTCTACCCACGTGGTGGCCGAAGACCGCCGCGAGCGCAAGCTGCTGCTGCACCGGAGCGAGATCGACAAGCTGGTCGGCAAGGTGGAGCGCGATGGCTACACCATCGTTCCCACCGCGATGTACTGGAGCAAGAACAAGATCAAGCTGGAAGTGGCGCTGGCCAAGGGCAAGCAGGACCACGACAAGCGCGATGCCGCCAAGGACCGCGAGTGGGCGATTGAAAAGTCACGCGTCATGCGCCGCGGCAACCGCGACGCCTGACCACCCGTGCTGTTGGGGTGGGTGACGACCGCTGGTCGTCAATGCGCCGCTCCGGTGGGTGACGACCGTTGGTCGTCACGCTGTTGCTGTCGCTCCTGCCGCTACGCTCGCCGAGCATGGCTCGGCGCTACCACCGGGATAGACCGGTAGTGACGGCCGCTGGCCGTCAATGCGTCGCTTCAGACGTCCACCGCCCCACCCCGCACCCGCGGCGACAACGCCGCGTGCATCACCGCCAGGTGCATCACCACCGCCAGTTCGTCAGCATGGCTGTCATCACCGGCGCGCCAGCGATTCGCCAGCGTCGCCGCTTCGCCTGGCAGCAACGCCAGCAGCCGCGAGTCATCCATGGCATCGGCCGCCTGCTGAAGACGGCGCGACAACCGCCGCGCCTGCAGCACATGGGTCAGTGCGCTCAGCACGGCCAACGCCAGCAGCGCGATCGCCAGGCCATGTTCGAACCATTGGGACAAAACGTCCGGCTCCGGCGCCCACGCCAACACCGCCAGCAACAGCAGGCCCAGCAGCCGCCAATAGCCCAGCGAGGGTCGCTTTCGGCGCGGCCAGTGCACCACTACCGCACTGGCCACCAAGGCCGCCGCCGCCGTCATCGGCAATTCGATCAGGCACCCGGCCGCCACCAGGGCAACCAGCGCCGTCCACACCCACGGCGGCGGCACGGCCCTGCGCAGGTAGCCCATTCCCACCGGGCCGACCAATTGACGAAGGCTGCGCTTGTCGCTTACGTCCACCTGTTACCTCGCCTGCAGAGCCAGTCCCCATGCTCACCCGGCGGGCGTCGCAGATAGGTCGGCAAGACGTTAACAGTTCAAGATGCACGCTCGCTACCCGAATTCGCGCGTTTGCGTGACTGTTCAGCCGGATTGGCGTAGCATCCACTCCGTTGGGCAGCCCTGCTCCAGCGTCATCGGAACCGGGCCAGTACTTGCAGGCACTTGTTTGAAACCGGGGGTGCATTGGTTTCGACGGGGGTTGTGAAGTCGCTTGGCGCATGCCGAGGGGGTAGCTTTCCTCGTAAATCCAGCTGCAAAACTCTAGTTGCCAACGACGACAACTACGCTCCGGTCGCACTCGCAGCCTAAAAGCTGTTGAGTTAGACCTTCTGCCGACTTAGGCGGAGCCTCGAAACTGCTTGTGTCCATGCTCGCAGCGTAGAGTCATTATCATGGAATCGAGCTGGGCGGCTGCCTGTCAGTCCAGCACTAGAACGCAACAGGCTTGTTCCGGGATGTGCTTCGCACACCGTGCTGTTCCGGGACGAGACTCAACGGTGAGCTAAGCATGTAGAGCTGGGGATGGAGTGCCTTCGGACGGCGGTTCAATTCCGCCCACCTCCACCATTGAAGGGACCGTGAAGGTCCGCGAGAGCCCGGAAACCCCCGCAATTCAAGGGTTTCCGGGCTTTTTCGTTTCTCCGCTCAGCGTCCCTCTTCCAATGATCCGCGATGGATGCGCGACAGCCTCCAGCCCGCGTGGGAACGGAAATACCCGGTGTCGCCGGTCAGGGCATAACGGACTGCGGCCCAGGCCGATACCAACGGTGAGGCACGCCAATGACGCGCCTTTGCATAGGCGTAGCGAACAGCACTCATCAGGCAATCGATCTCCTGATGGCATGACGCCGTACACGGAGCTTCTTCCATACCAGGGTGGCCGCCTGCAGCACGACCAGCATCGAGGCAAAGGCAGCGGCAATGCCGAGCAGCGCAATCATGAGGTCCATGAGTGAGTCCTGTGGGTGGGGGTTTTGTTACGCGAATGCAGGCTCATGCCTGCATCCAGAGTCCCCCTGCTGACCCTTCGCGCCCCGTCAATTTGTCGGCGCTCAGGTTAAACCTGCGTGATTCGGGCCCGTTCATCTGATCGAGAAGTTCAGGGTGAGCGGTGGGTCACAAATCCGCCTGAACGGAAATCCTGAAGTGTTAATATTAACCGTTCATCAGAATGCTGACAGCGGCGCGGTCGCATGCAACGCTATGCGCCCCCTACGCCAGAGACGAGACGCTGGCGCGCCGATCCAGAAGGACGCTGCATGAGAGACCTGCGACCGATACTGCTCGTAGAAGACAGCCTGCAGGACGCAGAGCTGACCATCGCCGCCCTGGCACGCTGCCAGTTGCTGAACCCCGTGGTCCACGTGCGCGACGGCGAAGATGCGCTGGATTACCTGCGCAGCACCGGACGCCATGCCGGCCAGCGCCACGGCGGCCCGGTGGTCGTGCTGCTGGACTTGAAACTGCCCAAGTTGAACGGCCTGCAGGTGCTCGCCGAGATCCGGCGCGACGACGCCCTGCGGCATACTCCCGTGGTGATGCTCACCGCCTCCCGCCAGGACCGCGACCTGATGGAAAGCTACGAAGTGGGTGTGAATGCGTTCGTGGTCAAGCCGCTCGACTTCGATGAATTCCTGTCCGCCGTGCAGGAGCTCGGCATGTTCTGGGGAATGACCAACCAGCCGCCGCCGCCGTTCGTGCCGACCGCCTGAGGCGGGTCGTTCCGGCAATCAGCTCCGCAGGTGGCGATGGGCTTTCGCCACCATGCGGTAGACCAGCAGATGGAACACGGCCGACACCGCGCCCACCACCAGTCCGGCCAGTGTGGGCAGCACCGCGCCGAACGTCGGCGCCATGCCGAGCACGAAGCCGAACAGATACTCGGCGCGGTAGATCGGCAGCAGCAAGCCGCTGGCAAATACCCCAAGCAGGATCAATCCCGAGATCGACTCGTTGCCGGTGATGAAGGCCAGTGACAGCAGCGCGCCTGCAAGCATCGCGCCCAGCGCTGCCATCAGCGCCCGTGGGATGGGAGATGCGGACCGTCCGGCCCGCCTTCTGACCACCTCGCCGGCCAACAGGCCGAGCACGGGAAGTACCAGCAGGCCCCACCAGTTTGATATCGCAGGAAGATCTGCCCGGTTGAGCAGATGATGGCTTCTGACGCCGCCGTGGGTGTGCTCCCAACCCACGAACAACAGCGCCGCCACGGCACCTGCGGCCAGTGCGTACAAGCCCAGCAAGCGATAGTCCTTTACCTGCATGATCCTTCCCCGCGCGACGTTGCCCCGATGCTAGAGCGCGCTGTGCAGCGCCCACAACGTGCCGGGCGGCAGGGTGACTTCCGGCGATCCGCCCTCCCCCGCTTCCGCGCGCAGCTGGAAGTGCCTCATGCGTCGGCCCACATCGCACCGGCGTGGCCCTTCAGCAGCTCCCGGCTGCACACGATGAGGCCTTCCACCATCTGTTCGGACACCATGCTGGCGGTGATAGGGTCCTGCCGGAACAGGTGCGCGGTGTGCAGGATATCCAGGATGTTGGACAGCGCTCGCAGCGTGCTGACCGGGCAGGGCATGCAGGCGCTTGGCGCTCAGCGGGTGTTGCGGGTCCATTGGCGTACCTCACAAGGCGGGAGGCCACCGGCGCCGAAGCACGCGGTGGCAGGCGATGCGGGTTGGCGTACCGGGCAAGTAGACAAAATATCCGGCGGATCAGGGATCCCACGCACCGCCCGCCATGGAACCGGAGGGCAGCGCAGTGCATTCTCCGCCTTGCCCAAGGGGCAAAACAGAGACATATGTCTACTTGCTTTCAGGACGCCAATCCCGACTGGCGCTCTACGTCGCCAGCGGTTCCATCCAAACATCGGCAACACAGTGCGTACATGGGCGAACCTGCAAAAGACGACCCGCTCTGCGCTGCGCGGGACGCGACACACGGCTATGCTCAGCGTTGGACCGACTACAGGGATGTGCGATGTTCCACCACTTATCGCTGGGCGTACGCGACCTTGCCCGCGCCGCCCGCTTCTACGATGCCGCGCTGGGCGCGCTGGGGTATCGCCGAGTCTTCAACGGCGACGAATCCATCGGCTATGGCTTGGTCGACGACCATGACCTGTTGCTGCTCAACCTCACCGACAACGACGCCCTGCCGCGTGATGGCTTCCACATTGCTTTTGCCGCCACATCGCAGGATGCGGTTGATGTCTTCCATCGTGACGGTGTCGCCGCCGGCGGCCAGGATAACGGCGCGCCCGGTCCCCGCCCCGACTACGGCCACCACTACTACGCGGCTTTCCTCATCGATCCCGACGGGCACCACGTGGAAGCGGTGATCAACATGCCCGGCATCGGCTGATTCCCGCCCAGTAGAAAAGCCGCATCGTTGCCGATGCGGCTTTCCTGTGCGCGGCTCGCGAAAGACAGGTCAGGTCACTTTCCTGGCGATGGTCATGCCGAGCAGGAACAGCACCACGGCGATGATGATGCCCGCCCAGAACAGGAACTTGGCGATGCCCACCGATGCACCGGCGATGCCGCCGAAGCCGAGGGCACCGGCGATGAGGCCGATGATGGCGAAGATGATGGCCCACTTGATCATGACAGTCCTTTCCGACAGGGAGTTACGTGTTGGCCCAAGCCTAGCGGGACGCATGTCGCGCGCTGGTGATCCCGCCGATTGCGTCGGGTGAAGAGGCTCGACAGGCATTGCCGACGACGTTGCACGGAAACCGCTACCGCCCCGCCCCGCACGGTGTCGTGTTCGCAACAAATCCACTTCCGCCATCAGAACTTTCCCAACTATAGGGCGCGCGCGTTACGACACTTTATGCAATCAAAAACACACCGATGACGCCTTGAACATTATGTCTATACCTTGACGATTAACACTGTGACCCACCGCACACCCGGCGCCCGACTACACAACTAAGGTCGCACTTCCTACATTCACGCGGTCACAGTTTGAATGAATGCCCCCGACGTTGTGCAGCATGCGACCCGCGCCTTTCCCACGCTGGAAAACACATCGACACCGGCTGCAGGAAAATCAAACAGGGTAGAAAGCGTCCTCGCTGTTCGTCATTGGAATGACAGCCTTTTCAGTTTCACCACCACCCGGTCACCGTCATTCCGGTTTGAAAGTGGCCAGTTCGTGATGGTGGGACTGCAGCGGGAAGGGCGCCCGCTGATGCGCGCCTACAGCCTGGCCAGTCCGAGCCATGAAGAACACCTTGAGTTTTTCAGCATAAAGGTGCCCGGCGGTCCGCTCACCACTGAACTCCAGCACCTGCGCCCTGGCGATGAGGTGCTGGTCGGCAACAAACCCACCGGCACGTTGGTGCTTTCCGACCTGCGGCCAGGCCGGGTGCTTTACCTGCTCTGCACCGGCACCGGACTGGCTCCGTTCGTCGGCCTGGCAGGCGACCCGGAAACCTATGCCGCGTTCGAGAAAGTGGTGCTGGTGCATGGCGTGCGCGTGGCGGCCGACCTTGCTTATCGCGATCATCTCCAGCATGAACTGCCTCACCATGATCATCTCGGCGAGGCGGTCCGATCGAAACTGCTGTACTACCCGACCGTCACCCGCGAGCCGTTCTTCCACCAGGGCCGCATCACCGACCTGATCGCCGGCAACCGGCTTTGCGATGACCTTGGCCTGCCCGCGCTTTCGCCGGCCAGCGACCGCGCGATGATCTGCGGCGGGCCGGCCATGCTGGCAGAAACACGCGCCCTGCTGGATGCCCGCGGGTTCGCCGTTTCCCCGGGACGGGGTCGCGCCGGCGACTACGTGGTGGAACGCGCCTTTGCAGATGCCTGATCCCCGCTTGCCGCCACCACGCGGCGACATCCCATGCCCCTTGCTGCAGGAGACCAGCACCATGGATACCCCCGTTACCCCGCCCCCGCGCCGTGTCGCCGTCACCGGTTACGGCGCCATCAGCTCGATGGGCGCCACCGCCGACGCGATATGGCAGGCCATCATGGCCTACCGCGTGGGCTACAAGCGGTACACCCACGACGACCCCGCCATCACCGCACGCTACTTCGGCTTCATCGATGACTTCGGGCGCGAGCAGATGCGACCGTTCCCGAAAAAGACCTCCAAGATGCTGCCGCTGTTCGCCAAGTACTGCCTGGTCGCGGCCGAGGAGGCCATCGACATGGCATTCGGTGACACCGGGCTCGACGACATCTGCACGCCGTTCGACCGTGGCGTGATGCTCGGCACCGGCTGGGGTGGCCTGGATACGGCCAACGCCAACAACAACGACTACCGCCAGACCGGCGTGGCGACGTCGTTCGCCACGGTCATGTCGATGTGCAACGCGGCCACCGCCGGCGTCACCATGAACTGGAATTTCCGCGGCGTGCAGAACAGTCCGGTGGCCGCCTGCGCGACGGGCACCATCGCCATCGGCGAAGCGTACGAGGCCGTCCGCAGCGGACGCGCGAAGGTCATGCTGGCCGGCGGCAGCGAGTCGTTGAAAGAACAGTTCAACGTCTGGTCGGTCGATGTGATCCAGGCCCTGAGCAAGGAGCAGGACGACATCCGGCGCGCCTGTTGCCCCTTCAGCCAGGACCGCAGCGGCTTCGTGCTGTCCGAAGGCGCAGCCGTGCTGTGCCTGGAGGACTACGAGCTGGCACGGCAGCGTGGCGCCCGCATCCTCGGCGAGATCACCGGCTACGCGAACTTCTCCGACGCCTACGACATGACCGCGCCGGCCGAGGACATGCAGGCACGTGTGCAGGTGATCCGCCAGGTGTGCATGCAGGCTGGCGTGACACCCGAGGACATCGGTTACGTGAACCTGCATGGCACCTCCACGCCGCTCAATGATGTCAATGAAACCAATGCGCTGAAGGAAGCACTGGGCCGGGCCGCGCATGCCATCCCGATGTCCAGCACCAAGTCCTATACCGGCCACCTGATCGGTGCAGCCGGCGCGCTGGAGGCAGTGCTGTGCCTGAAGGCCATCGAGCATCGCACCATCCCCGCGACGATCCACCTGGACCGCCCTGACCCGGCGTGCGACCTGAACTACGTGGCCAACCAGCACCTGCACGACCAGGACATCCACAACGCCTTGAACCTGAGCTTCGGCTTCGGCGGCGCCAACGCGGGCGTGATGATCGCCCGGGCGGAGTAAGCATGGACCTTCGTTTCGACAGCCAGGACATCGAGGCCTGGGCGCGGCTCTCGGGCGACCGCAACCCCATCCACTTCGATCGTGAAGCCGCCTTGCGCATGAATGCCGCCGACGTGGTGGTCCACGGCATGCTGGCACTGCTGCCGATCAAGCAGGCATTGGGCCGGGCGACGGCAGCGGAGCCGGGGCAGGACGCCGCACCCTGGATCCATTTCAAGTCGCTGTTGAAAGCGCCTGTCCTGCGCGACCGTGACGTCAGCCTGGCACTGGTCCATCGCGCAGGCCGGACCGGATTCAAGCTGCGCCCCTGCACGGGCGCTGCGGAACATTTCATCGGCAGTGCCCGCCGCATCGAGCCGCCTGCCTGGGACTCCGATGCGCGGCGCATCACCCTTCCGGTGGGCGACACCGAAGCGTGGCTGCGCCAGTTCCAAGGCGGCCTCGGCAGGCAGCTGGATCGATGGGTCGCGCTGGATGCGCTGGTATTCGGTGACTTCATCCGGTACCGCATCAGCACGGCGTTTGATCGGCTTGGGCCCGGCCTGCGCCTGGACGAACAGCTTGACCATATCCAGGACCTGACCTCGCACCTGCTGGTGCAGACCACGCACCAGACCGTGTTTGCCAGCGAGCTCTGCTGCGCAGGCGCGCTTCCCCCCGTCGTCGATTACCAGATCGACAACATCGACCTGGTCGAAAGTGACGGTGAAGCAGTGGGCACGCTCGATCTCGGCGTGCACCTGCAGCAGCGCCACGTCATGACCATCACGTTGGGCCTGATGATCCGGAAACTGGCCCACCCACAGGAGAACGATACCCATGAACACCACTGAATCCGTATTCGACGTCATCCGCGAACTGATCCTGGAACTGAAGGACGACGAGATCGAGAACATCACCTTGGAGAGCACGATCGAAGCCCTGGACCTGGACAGCCTGGACTTCGTGGAAATGCAGGTGGTGGTGAGGAAGAAGCTGGGCGTGGCGATGGATCCCAAGGCGTTCGCCAGCCGCAACATCAGCACGCTCCGGGCGCTCTGCGACTACATCCTGGAGCTCACCGAGGCAGCGCAGGCGCCAGCTTGACCGGGCGTTCCCTCCCAGCTGGCCAACGCGCCGCAAAGGACCACCATGCTGACTGAAACCACGCTTACCATCGCCCCCTCCCGCATCGGGAAAGTGCTCCGCCTCAGCGAGGCCTCGCACCTGGATACGATGGACCACGCCACGGTACTGCCGTGGAATGAGCCGATCGAAAAAGGCATCGCGCCGAAGCACCTGGACCATCTGTGGATCGCCGGCACGCCCTTCGCCGGGGCATTGACCGAGGCCAACCGGCTCGAACTGGCGTGGCTGGAAACAGCGCGCGACATTTCCATGTTCATCTGGCTGGAACAGACCCTGCCACCGTTGTACATGGGCTACATCACCCGCGACCACGCACGCATCGCGCCGGAGCTGCAGGAATACCTGATGGTGTTCTCCAAGGAGGAAATCGTCCATACGCTGACCTTCAAACGCTTCATGGCCAAGGCCGGCCTGCCCCTGTTCAAGCCGCCGCAGGGACTGTACACGCTGCTCACCGACACGCTGCCGGCCATGGCACCGCCGGTGGGCGTGCTGTTCACCCTGCTGCTGGAGTGGGTGGCGGAGATGGGCGCGATGCATACGACCCAAGGGCCGGACGTGGAGCCGATGACCCGCACCCTGTTCCGCGCACACCACCACGACGAAGCACGGCACATCGCCTTTGGTCGGTGGATCGCCGAGTCCTACTTCGAAACCGCCAGCGCGGAAGAGGCCGAACAGGTGCGCGGGATGTCCCGGCAGATCTTCCCGCGGCTGATCGACATGTACACCTACAATCCGGAGATCGCGCTGCACACCTCGTTCCTCTTTCCCGTGCAGCCTGGCGACGCCGAGGCGATCGAAGCGGTGTGGCGGTCGGAGCACAACGCCCGCTTGAACGCCGAGCGTTTTTCCGCGCTGTTTGCGTGGATGGACAAACTGGGCCTGCGCTGATGACCTCGCAGCACTGGGACGCCATCTTCGTGGGTGCCGGCATCACCAGCCTGGCCTGCGCGGCCATGCTGGTGAAGCGCGATCCGGCCGCGCGCCTGCTGCTGATCGACAAGCACATCGTCGCCGGCGGCTATGCATCCACGTTCTCGCGCCCGCGCCTGGAGGCCACGTTCGACTGCAGCCTGCACAAGCTCAGCGGCATGGACGAGGACGGCAACCTGCTGCGGATCCTGCGAAGCCTGGGCCTGGAGGCGGAGCTCGGGCTGGTGCGACCCGCTGACTATTTCTGCGCCCGCCGTGCCGGGCAGAGCCTGGTACTGCCCAACGAGGTGGCCGGCGTACAGGCCTCGCTGACGGCACGCTTCCCCCACCAGGAGGCCGGCATCGCCGCCTTCTTCGAGCAGGTGCTGACACATGGCCGCAACGGCTATTACCAGTTCCAGATGCAGGACGGCAGCTTCGAACCGGACATGGCACAGCTGCGCCATGCCCACCGGCACCTGAAATCCCGGACCGTGTACGAAGGCCTGGCCGAGCTGGTCGACGATCCCTTCCTGGTCGAACTGCTGGCCGCCCCGGGCATCTACGTGGGGGGCTATCCAGAGGATCTCGGCTACCTGTACTACCTGCACGTGGTGTATGCCACCCTGTGCCGGGGCAACGCCTACGTCACCGGCTCCTCGCAGCACCTGTCCAACCTGCTGGCGCAGCAGGTGATCGATGCCGGCGGTCAACTGCTGCTTGGCACGGCGGTGGAACAGGTACTCACCGATGGCGGCGGACATGTGACCGGGGTTCGCACCCGGCGCGGCGCGTTCCATGCCGAACAGGTCTTCATCAATGCATCCCCCCACTACGCCGCGGACAACCTGTTCGGCGAGGAGGTGGCGCTGGAGGACACGATCAGCCGGCTGGCCGCGCTGAAGCCGGCGCGTTCCACCACCACGGTCTACCTGGTCACCGACGCGGACCCGTCCACGCTGGGACTCCCCCACACCGAATCGATGCTGTTCGCCGACGACCCGTCTGCGGCGTTCAGCGCGCGCAGGACCGCGATGCAGGCGCGCGCCGGCGAGGCCGCCAGCGAACACGCGTACTGGCAGTGCCCGCCCATGGAGGTCACCAATTACCGGGCGCTGGATGCACGGGGCGGCAACGTGCTGTGCCTGAACGTACTGGACTCGGCCGCACACTGGCCGCAGCGAAGGACGCCGCCTTATCGGGACAAGAAAGCCCGCGCTGCGGCGGCGCTGGTTGAACGATTGATGCAACAGGCGCCTGGCCTGCGCGGGCACGTGCTGCATACCGAAGTGGCAACACCGCATACCTATGCCCGGTTCACCAACAACACCGAGGGGTCGGGCTACGGCGCCATGGTCGGCACCAGCCTGAAGGGCCACACGTTCCACCACGGGTTTCCCGTGCGTGGCGTCCACTTCCTCAGCGCGTGGGTGGCGGGACCCAGCTACGAAGCGGCATTCGGCTATGCCGAGATGACCGCCAGGCAGTGGACCAGGCCGGCCGGCCGCGCATGACCGTCGCACCATCCAGCACCGCGCAGCGCACCTCACAACGAGTCGAACGGGAGACCGACATGCAGACAACCACTTCATCCACCACCCCCTGGGTGCTGGTTACCGGGGGCAGCCGCGGCATTGGCAAGGGCCTGGTGAAGGCACTCGCTACCGAAGGCTATACCGTGGCCTTCACCTACCAGTCGTCCGCCGCAGCGGCCGGACTGCTTGAACAGGACGTCGCCGCCACGGGCGGGCACGCGCACGGCATCCAGTGCGATGGCCGCGACGCTGCCGCGGTGGAGCAGGCCTGCGAACAGCTCATCGCGCGCTTCGGCGAACCCTATGGCCTGATCAACAACATGGGCATCACCGGCGACCAGTTGATGTTCAACCTGGACGTGGAGCGCTACCGCGACGTGGTGGCCACCAACCTGGATTCGGCGATCTATTTCAGCCGGTTCATGTCCTCGGCGATGGTGCCGGCGCGCCGGGGCCGGATCATCCAGATGTCCTCGGTGACCGGCCTGAGAGGCAACAAGGGCCAGGTCGGCTACGCGGCCACCAAGGCGGCGATGATCGGCATCACCCGCACCCTGGCAGTGGAACTGGCGCGCTTCAGGATCACCGTCAACGCGATCGCCCCGGGCTTCATCGCCACGGAAATGGTCGAGCAGATCGATCCTGCCATCCGCAGATCGATCACCGCCGACATACCGCTCAAGCGCCTGGGCGAAGTCGGCGAGGTGGCTGCATTGGCCAACTTCCTGCTGTCGTCCAGCGCCGGCTACCTGACCGGCCAGACCTTCGTGATCGACGGTGGCCTGACCGCTTGAGCTCCATCACTCCCTCAACCGCAGGAGGTGTTCCATGACGTATGTCGTGACCGAGAACTGCATCCAGTGCCGGCACACCCAGTGCGTGGACATCTGTCCGACAGATGCCTTCCACGTGGGCCCCAATTTCATTGCCATCAATCCGCAGGAATGCGTGGACTGCGGGCTCTGCGTGGCGGAATGCCCGGAGGACGCCATCTTTGCCGACACGGCGCTGGATACGGGAAACCAGCATTTCCTTGCGCTGAACGCCCTGCTGGCGCAGCGCTGGCCGGTGCTGCTGGAGCGTGCTGAACCGCTGCCGGACCACGCGCTGTGGAGCGGCCGCAGTGACCGGCTGGCGCTGCTTGAAGACGCCGAGGCAGATGCATGAAGCAGGCCCGGTGATGCCCTCTTCCGATGCGCCCCTGCTGGTCATCGCCGCGGCACTGACCGCCTTGGCCGCGCTGCTGCACCTGGTGGTGATCGTGCAGGGCCCACGTGGCTACCAGTGGTGTGGTGCGGGCAACCGTATCGTGGCGGCCGCCCGCAGTGGCAGCCGTGTTCCGGCGGCGCTGACCAGCGTGATCTGCGTGGTCCTGGCGGCGTGGGCGGCCTATGCACTGTCCGGGGCGGGCCTGATCGCTCCGCTGCCCCTGTTGCGTCCGGTCCTGGTCGGCATCACCAGCGTGTTCCTGCTGCGCGCGCTGGTGGGCCCGTTCGTCCTGGTCGGCAATGGCCGCAGTGCCCGCTTCGTCCGGGTCAGCTCGGCCATCTGCCTGCTGTACGGGCTGGTGTTCCTGGCCGGCCTGGTGCAGCGCTGGGAGGTGCTGCCGGGTTGATACGGCAAACCAGCCGGAACGGCACATCCCGACCGGTGGCATCCGTGCGAATCTAATCGGGTAACCGATTTCATGGAATGGAGGGATTCCCATGTTGCACCGTCTGCGGCGCCCTGCCGCTTTGCTCCTGCTGGCTCTTGCCCTGCCTGCCGCCGCGGCGGCGCCGCCTGTCCCGTTGAAGGTGATGTCCTTCAACGTACGTACGCCGGCCGATACCGCGCCGCAGAAACGCTGGCCGGATCGTCGCGAGGCGCTGGTGGCCACCATCCGCACGGCGCACCCGGACGTGATGGGTACGCAGGAACTGGTCAAGGAGCAGGCCGATTACCTTGCCGCGCAGTTGCCGGATTACCAGTGGTTCGGCGAAGGGCGACGTGGCGGTGACGGCGACGAGCACATGGGTGTGTTCTACGACAGCAAGGCGCTGGCGCTGGAGCAGTCCGGCAACTTCTGGCTGTCCGATACGCCGGATGTGCCAGGCAGCATCAGCTGGGGCAACCTGTTCCCACGCATGGTCACGTGGGGCCTGTTCCGCCGTGTGGCGGACGGACGGCGCTTCTACCTGTTCAATACCCACCTGCCCTACCGCGATGAAGACGAGCCGCGGCGTGTACGCAGCGCGCAGGCGATCGTGGCGCACCTGAAGACGTTGCCGGCCGATATCCCGGTGGTGGTGACCGGCGACTTCAACAGCGAGCCCGGTGGGCCCACGTATGCCGCGTTCACTACGGCACTGCAGGATGCGCGCACGCAGGTGGCCGCGCCGCGTGGACCGAAGAAGACGTTCCATGATTTCACCGGCAAGGCGACCACGGAACTGGACTGGGTGCTGGTGCGTGGGTTCAGGGCGCGCAGCTTCGCCACCCTTGACGGGCGGGTGGACGGCATCCTCCCTCCCTACCTTGCCCCGGGGGGGGTGGACGGGGCGGGGGCGG
Organism: Stenotrophomonas lacuserhaii; assembly: GCF_039674585.1. Taxonomy (GTDB): domain Bacteria; phylum Pseudomonadota; class Gammaproteobacteria; order Xanthomonadales; family Xanthomonadaceae; genus Stenotrophomonas; species Stenotrophomonas pennii_A. The sequence goes on along the minus strand of NZ_JBDJNU010000036.1, from coordinate 23,684 downwards.
CGCGAAAACCCCCCGGCGTGCCGCCCCGCCGCCGCCACTACCGGGTGTCGCCTGCGCCGGGTAGCGCCGGGCCATGCCCGGCGAGCGCAGCGGCAAGCGCAGGAGCGTGACGACCAACGGTCGTCACCCACCACGGCCAGCGGTCGTCACCCACCTACCGCCAACGGTCGTCACCCACCACGGCCAGCGGCCGTTATTACCGGGGCTGCGTCAGTTGGCCAGCGCGACGGTCGGCTGGGCCGCCTGGCCCCAGCCGCCGAGTGCCTTGTACACGCCCACCACGCTGACGTTCACCTCCGCTTCGGCGGCGGCCAGTGCATCGTCGGCCGACAGCTGCGTGCGCTGCGCATCGAGCAGGGTCAGGAAGTCTTCCGACCCTTCGCGATAGCGGATCTGCGCCAATGTTTCCGCACGCCGTGCGGCCTGCGCCTGCTCGGCGACGATCGCCAGCCGGGCCTGCTGCTTGGCGTAGCGGGTCAGCGCGTTCTCCGTGTCTTCCAGCGCCAGCAGCACGGCCTGTTCGTACTGCGCCGCCACGCCATCGGCTTCGGCCTTGCTCGCCTTCAGGCGCGCACGCACGGTGCCGAAATCAAACGCGGCCCAGCTCAACGACGGGGTCAGCGACCAGGCCTTGTTGTTGCCGTTGACCAGCCCGCTGGCATCGCCCCCCAGGAAGCCGACGAAGCCGCTCAGTGACAACCGCGGGAACAGGTCCGCGGTGGCCACGCCGACCCGCGCGGTGGCCGCGGCAAGCCGCCGTTCGGCCACGCGTACGTCCGCTCGCTGGCGCAGCAGTTCGCGGGTGTCGCCCAGCGGCAACGCCTTGGCGAAGGCCGGTACATCGCGCGGGGCGAGCAGGCCGTCCAACGCATCCGGACGCAGGCCCAGCAGCACCGCCAAGCGATGCCGCGACTGGGTCTGGGCGACTTCCAGCAGCGGGATGTCCGCCTCGATGGCCTTCAACCGGGCACGGCTGCTCTGCACGTCCAGCTCGCTGCCGGCGCCCAGGTCCCAGCGGGTTTCGGTCAGCTTCTGGGTATCACGCAGGTTGCCCAGGGTCTGTTCGGCTACTGCGATGCGCTTCTGCGTGCCGCGCAGTTCGAAGTAGTTGCGGGCCACTTCGGCAGCGACCAGCACCTGGGCGTCGGCGAGGTTGGCCCACTCCGCATCCAGGTCCGCGCGCGCCGCTTCGGCGGCACGACGCTGGCGACCGAACAGATCCAGCTCCCATCCAGCGTCGAAGCCGAGCTGGTAGGTCTCACTGAACACCCGGTCGCCACCGGCCAACGCATCAGGCTGCTTGCGGCGGTCGTACGAACCGCCCGCGGTGACGTGCGGGGCCTGGTCCAGTCGGCGTTCAACGAACACCGCACGCGCCTGCTGCACGCGCGACACCGACACGCGCAGGTCCAGGTTGTCGGCCAGCGCGCGGTGCACCAGTTCCTCCAGCACCGGATCATCGAACTGTGCCCACCAGGTCGCCACCGGCGACTCGGTGCTGTACACCGGCGCCGCCGATCCCTGCAGGGTCACCGGGGCTTCCACCGGGGCCTTGTAGTTGGGTCCGACCGTCACGCAGCCGGCCAGCAGCACGCTGGCCAGGGCAACCACCAGGGTTTTGATCACCACGGCAGCACCTCGCCCAGGTAGGTGAAGCTGCCGTTCGGCCCATCGGCATCCAGCAACGCCATCTGCACGCTGGACTGCGCACCCACGGTCACTTCCACTTCGCCCTCGCCACCGTTCATGTCGGTCTTCACGTAACCCGGGTGCACGGTGTTGACCTTGTGCGCGGTGTCGCGCAGTTCGTAGGCCAGCTGTGCGGTCCACGCATTGACCGCGCTCTTGGACACGTTGTAGGCCGGCACCTTGAAGTCATAGATGGGCGAACCCGGCTGGCTGTGCAGGGTGACCGAACCGAGCAGGCTGGACACGTTGACGATGCGCGCGGCGGCCGACTGGCGCAGCAGCGGCAGGAACGCCTGGGTCACCGCCACCAGCGCGAACACGTTGGTGTCGAAGGTGCGGCGCCAGGCATCCAGCGACTGCTGCGACGGCGCCTTGCTGATGTCATCAAGCAGGATGCCGGCGTTGTTCACCAGGATGTCGAGGCGGCCATGGCGCGTGCGGACCTGCTCGACGGCAGCGGCGATGCTGGCTTCGTCGGTCACGTCCAGCTCGATGGCTTCCACCGGCAGCCCTTCGGCCTGCAGCTTCAGGGCGACGTCCACGGCGGTGTCGCGCCTGCGGCCGGCCAGCAGGGTGTGCACGCCGGCCTGCGCCAACTGGCGCACGGTCTCGGTACCGATGCCACGGGTGGCGCCGGTGACCAGCGCGATCTTGTTGGTATTCGCGTTCATTGTGGGGTTCCAGGTTGGGTCAGGGGGTAGCGCCGGGCCATGCTCGGCGGCTACCGGGGGAGGAACGGGTCAATGGTGCAGCGTGGACTCGCCGTGGGTCACCAGCTGGCCACCGCCATTGCGGGTGACGAACTTGCGCAGGGCCACGTAGAACACCGGGGTCAGGAACAGGCCGAACAACGTGACGCCCAGCATGCCGGCGAATACCGTGATGCCGGTGACCGAACGGACCTCGGCGCCTGCACCATGCGACAACACCAGCGGCACGGTACCGGCGATGAAGGCGATGGAGGTCATCACGATCGGGCGCAGACGCAGGCGGCAGGCTTCCAGCGCCGCTTCGACGATGCCCTTGCCGCCCATTTCCAGCTCCCGGGCGAACTCGACGATCAGGATCGCGTTCTTGCACGCCAGGCCCATCAGCACCACCAGGCCGACCTGTACGAACACGTTGTTGTCACCGCCGGTCAGCCACACGCCGAACAGGGCCGACAGCAGGGTCATCGGGACGATCAGGATCACCGCCAGCGGCAGCGACCAGCTTTCATACAGCGCGGCCAGCACCAGGAAGGCCAGCATCACCGCCACCGGGAACACGATCAGCGCGGCATTGCCCTGGGTCGCCTGCTGGTAGCTCAGGTCGGTCCATTCGGTGACCATGCCCGGCGGCAGCACCTGCGCGGCGATTTCGGTCAGCTTGGCCATGCCTTCGGTCGATGACAGCAGGCGCGGGTCGGTTTCACCGGCCAGGTCGGCGGCCGGGTAGCCGTTGAAGCGCAGCACCGGGTCCGGGCCGAACGTCTGCTTGACGGTGACCATCGAACCGATCGGCACCATCTCGCCGCGGTCGTTGCGGGTACGCAGTCGGCCGATGTCTTCCACGCTGTCGCGGAACTGTCCATCGGCCTGGGCGATCACCTGCCAGGTACGGCCGAACTGGTTGAAGTCGTTGACGTAGGACGAACCGAGGTAGGTCTGCAGCGTGTCGAACAGTTCGGTCAGCTGCACGCCCTGGGCCTTGGCCTTGACGCGGTCCACTTCAGCATCCAGCTGCGGCACGTTGGCCTGGTAGCTGGTGATCGGGAAGGCCATGCCCGGGGTCTGCGAAACAGCACCCTGCATGGTCTGCACGGCTGTCTGCAGCGCACCGTACCCCAGGTTGCCGCGGTCTTCGATGAACATCTGGTAGCCGTTGCCGTTGCCCAGGCCGAGGATCGGTGGCGGCATCATCGAGAAGGCGAAACCTTCCTGCAGCGCGGCGATCTTCTGGTTGATCTCCGCGTTGATCTGCGCTGCGGTGCGTCCGTTACGCTCGCTGAAGGGCTTCAGCGGTACGAAGGCCACGCCGGTGTTGGGCGTATTGGTGAACTGCAGTGCGTTGAGGCCAGGGAAGGAAATGGTGTGCGCCACGCCATCGGTTTCCATGGCGATCTGCGCGACCTTCTTCAGCATCGCGTCGGTCCGGGCGATGGAAGAGCCTTCCGGCAGCTTCACGCCGGCGATCAGGTACAGCTTGTCCTGGGTGGGAATGAAGCCCGGCGGGACCAGCTTGAACATCACCCCGGTGCCGACCAGCAGCAGGGCGTACACCACGAACACCGCGCCACGCTTGCCGAGGATGTTCGACACGCTGCGCTCGTACTTCTCCGAGCTGGACTTGAAGAAGCGGTTGAACGGGCGGAAGATCCAGCCGAACAAGCGGTCGATGATGCGCGTCGGCGCATCCTTGGCGGCGTCGTGCGGCTTGAGCAGGCGCGCGGCCAGGGCCGGCGACAGGGTCAGCGAGTTGATCGCCGAGATCACCGTGGAAATGGCGATGGTGACCGCGAACTGCTTGTAGAACTGGCCGGTGACACCGGACAGGAAGGCCATCGGCACGAACACCGCGCACAGCACCAGCGCGATGGCGACGATCGGGCCGGACACTTCCTTCATCGCCTGGTGGGCGGCCGCGGTCGGCGACAGGCCTTCTTCGATGTTACGCTCGACGTTCTCCACCACCACGATCGCATCATCGACCACGATGCCGATCGCCAGCACCAGCCCGAACAGGCTCAGCGTGTTGATCGAGAAGCCCAGCAGGTACAGTGCGGCGAAGGTACCCACGATGGACACCGGCACGGCGATCAGCGGAATGATCGAGGCGCGCCAGGTCTGCAGGAACAGGATCACCACCAGCACCACCAGCGCGATGGCTTCCAGCAGGGTGGACACCACGGCCTTGATCGAGTCGCGCACGAAGATGGTGGTGTCATACACCGCTTCGTACTTGACGTCGGCCGGGAAGGTCTTCTGCATCTCGTCCATTGTGTTCATGACCGCATCACGGATCTCCAGCGCATTGGCGCCGGGCGCCTGGAAGATGCCGATACCCACCGCGTTCTTGCCATCCAGCTGCGAACGCAGGGTGTAGTCACCGGCGCCCAGTTCCAGCCGCGCCACGTCGGACAGCCGCACCACCTCACCATCGACGCCGCTCTTGAGCACGATGTCGTTGAATTCCTGCTCGCTCTTCAGCCGGCCCTGCGCGTTGATCAGGGTCAGGAACTGGCTGTTGGGCATCGGTTCGGCACCCAGCTGGCCCGCCGACACCTGCACGTTCTGCTCGCGCATCGCCCTGACCACGTCGCTGGCGGTCAGCCCGCGCGCGGCGATCTTGTCCGGATCCAGCCAGGCACGCATGGCGTAGTCACCGCCACCGAAGATCTGTGCATCGCCGACGCCCTGGATGCGCGACAGCGCGTCCTTGACGTGCAGGCGGGCGTAGTTGCGCAGGTACAGCGTGTCGTACTTGCCGTTCGGCGAGGTCAGGTGCACCACCATCAGGAAGGTCGGCGACTGCTTCTGCGTGGTCACGCCCTGCCGCCGCACGTCTTCGGGAAGACGGGCCTGGGCCTGCGCCACGCGGTTCTGCACTTTCACCGCCGCCGCGTCCGGGTCGGTGCCCGGGCGGAAGGTGATGGTCATCTGCAGCACGCCATCGGAGCCGGCGACGGACTTCATGTACATCATGTCCTCCACGCCGTTGATCGCTTCTTCCAGCGGCGTGGCCACCGTTTCGGCGATCACTTTCGGGTTGGCGCCCGGGTACACGGTACGCACCACCACCGAAGGCGGGACGACGTCGGGGTATTCACCGGTCGGCAGCAGCGGGATGCTGATCAGGCCGGCGGCGAAGATGATGATCGACAACACCGCCGCGAAGATCGGCCTGTCGATGAAAAAGCGGGAAAAATCCATTGGAATGTCCTTGGGTTTGGCCGGCGTGGGGGTGCAGCCACCCTGCCCCTGCCATACCGGCAGGGGATCGGGGTTCGCGGTGACGCTGGCCGGATGGATCAGTTCAGTGCGGCGGTTTCACTACCAACCGGTGCCGCTGCAGGAGCCGGAACGGTGGCCTTTCCAGGAGCGGTGGCAGGCGCGGTGCCTGACTGCATCGCCACCGGCTTGGCCTGTACCGGCATGCCCGGCATGAAGACCTTCTGCACACCGTCGACGATCACCTTGTCGCCGGCGGCAAGGCCGTTCTCCACGATGCGCAGGCCCTCGGCACTGCGTCCCAGCGCGATGTCGCGACGCTGCGCCTTGCCGTCCTTGTCGACCACGTAGACGTACTTGCGGTCCTGGTCGGTCAACACCGCGCGGTCATCGATCAGCATGGCCTGGAACTGGCCGCTGCCGAGCAGCTGCACGCGGGCAAACAGGCCCGGGGTGAACTGGCGGTCGGCGTTGTCCAGCAGCGCACGGACGCGGATGGTGCCGGTGCTGCGGGTTACCTGGTTGTCCAGGAAGTCGACCTTGCCTTCATGCGGGAAGCCCTGTTCGCCGCTCAGGCCGATGCGCACCGGCAGCGACTCATCGCGCTCGCTGGGTCGTTCGCCCTTGCGCGCCATCTGTGCATAGCGCAGGAAGGTGGCTTCGTCCGCATCGAAGTACACGTGCACCTTGTCCAGCGACACCAGCGTGGTCAGCACGCTGGCCGCATCGCCGGCGCTGACCAGGTTGCCGGCGGTGACCATCGCGCGCCCCGCACGGCCGTTGATCGGCGCACGCACCTTGGTGAACTCCAGGTTCAGTGCGGCCGCATCCAGGGCCGCCTGCGCGGCCTGCAGCTGGGCGCCTGCCTGGTCGGACGCCGCACGGCGCTGTTCCCAGGTCTCGGTGGAAATGGCCTGCTGTTCGGACAAGCGCTTGGCGCGCTCGGACTCGCTGCGTGCCAGCGTCGACTGGGTGCGGGCGCGCGCCACTTCGGCACGGGCGCGGTCATATTCGGCCTGGTAGCTGCGGGCATCGATGGTGAACAGCACATCGCCCTTCTTTACTTCCTGGCCTTCGATGTAGTTGACCTTGTCGATGTAGCCGGAGACGCGTGGGCGCAGGTCGACGTTCTCGACCGCTTCGACGCGCCCGCTGAACTCGTCCCATTGGCTCACCTGCTTGACCAGCACGGGTGCGGCGCTGACTTCCGGTGCCGGCGGCGCGCCGGCTTCTTCGGCGTGGCCGCCACTGCAGGCAGTGAGGATGGCCAGGGCCAACGCCGAAACGGTGGCGAAGGCCACGCGGCGGGTGGTGCGGTGGAGGGGCATCAGGGTGTTCATGGCAGGTATCCGTAAGGGGTGGTGATACGGGTGTTCCGTGTTTCTTGGTGCCGGTCGGGCCGGCGGCCGGGCGATGGTGCGACCTCAACAATGGTTGAGGTCAAGCACTACCGGCCGATTCGTGCCAGCGCGGCGGCGCGTCCAGCTGCAGCAGCCCGCTTGGCAGCTGCGCATCGCGGGTATCGCAGCGCACGATCGCGCGGTTGTCGTGGCACTGGTCAAGCAGCGAGACCAGGCGACGACCGACCAGCAGCGCGCTGGGCCACTCGGTGCAGGCGTTGGCCGCGTTGCTGGGCGTGCACACCGGCGCACCGACTTCCAGCAACTGCGCGCGCACGCCGATCGCCTGTGCTTCCTGGTGAACCACCTGCGCGTACATGCGCAGCGCTGCGGCGGTGATCGAGGAATCACCATGGGCGGCCCAAGGCTTCAGCCCGGCAGGACTGCCGATCATCACGAAACGGCGCGGGTGGTGGTGGTCCTGCAATAGCGGCAGCAGGTGGCGGACCGCGTGCACGTGCGGCATCAGGTCCAACTGCAGCGTGCGCATCAAGGCATCGCCGGGACGGTCGATGACCCGGCCGCGCGCATACGGACCACCGAGCGCTGCGACCACCGCGCCCAGCGGGCGCCGGCGGGCCGCCACGCGGTCGGCGACGACCTTGGCCGACTCGTCATCGGCCAGCGAGCCGAGCATCGTCTCCAGGCCCGGCTCGTCGTCGAACTGCAGCCGCAGTGCGGCCAGCCGGCCCGGATCGCGGCCGACCACCAGGACCGGGCTGCCGGCCTCCAACAGTGCGCCGACCACGCCCTGGCCCACGGCACCGGTGCCGCCGAGGACGAGGACCTCCGGCGCCAGCATCCCGTTCACGGGATATTTCCTCCCATCTGCGGGACAATACCGATCCGGCCCAGACGGTCCATGCCACGCGGGCGGATGCGCAGAGCCCCGCCACGCTGCTGGCGAGGCACTGCGGTAAACTCCCTAAAATCCTTGTTAACCAAGGAGCTGGGACGGTTCTCGACGGTCATTGCCTGATCCAGGGCGTCCTGGTCGGCAGACCGGAAGAAGTTGAGAATGTTGCGCAGGCTCATGGCTGATGGCCTCCGATTCGGGAATGGCGCCATGGTGCGCTTCTAACTCCTACTTGATTAGTCCTGTTTTAGGGGAATAATCATCCCGCACCCGGTCCAATCTTTTTGTCACGATAAACCCGTCCCCGACGTCCAGGAATTCGACCATGTCCCACGATCTCAACGAAACGCTGATCTTCGTCAAAGTGGTCGAGCAAGGCAGTTTCATTGCTGCAGCCAAATCGCTCGGCCTTCCCAAGACCACGGTAAGCCGCAAGGTGCAGGAACTGGAAACGCGCCTGGGCGCGCGCCTGCTGCACCGGACCACGCGCCGGCTGGGCCTCACCGAAGCCGGGTCGATCTACCACGAGCACTGCCAGCGCATCGCCCGTGAACTGGAAGAAGCCGAGAGCGCGGTCAGCCAGCTGCAGTCCGGCCCGCGCGGCTGGCTGCGTTTCACCGTGCCCTACTCGCTCGGCATCACCTGGATCGCCCCGCTGCTGGGCCAGTTCCATGCGATGTATCCGGAAATCCGCCTCGACATGCACCTGGGCAACGAGAAGCTGGACCTGATCGCCGGCGAGGCCGACCTGGCACTGCGCGTAGGGGCGCTGCCCGATTCCAACCTGGTGGCGCGCAAGCTGGGCACGCTGCGCACGCAGGTGTTCGCCAGCCCGGCGTACATCGAACGGCATGGCGAGCCGTTGCACCCGGACGAGCTGCAGTTCCATCGCATCCTCGCCATGCGCAAGGCGTACCACAGCCACCCCAACCGGATTACCTGGCAGCTGGGCGAGAACGGCGGCGAACTGCGCGATTTCCCGGTCACCCCGCTGATGGTGGCCAACGATGTGTCCGCGCTCAATGGCGCACTGGTGTGCGGCGAAGGCCTGCTGCTGACCGGCGACGTGATGGCCAAGCCGTTCATCGAAACCGGCATGGTACGGCGCGTGCTGGCCGGCTGGACCGGCCCGGAAGTGGACTTCAACGCGGTGTTCGCCGGCGGCAAGCTGGTCTCGCCGAAGGTGCGCGCGTTCGTTGATTTCCTGGTGGAAAAGCTCAATTTCGACGCCAACTACATGATGGCGCAGTGCCCGGCGGCGAAGTACGCGCAGCAGCAGAGCGAGAAAGCCGAAGCAGAAGCAGCGGCGGAAGGAAAGCGCATCCTGGAAGTGGTTGCCGCTTGATCCGGTAGTGACGGCCGCTGGCCGTCATGCGCTTCGGTGGCTCCATCGGCGTGACGACCAAGGTCGTCACCTACAAAAATGCCGCCTGCGAGGGCGGCATTTTGTTGCGGCCGAAGCCGCAACCGCAATAACGCTGCGCGTTACTGCTGCAAAGGAATCACACGGATCTCGACGCGGCGGTTCTGTGCGCGGCCGGCGTCGGTGCTGTTGTCGGCAATCGGATAGGCCTTGCCGGCACCCAGCGTTTCGATACGCGCACGCTGCACGCCCTGCGCGGTGAGGTAGGACGCCACGGCATCGGCGCGTTCCTTGGACAGGCGGTTGTTGACCGCATCGCTACCGATGCTGTCGGTATGGCCGACCACTTCGATCATCGTCTGGTTGTATTCGGACAGCGTGCTGGCCACGCCGTTGAGCGAGCCGTAGAACTGCGGCTTCAGCGCCGACTTGCCGAAATCGAAGGTGATGCCGTCCGGCAGGTTCAGGCTGATGTTGTCGCCCTGGCGCACCACGTCGATACCGGTGTTGGCGGTGCGCTCGCGCAGCGCGCGTTCCTGCCGATCCTGGTACTGGCCGACCGCGGCTCCACTCAGCGCACCGATGCCAGCGCCGATCATCGCGTGCTGGCGACGCTCGGTCGCACTGCCACCGGTCAGCAGGCCGGCGGCCACGCCGACGGCGGTGCCGATCAGGGCGTTGCGGCCGGTGCGGTTCTGCTGCTGGGTTTCATTGCCATACTGGTCACTCTGCACGTAGGAACCGCCAGTGGCGCAGGCGCTGAGGGCTGCAGCGGTCATCAGGGCAAGGGCCACATTGCGGGGAGCGGAACGGATCATGGAGTTCTCCTTGGAAGCCGGCTGGTCCGGCGTGCGTCGGGGTGAGCATATACAGCCTGATGCGATGCGGGGATGAGGGTGCGGCACACCGTCAGCCCCCCGTTCAGCTTGCTGTCTCCGGTACTCAACGCGCTGCTTGCTGCCCGCCGGTGCGTCGATACGCGGCCAAGGCCGCGTCGCGTCCCTCCGCCAGGTCCACCAGTGGCGCGCGCGGATAACCCGGCGCCTTGGCCGCCAGCAGCGCCGGGTGCTGCCAAGGGGCAAAACGGGCCTTGGCCGGAAGCGCGGCCAATTCAGGCACCCAGCGCGTGATGTAGCGTGCCTGCGGGTCGAACTTCTCGGCCTGGGTCACCGGGTTGAACACCCGGAAATACGGCGCGGCATCGGCGCCGGTGCCACCGACCCACTGCCAGCCCATGGAATTGTTGGCCAGGTCCGCATCGACCAAGGTGTCCCAGAACCAGCGCGCGCCGACGATCCAATGCGCCCGCATGTGCTTGCACAGGTAACTGGCCACGATCATCCGCACCCGGTTGTGCATCGTCCCGGTGTGCCAGAGCTGGCGCAGCCCGGCATCGACGATGGGCACGCCGGTGCGGCCCTGCTGCCACGCCTGCAGGTCGGCGCTGCTGGGCGTGGCCCAGGCAAATCCATCGAAACGCGGGTTGAGGTTCTCGTCGCTGGTGGTGGGGAAATGGTGCAGCAGGTGATGGGCGAAATCGCGCCAGCCCAACTGGCGGATGCAGGCGTCGATGTCGGCGCTGCGGCCGGCGCTGCGCTCGGCTTCCAGCGCATGCACGACGCGCCAGGGTGCGATTTCGCCGAAATGCAGGTGCGGTGACAGCAACGAGGTACCGACACGGTCCGGCAGGTCGCGCTGCTCGCGATAGCCGTGCAGCGCGCCATCGACGAACACCGTCAGCGCCTCCCGTGCACCGGCCTCGCCGGGCTGCCAGTGCTCCCAGAAGCCGGCATCCCAACCCAGCGCGGGGGCCAGCCCCAGCGCGTCCAGCGCGAGCCCCTGCACGCCGTGCGCGGACAGTATCGCCGGGGCGTCGCTGCCGGGCTGCAAGCGCCAGCGGCTCAGGGCGTTGCGCCAGAACGGGGTGAACACCTTGTACGGACCGCCCTGCTTGGTTTCCAGTTCCCAGGGTTCGAACAGCAGGCTGCCGTTGCAGCTGTCTGCCTGCAGGCCCTGCCCGCGCAGCGTGCGCTTGATCTCCGCATCGCGCCGTTGCGTCGCCGGTTCGTATTTCCGGTTCCAGAACACCGCCTCCGCGCCGGTTTCGTTGATCAGCTGCTGCAGCACGTCCAGGCTGTCGCCCTGCCGCAGGACCAGGTGCGAGCCACGCGCGCGCAGGTCCGCGTCCAGCGAAGCCAGCGAACGGTGCCGCCAGGCATTGGAGGCCGCACCGGGTGCCCAGTTGCCCTCTTCGTGCGGGGCATGGATGTAGACCGGCACGACGTCATGCCCGGCCTCCAGCGCAGCCTGCAGGGCCGGGTTGTCGGCAAGGCGGAGATCACGGCGAAACCACACCAGGGCTGATGACACGCGCTGCATCCAGGACACAAACAGGAAGCGCCATCATAACGATGGCGCGTGACCTGGCTGTAGAGCGGACCTGGGAAGCGTCGAGCCACGCTCGGCGGCTTTCCATGCAGGCGATGCGACGCCTGATACAGGCCGCGCCGCGCGCTCGCCGAGCATGGCTATGCCGGTCGTCCTGACCGGCACCCTGCGGGCCGTCGCAAGCGACGTTGGTAGCGGCTCCTGCCGCTGCCTTCGGCGCTACCTGCCCTGTCCGGCGCTGTCGAAATGCTGCATCGACTGCCGGATCAGGACCTTCGCTTCGGCCGCGCTGCCCCAGCCGCTCAGCCGTACTGGATTGCGGCCTTCGGGCAGGTCCTTGTACACGCGGAAGAACGCTTCGATGCGCTGGCGTTCGATCGGCGCCAGGTCGTCCAGCTCGCGGATGTGGGCGTAGCTCGGATCGACCTTGTCGGTCGGTACGCCGATCACTTTCTCGTCCTGCTCGCCATCATCTACCATCTTCAGATAGCCGATCGGCCGGAAGCGCACGATCACCCCGGGATGCAGCGGCTCGCGGGTCAGCACCAGCGCGTCCAGCGGATCGTTGTCACCGGCCAGCGTACGCGGCATCGACCCATAGTTCGCCGGGTAGGCCACGGGCATCGACTGGAAACGGTCCACGTGCACCAGTCCATCGTCCTTGATCTCGTACTTGGTGAAGCTGCCGGCCGGGATTTCCACCGCCAGGTGCACCTCCTCCGGGGCCTGCTTCGGCTGTGCGGCCAGGAACGGATGCAGCACCGTGTCGGCGGCGATCGCGGCGCCGGCCATCAGGGTCAGGCTGGCGGCCAGTGCCAGCATCGGCAACGCGTTGCGCACGGGGGTCTTCATTCCCAGCACCGGTCCTTGCGCCCGGTCGGGGCATGCGGGCGCAGGCAGCGACGCGGTTCGATGCGGCCCTCTTCCAGCTCCACCTTCTTCGTGCTGCCATCGGCCTGGCGGACCAGTTCGAAGGCATCGTAGAGCCTGCCGGTGACCGTGCGCGCCTCGTAGTGCAGCCGTTGCGGATCGATGCGCAGCACCTGGAACAACTGGGTGTCCTCGGCCACCGGCGACATCGTCTGCAGGGCTTCCTTCGACAGCCGGTACTGCTTCGGGCTGGCATTGCTGACCACGAACTGCGGGGTCGCCATGCCGTCCTCGCCACGACGGCCGTAAGTATGGTCGTGGCCCTGCAGCACCAGGTCCACGTCATGGCGCCGCACCACCGGCAGCAGCGCTTCCTGCAGCACCGGGTTGTGGCGGCCACGCGCCGGCGAATAGAACGGCTGGTGCACCACCACGATCGTCCACGGCTGTTCATTGGATTCCAGAACGCCGTCCAGCCACTGCGCCTGCGACTGCGCGGTGCCCAGGTCCATTGCCGAGGTGCCATCGAGCACGGCGAATCGCACGCCCTGGTAGTCGAACCAGTAGGTGCTCTTTTCCGCGCCCTTCGCCCCGTTTCCTGGCAGCGCGAACGTGGCCGGCCAGTGCCGCGCCATCACCCGGCGCTCCTGCGGGGTATCTTCGAACTCTTCGAAGTACTCGTGGTTGCCGATCGCCGGGGCCAGCATCGTTTCCTGCGCCAGCCAGCCGGTGGCGGCGAACCACTCGCCCCACTCGCTGTCATCGGCATCGTAACCGCCACTGACCAGGTCGCCGGCGAACAGGCTCAGGTTGGCCTCCGGCGCGGCTTTCTGCGCGGCACGCACCACCCGGGTGACATGGCTGAGGTTCTTGTTCTGGGTATCGCCGAAGTACAGCAAGGTCATCGGCTGGCCCGCGCTGCCCGCGGTACGCAGCTGGTTCCAGGCGCTCCAGGTGTCCTTGCCCTGCACGCGGTAGACGTACAGCGTGCCGGGCTTCAGGCCGCTGACATCGGCACGATGGTGGTGCGACAGGCCGTTCTCGGTCTGCAGCGGCTCGCTGCTGGCGGTGATGCGGGTGATCGGTCCGAAGCCGGGCGTATCGTCGGCCGGGGCGATCTCCAGCAGCGGTGCCTGCACGCTGCCATCGGTGCGCCAGCGCACGGCGAAGCCATGCGCAGCATCGACCGCCGGCGAGGCCACGATGCGGTCCGGGAAGCCGGTGGCGGCATAGTGGCGATTGCCCACCGGCACCTGGCTGTTGGGCTCCACGCGCGAGTCGAGGTCGTCGGCCAGCGCCGGCACGGCAGACAGCGCCAGCGCGACACCGAAGGCAAGGGACGCCAGGCGCGCGATCACGATGCACACTCCAGCGGCAGTGCCAGCGCCTTGGCCACCTGCTCCCAGTCGAAGGCGACCACGCCCTGGTCGTCATGCACGGCGTACAGTGCCCCATGCGGGAAGCGCGGGCTGCCCTGCTGCATCATCCAGATGCCATCGGTATTGGCGACCTTGTTGCCCTGGAAAGATCCCACCGGCTTCAGGCTGTGGCGGTCGAACAGGTGGAACACGCTGCGCTCCTTGCCCTGTTCGGTGGTGATCCACCAACCGTCCTTGCCGCAGGTACGCAGCATCACGCCTTCAGCCTGTGCCTTGAACACGTCACGGCCGAAGGTGGTGCCGGTGAAGCGGCCCGCCAGCGTGTACACCTTGAACTCGCTGGCGTAGGTCTCGTCCTCTTCAGCCACCAGCAGGCGGTCGTTGGCCGGATCGCCCCAGATCGATTCCACCACGCGCAGCGCGCCGGCTGCGCTGGTGTCGCCGATGCTGGCGGCCAGCGTTGCGGTCAGGTCCGCACCATCGCGGCGCACGTGGTACTGGCGCACGCGCTTGTCCAGCTCGGCCAGTGGCGGCAGGATGTCATTGCCCTGCGCGTCCTCGCCGTTGTCCCAGGAATCGGTCACGTACACGGCGTAGCCATCGGCGCGTTTGTCGACCCACAGCCCGTACGGCTTGCGCAGGTCTTCGGCGCCGAACACCGCCAGCGGAGTGAAGTCCGGCAACGAGAAGACCTGCACGCGGTGGTTGTCACGCTCGACGATCCACAACAGGTCATCGGTCACCGATATGCCGTTGGGGCGGTCGAACTGGCCGAGCGCGGCGCCCGTGCTGCCGACCTCACGCAGCGGCGAACCGGTGCTGCCGTCATACACCACCAGCTTGTCGGTGGCCTTGGCCGTTGCGATCAGCCAGGTCTTGCCGTCCGGTGCCTTCCACGCCGCGGGGGAATCGATGTTGTCGTCCGGGGTCATCGGGGTCAGGAAGGCTTCGGCCAGGGTGGCGACCTGGCGCGCGGCGCTGGCGTCCACGGCGGCAGGCGCCCTGGTGGCGGTATCGTTCGCCGGCGGCGCGGCGGGCGTGCAAGCGCTCGCCAGCACCAGCGTCATCGCGCTGGCCAGCACCATGCGGCGCGCCATCACAGCGACACCTTCAGGCCAACGGCATAGGTGCGGCCGTATTCTTCCAGCTGCAGGGTGCGCGAGCGCGTGCCCTGGTAAAGCTCAAGCGGCTTGTCCAACAGATTCTGTGCCTCGAAGTACATGCTGACGCGGGGGCTGAACTGGTAGTCCAGCGAGAAATCGAGCTGGGTATGCGGGGCGACGAACACATCGAACGCGCGGCCAGCACCGATGCTGTCCAGGTATTCACTGCGGTACACCGCGGCAATGCGCGTGCTCAGGCCCTGTTTTTCGTAGCCGACATGCGCGCTGTACACATGCTTGGATGCACGCGGCAACATGAAGTCATCACCGGCGCGGTCGGCCAGGCCGGGATCGAAATCGGTATCCAGCCAGGTGCCGCTGGCCCCCACCAGCAGGCCATCCAGCCCCGGCGGCAGGAAGGCGAGCTGCTGCTGGTAGTTGAACTCGGCGCCGCGTACCTTCGCTTTGTCGCCGTTGATCGCCTGGGTCACGTCGAAGCCTTCGTAGGCCGGATCGTTCTGGCGCACGGTCTCCACGATGTAGCCGTCGATGGACTTGTGGAACAGGCCGAGCGAGACGATGCCGGTGCTGCCGAGGTACTTCTCCAGCGACAGATCGACGTTGGTGGATTCGTACGGATCCAGTTCCGGATTGCCCAGCCGCACTTCCTCATCACCGCGGCTGTAGCCCACGCGCGGGGAGATGTCGCCGAACGACGGGCGCGAGACGGTCTTGTTGGCTGATGCACGCAGCACCCAGTCATCGGCCGCGTCGTAGCGCAGGTGCAGGCCGGGCAGCACGTTGGTGTAACTGTTGTCGGCCATGCGCGGGGTGACGGTGAAGCTGCGCTCGTCATCGGCCACGTCGACCTGGTTGCCGACCGCGCTGAACTGGGTGTTCTCCACGCGCACGCCGCCGATGATGCGCAGCGCGCCGATGTCCCAGGTGCCCATCGCGTAGGTGGCGAAGATGTCTTCGCTGGCGGTGTAATCCTCTTCCAGCGAGGTCACCGCATTGGCCCCGGTTTCCTGCGGGCGCGCACTGTACAGGCCGCTGTTGGCCGCCCAGTAACGGCGCATCAGGGCCGAGCTCATGCCCTGCCCCAGCGACCCGTGCCGGTGCTCGGGCGCGCTGGTGGTCCAGCTGTCCAGGTCGATCGCCGGCCCGCGGCGCAGCTCCACTTCGTTGACGTCCACGTCGCGCTCGCGCCAGCGGCCGAGCAGGCCGATCTTGTAGCTGGCGTTGTGCGCGTCGAAACGCACGTTGACCTGCGCGCTGTGTTCGTTGTCGTCCACGCGTTTGGGCGACAGGATCATGCGGTCATAGGCGAAGTTGGCGTTGTCCATCCAGTCGGTGTTGGACAGCGTGTAGCGCGGCAACCGGCTGCGCTGGTCCAGGGTGCCGGACAGGTCGTCGGCATCCAGTTCGAAGCGCGCTTCCATCTCATCGTCCACGCGTTCTTCGGTCTTGGTATAGCCCACTTTGTAGTCCACCACGGCCGAGCTCAAGCGGTTCTCGCCGCCCAGGCTGGCCGCGAAGGTGTTCTCTTCCTTGGTGCGGTAGCGCATGCGCTTCTGGATCGCATCGGAGGGCAGGTCGTCCAGACGGAACTGGTCGGCACCGGTGGCCACCATGTCGGCGTCTTCGAAGTTGAAGATGGTGCGCTGGCGTGTCTCCGCATCGTCGAAACGGCTGTACAGCGTGCGCAGGTAGTAGCTGCTGTCTTCGCTGGGACGCCAATCGAAGTTCAGGTTGGCGCCGATGCGCTTGCGCTCGATTTCGTACTTGCGGTGCTGCAGGTTGATCGCGGTGACATCCCCCGGCACGGCATCCTCTTCGCCGTCGTACTCCACTTCGGTGTTGTCCGATTCGAATTTGCGGTTCTGGTAGTTCACGCCCAGCGCCACGCCGAAGGTATCGGCGAACACTTCGCTGTAGTTGATCGCCGCCTTCGGGCTGGTCTGGCCGGACAGCTGCTGGTGGCTGCCTTCGATCTTGCCGCGCAGGCTGCGGCCTTCGCGGTCGAAGGCCGAAGCGGACTCGACCAGGATCGCGCCGCCGATGGCATCACCGGGCATGTCCGGGGTCGGCGACTTGACCACGCGCAGGCGCTCGGTGGAGTCGGACGGAATCACGTCCAGCGGCGCGGCGCGGCTGGAATCCTCCGGCGTGCCCACCGCGATGCCGTCGATGCTGACGCTGTTGAGGTTGGCATCCAGGCCGCGCACCACCACGAAGCGCCCTTCGCCCTGGTCGCGGGTGACGCTGACGCCGGGCAGGCGCTGCAGCGATTCGGCCACGTTCTTGTCCGGGTACTGGCCCAGCGCATCGGACGACACGGCATCTTCGATGGCATCGCTGCTGCGCTTGAGGTCCACCGCGCGGAGCTGCGATTCCAGCTGTGCGCGCACTTCGATGCGGTCCAGGTCGGTGGCATCGGCGGCGAGGGCACTGGTGGCGGCCACATCCTGTCCGGCGGCGTGCAGCGGCGCTGCAGCCCCCATCGCCAGGGTCAGGGTGATGGCAATCGCCAACGGCGTCTTGGTCTGCACGGGTGTCCCCATTCGGTGTGAAGAATGGGAGGGCAAGGTATGTCGGCGAGGTTTCACCGGCATGACACCGGGGCACCGGATCGGTCATGGACGCGTCCCCGCGCTGGCCGGGGCCCGCAGGCTGCGGCAGAATACAGGCCTCTGCCTTTCCCCTTTCCCGCCCCCATGAACATCGTCGAAGTGCGCCATCCACTGGTGCAGCACAAGATCGGCCTGATGCGCAACGCCGCGCTCAGCACCAAGGATTTCCGCGAACTGGCCAACGAGCTGGGCACGCTGCTGGCTTACGAGGCCACCGCCGACCTGGACACCGAATCGCACACCATGGACGGCTGGTCCGGCCCGGTGACGGTGCAGCGCATCGCCGGTGCCAAGATCACCGTGGTGCCGATCCTGCGCGCCGGCCTGGGCATGCTCAGCGGCGTGCTGTCGCTGATCCCGGCGGCCCGGGTCAGCGTGGTCGGCCTGCAGCGCGACGAAGAGACGCTGCAACCGGTGCCCTACTTCGAGCGCCTGACCGGCCGCCTGGAAGAGCGCGATGCGCTGATCCTGGACCCGATGCTGGCCACCGGCGGCACCCTGATCGCCACCATCGACATGCTCAAGCGCGCTGGCGCCCGCCGCATCAAGGGCATCTTCCTGGTGGCCGCGCCGGAAGGCATCGCCGCCGTGCAGGCCGCGCATCCGGACGTGCAGATCTACACCGCCGCCATCGACGACCATCTCAATGAAAAGGGCTACATCCTGCCGGGCCTCGGCGATGCCGGCGACCGCATCTTCGGCACCCGCGTGATCGGCTGACAAAAAAAGGGGACGGAGGGAATTAAGTCGCAATCGGCGGTGATCCGGCCGATTGCGACTTAATTCCCTCCGTCCCCTTTTTTCAGGCGAGGGCGCGGGCCTTGAGTTCGCTGTGCTCGTGCACGGTCACGAAACGGCCTTTGTCGTCGCGCTGCAGCTGCGCCAGCGCTACCTGCGGGTCGTGGGTGAAAAACAGATGGACGTTGCGCGCCAGCTTGTCTTCGAGGAACTGTTTCTTCTCGTCGATCAGCAGTTCGGCATTGCGGTCGTAGCCCATGGTGATCGGCACGTGCACCCAGGAGCGACCGGGCACCAGGTCGGCGCAGAACACCACCCCGCCATGTGCCTGCCCATCCCTGCCCGGCTGGCCGACGATCTCCGCCAGCATCAGCCCCGGGGTATGGCCGTCGCTGAAGCTGAAACGCACGCTGCGGCCCAGCACCCTGGAATATTCGCCCTGCACCACCTCCAGCCGGCCGCTCTGTTCGAGCAGTGCAGGCAGTTCGGGGATGAAGCTGGCACGGTCGCGCGGATGCGGCTGCAGTGCACGCTGCCAGTGTTCGGCGCCCACCACGAAGGTCGCATTGGGGAACAGCAGTTCCGGCGCACGCCCTTCCACCCACGGCGCCAACAGGCCGCCAGCGTGGTCGAAATGCAGGTGGCTGAGCACGACCACGTCGATGTCTTCGTGCTCGAAGCCGGCTTCGCGCAGCGAATCGATCAGCACGTGCTGGTTTTCCTGCACGCCGTAACGTTCACGCAGGCGCGGCTCGAAGAACGCGCCGATGCCGGTTTCGAACAGCACCGTCCTGCCTTCCAGCGGGCTGGCCAGCAGCGCACGGCAGGCCAGTTCGATACGGTTTAGCTCGTCAGGCACTGCCCATTTTTCCCACACCGCGCGCGGTGCGTTGCCGAACATCGCACCGCCGTCCAGGCGCTGCGTGTTGCCGCGGATCGACCATAGTTTCATGCGGCAAGTATCGGTCAGCCAGCGTTAAATAATCGCTAGCCGGGGCCGTGACGCCGAGCCTGGCCCGGCGCTGCCGGGACCGGACCGGATCACTTCACCTCGGCGCTGCCGACCGGGTTGCGCGGGTCGCTGCCGCCCTGCAGCGTGTTGCTGCGACGGTCCCATTCGACGGTCTGCAGGTTGCCCCAGACGTGGCTGGAACCACGGCCGCCGGCGGCACTGTCTCCTGGCAGGTCGATCTTGTGGCCCATCGCCTGCAGCTGCCGGATGGTACCGGCGTCGAACGCACCGGTCTCCGCTTCGATCGCATCGGGCAGCCACTGGTGGTGGTAGCGCGGCAACGCGGCGACCTGCTGGGCGGTCAATCCCTGGTCGTACCCCAGGATGCCCAGCAGCACCATGGTGATGATGCGGCTGCCGCCCGGCGTGCCCAGCACCACCACCTTGTCGGCGTTTTCCATGAAGGTCGGGGTCATCGAGCTGAGCATGCGCTTGCCCGCCTTCGGTGCGTTGGCGGCGTAACCCATCACGCCGAACGCGTTGGGCGTGCCCGGCTTCAGCGCGAAGTCGTCCATCTCGTTGTTCAACAGCACCCCGGTGCCCTTCGGAATCAGGCCCGAGCCGTACAGCAGGTTCACCGTCTGGGTCGCGCCGACACGGTTGCCATCGCGGTCGATGATCGAGAAATGCGTCGTTTCGTCGTCTTCCAGCGGGGTCGGATTGCCCGACAGCAGGTCGCTGGGGGTGGCCTTCTCCGGATGGATGGTGGCACGCAGGCCCTGTGCGTAATCCTTGCTGGTCAGCACCTTCTGCGGAATGTCGACGAAATCCGGATCGCCCAGGAAGAAGGTGCGGTCGCGGTACGCGCGACGCATCGCCTCCACCACCAGGTGGGCGCGGTGCGCCTCATCCATCGACTTGATGTCCCAGCCTTCCAGGATCTGCAGCATGCTCGCCAGCGCGATGCCACCGGAGGACGGCGGCGGTGCGGTGGTGATCTTCCAGCCGTTGTAATCGAACACGATCGGCTCGCGCGACTTCACCGTGTAACCGGCCAGTTCTTCGGCGGTCCAGCGGCCGCCGGCCTGCTTCACGCCGGCCAGCAGCAGCGTGCCGGTCTGGCCGCGGTAGAACCCATCAAAGCCCCCTTCCGCCAAGCGCTCCAGGGTGCGCGCCAGTTCCGGCTGCTGGAAGGTGTCTCCCTCGGCGATCGGCTTGCCGTTGCGCAGGTAGACCTCGCGCGTGCCGGCATAGCGTTCCATCACTTCGCGCCGCGACTGGTAGCCCTTGGCCATCCGCGCATACACCGGGAAGCCTTCGCGGGCGATGCGGATGGCCGGCTGCAGCGAGGCTTTCAGCGGCAGCCTGCCATACTTGGACGACAACTCGACCAGCGCTGCGGGAAGGCCGGGGATGCCGGCCGACCAGGCGCCATTGACCGAGCGGTCACGATCCAGCTTGCCGTCCTTGTCCAGGAACGCCGCCTCGGTAGCCGCGGCCGGCGCGGTCTCGCGCGCGTCCAGCATCAGGTCCTTGCCGGAGGCCGCATCGTGCAGCAGGAAGAACCCACCACCGCCCAGCCCGGAGCTGATCGGCTCGACCACGGCCAGCGTGGACGACACCGCCACGGCCGCGTCGAAGGCATTGCCGCCCTGCGCCAGGATCTGCATGCCGGCCTGGGTCGCAAGCTGGTGGCCACTGGCGATGGCGGCACCATCCGGATGGGCAGCACGTGCCGGGGCTTCGGCGTGGGCCAGCGGGGCGGACAGCAGCAGGCCCAGCAGCAACAGGGGGCGCAGGATCGGGTTCATTCGGATGGGGGCTCCGCGTAGAGTTCGGGGTGATCGTGCTGCAGGCCACGCAGCTTGGCCATCAGCTGGTCATGTGTCTCGACGATGTCCGGATCCGGGTCGATGCATTCGACCGGACAGACGACCACGCACTGGGCTTCGTCGAAATGGCCCACGCACTCGGTGCAGCGCGCAGGGTCGATCACATAGATGGTTTCACCCATCGAGATGGCCTGGTTGGGGCAGGCCGGCTCACAGACGTCACAGTTGACGCAGAGCTCGTTGATTTTCAGCGACACGGCGATGACTCCTCGCCCGCGCACCGCATCCTGCCGCAGGGGGCCGGAATGCTGGACTGGCACCGGCCTGCGCGGGCGCGCGGGCCGGTCAGGGGCGCCGCCACGAAGGCGCCGCCCACGACCACGCCGGTTGGCGTGGCCGCTACCGCACGGGAATTACTTGGCTTCGACGAAAACGTAGTCGGCACCGGTGGGCTGCACGACCGACTGCACGCGGGCGTTGTCAGCGGCGTCGCCGATGAACAGCACGCGCACGTTCTTCATCGAATCCGGCGACACGTCCTTGAACACGACCTGGATCATGTCGGCCATCTTGCCCGATGCCGACGAACCGAAGGCCAGCATGTTGCCCGGCTGCACGCCACGGGCGACGGCCTGGGTGGCGCTCTCGGTCTGGCGCTCGAACTTGGCAGCGAACTCCGGATCCGATTCCGGTGCGAGGTAATACAGGAACGGGCTGTTGGTCACGGTGCCCATGTTCTGCACGGCGACGGTCTGCAGGTACTTCTTCCAGCCGGCATCGTCGTCCTTGGCCGGGGCGACCAGCGCCTGCTGTGCATCGGCAGCGGCGGCCGGGGCTTCTTCCTTCTTGCAGGCAGTGAAGGCCAAGGCCAGCGAGGCCAACAGCATCGCGCGCATGGTGGTGTTCATGGATGATCTCCCGTGGTGGTTCTGTGGATTGCAGTGGATACAAAAAGGTGCCGACGGCGGTCATCCGCCACGGGCGGGTGGATCAGGCCTGCGCCGCCTTGGCTTCGCGGGCCCTGCGCAGCGCATCGAGCACCGACGCCGGCACGAAGCCGGACACGTCGCCACCCAGGCGTGCGATTTCACGTACCAGCGAGGACGAAATGAAGCTGTGCTGCTCGGCTGGTGTCAGGAACAGGGTTTCGACTTCCGGGATCAGGTGGCGGTTCATGCTGGCCATCTGGAACTCGTATTCGAAATCGGAGACCGCGCGCAGGCCGCGCAGCAGGATGCCGCCCTGGACCGAGCGCACGAAGTGCGCCAGCAGGGTGTCGAAGCCGATCACTTCCACGTTGTCGTGGTGCGACAGCGCCCCGCGTGCCAGCTGCACGCGCAGCTCCAGCGGCAGCGTCGGGCCCTTGGACGGACTCTGTGCGACGCCCACCACCACCTTTTCGAACAGCGGCGCTGCCCGGTTCACCAGGTCGATGTGACCGTTGGTGATGGGGTCGAAGGTGCCCGGATAGACAGCGATGCGACGATTGGCGACGGTCATGTGCGGTCGTGAACGTTCAGATTGGGTCAAAGTGTAGCAGCGGCGCGCCGGTACAGCGCAAAGCGCACCTCGCGGGTGCCGCCTTCGCGGTGCAGCAGCCACTCCGCCGGCAAGGCCGGGGCCTGCCCGTCCGGCGATTCCAGGTACAGCCAGGCATCGGCGCTCAGGTGCCGTGGCAGCAGCTCAAGCGTGCTGTCCCACAGCCCGGCGGCGAACGGCGGATCGACGAAGGCGATGCTGGCCTGGGCCGGCGCGGCGGTCTGCAGCCAGCGCAGCGCATCGGCCTGCACGACATGCACGCGGGCTTCGGCCTTCAGCTTGGTGACCACGGCGGTCAGGTTGGCCACCAGCTGCGGATCGCGTTCGACCAGGGTGGCATGGGCCGCGCCCCGCGACACCGCCTCCAGCCCCAGCGCGCCACTGCCGGCGAACACATCCAGCACGCGGGCGCCGCCCAGCCGGGGCATCAGCCAGTTGAACAGCGTTTCGCGCACGCGGTCGCTGCTGGGACGCAGGCCCGGCAGGGTCGGCACCGGCAGGCGGGTATTACGCCACTGCCCGCCGATGATGCGGACCTGGCCGTCATTGCCACCGCGAGCGCTCATGGCGCGCGGCCGGGATTGACCCGTGCACGGGTCGGGTTCATGGAATTCAGCATGGTGGGATTGTACGGGCAGTCGAGTCGACGGCGAACGGCAGAGCCCCTCGTGGTGGGTCGCTGAGTGCGGGTTTCTTTGGTTCAGGCCGGGCGGTGGGGCTGGTCGGGGGACGGCAAGAGCCGCATCCTGCGGGCCTCGTTTCGTGCCATCCATGGCACTCAACGCCCCCGCCCAGCCCCACCGCCCGGCCCGGTGACATATCCCGTGCGCCCACCACGGAAAAGAAAAAAAGAAACGCGGAATGGTCGGCCGCTCCCCGCTGAGGGCCGCGGATACATTCCGCCGACCGTGGGTCGGCGCTACCGCTTTTTCTTTTTCTTCTCACGTGGCGGGCCGCGCGCGGACTGACAGGGCCGGGCGGGAGGGGTTGGTGGGGGCGTGGAGCGCCAGGGA
>NZ_JBDJNU010000035.1:0-39429 GCF_039674585.1 Stenotrophomonas lacuserhaii | reverse complement strand
CCCGCAGGATGCGGTTGTTGCCGTCCCCCGCGAACCCACCCCGCCCCGCCCACAACCAGCCCTGCAGCTTTTGACGTTGTACGACCAAGGTCGGGGCGTTCGCGCCGCTGCTGGCGCTCTATGCTCGATCCCATGACTTTGTCTGGGAGGGCTGTGTCATGGACTACGAAGAAACCTACCGCCGTTCGATCGACGAGCCGGAGGAATTCTGGGGCGAAGAAGCCAATCGCATCTACTGGCACAAGCAGCCACGGCAGGTGCTCGACTACAGCAACCCGCCATTCCGGCGGTGGTACGTCGGCGGCGAAACCAACCTGTGCTACAACGCCGTGGACCGCCACCTGGCCGATCGGCCGGACCAGCTCGCGCTGGTGGCCGTGTCCACCGAAACCGGCAGCACGCGCGAAATCACCTACCGCCAGCTGTACCGCGAAGTGAACGACTTCGCCGCCGTGCTGAAGCGGCTGGAAGTCGGCCATGGGGACCGCGTGGTCATCTACATGCCGAACATGGCCGAGGCGGTGTTCGCCATGCTGGCCTGCGCCCGGATCGGCGCCGTGCACTCGGTGGTGTTCGGCGGCTTCGCCGCCCACAACCTGGCCCTGCGCATCGATGACGCGCGGCCGAAGCTGTTGATCGCCGCCGATGCGGGCATGCGCGGTGGCAAGCTCATTCCCTACAAGGGCATGGTCGACGCCGCCTGCGCCGAGGCGCAGAACCCGCCCCCGCACGTGCTGATCGTGTCGCGCGGGCTGGACCCGGCCGAGCCGCGCCAGGCCGGGCGCGACATCGACTACGCCACCCTGCGCGCCGAGGTCGGGGAGGTGGACGTGCCCGTGCAGTGGCTGGAATCCAGCGAACCCAGCTACCTGCTGTATACGTCCGGCACCACCGGCAAACCGAAAGGCGTGCAGCGCGATGTCGGTGGCTATGCGGTGGCGATGGCCCAGTCGATGCAGACCGTGTTCGACTGCCAGCCGGGCCAGGTGATGTTCTCCACCTCCGATGTCGGCTGGGCGGTGGGGCACTCCTACAACGTGTATGGCCCACTGATCGGCGGCTGCACGTCGCTGCTGTACGAAGGGTTGCCGACCCATCCGGATCCGGGCATCTGGTGGGCGCTGTGCGAGCAGTACAACGTGCGCACGCTGTTCTCCTCACCGACCGCGATCCGCGTGCTGAAAAAGCACGACGTCGACTTCATCCGCCGGCATGACCTGAAAGCGCTGAAGTACATCTTCCTGGCCGGCGAGCCGCTGGACGAGCCCACCGCGCACTGGGCCAACGAAGCACTGGGCAAGCCGATCATCGACAACTACTGGCAGACCGAAACCGGTTGGCCGGCGTTGACCCTGCTTCCCGGACTGGACATGAAACCGGTGCGCTTCGGATCGCCCGGGTTCCCCAACCTGGGCTATCGGATGAAGGTGATTGACGAGAACAGCGGGGCGGAGGTCGCACCGGGGCAGAAGGGCGTGCTGGTGATGACCCCGCCGCTGCCGCCGGGCTGCATGAGCACGGTCTGGAACGACGACGCACGCTTCCTGCAGAGCTACTTCAGCCACTTCAAGGAACTGCTGTACAGCTCGCTGGACTGGGCGATCCGCGACGAAGACGGCTATACCTTCATCCTGGGACGCACCGACGATGTGATCAACGTGGCAGGGCACCGGTTGGGCACGCGCGAGATCGAAGAGGCCATTTCCGGTCATCCGCGGGTGGCCGAAGCGGCGGTGATCGGGGTCAAGGACGAACTGAAGGGACAGGTGCCGCTGGTGTTCGTGACCCTCAAGCACGGGCTGAACGGGGAAGACCCGGCGCCGGTGGTGGCGGAAATGATGGCGGCAGTGACGGCCTCGCTGGGGGCGGTAGCGCGGCCGGCGCACATCCACGTGGTCAATGCATTGCCGAAAACCCGTTCGGGCAAGCTGCTGCGGCGTTCGCTGCAGGCGCTCGCCGAGCAGCGTGATCCGGGTGACCTGTCCACCCTGGATGACCCGGCGGCGCTGGATGAGATCCGGCGCGCGCTGGGACGCTGAACGGCTCGCGGGGGACGGGTGGCACCGCCGCTGCGGTCCCCGCGCCACGGGCGTGCTGCAGTGCAGCTTCGCCGGCTGCGCGACTGCGCTAAGCTCGGCCTGTCATCGTGCTGCCACACGGCGACCCGCCTGGGGGAAACAGGCGGGGTGGCCGCAGCCGGGGGCAACGGGAGTCCAAACAGGGGGAACCACATGGCGCTGCTGCATGCCAAGACGGCCGCTGGCCGTCAGGAAATCGATGATCGCGCACGGCGGCTGCCCGCCGCGCTGCGTTCAATCCTTTTGATGGTGGACGGGCAGCGCGACGACGACGCGTTGCGCGAGCTGCTGCCGGGCCTGCGCGCGCCGCCCGACGCGCTGGAACAACTGGCGGCACAGGGACTGATCGAGAAGGTGGGTGGCACGGCGGCACCGGCACGCCCCCCTGCACTGACCGAGGGCCGCGGCCAGGACCCCGCGCTGTATCGCATCCTGTATGACTGGATGAGTGAATCGGTGCGCCGCCACCTCGGCCTGAAGGGCTATTTCATGCAGTTGAAGATAGAGCGCTGCACCGATGCGGCGGCGCTGGAGCAGCTGGTGCCGGACATGGTGGCCGCCATCGGCAAGGCCCGCAGCAGCGCGCTGGCCTCGCGATGGCTGGAGGAAACACGGCAGCAGCTGGAGCCTGCGGTGGCCAGCTAGCGCATGAATGGAGTGGCTCCGGATGCATGCAAGGTTCGATCGAACTGGCGCTTGTTCGCCCGCGTGTCGGCGCCCAGCTGGGCTAAAGTAAGCGCCCGGTTCATCCAGGTTCCATCGTGCAGATCGCTTCCGCTTCCGCTTCCGAGCCTGCCACCGCCATGAAGGATGACAACGGCACCCCCGGCTGGGATGCCATCAGCCAGGCGCTGTGCGCCGCGCATCCGCATCAGGTGCCGCGTCACTTCGGCACGGCACTGCCGTGGACCCTCGGCGGCAACGACCCTCTGGATGGGGTCAGTGTCTACTGGAGTGAGCAGGGGCGCCCGCATTGGCACTACGTCAGCTACGGCCTGTCCGAACTGTTCGAAAAGGAAAGCGACGACGCCGAGGTCAGCGGTTTCGGCTTCGAACTGACGTTCCGGCTGGCCGCGGCGGCCGGCAGCAGCGGGGCGGACAGCCCGCCTACGTGGCCGATGAGCCTGCTGCAGAACCTGGCGCGCTATGTGTTCCAGAGCGGCAACGTGCTGGAGGCGGGCCATCATCTGGACGCCAACGGGCCGATCGCAGCGGACCACGCCACGGCACTGCGCCACCTGGCTTTCATCCAGGACCCGCAGCTGCCGGTGCGTGATACCCCCAATGGCCGACTGCAGTTCCTGCAGGCGGTGGGCCTGACCGATGATGAACATGCCGCGATCCTGGCCGGCTCCACCGGCGGCGTGCTGGAGGCGCTGGAACCGTCCATGCCCTTGTGGATCACCGACCTCGCACGTGCCTGCGCGCTGTCCGACCCCGGGGTGGCCGCACGCGTTGCGGCAGCGGCGCGGGCGCAGCGCGCGGCTACCGGCCTGCTACTGGTGGAAACGCTGGAATGGCAGGACAGCGCTGATTCCGGCGCCGTCACGCTGGTGCTCGGGGCAGGGCAGGTCGAGCGCCTGCGGGAGCTGCTGGAGGTCCGCCTGGGCACGGGGCTGCCGCTGGAGATCGTCGGCGCGCAGAAGCGCTGGATGTTCGAACCGGGCGAGCAGGACCGCGTGACCGGCGATCACCTGCAGCGGATCTGTGTGCTGTCACCGGGGGCACGGGAGCGCCTGCGGCAGGCGCTCCAGCCCGTGGCCGGCATGGCGCGGATCTCCGACGCGCTTTCAATCGACATCCGCCGCTCCTGCCTTCGCGACAGCGAAGGAAAGCCCCTACGCTTCATCGGCTGAAACGGCCGCAGCGTTGCCGTGGCGTTGCCCTGATGCTTCGTCCCGCTGGGCACGGTGCAATGTCCGTGCGGCCATCCTCCGGTCGCGCCTGACAAAGGATGCAGCCCATGAAGCGTCGAGCGTATGGCAGCGCCATTTCATCGTTCATCCTGGCGACCTTGGCTGCCGGCGGTGTGCTGGGTCCCTGGGGCCACGCACGCGCCCACGGCGCGCTGGCCTCGCCCATCGCCCGTCAATACCTGTGCTTCAAGGAACGCGGTTACGACTGGCCCGCCGACGGCAGTGGGATACCCGCTGCGGATTGCCGCCAGGCTTACCGGGAGGTCATGGACCCGTGGCCGTTCCAGCAGTGGAACGAGGTATCAGCGAACCCGCAGGACAAGGGCGACACCCTGGAGAAGCTCAAGTCGGCCGTCCCCGATGGGCTGCTGTGTGCCGGCGGCGATGCGCGCAAGCGCGGCCTGGACCAGGCCACCCACCCCTGGCGGGCCCAGCCGGTCACCCCCGATGCACAGGGGCGGCTGGAGCTGGTGTGGGATCTCACCCAACCCCACAATCCGTCGTGGATGAGGGTGTTCCTGTCCAAGCCGTCGTATGACGGCAGCCGGGCCCTGCGCTGGGAGGACCTGGAGGAAATCTACAACGAAGATGCCCCGCAACCCGTTCCAGGCACGCCCTATCGGACCTACACCGTGAAAGTGCCGATCCCTGCGGACCGGGCCGGCCGCGCGGTGCTGTACCACTACTGGCAGCGGGATGATGCCGGCAACGAGGGATTTTTCAACTGCACCGATATAGATATCCAGCGCTGAGCGGCAGGTGCGCGCGGGGCGGTCACCGCGCGTGCCATGCTGACACCGATCAGGCCAGGCCTTCGGCCTTCAGTACGGCCTGCACGCCGGCGTCGGCATCCATGCGCTTCTTGTACGCGGCAAGATGCTCCAGGCCGGACAGGTCGACCTTCGCCGCGGCGGCCCAGCGCAGGGTGATATAGAAGTAGGGATCGGCGAAGCTGCGGAATCCGGCCAGCCACGGCTTGTCGGCCAGCTGTGCATCGGCCTGTTCGAAGAGGCCGCGCAGGCGCTTGTACGCGGCGGCGGCCAGTGCTTCCTTCTGCCCTTCATCAGCCAGGAACTTGCCCGGCGCGAACAGCGGCGAGAACGCCGGGTGCACGTCGGAATTGACGAAGGACAGCCAACGCGCCGCTTCGGCACGCTGGCGCGGACTGCCATCGCCTGCCAGGCCTGCCTGCGGATGCGTATCGGCGATATAGCCCATGATGGCCGCGTTCTGGGTCAGCACGAAGTCGCCGTCGACCAGCGCGGGCACCGAGCCAACCGGGTTGATCTTCAGGAATTCCGGGCTCTTCAGGGACTCACGATCCAGCAGTTCAACCTCGAACGGCTGGCCGGTCCACTGCAGGGCGATGTGGTCGGCGGTGGAACAGGCACCGGGCTTGCTGTACAGCTTCATGGGAACTCCGCGCGGGATAGGTGGCAACAGACCAACACTATCGCGGAGCCCGCAGCACGCGGCAATGACGCGCTGGCACAACAGTCCGTTACGACTGGCGCGGCTTGAGGCTCTGCACCTTGTAGAAGGTGTGATCGCCGATGGTGGCGACCTGGTAGGCATTGCGCCAGCTCGGGCTGGCAATCGACAGCGCCGCGAAGTGGCTCGCGCCGGGCACGATCTCCTTGCGCTCGCTGACCGGCAGGGCCCAGTTGCGTTCAGCATCGAAGGCGACGGTCATCGCTTCGCGCCAGGCGGCGTCATTGGCCAGCTGGGTACCGGGGGCGACGATGGTCGGGGCAAACTGCTTGCGCGCAGTCACTACCTGGCACATCGAGTCTCCCCACAGGCCGCTGTCACGGCGACGCAGGGCCACTTCGGCGACGGCCTGCTGACCACGCACGGTCTGGTCGCGGGCTTCCAGGTAAACGGTCGTGCTCAGGCACAACGAATCAGCGGCCGGCTGCGGCAACAACTGCGACAGCCAGAGAATCCAGGCCAGTTTCATATAACTCCTTGCTCCGTATGGGCCGGACCTGGCGGTTCCGTCGGCGAGTGGCCGGCAGAGGCGTGGGTACGGCTTGGCGTCATGGGGAGGCGACCATCGGGGTCACCCCGTGGGCGGCCACGAAAAGTGATCGACGATCGATCAGGCGGGCCGCACCTGCTCACCGGAACTGGGTGGTGAGCGGGAAAGTTGGCGCAAGGTAAGGGGGTATTTCGCAACGCATCCTGAATTAAACGGGTTGACATTCAGGTTCGGGGCAGGGTCGGAAAGCCGATCTCACTGCCCCTATTCAGCTTTTTCAGAGGGCAGCGGCGACGCGGCTGCCCTGGTCGATCGCGCGCTTGGCATCGAGTTCTGCGGCCACGTCCGCACCGCCGATCAGCTGCGCGGTGATACCGGCAGCGGCAAGTTCTGCGTGCAGCCCACGGTTCGGCTCCTGGCCCGCGCAGATCACCACGTGATCGACATCCAGCCGCTGTTCCACACCCTCCACGCGGATATGCAGCCCGGCATCATCCACGCCCAGGTACTCCACGCCGCCAAGCTGGGTCACGCCTTTCGCCTTGAGCGTGGCGCGGTGGATCCAGCCGGTGGTCTTGCCCAGTTTCGCGCCCGGGCGTCCGGCACTGCGCTGCAGCAGCCAGAGCTTGCGTGGCGAAGGAACGATGACCGGACGGGCCAGGGCGCCGCGCGCTTCGAAACTCGGATCAACGCCCCATTCGGCCATCCAGCTCGCTGTGTCCAGCGACGGCGACGGACCGGCATGGCTCAGGAATTCGCCGACATCGAAGCCGATGCCGCCGGCGCCGATGATCGCCGCACGCGGCCCCACCGTGACGCGACCAAGCAGCACGTCCAGGTAGTCCACCACCTTGGCATGTCCGGCACCGGGGAAATCGACCTTGCGCGGCAGGATGCCGGTGGCCAGCACCACCTCGTCGAAGCCGGCGAGCGCGGCGGGTCCGACGCGGGAGCCCAGTCGCAGCTGCACGCCGGTTTCCTCCAGCTTGTGGCGGAAGTAACGCAGGGTCTCGTGGAACTCTTCCTTGCCCGGTATCCGCTTGGCCACGTTGAACTGGCCTCCGATCTCGTCGTGCGCGTCGAACAGGGTGACGTGGTGGCCGCGCTCTGCGGCGACGGTCGCGCAGGCCAGGCCCGCCGGTCCCGCACCCACCACCGCGATGCGCCGCGGCGATGCGGTGGGCCGGTACACCAGCTCGGTTTCGTGCGCGGCGCGCGGATTGACCAGGCAACTGGCCAGCTTGTTCTCGAATACGTGGTCCAGGCAGGCCTGGTTGCAGGCGATGCAGGTGTTGATGCGCTCGGGCCGGCCGGCACGTGCCTTGTTGGGCCACTGCGGATCGGCCAGCAGTGGACGCGCCAGCGACACCATGTCGGCGCCGCCGCTGGCCAGGATCCGCTCGGCCACGTCGGGCATGTTGATCCGGTTGGTGGCCACCAGCGGCACCCTGACGTGCGGCTTCAGCTTGGCGGTGACGCCGGCGAAGGCGCCGCGCGGAACCGAGGTGGCGATGGTCGGAATGCGTGCTTCGTGCCAGCCGATACCGGTGTTGATCAGGGTCGCGCCGGCCGCCTCGATGGCCTGCGCCTGGGCGACGATTTCCTGCCAGTTGCTGCCATCGCTGACCAGGTCCACCAGTGACAGCCGGTAGATGATGATGAAGTCCGGGCCGCAGGCTTCGCGGATGCGGCGCACGATCTCCACCGCGAACCGCATGCGCTGCGCGGCATCGCCGCCCCACTGGTCGGTGCGGGTGTTGGTGCGCGGAGCGACGAACTCATTGATCAGGTAGCCTTCCGAGCCCATCACTTCCACGCCGTCGTAGCCTGCATCACGGGCCAGCCGCGCGCTGCGCGCGTAATCGGCGATGTGCCGGTCCACGCCGCGGCTGGTCAAGGCGCGCGGAGTGAACGGGTTGATCGGTGCCTTCAGCTTCGATGGCGCCACCGATAACGGGTGGTACGCGTAGCGTCCTGCATGCAGCAACTGCAGGCAGATCTTCGCGTCATGCTGGTGGGCGGCCGCGGTGAGCTGGCGATGCGGGCGGACTTCCCATGGCCAGCTCAGTTTGCCGCCGAACGGCTTGAGCCAGCCGACCACGTTGGGCGCGAAGCCGCCGGTGACGATCAGGCCGACACCGCCCTCGGCGCGTTCGGCGAAATAGGCGGCCAGGCGTGGGAAATCACGGGCGCGGTCTTCCAGCCCGGTGTGCATGGAGCCCATCAGGATCCGGTTGCGCACCTGGGTGAAGCCCAGGTCGAGCGGAGTGAAAAGGTGGGGGTAGGCGCTGTCGCTGGCGGGCGTCATCGTGGATACGCTTGCGTACGGAAGCGCCCAGCGTGCCGTGAATCGGCCTTCCTCGCAAGACGCGCTGCCGCAGGGAAGCCGCCGGCGGTTGCCGACGGGGCGCGACTCAGGCCGGTGGAATCACCGCCGGTGCCGCGTGCGGTGGCTTGCCGATGCCGAACCAGCCCAGCGTCATCCCGCACAGCGGCCCGATCAGCAGCGCGAAGGCCAGCGTTCCCGGTCCCACGTTTCCACCCAGCAGCCAGCCCACCAGCAACGCGCTGCCTTCAATCAGGCTGCGCACCTGCCAGATCGGCCAGCCGGTGCGGGCGTGCAGCCCGGTCATCAGCCCGTCGCGCGGGCCAGGCCCCAGGCGTGCGCCGATGTACAGGCCGGTGGCTACGGCGATCAGCAGCAGCCCGGCAACAAACAGCGGCAATCGCAGCCACAGGCCTTCCACCGCAGGCAGCAGCCACAGCCCGAACTGCGCGGCAGGACCGATCAGCGCCACGTTGAGCACCGTGCCCAGTCCCGGCTTCTGCCGCAGCGGCCACCACAGCAGCAGGACCGCCGCGCCGATGACATTGGTGGCCAGTCCGAAGGAAAGCGGCGTGTGGGCGGCGATGCCCTGCGACAGGACATCCCACGGGGCCACCCCGATGGCGGCACGCACCATCAGGGAAATCCCGAAGCCGTACAGCAGGAGGCCGGCAACCAACTGGATGAGGCGAAGGGGCAGGGAGGAGGGCATGGCATCGGTCTGTGCGGTCTGTTGCCACCATAGGTCGTGCAAACGGCGACGAACAGATACAGACAAGCGGCATGTACGCCGAACAGCTTCGCGATCACCACTCCGGCATGCGAACACGATGACCGCGCGCTTGAACGCCGCCGGATCGTCGAGGCGAATCCGCGGCCATGCATTCAACCTCGACACGCCATGACATGCCCTCCGCATTCGTCCTGGCCGCTGGCAGATAAAACCCGTTGTTCGTCGTGATCGGCGCGGTATGGCGGTTCAGACTCGTCCCGCGCATAAAGTTCCTCACGGCGCAGGCTGCCGGATGAACGCTTGACTTTTGCCCAAATCAAAATGTTGCAGCGCGAGACTGAAGCCCGGTAAAACCCTTGCCACGCCTTACTGTTGCGGTTTTTCATGATCCTGTATAGGGTGCAACCGCCGGTCCGGTGGAGGCCCGGCGCCCGTTTTTCACATGTTACGGGACTGTTAACATGGCCTTCACTCCCCTGAGCATAATGTTCGCGGCGGTGGCGTGCTGAATCGGCTGTCGTAGTGCTGGCCCATGCCTCTACCGGTTTCATACCCCCGATATAGGAGCTGTACTCAATGAACAAGAAGATCCTTACCGCCGCGCTGCTGGGTGGTCTGGCTTTCGCCCAGGCTGCTTCGGCACAGGAGTTTGACGACCGCTGGTACCTGACCGGTTCGGCTGGTTTCAACTTCCAGGACAGCGATCGCACCACCAACGATGCTCCGTTCGTGACCCTGGGCCTGGGCAAGTTCATCAGCCCGAACTGGTCGCTCGACGGTGAGCTGAACTACCAGAACCCGAACTTCGACGCCAACCAGGACCTGAACTGGTCGCAGTACGGCGCCTCGCTGGACCTGCGTCGCCACTTCGTGCAGGAAGGCCGTGGCTGGAACCCGTACCTGCTGTTCGGCCTGGGCTACCAGAAGTCGGAAGAAGAGTCGGCTGCCGTCAACGCCAATGGCCCGATCGAGCGTAAGGACGGCGGTTTCGCCGCCAAGCTCGGCGCCGGTCTGCAGACCACCTTCGACAAGCGCGTTGCCGTGCGTGCCGAAGTCGCCTACCGCGCTGACTTCGACGACCAGAGCGTTGCCGCTCCGAGCGAAGACTGGTTCGGCGACGTGCTGGCTTCGGTCGGCGTCGTGATCCCGCTGGGACCGGCTCCGGTCGCTGCCGTGCCGGCTCCGGCTCCGGTTGCCCCGAGCTGCGCCGACCTGGATGACGACGGTGACGGCGTCAACAACTGCGACGACAAGTGCCCGGATTCGCAGCCTGGCCAGACCATCGGTCCGGACGGTTGCCCGGTCCCGGTCTCCATCGACCTGAAGGGCGTCAACTTCGACTTCGACAAGGCCAACCTGCGTCCTGACGCGGTTGCGATCCTGAGCGAAGCCTCGCAGATCCTGACCCGTTACCCGGACCTGAAGGTTGAAGTTGCTGGTCACACCGACTCGAAGGGTTCCGACGAGTACAACCAGAAGCTGTCCGAGCGTCGTGCTACCGCCGTGTACAACTACCTGACCTCCAACGGCGTTGCTGCTTCGCGCCTGCAGGGTCCGGTCGGTTACGGCGAGAGCCGCCCGATTGCGCCGAACACCAATGCTGATGGTTCGGACAACCCGGAAGGCCGTGCGAAGAACCGTCGTACCGAGCTGAACGTCCAGAACTGAGTTCTGACGCTTCACCGGTAAGGCACACAGCAGGACCCGGCTTCGGCCGGGTCTTGTTGTTTGTGCCGTACGAAAATGTACCGCTTATCCGAAACAACAAAAAAACCAATGAGTTGCCGTATTCATTGAATGTAGGATCTTGAAAGCCGTTGTGTCGCTGTTAAACTCGCGCCACTACCCACTTTTCTGGATGCTCCTCATGCTGCGCACTGCATCGGCCGTCGTCCTGGCCCTGGCCCTGGTTCCCGCCGCCCACGCTGCCGTGGACTGCTCGGTCTCGGCCAGCAGCGCTCCGCTGCCGTTGCCGGCCACCGCGATCGCACCGGTGGCGAGCGAGCTGTTCACCCGCAATTCGCGCCTGGGCATGCCCGCCGGCGTGCTGACCACCAATTACGAACAGGCCCAGTCGCTGGACAGCGTGCTGCGTCGCCTGCGCATCGAAGGCTGCCAGAACGTGGCCAAGGCCATGCCGAGTGCACCGGCGGTGAGTCCGAACGATCCGGCCGCCTACAAGCCGCAGACCGCGTTCGACAACACGCCATGGCGCTTCGACATGAGCCAGAACGGCAAGCGCATGACCGCCGAAGAGTTCGACGCGTGGATGAAGGCGCGTGGCGTGCGCGTGGTCAAGGCCCGCCCGGTACCGGCCGCTGCGGTCGCACCGGTCGCACCGGTGGAAGCCTCCGCCGAGACCAAGCCGGTCGACAAGAAGTAAGTGGGGGCAGGGCAGGACATGCGGCCACGGCGCCCACCTGCCAGCCCCAGCGCCCGTGCCCGCCCTGCCGGCGCACGCGCGGCGCCTGCCGCAGGCGGGGGCGTTCGCCACGGACTGGCACGCGTGTTGTCCAAGGCGGGCCTGTGTTCGCGTACTGAAGCCGCGCGCTGGATCGCCGCCGGCCGCGTGAGCGTGGATGGGCGCACCATCCGTGATCCCGAATTCCCGATCCAGGCCGGCCGCCAGCAGGTGCGCGTGGATGGCCAGCCGCTGGATGCCGCGCCACGCATCTACCTGATGCTCAACAAGCCGCGCGGCCTGGTTACCACCGTCCAGGACGAACAGGGCCGGGATACGGTCTACCGCTGTTTCGATGGGGCCGGCCTGCCGTGGCTGGCGCCGGTCGGGCGCTTGGACAAAGCCAGCGAAGGCCTGCTGCTGTTCAGCAATGACCCGCAGTGGGCGGCCGCGCTGATGGATCCGGCCACCGGCCCGGACAAGACCTACCACGTGCAGGTGGATGGAATTCCAGACGCGTCGATGCTCGCCGCATTCTGCGCTGGCATCGAGGACGAAGGGGAATTCCTGGCCGCGCGCGCGGTGAAACTGCTGCGTACCGGCGAAAAGACCTCGTGGCTGGAAGTGACGCTGGACGAAGGGCGCAACCGGCACATCCGTCGCCTGCTGGCGGCGTTCGACCTGCAGGTGCTGCGGCTGGTCCGCATCGGCATCGGCGGGCTGCTGCTCGGCGACCTGCCGAAGGGCCAGTGGCGGATGCTGCAGACGCAGGACCGGCGGCAACTGGAGGCCGCTGCAGGACCGGGCTGAGACCCGCGGCCGACGCCTGGCGTCGGTCCCGCTCCGGGCGCAAGGGGGGCCCGGCTTTGCATTGACTGAAAGAGGTATCCCACCGTGTTGCGTTTCCTGACCTCTCCACTGCGCCTGACCCTGCTGTTGCCTTTGGCAGCGCTGGGCGCCTGCAGCCACAAGAAAGAACTGGCCAAGGCCCCGCCACCGCCGCCACAGGACATCATCGAAGTGCGCGTCCCCGAACTGGACGGCCGCGGCAGCTACCGCTTCAACATGAGCGAAGGCGACAAGAAGATGTCCGCCGACGAATTCGACGCCTGGATGAAAGCCAACGGCATCCGCGTCGCCAAGGGCCGCTGACACAAAAAAGGGGACGGAGGGCATTAAGTCGTATCCAGCCTGTGCTGGCTGGATACGACTTAATGCCCTCCGTCCCCTTTTTGTCAGATCACGCCGAGTTCGCGGCCGATGCGGGTGAAGGCATCGATGGCGCGGTCCAGGTGTTCGCGCGTGTGCGCTGCGCTGATCTGCGTGCGGATGCGCGCCTGGCCCTTGGGCACCACCGGGAAGAAGAAGCCGATCGCGTAGATGCCTTCTTCCAGCAGGCGCTCGGCGAACTTCTGCGCCAGCGGCGCGTCGTACAGCATCACCGGGCTGATCGGGTGCACGCCGGGCTTCACGTCGAAGCCGGCGGCGACCATCTTTTCGCGGAAGTAGGTGGTGTTGGCCACCAGCGTTTCACGCAGGTCGTCGGCGGCGGCCAGCATCTCGAAGGCCTTGATGCCGGCGGCCACCACGTGCGGCGGCAGCGAGTTGGAGAACAGGTACGGGCGCGAGCGCTGGCGCAGCAGTTCGATCACTTCGGCCCTGGCCGTGGTGAAGCCGCCCAGCGCACCCCCCATCGCCTTGCCGAGGGTGCCGGTGATGATGTCGATCTTCTCCAGCACGCCCTTCACTTCGGCCGAGCCACGGCCGGTCCTGCCGAGGAAGCCGGTGGCATGGCACTCGTCGATGTGCACCAGCGCGCCGTACTTCCGGGCCAGCGCGGTGATTTCGTCCAGCGGAGCGATGAAGCCGTCCATCGAGAACACGCCGTCGGTGGTGATCAGCTTGGTCCGGCAACCGGCTGCGTCGGCGGCCTGCAGCTGCGCTTCCAGATCGGCCATGTCGCAGTTGGCATAGCGGAAGCGCTTGGCCTTGCACAGGCGCACCCCGTCGATGATCGAGGCGTGGTTGAGGCTGTCGGAAATGATCGCATCCTGCTCGCCCAGCAGCGGCTCGAACAGGCCGCCATTGGCGTCGAAGCAGGCCGCATACAGGATGGTGTCCTGCTTGCCGAAGAACCCGGCGATCTGCGCTTCCAGCTGCTTGTGCAGGTCCTGGGTGCCGCAGATGAAGCGTACCGACGCCATGCCGAAGCCGTGGCTGTCCAGCGCGTCCTTGGCCGCCTGGATCAGGTCCGGATGGTCGGCCAGGCCCAGGTAGTTGTTGGCGCAGAAATTCAGCACCGTGCGGCCGTCTTCCAGGGTGATCTCCGCCGACTGCGGGCTGGTGATGATCCGCTCGGACTTGAACAGGCCCTGGGCGCGGATGGCGTCCAGTTCCTCGGCGTAATGGCGGGTCAGGTCAGGCGAGGATTCGGTCATGGTGGCAGCACGGCTCAACACGGGAAAACCGGGATTTTACCTGCCCCGGCCGACGAAGGGCGGCAGGGCAGGGAGCACGAACGTGTTGCGTTGCAATATCAAACAGGTTAAAAAACCGTGAACCGGATGGATTCCGCAGCCGGTCCGCGCCACGCCCCATGTCCCTCCTCCCGCCATCGCCCCCCGGAGACGCCCATGAAGCACGCCGTCCGCTGTCTTGCCGCTGCTGCTGTCCTGTCCCTCGCCTCGTTCGCCGCCAGCGCGCAGGAAGCCGAGTCCCCCTACAGCTGGAACGTCACCGCGGTGTCCGACTACGTCTTCCGTGGCGTGTCGCAGACGGACGAAGATCCGACCCTGCAGGCCGGCTTCACCTACACCAGCCCGGTCGGCCTGTATGCCGGCGTATGGGGATCGGGCGTGGACTTCGGGCCGGGCGACCCGAGCACCGAAGTGGACTTCCTGATCGGCTACGGCTTCGACGTCAGCGACAACGTGAACTTCGATGTGCTGTTCAACCGCTACACCTACCCGGGTGCCAGCGAGCTCAACTACAACGAGCTGATCACCAGCACCACCTTTGCCGAGCAGTACAAGCTCACCGTCGCCTACACCAATGACCTGTCCGGTTCGGATACCAAAAGCTGGTATTACGCCGTCGGCGGTGAGTGGGCGCTGCCGCAGGATTTCACCCTGGCGGCCAACGTCGGACGCACCTCGCTGGAGACTGATTTCGGCAAGGACTACACCGATTTCAACATCGGCGTCAGCCGTCAGTTCGGCCTGTTCAACCTTGGCCTGGGCTTCCACGGCACCGATGGCGCCGGCCGCGACAACAACGGCTACCTGGCCGACAACCGCGTGGTGTTCAGCGTAGCCATCGGCAAGTAACCAGCGCCCCGCGTGCGACCGTGCAGCGCACGTCATGCACAACGAAGAAGGCGCCCTTGCAGGCGCCTTTTTCAATCATGTGACCCTTTGTTCCCTCTGGTGGAGAGCCCCTTGTTGTTCAAGGGGGCGCGCCGACAGGCGCGGGGATAAGGAAACACGCGGGAGAACTGATCGGACGCGCTTCGCGCGCCCGATCAGTTCCAGCTGAGGACCACCTTGCCGGCCTTGCCTTCTTCCATCAGGTCGAAGCCCTTCTGGAAGTCATCGATCGGCAGCTGGTGGGTCATCACCTTGCCGAGCGGGAAGCCGGACAGCACCAGCTGGGTCATCTTGTACCAGGTCTCGTACATCTTGCGGCCGTAGATGCCCTGCACGGTCAGGCCCTTGAAGATGATCTTGTCCCAGTCGCAGCCGGCGCCGCGGGGCATGATGCCGAGCATCGCGATCTTGCCGCCGTGGTACATGCAGTCCAGCATGTCGTTGAACGCACGCGGGTTGCCGCTCATTTCCAGGCCCACGTCGAAGCCCTCCATGTGCAGCTCCTTCATCACGTCCTTCAGCGACTGGTTGGCCACGTTCACTACCCGCGTGGCGCCCATGTCGGCGGCCAGCTTCAGGCGGAAATCGTTGACGTCGGTGACCACCACGTTGCGCGCACCGATGTGCTTGCAGATGCCGGCGGCGATGATGCCGATCGGGCCGGCACCGGTGATCAGCACGTCCTCGCCGATCACGTTGAACTCCAACGCGCAGTGCGCGGCATTGCCGTAGGGATCGAAGAAGGCGGCCAGCTCGGACGGGATCTGGTCCGGGATCGGCCACAGGTTGCTGGCCGGCATCACCATGTATTCGGCGAAGGCGCCGTTCACGTTGACGCCGATGCCGACGGTGTTCGGGCACAGGTGCGGACGGCCGCCGCGGCAGTTGCGGCAGTGGCCGCAGACGATATGGCCTTCGGCCGAAACGCGCTGGCCGACCTCATAGCCGGTGACCGCACTGCCGAGCGCGGCGACGCGGCCGACGAACTCATGACCGATGGTCAGGCCCGGCTTGATGGTGCGCTGGCTCCATTCATCCCACAGGTAGATGTGCAGGTCGGTGCCGCAGATGGCGGTCTTTTCCAGCTT
Source organism: Stenotrophomonas lacuserhaii (assembly GCF_039674585.1). Taxonomy (GTDB): domain Bacteria; phylum Pseudomonadota; class Gammaproteobacteria; order Xanthomonadales; family Xanthomonadaceae; genus Stenotrophomonas; species Stenotrophomonas pennii_A. The sequence continues at coordinate 23,541 of NZ_JBDJNU010000035.1, read as the reverse complement.
GATCAGCACCTCGTTGGGGCCCGGCACCGGCACCGGCACTTCTTCCAGCCAGATGCCCTTGGCGGCTTCGCGCTTGACCAGCGCCTTCATCGTTTGTGCCATCTCGGTGGAACTCACAGGGGGAAAGATGGCGCGGATTATAAAGCCGCCAGCGCCCGCGCCATGTTGCAGCGCGGGTCGGCCGGCGTAATGCCGCCGACCATGGGTCGGCGCTGCCAGGCCACCGGTGGCCTGTCCAAGGCGGGGCGGGGTGGCTGTGCAGGACCGTCTGTTGCCATGGATGGCAACAGCGAGCCCCCATGGACGGGTTCACGGCGTGTCCTGCACAGCCACCCCGGCCGCCGGCACGCAGGCCGCCGACCATGGGTCGGCGCTACCGGAGGCCGCCATGGACCTGTCGAAGGCGGGCTAGAATCGACGGTTCCATTACCCAAGGGCCGCTTCATGCGCTCGAACCTGCTTGCTTTCTCCATCGTCGCCAGCCTTGGCCTGGCCCAGATCGCCCATGCCGCAGAAGGCATGTGGGTGCCGCAGCAGCTGCCGGAAATCGCCGGCCCCCTGCAGAAGGCCGGCCTGAAGCTGTCGGCCGAGCAGCTCGCCGACCTGACGGGTGACCCGATGGGCGCGGTGGTCGCCCTCGGCGGCTGCACCGCCAGCTTCGTCTCGCCGCAGGGCCTGGTGGTCACCAACCACCACTGTGCCTACGGCGCCATCCAGCTGAACTCGACGGCCGAAAAGAACCTGATCAAGGACGGCTTCAACGCCCCGAAGACCAGCGACGAACTCAGCGCCGGCCCGAATGCCCGCGTGTACGTGCTCGACCAGATCACCGATGTGACCGCGCAGGCCAAGGCCGCCATCGCCGCGGCAGGCAAGGACCCGCTGGCGCGCACCCGCGCGCTGGATGCCTTCGACAAGTCGCAGGTCGCCGCGTGCGAGGCCGACGCCGGCTTCCGTTGCCGCCTTTACAGCTTCTCCGGCGGCAACACCTACCGGCTGTTCCGCAACCTGGAAATCAAGGACGTGCGGCTGGTCTACGCCCCCCCGGGCAGCGTCGGCAAGTTCGGCGGTGACATCGACAACTGGATGTGGCCGCGCCACACCGGCGACTTCTCCTTCTACCGCGCCTACGTCGGCAAGGACGGCAAGCCGGCCGCCTTCGCAGCCGACAACGTGCCCTACCAGCCGAAGCACTTCCTGAAGTTCGCCGACCAGCCGCTGGGTGCCGATGACTTCGTGATGGTGGCCGGCTACCCGGGCCGCACCAACCGCTACGCACTGGCTGGCGAATTCAACGAAACCGCCGACTGGACCTATCCGACCATCGCCCGCCACTACAACGCCGTGCTGAAACTGATCGAAGATGCCGGCAAGGCCGACGCCGACGTGAAGGTGAAGTACGCCGCCACCGCGGCCAGCATGAACAACGTGGCCAAGAACTACGTGGGCCAGCTGGAAGGCTTCAAGCGCATCGATGCGGCCGGCCAGAAGCAGGCCGAAGAGGCGCAGGTGCTGGCCTGGTTGAAGCAGCAGGGCACCGCCGGCAAGCCGGCGCTGGCCGCGCACGCGCAGTTGCTCAAGCACCTGGAAACCGGCCGCAGCACGCGCGAGCGTGACCTGTTCGTCAACCAGTTCAACAACACCTCCGCCGTGGGTTCGGCGATCACCCTGTACCGTACCGCGATCGAGCGCAGCAAGCCGGACGCCGAGCGCGAAGCCGGCTACCAGCAGCGCGACCTGCCCACCATCGAGGGTGGCATCCGCCAGATGGACCGCCGTTACGTGGCGAAGATGGACCAGCAGCTGCAGCAGTACTGGCTGGACCAGTATGTCGCCCTGCCGGCCGCGCAGCGCGACAACGCGGTGCTGAACCAGTGGCTGGCCGGCAGCGATGCCAACGCGGTCAAGGCACTGGTCGGCAAGCTGGGTGGCACCCGGCTCGGCAGCCTGGATGAGCGCCTGAAGTGGCTCACCGCCGACCGCGCCGCATTCGAAGCGAGCACCGATCCGGCCATCCAGTACGCGGTGGCGATGATGCCGGCGCTGTTGAAGCAGGAAGAGCAGAAGAAGATCCGCGAAGGTGAATCGCTCAGCGCGCGTCCGCTGTACCTGCAGGCCGTGGCGGACTACAAGAAGAGCCAGGGCGGATTCGTCTATCCCGACGCCAACCTGTCGCTGCGCATCACCTTCGGCAACGTCATGGGCTACGGCAAGGACGGGGTGAACTACACCCCGTTCACCACGCTGGAAGGCATCGTGGCGAAGGAAACCGGCGAAGACCCGTTCGATTCGCCGAAGGCCCTGCTGGATGCGGTCAAGGCCAAGCGGTATGGCGGCCTGGAAGACAAGCGCGTCGGTTCGGTGCCGGTCAATTTCCTGTCCAACCTGGACATCACCGGCGGCAACTCCGGTTCGCCGGTGCTGGACGCGCACGGCAAGCTGGTCGGCCTGGCCTTCGATGGCAACTGGGAATCGGTCAGTTCCAACTGGGTGTTCGATCCGGTGATGACCCGCATGATCGCCGTGGACAGCCGCTACATGCAGTGGATCATGCAGGAAGTGGCGCCGGCGCCGCAGCTGCTGAAAGAACTGAACCTGGCGAAGTAAACGCTCACGGGGCGGATTCCCCATCGGATCCGCCCTGTTTTCCCACGGCGGGGCTTCAGGCGGAGCAGGTATGATGGCGCTCCGGCGTGGTTTCACAGGACGTGAACGAAACGCCGGACCTCCTCCCCCCAAGGACCCGTACCCCGCATGCGCATCCTGCTTGCCCGTCACGGCGAAACGCCGTGGAACGCCGAAGGCCGTTACCAGGGCCAGATCGATATCCCGTTGTCGCCGATCGGCGAAGCCCAGGCGCAGGCGCTTGGCGAGCGCTTGAAGTCGGTGGACATCACCCGAGCGGTGGCCTCGCCGCTGTCACGCGCGCAGCGCACCGCGCAGCTGGCCCTCGGCGCCCGCGCCGACATGCTGCTGACCGAACCGGAGCTGCAGGAAATCGCCCACGGTGAGTGGGAAGGCCTGTTGGCCAGCGAGATCCATGAGAAAGACCCGTCGCGGCTGCGCGCCTGGCGTGAAGAACCGGACACCGTGCTGATGCCGGGCGGCGAATCGCTGCGCCTGGTGCTGGACCGCAGCTGGCGTGGCCTGGCACGTGCCGCCGAAGGCCTCGGCGAGGACGACACGCTGCTGGTCGTGGCCCACGATGCGGTGAACCGGGTCATCCTGTGCCGGATCCTCGGCCTGCCGATCAGCCGCCTGTGGAGCTTCCGCCAGGCGCCGACCACGCTGAACCTGCTGGAAGGTCCGGACATCGAACAGCTGGAAGTGGTGCGCATGAACGATTGCGCCCACCACACGCCGTTCTTCGGCGAAGCCAAGCACCGCGCCCTGTAACCGAATCGATTGGACGTCCCACCGTGACTGCACTGCCCACTACGCTCAGCGACTGGCTGGTTTTCATCGAACGCCAGCACCCGGCCACCATCGACATGGGGCTGGAGCGCGTGCGCACCGTTGCCACCGCCCTGCAGCTGGGCGCTCCTGCGCAGCGCACCATCACGGTGGGCGGCACCAACGGCAAGGGCTCCACGGTGGCCTTCGTCGAAGCGATCGCGCGGGCCGCCGGCTGGCAGGTCGGCGCCTACACTTCGCCGCACCTGCTGCGCTACAACGAACGCGTGCGCATCAATGGCGAAGAAGCCAGCGATGACGCACTGGTCGCGGCCTTCGGCGCGGTCGAAGCCGCGCGTGGCGACACCACGCTGACCTACTTCGAATACGGCACGCTGGCAGCCCTGTACCTGTTCGCACAGGCCGGGCTGGACCTGGCGGTGCTGGAAGTCGGGCTGGGGGGGCGCCTGGATGCGGTGAACCTGGTCGACGCCGACGTGGCCGTCATCACCACCGTGGACATCGACCACGCCGACTGGCTGGGCGATGACCGCGAGAGCATCGGCACCGAAAAGGCCGGCATCCTGCGGGGCTGGAAGCCGGCCGTGCTGGGCGAGATCGATCCGCCGTCCAGCGTGCTGCGGCGGGCCTACCTGATCGGTGCCAACGCGATCCGCGCCGGCAGCGATTATTTCAACGAAACCCTGGACGCGCAGACCTGGGCCTGGCGCGATGTCGCCGTGCGCCTTGAGTTGCCGATGCCGTCGCTGGCCGGCCCGGTGCAGCTGGCCAATGCCGGTGCGGCGATTGCCGCGCTGCGCTCGCTGGAGCTGCCACCGGGCCGTTCGCTGCCACGCGACGCGTACGCCGACGGCATCGCCGCCGCGCGCATCGCCGGCCGGCTGCAGCGCGTCGAGCGTGACGGGATCAACGTGCTGGTGGACGTAGGCCACAACCCACAGGCGGCCGCCGCGCTGGCCCGCGCGCTGCAGGCTGAACCGGTCAGCGGGCGCACGTTGGCGGTGTATGCCGCCCTGCAGGACAAGGATGCGGTCGGCGTGGTGCAGGCGCTTGGCGAGGCCGTGAACGCATGGACGCTGGCCGGGCTGGAAGGCCCGCGCGGCCAGGACGCCGCAGCGCTGGCGGCCCGACTGGCCGGAACCGTTGCCGCGGATGCTTCACAGGCCGATACGGTGATCCACGCGCTGTCCCAGGTACTGGCGCAGGCCGTGCAGGGTGACCGCGTACTGGTGTTCGGTTCCTTCCATACCGCCGCCGAAGCGCTGGCCTGGCTGCAGGCCGCTGCCTGAGCCGCGTTCAGCCGTTGCCGACGCGGCATCACGGCAGGACCGTATAATCATCGGCAGTTCCCACCTGTTGCCTGCCATCCGTGGATACGTCCCTGAAACAGCGTCTGATCGGTGCCATCGTCCTGGTGGCCCTTGCCGTGATCTTCCTGCCGATGCTGGTGACCGGCCCTGCCCGCAACAGCACCGCCGACAGCGTGCCGCTGGAAGTGCCGGGTGCGCCGGCCAATGCCCAGTTCGAAACGCGCGAGCTGCCGCTGGCCGCACCCGCTGGGGGTGACAGTGGCCTGCGCGGCGCGGCGCCACTGCAGGAATCCGCCGCTGCTGCCGCCAACACGGCGGATACCGGTCCGGCCGTGGCCGCCGGCAACTTCGCGGTCAGCTTCGGTGCCTACGCCAGCAAGGCCGACGCCGATGCCGTGATCGCCCATCTGAAGGGCGCGCAGCTGCCCGGTTTCAGCGAGACCGCCACGATCAACGGCAAGCAGGCGTGGCGTGTCCGCGTCGGCCCCTTCGTTGACCGCGCACAGGCAGAATCGGCCCGGCTGCAGGCTGTGAAGATCCGCAGCGACGTGCGCGCCGAAGTGGTCACCCTGGACGCCAACGTCGACGCCGCTGCCGCCGCCGCGACCGCGCAGGCGCCGGCCGCCACCACCACGCCGCTGGGCGGCAACCCGGTGCAGACCCAAGCGCTGCCGGACTCCGCGCCCACCGCAGCGGCCGCCGCGCCCGCACCCAGGCCCGAACCGAAGCCGACCCCGACCCCTGCGCCGGACACCAAGGCTGTCGCCGCAAAGCCGGCGACGCCTGCGCCGGTGGCCAAGCCGGAAGTGAAGCCGGAAGTGAAGGCGCCGGCAGCGCCGGCCGCCAGCGGCGTGGGTTTCGCTGTGCAGCTGGGCGCGTTCGGCCAGGCCGCCGATGCCAACGCCCTGCGCGATAAAGCGCGCGCCGCCGGCTTCAGCGCCTTCGTCGACCAGGTCCGCACCGACAAAGGCGTGCTCAGCCGGGTCCGTGTCGGGCCGGTCGCCAACCGGGCCGAGGCCGACCAGCTGAAGGCGCAGGTCGCCGCCCGGGTCGGCGTGGCCGGCATGGTCAGACCGCACCCCTGATGCCCATTCCCGGCCAGGACGCCCAAGGAAACCCGCCCGCATGATCGACATCGTGCTGGCCTGCGTGATCGCCATCTCAACCCTGCTGGGGTTCGTGCGGGGCTTCGTCGGCATCGTGGTCGGCACGCTGTCCTGGCTGCTTGCCGGCTGGGCGGCCTTCCTGTTCGGCAACGACGTGGCGCACCTGTGGTCGGCGCCGGCGCAGCCGGGCAACGGCCACCTGGTGGGCGGCTATGTGACGGTGTTCCTCGCCGTCCTGATCGCGGTCACCGTGCTGGGCATGCTGGTCCGCGCCGGGCTGCGCATGGCGCTGCTGGGCGGGGCCGACCGCATGCTGGGCGGCGCCCTGGGCCTGGTGCGTGGCGGCTTCATCAGCGCGGTGCTGCTGTTGATGGCCACCTTCACCCCACTCACCGCTGAACCGGCGTGGCAGCAGTCCCACCTGCGTGCGGCGCTGCAGCCGGTGGTGGGATGGATGGATGCCCAGCTGCCAGATGTTTCAAGGCCCATGCAGAACCTCGAACGGATGGTGCCCCAGGGCCTGCCGTCGTCGCTGGATGGGCTGGTGCCGGCCGGATTGCCCTTGCCGTCCAGCGGTTCGTCCCCATTTGCTGAAAGCCTGTTGGGAAAGCCGGCCGCGACAGGCGATAATGGTGTCCTCGGCGAGGTGGTGGCGGGACGCGGATGGCCGCGTAACGTGGACCCGGCCAGGGGCGCGGCGAGCGAGTCCGCGAACGCCCCGGCACTGCCCGCGAACATCGAGTCGGCGCCCGAGCGTCCAGATCCTGCCGCTGTCCCGTAAGGCGGCTCCCCCGGCCAGGCACGGCCAACATCCCTGTAGATGGGCACAGCCCAGCGGAGATAACGCAACATGTGTGGCATCGTCGGAATCGTCGGCAACCAGAACGTCGCCGGGCAGCTCTATGACGGCCTGACCGTCCTCCAGCATCGTGGCCAGGACGCAGCGGGCATCGCCACCGTCGATGGCACCCGCCTGCGCGTGCAGAAGGCGAACGGCCTGGTCCGTGACGTGTTCGACGCACGCACCATGTCCACCCTGGAAGGCCGCGTCGGCATCGCCCACGTGCGCTATCCCACCGCCGGTTCCGAAGGCATGGACGAGGCGCAGCCGTTCTACGTCAATTCGCCCTATGGCATCGCGCTGGCGCACAACGGCAACCTGATCAACACCGAAGACCTGCGTCGCCAGGTGTTCGAACAGGACCGCCGCAACGTCAACACCGATTCGGACAGCGAAGTGCTGCTGAACGTGTTCGCCTACGAACTGGATGCACAGAAGCAGCTCAGCCCGGAAGCGGCGATCCGCGCGGTTTCGCACGTGCACCGTCGTTGCAAGGGCGGCTATGCGGTGGTCAGCGTGGTGCTGGGCCTGGGCCTGGTCGCCTTCCGCGATCCGCACGGCATCCGTCCGCTGGTGCTGGGCAAGCGCAGCCACGCCGAAGGCGATGAATACATCGTGGCCTCCGAATCGGCCGCGCTGGACGTGCTGGGCTTCCAGCGCATCCGCGATGTGCAGCCGGGCGAAGCGCTGGTGATCACCGCGCGCGGCGAACTGTTCTCGGAAATCTGCTCGGAGACCGCCGAACACACCCCGTGCATCTTCGAATACGTGTACTTCGCGCGCCCGGATTCGATGATCGACAACGTGTCGGTGCACAAGGCGCGCATGCGCATGGGCATCAAGCTGGGCGAGAAGATCCTGCGCCTGCGCCCGGACCACGACATCGACACCATCATCCCGATCCCGGACACCTCGCGCGATGCCGCGCTGGAGATCTCCAACACGCTCGGGGTGAAGTACCGCGAAGGCTTCATCAAGAACCGCTACATCGGCCGCACCTTCATCATGCCGGGGCAGGGCGAGCGGGTGAAATCCGTGCGCCGCAAGCTCAACCCGATCCATCTGGAATTCCGTAACCGGGTGGTGCTGCTGGTGGATGATTCCATCGTGCGCGGCACCACCAGCCAGCAGATCGTGCAGATGGCGCGCGACGCCGGTGCGCGCAAGGTCTACCTGGCCAGCGCGGCACCGCCGGTGCGTTACCCGAACATCTACGGCATCGACATGCCGGCCGCCGAAGAGCTGGTCGCGCACAACCGCAGCGTGGAAGAAATCGAGGCCCACCTCGGTTGCGACTGGCTGATCTACCAGGACATCGAGGACATGGAAGCGGCGGTGCGCGAAGGCAACCCGGCACTGCAGAACTTCGATTCCTCGTGTTTCAACGGGCATTACCCGACCGGCATCGAACCGGGGTACTTCGAGCGCATCCAGCAGCTGCGTTCGGACGACGCCAAGCACAAGCGTCGCGCCTGATCGTGAGCGCTGCGGCCCCATGCGACGTCGATCCATCCGACGTCGCCGGTGATCTGCTGCGCGCCGCGCAGCAGTGCCTGGCCGAGGCCGACCCGCTGCGCAAGGTGGCCCTGACCCAGGCCCATGCCGCGGCCTTCCGCGCCGGCCGGCTGAAGCTGCCCGGCGATGCGCCGGCGCCCGATCCCATCGGCATGCCCGGGCGTCCTGCCGCCCTGCAGCAGGTGCACCCGCGCGACGTGCCGCGACGCAAGCTGGGGGGGGCGGAAGGGCGCGCACGTTTCATCCACGCCATCGCGCATATCGAACTCAATGCGATCGACCTGGCCTGGGATGCGGTCTACCGCTTCCGGGGTCTGCCGTCGGCCTTCTACGCTGACTGGGTCAGTTGCGCAGACGATGAATCGCGGCATTTCCTGATGTTGCGCGGACGGCTGCAGGCGCATGGCCACGACTATGCCGATTTTCCCGCCCACAACGGGCTGTGGGAAATGTGCGAGAAGACCGCGCACGACGGACTGGCGCGCATGGCCCTGGTGCCGCGCGTGCTCGAAGCGCGTGGCCTGGATGTCACCCCGGGGCTTATCGCGAAACTGCGTGGCTGCGGCGACGAAGAGACGGCCGACGTGCTGGAGATCATCCTGCGCGAAGAAGTCGCCCACGTGGCTGCGGGCAGCCGCTGGTACCGCTGGTACTGCGAACGTGCCGGCGTCGACCCGCGTGCCCGCTTCAAGGAACTGCTGGTCGACTACGCCGGGGGCTACCTGCATGGCCCGTTCAACATCGAAGCGCGCCTGCTGGCTGGTTTCGATGCCGATGAACTGGCCGAACTGGTGGAACAGGCCGAGCGCGCCGGGTAACGGGCCTCAGGCGTTGCGCAGCACGACGCGCTGGCCGTCGGCGGTGGGGCGGTTGATGTAGAACAGTCCCGGGCCGGGTCGATACGGCAGCTCGCTGACCCCGGCATCGGCGGTGTAGGTGAGTGCGGTGTCACCCAGCGCGTCGAAATTCCAGTGTGCCGACTGCATCAGGTAGCGTTGTTTCAGCACCCGTTCCTGCGCCGGCTCCAGCGCCGTGCCGGCCATCAATGCAGCGGCGATTCCGCGCAGGTCCGTGGGCAACGTGCCGTCGATGCAGGCATCGGGTGCGTCCGTCCAGCGCACGCCCGCCGCCGCGGCACGCGCATGCATCAGGCGCAGCGCGATCAGCTGGTAACGCCAGTCGATCGGGCGCTTCAACACCACCCCGGAATACACGAACAAGGTCGGCGCGGGCAGCACGCTGCTGCTTCCCGCCTGGCGCTGGCGCACCCACTGGTGCCACGTGTCCACCCACACCGCATCGGCGCCCAGCCCCAGCTGCTGCTGCCAGCGGACGGCTTCGGCCAGCGCGCGCTGGTGGTTTTCAGTGCGGTGCAGCCAGTCGGCGGGGGGAAGGGCGAAGTCCTCCAGCCCGTGCCGCCGCACCTGCTGGCTGCGTGGACGGGTGAGCAGCTTGGGGCCTTCCTCCGTCTGGTCGTAGCCGCCACCGATGTTGGCGTGTACGCCGGGCAACCTGATTTCTTCGTGCTCCGGTGCCACCGTGGTCAGGGCGAAGTGCTCGCGATGTTCGTCGCGCGCGCTCAGCTGCAGCACGTTGCCGGCAATCCCCGCAGGCAGGTGCAGGCGCGGCGCTTCATCGGCACGGCCGCCCCTGATCGCCACTACGGTATCGAACAGCCCGATGAAGCCGATCACCGGATGGGGCAGGGTGAACGCCGGACCCACGCGCAGGCCGGCTTCGCGCAGCAGTCCTTGCCAATGCGCTGAATCCCAGGCCGCGATCTGGTTGGCGACATCACGTGCCGCCGCGGCACCGCGCGAGAACCCGAACAGATCCACCCGGATGCCTCGCAGCGGCTGCTGCCAGTGCCGTGCGAGCTGCGCCAGCGCGGCGGGAAGCTGGTCCTGCAGGGCCCGGTTGATCTTCGCGCGGACGCCGCTGGCGCCCACGCCGAATGCCAGGCCGATCAGGTCGTCGGGCTGGCCGTCGCGGGTTCCCGTGCCTTCGGTATAGATGGCCACCGACGGGGTGGCAGCGCCTGCCACGCGACCGTCGGGGTACAGCGCATGCAGCCGCGCCACGTTGGTCAGGCCGTTGGTGAAGCTGCTGGTGATGCGGCTGTGGTACGGCGAAGCGTCATCGACCTGCCATGCCGGTGGCAGCGCCTGCGCCGATGCGTTGCGCCCGGTGCCCGGACCGCGCCCACGCGCCAGGTTCAGGGCGTTGTTGCGCGTGCCGTCGAAGAACAGGCCGATCCGCAGCAGGCCGGTATCCCTCGTGCCCCCCTCTCCCCGCACTGTGTTCATGGCCGCCCTCCCGTGCACGGACAGTAACGCGGCGCCGGGCGCAGGGGAACCCGACCACGGGGACACGTCTGTATTACCAAGGCGGTCACGTTGTTGGTGGGCATCGGTTCGATTCCTTGCCCACGTGGCATGCCGCCACGGACACGCCGCTTCGCTGTTGCCATGCAATCGCTACACCGGCTCCGCCATGACGGCTACGCATCTGGTATCGCGCCGATCTGCAGCCCATTGATGAAGCGTCGGCAACAGGGGAATCCGCTATGGAGAACGGACCATGTCCCATCATTCGAAGTACACGCCGCTCGCGACCGCGCTGGCCCTGCTGGTAACCGGAGGCGCCATTGCAGCGCCCTTGTTCGAACCTGCGGCAGGGCCTGCGATGCGTGCCCCCACCCACGCCGGCTGGGCCCGCCTGCAGGCTGATCCCAGCACCGATAACGTGCAGGCGGTGCGCATGAACGTTGCCGCACTGTCCGGTGATCGGCTGGAGCTGCTGTTGGGTGAGCAGGTGCTGCAGGTACGCCGCATCAGGGAAGAAGCGACAGCCGATGGCGGCGTGGTCTGGTATGGCGCGGAGGAAGATGCCGCCGCGCCGCTCGCCGTGTCTGCGCAAGGGGCTGCAGCGCCTGCATCGGTGATTCTGGTGCGGGCGGTCGACGGCAGCGTCACCGGCACCATCCGACACCGCCAGCAGCGCTATGACGTGCGTCCGGTGGGCGAAGGAGAGCATGCGCTGGTCACCGTGGACGAGCATCGGTTGCCGCCGATGCATCCGCTGTGCACGCCGTCGCTGCCGGCGCCGCCGCCCGCGCCGGACGTGCACATCCGCAGTGGTGATCCGGGCGGCTGGGCGACGATCCGGGTCCTGGTGATGGCCACCCAGGGGGCCATCAACGCCTACGGGGGCAACATGCGGGCGAAGGCCGAACTGGCCGTGGCCGAATCCAACCAGGGCTACCTCAACGGCTGGACCAACATCCGCATGGAGCTGGCCGACTACCGCACGACGTCGTTCCCTGACGGGCCCATGGGGGCTGACCTGGGCCGGCTGCAGAACGCCGGCGATGGCCAACTGGATGAAGTGCACGCCCTGCGTGATGCCAGCCGGGCGGACGTGGTGGTGCTGATGACCGATGGGAAGGACGCGTGTGGCGTGGGCTATCTCAACGCGCCGGCCTCGCATGCCTTCGCCGTTGTCGGCTGGCGCTGTGCCACCGGCAACTACACGTTCGCCCACGAAGTCGGCCACGTGCTGGGCGCCAACCATGACCGTGGCAATGCCTCCGGCTCGCCCTATCCCTACGGCCACGGCTACCAGTTCAGCCTGGGCAGCGGCGAGCGTTTCCGCACCATCATGGCCTACGACTGCCCAGGCGGCTGCACGCGCATCAATACCTGGTCCAACCCGGGCATCACTTACGGCGGCGCCCGTACCGGTGACGCGGCCACGGCGGACAATCAGCGGGTGCTGGTGCAGCGCAAGCACGTGGTCGCCGGCTTCCGTTGACCTTGCGTCGGCTTCGCTGCAGGGGTATCCCAGCGTCACGCCTCCGGGCGTGGCGCGCCGCAGCGCCCCATCAATGGCGGTCCGGCATTACCAATGCCGCGGGTGTGCTGGAACGCACCCGCGCGAAGATCGTCGGCTTCCGCTGAGCAGGAGCATCACAGTGCCTGCAGTGACATCCCATCGGGCGTGACGCGCAGCACCGAACCCTGCTCGTACCAGTCGCCCAGCACGATGCGCGTGCGTGGCTGGCCGCCCGCCATCAGCGAATGCACGGCAGGGCGATGGGTATGGCCGTGGATCATCGTGTCCACGCCGAAGCGGATGAAGGTCGCATCCACCTCGGCCGGTGCCACATCGGTGACGGTTTCGAACTGCGCGCGATCTCCCTGCTTCATTTCCGACTGGCGGCTCTGGCTGGCATCGCGTGCCTTCTGCGCGAACGCGATGCGCGCGGCCAGCGGCTGGGCCAGGAACTGGGCCTGGAACGCCGGGTCGCGGGTCTGCGCGCGGAACTGCTGGTAAGGCAGGTCATCGGTACACAGCAGGTCGCCATGCTGCAGCAGCACCGGCGTGCCGTACAGGTCGATCACGCTGGGATCGGGCAGGATCCGCATGCCGGCGCGGGCGGCGTATTGCCCGCCCAGCAGGAAGTCGCGGTTGCCGCGGATGAAGTACACCGGCACGCCGGCATCGGACACCTCCTTCAGCGCCGCTGCCACCGCATCGGCCGCAGGCGAAGGCGTGTCGTCACCGATCCAGGCTTCGAACAGATCGCCCAGGATGTACAGCGCGTCTGCCTCAAGCGCTTCGCTGCGCAGGAAGGCAAGGAAGAGATCGGTGATGGCCGGACGGCTCGCGTCCAGGTGCAGGTCGGAAATGAACAGCGTGGTCATGCGCCTATTGTAGGCAAGACATCCGACGCGTGCTCCATGGGTCACGCGCCCAGCGGCAGCCAGCTCAGGCTGGCCCACGCCAGCAGCAGCGCGATACCGGTGGCGGCCAGGACATCGCTGGGATAGTGCAGGCCAAGCACCACGCGTGATGCCGCCACGCCCAGCGTGAACGGCACCAGCAACGGTGCCAGCCACGGGTAATAGAACAGGGCCACAGCAGTGAACGAGACCGCATGCAGGGTGTGCCCGGAGGGGAAGCTGAACTCGTCCAGCGGGGCCACCCAGGCGCGGATGCGCAGGTCGGCCTTGTACGGTCGCGGGCGCCGGGTCCAGCGCTTCAGGCCCTTGTACATCAACAGCGCGGCCAGGCCGGTGGCGGCCATGTGGGTACTGGCGCGCAGCCCTTCCATGCCGTCCAGCAGCACCAGTGCACCCATCAGCACGTACCAGAACACGCCATCACCCAGCCGGCTGATCACCGCGAACAGCGAGCGCATGCGACGGCGGCGGCAGTACAGGTTGGCACGGCGGCACCAGCGGGTTTCGCGGCCGATCAACAGGTCAAGCGGCGTGGTGCGCATGCAGCCTCCGGGCGTGGGCAAGTTCGGACAGCAGGGCATCGAATTCGGCCACCACCTGCTGCGGATGCAGGCGCTTCATGTCCCGCGCCGCCTGCTGGCCAAGGCTGGCGCGCAGCGTGTCATCGCCGGCAAAGCGCAGCGCGGCTTCGACGAACTGGTCGTCGCTATCCACCGCCGCGCCATTCTCGCCATCGCGCAGGTATTCGCGTGCGGCGCCGTAATCGAAGGCCACCGTGGCCAGGCCGCTGGCCATGGCTTCAAGGGTCACGTTGCCGAAGGTCTCGCTGCGGCTGGGAAACAGGAACAGGTCGCCACTGGCGAAATGGCGCGACAGCGCTTCGCCGCGCTGCACGCCGCAGAACAGGAAATCGGGATTGTCGTGGGCCAGTTTTTCGCGCGCCGGTCCATCGCCGACCAGCACGAAGCGGGCTTTGGGGCGCTGCTGCTGCAGCCGGCGGAAGGCCTTCACCGCAAGACCCAGGTTTTTTTCTGCGGCGATGCGCCCGACGTACATCGCGGCAAAGCCATTGCCCTCGATACCCCATTCTTCGCGCAGCGCCGGATCGCGCTTGGCCGGATCGAACTGTTGGCTGTCCACCGCGCGGGCCAGCAGGCGGACCCGTTCGAAGCCTTCACCGGCGAGGAAATCCTGCAGTTCCCGGGTGGGCACCAGGGTGGCATCGGCCTGGTTGTGGAAGCGGCGCATCCAGCGCAGCGCGGCGGCCTGCAGCCATGCCACGCCGTAGTCGGGCAGGTATTCGTCGAAGCGCGTATGGAAGCCGGTGGCCACCGGGATGCCCAGCCGGCGCGCGCAGCGCAGGGCCGACCAGCCCAGCGGGCCTTCGGTTGCGATGTAGACCGCATCCGGGCGCCGGGCCTGCCACTGGCGGCCGAGCCGGACAGGCGCGGGCAGGCCGAAGCGCAGGCCGGGATAACGGGGAAGGGCGGCACCGGGAACCAGCAGCGTGCCGTCCAGCAGCTCGGCGTCGCGGTCGGCGTGCTGGCGCGGTCGCACCAGGTCGACCTCGTGCCCGGCCTGGCGCAGGCCCATCTCCAGCCCCTGCACGGTCAGGGCCACGCCGTTGACTTCCGGAGGATAGGTCTCGGTGACGATCGCGTAGCGCATGGGACTCTCCCGTTTGTGCGCATGCTCGTCGTTGGGCATGTCCCGGGCATGACCGGATTGCGACCATCGCGTTACCGGGCGAACGGGTGGGACCCCCTCGCGGGTGGCGTTCTACAACTGGCTACGTGCTTGGGGCCGGGCGGTGGGGCTGTGCGGGGGACGGCAACAGCCGCATCCATGCGGGCCTCGTTTCGCGCCATCCATGGCGCTCAACGCCCCCGCCCAGCCCCACCGCCCGGCCCCCTGACGGGTTCCGGTGGCCGCCACCCGCGTATGAAAAAGAGAAAAGCGGTAGCTCCGACCCATGGTCGGCGAGCGCAGCGGGCCGTTGGCGGGAACATTCCGCCGACCATGGGTCGGCGCTACCAAAAGCCCCCGCCAGCAAGCAGCCCTGCAGTTGTTGCCGTTGCCCGCGCTCCTGGCTCAGGCCACGAACGGTTTGAACTGCAGCCCCAGGCCGGTCATGCCGTCGACTTCGCCGATCAGGTCGGCACGCAGCAGCGGCCGTGGGTCGATGAAACTCTGCGGCACGATCAGCGACAGCCGGTCATCCTCCGCGGTGATTTCCAGCACCGGCAGCGGCGTGGATTCGTGCGCGCGGTTGACCAGCACCGCCAGCCGCAGCAACGCGGCCAACCGGCGCGCCGGTACCACCAGGCGCTCGGGAAGGGCCTCGAACGCGCTCTTGGGCACGTTGCGGCGGTGCGTACGTACCAGCGCCGCGAGCATCTGCTGTTCCTGCCGCGAGAACCCGGCAATGTCCGAGTTTTCCAGCAGGTAGCTGCCGTGGGTGTGGTAACCGCTGTGCGCGATCATCAGCCCCATCTCGTGCAGGCGCGCGGCCCAGGACAGCATGCGGGCATCATCGGCTTCCAGCTTCCAGCTGTCCCGGACCTGGTCGAACAGCGACAAGGCGGTGCTCTCCACGCGATCGGCCTGCGCCACGTCGATGTCATAGCGCACCGTCAACGTATCCACCGACGCATCGCGTGGATCGTTCTCGCCGGCACGGCCGACGATGTCGTACAGGATGCCTTCGCGCATGGCCGCCTTGCTGACCAGCAGCTTCTGCAGGCCCAGCGCCTGGAAGGCTGCTTCCAGTACCAGCACGCCACCGGCGATGATCGGGCGGCGGTCGCTGCCCAGCCCGGGCAGCACGATGTCATCGATCTTCTTGGCCTTCAGCAGTTCATCGCGCAGCTGCGGCAGCGCCTCGGCGGTGATCGCGCCCTTGCTCAGCTTCATCGCCGCGCAGATCTCACTGATCGCCTTGTGGGTGCCCGAAGAGCCCAACGCCTCGTCCCAGCCCAGCGCCCGGTACTTGCTGGCGAAGGGCTGGAATTCACGGCCGATCTCGGCCAGCGCATCCTTCCAGCGCTTGCGGCTGAGCTTGCCACCCGGGAAGAAGCGCCGCGTGCTGGCGATGCAGCCGGCCTGCAGGCTTTCGCGTTCCAGGGTCTGCATGCCCGAGCCGATGATGAACTCGGTGGAACCGCCGCCGATGTCGATCACCAGCCGGCGCTGGTCGGCCTTGGGCGGCTGCGCATGCGCCACGCCAAGGTAGATCAGGCGCGCTTCTTCGCGCCCGCTGACCACTTCAATGGCATGCCCCAGCGCGGTTTCGGCCGGCATCAGGAACGCCTGCGGCGAGCGCAGCTGGCGCACGGTGTTGGTGGCCAGGGCGCGCACGCGGTGCGAAGGCACGTCGCGGATGCGCTGGCCGAAGCGGGCCAGGCATTCCAGCGCGCGCTGTCGCGCCTCGCTGGACAGGCCGCCTTTGCCATCCAGGCCGTCGGCCATGCGCACGGTCTCGCGCAGGCGGTCGACCACCCGCAACTGCCCGAGCGTGTAGCGGGCGATGACCATGTGGAAACTGTTGGAGCCGATGTCGATGGCGGCCAGCAGGTCGCCATCTTGCAGGGTCGGGGAAGTCGATGAGTGCGGCATGCTCGAATGGTAGCCGAAGGCGGGTGCCGGTCGTCACCGCGCCTTCTTCACGTGGCCGGGCCGGCAGCGCTCACAGACCCTGCATCAGGCCCATCTGCGCCGAATGCGGGGCCTCGTCGTGCGCCGGTGCCAGCTTCACGTAGCGGCCGTCGGCCTGCAGTTCCCAGGCGTTGAGGTTGTCGTCCAGGTAGTTCTGCAGCACCTCGCGGTACACCCGTCGTGCCAGTGCCGGGTCCAGGATCGGGAACGCGGTCTCCACGCGTCGCAGCAGGTTGCGTTCCAGCCAGTCCGCGCTGGCGCAGTACAGTTCCGGCGCACCGGCATTGCCGAACCAGTACACGCGGCTGTGTTCCAGGAAGCGGCCGACGATGGAGCGCACACGGATGTTGTCCGACACGCCCGGCACGCCGGGGCGCAGCGTGCAGGCACCGCGGACGATCAGGTCGATCTGCACGCCGGCCTGCGAGGCGGCATACAGCGCGCGGACCACCTGCGGTTCGTTGAGGGCGTTCATCTTGGCGATGATGCGCGCCGGCCGTCCGGATTCGGCGATCGCTTTCTCGCGCTCGATACGCTTGAGCACCCCGGTGTGCAGGGTGAACGGCGATTGCAGCAGGTGCTTCAGCTTGGCCTTCGACGCCAGCCCGGACAGCTGCTGGAACAGCAGGTGCACGTCGTTGCCGATGTCCGCATCGGCGGTGATCAGGCTGATGTCGGTGTACGCGCGCGCGGTGCCGCTGTGGTAATTGCCGGTGCCCAGGTGCACGTAGCGGCGCAGCTTGCGGCCTTCGCGGCGCACGATCAGCAGCATCTTGGCGTGGGTCTTGAAGCCCACCACGCCGTACACCACCTGCACGCCGGCCTCCTGCAGGCGGTCGGCAAGGCCCAGGTTGGCTTCCTCGTCGAAGCGCGCACGCAGCTCCACCACCACGGTCACGTCCTTGCCATTGCGGGCGGCCTGGATCAGCGCCTCCACGATCAGCGAATCCTTGCCGGTGCGGTACAGCGTCTGCTTGATCGCCAGTACGTTCGGGTCGGTCGCCGCCTGCTTGATGACATCCAGCACCGCGGTGAAGGCATCGAACGGATGGTGCAGCAACACGTCCTGGCGCGCGACGATATCGAAGATGCCGTCCGGATCACGCAGCGTACGCGGGGTCATCGGCGGGTACTTCAGGTCCGGCCGCGGCACCACGTCGTACAACTGGATGACGCGGTTGAGGTTGACCGGGCCATCGATGTAGTACACCGCGTTCTCGGTCAGGCCGAAGTTCTGCAGCAGGGTGCGCACGATGTCGCGCGGGGTGTCCTGGGCGATTTCCAGCCGCACCGCCGGCCGGTAGCCGCGGTCCACCAGTTCATCGCGCAGCGCCAGCGCCAGGTTTTCGACTTCTTCCTCGTCCACCACCAGTTCGGAATTGCGGGTCACGCGGAACTGGTAGGCACCTTCCACTTCCATGCCCGGGAACAGCTCGTCGACGAAGGCCGACAGCATCGAGGACAGGAACACGAAGTTGCGGCCCTCGCCGAGCGATTCGGGCAGTTCGATGATGCGTGGCAGCGAGCGCGGTGCGCGCACGATGGCCAGGTGGCCACTGCGGCCGAACGCATCCACGCCCTTCAGCACCACCACGATGTTCAGCGACTTGTTGAGGATTTTCGGGAACGGATGCACCGGGTCCAGGCCCAGCGGCGACAGCACCGGCATGATCTCGTTGCGGAAATAAGCGCGCAGCCAGCGCTTCTGGCGGTGGTTCCACGAATGGCGGCCGAGCACGCCGATACCCGCGTCCTGCAGTGCCGGGCGCAGCACCTCGTTCCAGCAGCGGTACTGCTGGTCCACCAGTTCGGCGGCACGGTCATGGATGGCGGTAAGGATCGCCTGCGGACTCATGCCGTCCGGCGCCGGCGGCAGCCCGAACTCCTGCGCGTGGCGCACGGCGGCCGCGCGGATTTCGAAGAACTCGTCCAGGTTGGTGCAGGAAATGCACATGAAGCGCAGGCGCTCCAGCAGCGGCACCTGCGGGTCCAGCGCCTGCGCCAGTACGCGGAAGTTGAAATCCAGCTGGGACAGTTCGCGGTTGATGTACAGCGCCGGATCCCGCAGTGAATCGGAGTCCGGCTGCGGCACGACGGGGAGGGGTGCAGGGCTGCTCATGGCTTCAATCTTCAGCGTGGAGGGGGGCGGCCACGTCGCGCGCGCGGATATGCGCTGCGTCGAAATGGCAGGAGAACGTGGAGCCCTTGCCGACCTCGCTCTGGATCTCCAGGCGGGCGTGGTGCAGGCCAAGGATGTGCTTGACGATGGACAGGCCCAGGCCGGTGCCGCCGCTTTCGCGCGAACGGCTGCTGGACACGCGGTAGAAGCGTTCGGTCAGCCGCGGCAGGTGGTTGGCCGGAATGCCGTAGCCGGTATCGCGCACGGCCAGTACCACGCCGTCGCCTTCGCGGCTGAAGGTCACCCGCACCTGGCCTTCTGCCGGGGTGTAGCGCACCGCGTTGGTGACCAGGTTGGAAAACGCGCTGTGCAGTTCCTTGATCGACCCCAGCAGGTCCACGCCGGCGTGGTCTTCCACGGTGATCTGGTGGCGGCCCTGGCTGTGCGCTTCGGCTTCGCGGCGCAACGTGGCCAGCATCGGCAGCATCGCCACCACCTCGGCATCGCCGGGTTCCTGCGATTCCAGCCGCGACAGGGTCAGCAGGTCTTCCACCAGCTGGGCCATGCGCTGGCTCTGCTTGCGCATTTCTTCCAGCATCGGGCCGGTGCCGGGGAAATCCTCCGGGTCCATCATGTCCAGGTACCCGTGCACCACGGTCAGCGGCGTGCGCAGTTCGTGCGATACGTTGGCGACGAAGTCACGCCGCACCTGTTCCAGCCGCAGCAGCTTGCTGACATCGCGGGCGATCAGCAGCCAGTGGTCGGCCGAATAAGGGATCAGGCGCAGGTTGAGGCGGATCGCCGGATCCACCGGCGAGGGCACGTCCAGGATCGGTTCGGCATTGCGTCCACCGGCCAGCCAGTGGGCCAGCGGCATCGGCTGCAGGCGCTGCACCAGCGCCTGGCCCAGGTCACCGGGATGGTGCAGGCCGAGCAGTGTCGTGGCCGCTTCGTTGAACCACTGCACGCGCTGGCTGTTGCGATCCAGCACCACCACCGCATCGGGCAGCGCGGCCGCCGCGGCCCGGTAGCTGCGCAGCATGTCCAGCAGGCGGCGCTTGCGCACGCGCATTTCGTGCTGGTTGCGCGACACCACGCGGTCGAGTTCATTCCATACGCCGGCACCGTCGGCGATTTCCCAGCGCTGGCGCGCGGTCAGCCGGCCCAGCACCCGGCGCAGCCGCCAGTAGTGCCAGGCCAGCGCGCCGATGGCGGCGATCGCCAGTCCCATCCATGCATCCCCGAGCGCCCAGCCCGCCACCCCGGACAACAACAGCACCGTGCTCAGGGTGGCCAGGGTCTTGAACCAGGCGGAACGGATGTGACGCGGCATTGCGGTACCAGTGATCAGGTGGAAGTAGAGAAGCGGTAGCCGGCACCACGCACGGTCTGCACCATGTTTTCGGCGGCGAAGGGTTCCAGCGTCTTGCGCAGGCGGCGGATGTGCACGTCGATGGTGCGCTCTTCCACGTACACACTGCCGCCCCAGACGTGATCCAGCAACTGCGCCCGCGTGTACACGCGCTCGGGGTGGGTCATGAAGAAGTGCAGCAGGCGGTATTCGGTCGGGCCGATCGGCACCGGCTGGTCGTTGGCGAACACGCGGTGGGCGGCGCCGTCGATGCGTACCGAACCCACTGCCACGCTGCCATCTTCGTCGTCATCACGGGCCCGGCGCATCACCGCACGGATGCGCG
Source organism: Stenotrophomonas lacuserhaii (assembly GCF_039674585.1). Classification (GTDB taxonomy): domain Bacteria; phylum Pseudomonadota; class Gammaproteobacteria; order Xanthomonadales; family Xanthomonadaceae; genus Stenotrophomonas; species Stenotrophomonas pennii_A. Next base: position 3,140 of record NZ_JBDJNU010000035.1, on the reverse strand, counting down.
CCAGCAGTTCGCGGGCCGAGAACGGCTTGACCACGTAATCGTCCACGCCGGCTTCCAGGCCGCCGACGCGGTCGTTTTCCTCGCCGCGCGCGGTCAGCATGATGATCGGCACCTCGCGGGTCAGCGCCTCTTTGCGCCAACGGCGGGCCAGGTCCAGGCCGCTGGTGCCCGGCAGCATCCAGTCCAGCAGGATCAGGTCGGGCACGCGATCGGCGATGGCCGTCTGTGCTTCGCGTGCGTCGCCGGCGTGGATCGGCTCGTAATCGCCCTTGCGCAGGGCAAAGGCCACCATTTCGCGGATCGCGGGTTCGTCGTCGACGATCAGGATGCGTTTCTGCACGAGGCCACCAAGTTGCTCATCAGATCGGGAGTGACGCCAGTAGACTACGATTTGATGACATGTTTGTGACGCCACCGGCCCTGCTGTAACGACCAGCGGTCGGCAGGCCGGCGGGTGGCGTGGTTCAGCGGCGCTCGAGCTCGGGGTCGTTGACGCCCTGGCGGCGCATCTCCAGCACGGTCGGGGTGATGGTTTCGATGCGGGCATCCACCCGTGCGCGGGTGACGTAATCCAGGTCAGGCTGGCGTTTCAGCGCCTGCAGCTGCATCAGCGACTGCTCCGGGCGGCCGTTGAGGTAAGCCGCCTCGGCGTAGGCCTCACTGGCGCGGTGGCGATCGCCGGCCAGTTCGCTGGCCCGGGCGAAACGCTGCTGGAAGACCGGATCGTTGCCGCTTTGTGACAGCAGCGGCCGCAGCATGGCCTGCGCGCGCTGGCCTGCGGCCTGGCCGCCCTGTTCGTTGAGGATCTGCGCGAAGGTCAGCGCGACCGGGCGGCTGCCAGGGTGCTGGCGCAGCAGCGCCTCGAAGCGTTCGTTGGCCTGGGCGGGCTGGCCGGAACGCGACTCGGCCTCGCCCAGCGCCAGCGCCACCCACAGGTTGCCCGGGTCGGCATCGTGCAGTTCGGCCAGGGCGCGCGCCGCGCCGGCCGCACCGCCGGTGCCGGTGGTCAACTGGGCCAGTGCCTGGCCGTAGCGCTGGGCCGGGGTCAGTCCGCCTTTCTGCCGGGCCAGGCCCTGGTATTCGCGGGTCAGCTCGGACGGGGTCACCGCACTGAGCACTCGCAGGCGCTCGCGGGCCCAGTCGAAATCGCCACTGGAACCGCGGCTGAGCTGGCCCACCGACACCTGCATGCCTGGCGGCAACAGCAGGTTGTTGCGGCGGGTGATCGGGTCGGACAGGCCCGGGTCGCTCGGGTTCACCCGTTCGGTACGCACGCCACCGGGCACTTCGGTGGTCAGCACCACCGTGTCCTTCTTCATCTGTTCGGCGCGCAGCTTGGCCTCGCTGATACGGGTGGTGTTGACCGGGTGGGTGCGCAGGAAATCCGGCACGTTGTAACCGCCGTCGTTGCCACGCATCGAGGCGCTCATGCGCTCGAAGAAGCCGGCCATCGCGTCCACGTCGTAGCCGCTGCGGGCCAGCGTGCGGATGCCCAGGCGGTCGGCCTCGGATTCGTTGGAACGGGTGTAGTCGATCTGCCGCTGCTGCATCAGGCCCATGCCCGAGGCGATGCTGGCCATGGTCGCGTTGCCGGCCGAATTGCCCCCGGCCTGCTGCGAGGCGATCACCGCCGCCAGCATGCCCAGCAGGATCGGAATCTGGTCGCGCTGGGCGCGTTCCACGCCGCGCAGCACATGCTGCTGGGTGACGTGGGCGATTTCGTGGGACAGCACCGCAGCCACTTCGTCTTCGCGTTCGGCGGTGAGCACCAGCCCGGCATTGACGCCGATATAGCCGCCCAGCGTGGCGAAGGCATTGATCTGCCGGTCCTTCATCATGAAGAAGGTGTACTGCTGGCGCGGCTGCGCACTGTTGGAACCCAGCCGGGTGCCCATGGTCTGCAGCCACTCGGTGGTGAGCGGGTCGTCCAGCAGGTAGCCGTAGTTGCGCAGTTCGCGCAGCATCATCCCGCCGTACTCGGCCTGGCGGGCAGGGGTCAGCAGTTCACCGGCCGACGAGCCGATGTCGGGCAGCGAATCCTGGGCCTGGGCCAGCGGCACGGCCAATGCGAGGGTCAGGGCAGCGGAAAGCAGCAGCGGTCGCAAGCGGTCGGTCCTCGGGCAGCGTCCCCCAGCGTGGCAGGCCGGGGGGAAACCTATCGTTAATCCACAGTGTTGCGGCCATGGCGTGGATTTTCCATCAGGCCGCTACCATATACAGACAGTCGAACCGTCGTGGAGTTTCCCGTGAGCCAACTTGAACAGCCTGCTGGTGGCGCCCCCACCATCACCATTTATTCCACCGCTGTCTGCCCGTACTGCGTGGCGGCCAAGAACTTCCTCAAGAGCAAGGGCCAGCAGTGGACCGAAGTGCGCATCGACCTGGATGCCGCCGAGCGCGAGAAGATGATGGCCAAGACCCGCCGCACCAGCGTGCCGCAGATCTTCGTCGGTGACGTCCATGTTGGCGGCTACGACGACATGATGGCCCTGCACCGTGAAGGCAAGCTGGAGCCGCTGCTGGCCGGGCAGGGCGCAGCATGAGCGCAGCGGACGAAGGCGGCGACCGCCTGGCCGAGTTCAATGCCTACCGCAAGAAGATGAACGAGCGCATCCTGGCTGAACCGAACCAGGTGGTGCGCCGTTTCTTCGCGCTGGATACCCAGACCTACCAGGCGGGCGCGCTGGATGTGAAGACCAAGGAGCTGCTGGGCCTGGTGGCTTCACTGGTGCTGCGCTGCGACGACTGCATCAGCTACCACGTGGCGCAGTGCAAGGCCGCCGGCGTGGAGCGCGACGAGTTCTTCGAAACGTTCTCGGTGGGCCTGGTGGTGGGCGGATCGATCGTGATCCCGCACCTGCGCCGCGCGGTGGACTTCCTGGACCAGCTGGAAGCAGGCGCCGAAGCGCCTGCTGAACACGAACACTGACCCGCGCCGGGCGCTCCGCTGCGCTCGCCGAGCATGGCTCGGCGCTACCAGCCCTGCTCGCTGACCGGTAGTGACGGCCGCTGGCCGTCATTTCTTGGTGGCTGACGACCGTTGGTCTCTTGGTGGGTGACGGCCGCTGGCCGTCACGGCCTGCCGCTGCGCTCGCCGAGCATGGCTCGGCGCTACCAAGGCGGCCGGCCCTGCGCCTGGT
>NZ_JBDJNU010000034.1:0-40281 GCF_039674585.1 Stenotrophomonas lacuserhaii | reverse complement strand
GGGTTCTGCTTCTTTGCGAACCCCTAATGAACGCTGACCCCGTTTTTCTTTTCACGCGGCTGGCGCCCACGGAACCTGTCCGGGGTCCGGGCGGGGTGGGTTGGCGGGACGCTGAGCCGCATGGATGCGGCGATGCAGCCTCCATGGATGGATTCACGGCGTGTCCCGCCAACCCACCCCGCCCGGACCTACCCCAGAAGGCAGCTTCAGCAGGCCGCCACCCGCGAGGGGGTTTCACCCGTTCGCCAACCCACTCACCACTTGAACAGCACCAGGCTCAACGCCAGGGTCATCATGCCCGCGACCAGTCCGTACACCGTTTCGTGACCCTTCGCGTAGCGCTTCGCCGCCGGCAGCAGCTCATCCAGGGCCAGGAACACCATCACGCCGGCAATCAGCCCGAATACCCAGCCGAAGGTGGCGTGGTTCAGCGAGCCGGACAACAGGAAATAGCCGATGCCCGCGCCGATCGGCTCGGCCAGGCCGGACAGCAGGCTCGCCGCGAAGGCGTAGAACTTGTTCTGCGTGGCGAAGTACACCGGCACCGCGATGGCGATGCCTTCGGGGATGTTGTGGATGGCGATGGCGAAGGCCAGCGGCATGCCCACCGACGGGCTTTCCAGGGTGGCGAAGAACGTCGCCAGGCCTTCCGGGAAGTTGTGCGCGGTGATCGCCACGGCGGTCAGCAGGCCGACCCGTTTGATGTAGGCCTTGTTGTCGGCGCGGAAGTTCGGATCCTTCGCGTCCAGGCTCTCGTGCGGATTGGGGATCAGGTGGTCGATGCCCATGATCACCAGGATGCCCAGCAGGAAGGCGACGGTGCCGTAGGTGAAACCGAGGCGCGGATCGTAGGCCTGGGTGAACGAGTCGATCGACTTGTTGAGGATCTCCGACAACGACACGTAGACCATCGCGCCGCCGGCAAACGCCAGGCCGAACGCCAGCAGGCGAGGGTTGGGACGTTTCGCGAACAGCACCATCAGGCTGCCGAGCGCGGTGGCCAGACCCGCGGCCAGGGTGACCGCCAGGGCGATCCAGACGTTCTCAGTGGAAATCTGCAGCATCTGCCGGTGCAATCCTTCGGGGAACGGTCGCCCCACTCAGACGGGACGATGGGGACGGGCGGGCGCCGGCGGGCCGTGGCGGAAAGCGGGGCATCAGCCGCCGCGGCGCAGGCGTTCTTCCACGGCGAAGCATTCATCCGGGCGCGGCTGCGGCGGGTTGAAGCTCACCGGCACCTGGATCGTGGCGGGCATCTTCCGGCCATTGCGGCTGGCGGCGTTGAACTGCCAGCCCTGCACGGCGGTGCGCGCCTGTTCGTCCAGCTGCGGGTTGCCGCTGCTGGTCAGCTGGGTCACGTCGGTGGGCTTGCCTTCCACGCCCACCACGACCTTCAGGGTGGTGGTGCCGCCCACGCCGCTGCAGGCCAGTTCGATCGGGTACTGCGGGGGCGGGGTCTTCACCGCGGCGACTTCGGTCGGCGGGGTGGCCGGCGCGGCCGGGGTCGCCGGCTCGCCGGAGCCACCGCAGGCGGCCAGGCCGGTGGCGAGCAGGGGCAGGATCAACAGGCGCAGGGTCATGGCAGTCACTCCGTCAGGGCCGATGCTTTGGCGGCGCAGATGAAATCGTTCTCGCTCAGCCCGCCCACGTCGTGCGTGGAATAACGCACCACGACGCGGTCGTAATGCACCCCCAGGTCCGGGTGGTGGTCTTCGCGGTGGGCGATGAAGGCCAGCGCATTGACGAAGGCGAGCGTGTGGTAATAGTCCTTGAAGCGGAAGGTGCGCTGCAGCGCCTGGCCGTTCTCGACCAGCTCCCAGCCGGGCACCTGTGGCAGCAGCTCCGCCAGCCGGGCCTGCCCCAGGCGGTGCTCGTTGCCCCGGCGGGGGATGCAATGGGCCTGTTCCAGCGGGACCAGATCGTTCATGGAATGCTCTACCTCTGAAATCGTTGACTGAACAGTGCGCGGTCCGGTGTATAAACCGAATGATCGCGTAACAGGGACTTCGTTAGAATAGCGCCATGATCCAGATATCCGACACCGCCCAGTCCCATTTCCGCAGGTTGATCGAACGCGAAGGCGTGCCCGGCATGGGCGTGCGTGTGTCCGCGGTCGACGCTGGCACCCCCCGCGCCGATGCCCGGCTTGAGTTCGCCGAACCGGCCGACCTGCTCGGCGACGAGTGGGCGGTGGACTGCGATGGGTTCACCTTGTACGTGGCCTCGGACAGCGTGGGCTGGCTGGATGGCGCCGAGATCGACATCGTGACCGGCGCTGCCGGCGGACAACAGCTGACCATCAAGGCGCCGCGCATAAAGGGCGAAGCACCCGGTGACGCCGCCTCGCTGGTGGAGCGCGTGCACTGGGTGGTGGAAAACGAGGTCAATCCGCAGCTCGCCTCGCACGGTGGCAAGGTCGCGGTGCAGGAAGTGTCCGCCGACGGCGTGGTACTGCTGCGCTTCGGTGGCGGCTGCCAGGGCTGCGGCATGGCCGATGTCACCTTGAAGCAGGGAATCGAGAAGACGCTGATGGGCCGGGTTCCGGGCATCACGGCGGTACGTGATGCCACCGACCACGACAGTGGGCAGGCACCGTACATGCCGCGCGGCAACGTCGCCTGACGCCCGCTGCGTGCCGTCATCCCGGGCCGCACAGTGGATCGAGGCCCTGCTGGCACGCCAGCAGGAGCCGCCCATTCTGGAAAAGAAAACCGGCCTGCCCTACGGGTGGGCCATCTGGCTGCGCGCGCGTCCGCCGCTGCCACGTCCCCAGCATGCGCGTGAGCTGGTCGCGGTGCTGCTGCCGCGGCCGCGGCCCGCGGCCAGTGGCCGCCTGCCCGGGCTGACGATGTGGCAGGCGGTGCGCCGCCTGGGCTGGCAGCAGTGGGATCCGGCACCGCGTGACCAGCGCTGGATGCGCTGGACCGCCGCCGCCGCCAGCCTGCTGCTGCACGTGCTGTTCGCCTTCCTGCTGCTATGGGTGGCGCTGGTGCGTTCTTCGCAGCCGGATACCGGCGGCGAAGGCGAGCGGGTGCAGGTGGAGTTCATCGGGCAGGGCGCGCAGGAAGGCGGCGGCGACCAGCCGGGCAGCGAAGCGGCCGCGGCAGCCGAAGGTGGCGCGGCTTCGGCTGCGACGGACAGCCCGGCGGCATCGCCGTCCGCAGCGCAGGACGGCGCGCCGGCTGCGTCCAGCACCGCCGCGCAGCCCGTTCCGGCCGAAGTTGCCGCTGCGACCGCCTCTGAACCGGCACCTGCCGAACCCGCCCCCCCGGTGCCGGCGCCCGCGCTGCCGACGCCGCCGGTGCAGGCGACGGACGTGGCCGAGGCCACGACCGATTTCGTGGTGCCGCCGGTCAGCGTGCCGCGTACCGAAGTCACCGTGGTCCCGCGCCAGGCGTCGCCGTCGGTTCGCGAACGCGAGGTGCAGGTCGTGCAGGCCCCGGTCGTGGTCACGCCGCGTCCGGTAACGCCCGTGCGCACCCGTGCGCCGTCTGAAACCACGGTGCAGGTGCGTGAACGCGAGGTCCCGCTTGCGGTGCAGGCGCCGACGCCGCTGCGGGTGCCGCAGGCCGAGGTGGCGGTGCAGGTTGCCCCGCGTGAGCCCACCGTCGTGCGCGAACGCGAAGTGGCTGCCGTGACCGCGCCTGCGATCACCATGCCGGCCATGCGCGGGCGTGAGCCGGCGCTGCGCACGCGGCCGAGTACCGAGCCGACCGTGCGCGAACGTGCCGTTGCCAACGCCGCTGCCCGCGCGGCGGCTACCGCCAACCCGCGCCCGTCGGCAACCCCGGCTGCCCAGGCCTCATCGTCTTCTTCGGCGGCTGCAGCGGCTTCGGCATCGACCGCCGCATCGCGCGCGCCGGGCCAGGCGGGTGCGCAGGCGCGTCCGACGCCGGGCAACTGGGCGACGCCGGCGCGCGGTGATGATTGGGGTGCATCCACCCGTGATCGTCCCGGCAGCAGCGCGGGCGCGCAGGCCAATCGTGATGCCGGGCAGGGCAGCGGCGTCTTCAACGCGGACGGCAGCGTGCGCGTTCCCGGCCAGGACGGCGCCGGCAACACCGATCGCGGTGCGCCTGGCGGTGACAACGATGGCTGGAGCCGTGACCGCATCGCGCAGTCCGGCACCTGGCTCAAGCGACCGCCGTATGACTACACCCCGACCTCGTTCGACAAGTACTGGGTGCCCAATGAATCGTTGCTGGCCGAGTGGGTGCGGCGCGGCGTGCAGTCGGTGGAAATCCCGCTGCCGGGTACCAGCACGAAGATTTCCTGCGTGATTTCGGTGCTGCAGTTCGGCGGTGGGTGCGGCCTCAACGATCCGAACATGCAGGACCAGCCGGCGATCGCGCGTCCGCCGCCGGATGTTCCGTTCAAGAAAGAGCTGCAGGAAGACAACGGCAGCGTCCGCTGACCGCTCAGGTTCCGCTGGAGAGGAACGCCCACATCGGCAGGTCCTGCGCGGCCCAGTACTGGCTGGCCTCGTCGAGGATCTCCAGCAGGGTGTCGAAGCTGGCGGTGTCCTGCGCACGCAGGGCGTCGATGCGATCCAGGAACAGCGCGTACCCGCCGGTGGCGCCCAGCCATTGCAGGTCACGCAGGTTGTCGGACAGTGCATCCCAGTTGCCGCCGAAGCCGGTCGGAAAATCCAGCTGTGCGGCAAGCCGGGCCAACAGGGTGCGTTTGTCGGCCACGCCTTCCAGGTCGACGCGGCGCACCAGCAGGCCGGCATCGCGCATGGCTGCGGCGAGCGCGGCTTCGTCGCCTTCGCCGATCGCATATACGCCGGCGTTGTTGAGGTCGTGCAGGCCCAGTCCGAACGCATCATGGGTCATGGTGCCGTCCCTCCTGCAGGTACGTTGAAGCTGCGGAAGCTTTCGTAATGATCGCTGGTGTAATACCAGGCGTCGGGTGGCTCGCCGCCGGTGACGATGCGGCGGGCGCCGCGGTTGCCGGCGCCTGGCGTTTCAACCGTGTACTCGCGGTAATAACCGCGCTCGCGCTGCGGCAGCCGCTGCTCGCGGTTGCCGAACACGCTGCCGTCCTGGCGGTGCGGGAAGGGGCCGCCGCGCTGGATCAGCGCGATCGTCCGCCGCGCTTCAGCGGGAAGGAACCCCGGCAGCCCTGCGTCTGCGGCCAGGCTGGCCGAGCTCGTCGAGCTGGCTGACGGCGCGGCGGACAGGCTGGGCGCGAACTGCGGCTTGGCCGGGCGCTGCAGGAAGTGGTTGCCCACCAGCCCGAGCAGCAGCAGGGCGATGGCGGTGATCAACAGGCGGGGATTGCGCATGGCGATGGCAGGCGTGGAAACAGTGGCCGCCACTGTAGCGCCGTGGGCCTGCATCGTGCATGAGGGCCACGCTGTCCTGCGCCGGTCACCTGCAGGACGAAGTTTCCTTTACATCCCACTTGGTAATCTTCACGCCAGTCCCCATCATTTAACGCGCACCACCTGGCGAATGCCAGGTCCCCAAGCTACGAGGAGATGCACCATGGCCTACACCCTGCCCAAGCTGTCCTACGCCTATGACGCCCTGGAACCGCATATCGATGCGGCCACCATGGAGATCCACCACACCAAGCACCACCAGACCTACATCAACAACGTCAACGCCGCGCTGGAAGGCACTGAATACGCCGACCTGCCGGTGGAAGAGCTGGTCAAGAAGCTGAAGTCGCTGCCGGAAAACCTGCAGGGCCCGGTGCGCAACAACGGCGGCGGCCATGCCAACCACTCCCTGTTCTGGACCGTGATGGCGCCCAACGCCGGCGGCAACCCGGTCGGTGAAGTGGCCGCGAAGATCGACAGCGATCTCGGTGGCTTCGACAAGTTCAAGGATGCCTTCACCAAGGCGGCGCTGACCCGCTTCGGCAGCGGCTGGGCATGGCTGAGCGTCACCCCGGACAAGAAGGTCGTGGTGGAAAGCACCGGCAACCAGGACAGCCCGCTGATGGAAGGCAACACGCCGATCCTCGGCCTGGACGTCTGGGAGCACGCGTACTACCTGAAGTACCAGAACCGTCGCCCGGAATACATCGGCGCGTTCTTCAACGTGATCGACTGGAACGAAGTCGAGCGCCGTTACCAGGAAGCGGTTGCCTGATTCCGCAGCATCACGGTAGGCAGCAGAAAGGCCGCGCTTTGCAGCGCGGCCTTTTTCCATTGCACGACTGCCGAGGTGGGGTCAGCCGGCCGGGGCCTGCAGCCGCAGCACGGCCATCACGCCCAGCGGCAACACCGGCATATCGCCGTCTGCGGGCAGTTCAATGCGCTGCTGGCGCTTCCCACTGAAGGATTTGACCTGGAACAGCACGTCCAGCCCATGGCTGCCGACGTTGCCGTTGCCCGCGCCGGGCTTCTCCACCCGGGCCGACGGATTGCGCCGCGCCGGCTGGAACCCGGGCATGCCGCGCACCACCTCGCTGCTGCTGGCAGCAAAATCACCGGCGACCAGGCTCGGGTGGCCGTCCGACGTGGCCGCGATCCAGGCCATCAGGTCGTTGGCCTGGTGCTGGCGACTGGCCCCGGTATCCGGCTCGGGGCGCAGCCGCGCCACGTAGATGTTGACCTGGCCTTCGCCGACCGCAACGCGCATCATGCCCGCCGCGCTGTAGCGGCCGGGCGGATGCAGCAGGGTGACGCCGTCTTCTTCCACGCGCAGCCGGCTGAGCATCGCGCTGCCATGGCGCTGGGCCTGGCTGGGCGGATCGGCAGTGATGAAATCGCAGCTGTAGCGGAGGCGGCTGGCCAACCAGCAGGCTGGATTGCGTCGGCCCTCCTGCAGCACCTGCTGCACGGTGATCACGTCCGGTTGCAGGGTGGCCAGCAGTTGGGCGATGGCTTCGCGGCGATGTTCCCAGGCCGGATCTGCCTGCGCGGGGAGCTGCAGGCTGGCCACGCTCAATTCGGCCAGTGGTGTTGCCGCCGCCGGCTGCGCACGCACCGCCAAGGGAACCAGCAACAGGCCAACGCACAACAACAGGGGGAAAGGGGGGGCGCGCATAACGATAAGTTTACGCTTGCGCCGTGCAGGCGTCGTGACCTTGCAGCGTCCCTGCCATGCTTTCCCGGCGCTGTCATGCAGCCGTGCAGCGTGCGCTGGGTGCCTGCATTCCGGTAACCTTGGCGCTTTCGTGTCCGCAGGAAAGCCTTACAGGATGAGCCATAACGCAGTCGCCCCCGCCGGCAAGGGATCCATGCCGCGCCAGATCCCGTACATCATCGGCAATGAGGCCTGCGAGCGCTTCAGTTTCTACGGCATGCGCAACATCCTGGTGCAGTTCCTGATCACCTCGTTGCTGCTGCAGGAGATCACCGCCGAAGGCCGTGCCGGTGAAGCCAAGGACATCATGCACAGCTTCATGATCGGCGTGTATTTCTTCCCGCTGCTCGGTGGCTGGCTGGCCGATAAATTCTTCGGCAAGTACCACACCATCCTGTGGTTCAGCCTGATCTACTGTGTCGGCCACCTGTGCCTGGCGCTGTTCGAAGGCAGTCGCGGCGGCTTCTTCTTCGGCCTGGGGCTGATCGCGCTGGGTGCCGGTGGCATCAAGCCGCTGGTGGCCTCGTTCATGGGCGACCAGTTCGACCAGGGCAACAAGCACCTGGCCAAGATCGTCTTCGACGCCTTCTACTGGATCATCAACTTCGGCTCGCTGTTCGCCTCGCTGCTGATCCCGCTGGTGCTGAAGAACTGGGGCCCGCAGTGGGCCTTCGGCATCCCCGGCATCCTGATGTTCATCGCGACCTTCGTGTTCTGGCTGGGGCGCAAGCGCTACGTGCTGACCCCGCTGCCGCCGAAGGACCCGCATTCGTTCGCCAACGTGGTGCGTACCGCGCTGACCGCACGCGTGGAAGGGCGCGGCCGCCCCGGCCTGGTGCTGGCGGTGGCCGGCGTGGTGCTGGCGATTGCTTCGTTCGGGCTGGTCGGCACGCTGGGAATCGTGATCTGCCTGTGCCTGGCGCTGGTCTCGGTGCTGGCCGGCATCGGGGGCGGCACCTGGATGCAGCTGGACCGGGCCCGTGCGGTGCATCCGGCCGAGGCCGTCGAAGGCGTCCGCTCGGTGCTGCGCGTGCTGGTCATCTTCGCGCTGACCACGCCGTTCTTCTCGTTGTTCGACCAGAAGGCGTCCACGTGGGTGCTGCAGGGCCAGCAGATGCAGATGCCCAGCTGGTTCACCGCCTCGCAGATGCAGGCCTTGAACCCGCTGCTGGTGATGATCCTGATCCCGTTCAACAACCTGGTGCTGTACCCGGCGCTGCGCCGTTTCGGCTTCGAACCCACCGCGCTGCGCCGGATGACCGCGGGCATCGCCTTCAGCGGCCTGGCGTGGATCGTGGTCGGTGGCATCCAGGTGGTGATGGATGGCGGCAACGCGATGTCGATCTTCTGGCAGATGCTGCCGTACGCGCTGCTGACGTTCGGTGAAGTGCTGGTCTCGGCGACCGGTCTGGAATTCGCCTACAGCCAGGCGCCGCAGGCGATGAAGGGGGTGGTGATGAGCTTCTGGAACCTGACCACCACCATCGGCAACCTGTGGGTGCTGCTGTCCAACGCCGCGGTGCGCAACGATACGGTGACCCACCAGATCGCCAGTACCGGGTTGAGCGAAGCGGCGTTCCTGATGTTCTTCTTCGCTGGCTTCGCGTTCGTCGCCGCACTGGCCTTCGGCTGGTATGCGCGCCGTTACCGCATGGTCGACAACTACCGCGCCGCCTGAGCCTGACATGACACCCGTAAATCTCCTGCTGATCGCCATCACCGCCATCGTGTCCTACCTGGCGTTCAACAACCGCAAGCTGGCCGACCGGCTGATCCTGTGGCCGCCGGCGGTGGATCGCCACCGCCAGTACGACCGGCTGGTGACCTACGGCTTCATCCACGCCGACTGGCCGCACCTGATCTTCAACATGATCACGCTGTTCTTCTTCGGCGGACAGATCGAAACGGTGATGGTGCAGCTGTCCGGCAGCTACCTGACCTATCCGGCGTTCTATCTGGGCGCGTTGGTGGTGTCCATCCTGCCCAGCTACATCAAGAACCAGAAGAATCCCAACTACCTCAGCCTGGGCGCGTCGGGGGCGGTGTCGGCGGTGCTGTTCGCCTTCATCCTGCTCAGCCCGTGGACGATCATCCTGGTGTTCTTCATCCCGGCGCCGGCCATCCTGTACGCGGTGTTCTACGTGGGCTACAGCATCTGGATGGACAAGAAGGGCGGGGACCGCATCAACCACAGCGCCCACCTCGCCGGCGCGGCGTTCGGCGTGCTGTTCCTGCTGGCGATGAACCCGGGCATCTTCAACCACTTCCTGCGCGAACTGTCCAACCCGCGCTTCGGCCTGGGCGGCTGAGCCGCGCGCAGCGACCCGCGGGCGGCTAGCGCGTCCGCGGGGTCCCGCTGTCCACGCCATAGGTATCCAGCAGGCGGGTGAAGACTTCTTCGCCGATCCGCTGGAACTGCGTTTCGTCGGTATGGCCTTCCACGGCCAGCTGCAGCAGGCCATCCAGCAGCGCGTCATCGCTCGCGGCGGTGGCGGCGGCGTCGTTGGAGGGAGCGGGCGGGTGTCGCATGGGAACCTCCTGGGAAAGGGGCGGGCGGACCCGGCAGGGCCTTCCAGTGCGCCCCGTCGACAGGGGTATCGGCCGCGGCCGGCCACGCTTTAGCGGCCGATGCATCCGGGGCAGATAGCGCTTGCCCCTGTTCAGGCTTCACACGATCATGGCGGCAGGCTGCGCACCATCAGCGGTGCTGCCCCAGGAGATCGGTCCCATGGCTTCGGTCACGCCCCCCGGATTGGCTTACGAGGTCACCCATGACGTGGCTGCGCACCGCTTCACCGCACGGGTGCAAGGTCATCTGGCGTTGCTGGATTACCAGCTCAAGCGCCGCCGCATGGTGATCACCCACACCGAGGTGCCCGATGCCATCGGCGGGCGCGGCATCGCCGGGGAACTGACCCGCGTGGCGCTGCGCTGGGCACGCGACAACAGATACAAAGTGGTTCCCGCGTGCGCTTACGCGGAGGCGTTCTTTGAGCGTCACGAAGAATTCAATGACCTGTTGGCCTGATCGGCCGATGGGGTTCGTTCCAGAAAGGAAACCGATACATGTCGCTGCCAGTCCAGGGGAAATCGATGAAGTCGTTGCGCCATAAACTGCCTGCCGCCGGGGTGCTGGGCGTGGCCATCGCGGCCATGCTGCTGGCCGGGTGCGGGCGCGGGGATGGCAACAGCGCGGGCCCCCAGCCGGCCGCCACCGATACCGCCGGTCAGCTGCCGGCGCCGGTGGCCGAAGCACCCGCCGATGCACCGGTAGCGCTTGCCGACGTGATCGAGACCAGCCCGCAGGCGGTGGTCGGCATCAGTTATGCAGCCGGGCTGGACCAGTACCCGGGGCTGGCCAAGGCGCTGCAGGATTACGCTGCCGCTGCGCGTGGCGAGCTGCAGCAGGCCCTCGATGGGCTGGGCAACGACAAGCCGACGATGCCGTACGAGTTGTCGCTGGCGTTTGAAAAGCAGCTGGAAACCCCGGAGCTGGTAGTGGTGCGCGCCGAAGGCAGCCGCTACACCGGCGGTGCCCATGGCGAGCCGCTGGTCGCCCGCTTCGTCTGGCTGCCCGGCCCGCAGCAGATGCTGACCGCCGACCACCTGGTGCCGGACGCCAAGGGGTGGAAGGCGATCAGTGACTTCGTGGCCGACCAGCTGCGCGAGCGCGTGGCGACCCGCCTGAGCAGCGAGGACATGGAGCCGGGCGAGCTGCAGGAATCGCTGCGCAGCGCTTCGCGGATGATCAACGAAGGCACCGGCGCCCGGCCGGACAACTTCCGCCAGTTCGAACCGATGACCGATGCCGGCGGCAAGGTGACCGGGTTGCGGTTCGTGTTCCCCCCCTACCAGGTCGGTCCCTACTCCGAAGGCACCCAGACCGCCGAGGTACCGGCGTCCGTGCTGGTGCCACATGTGGCGCCGGAGTATGCCGGACTGTTCGCCCACGGCTGAGCACGGAGGTGACGGTGGACGCGGCGCTGCAGGTCCGGCTCACCGCGTTGCTGCACGAGGCTGGCGTCGCCGTTGGCGGTGCCCGGCCACAGGATATCCACGTCCATGACCCGCGCTTCCACGCACGGGTGCTGGCCGGCGGGTCGTTGGCGCTGGGCGAGAGTTACATGGACGGATGGTGGGACGCCAACCAGCTGGATTGCTTCCTGCTGCACCTGCTGCAGGCCCACCTGGACGAGCGCGTGCACAGTTGGCGTGAGCTGGCCGATGCGGTCCGCGCACGCCTGGTCAACGCGCAGGCCGGGCAGCGCAGTTTCGAAGTCGGGCGCCGCCACTACGATCTCGGCAACGACCTGTACGCGGCCATGCTCGGACAGCGCCTGGTGTACAGCTGCGGGTACTGGCGGCAGGCCCGGGACCTGGATGCCGCACAGGAAGCCAAGCTGGACCTGGTCTGCCGCAAGCTGGCGCTGCGTCCCGGCCAGCGCGTGCTCGACATCGGCTGCGGCTGGGGGGAAGCGCTGAAGTTCGCCTGCGAACGCTATGGCGTCAGTGGCGTGGGCGTGACCATCTCCGAAGAGCAGGCCGCGTATGCGCGCGAGCGCTGCGCAGGATTGCCGGTGGAGATCCGGCTGCAGGATTACCGCGCGCTGGATGAGCGCTTCGATGCGGTGTTCTCCATCGGCATGTTCGAACACGTGGGCGAACGCAACTATCGCGCGTTCTTCGACGTGGCCCGGCGTTGCCTGGCCCCGGACGGTTTGCTGCTGCTGCATACCATCGGGCGCAATGTCAGCGGCCACCGCACCGATCCATGGATCGCCCGTTACATTTTCCCCAACTCGATGCTGCCATCGGCGGCGCAGATCACGCGCGCGTTCGAGGGCCGCTTCGTGCTTGAAGACTGGCATGGCTTCGGCACCGACTACGATCTGACCCTGCAGGCATGGCGGCGCAACGTGGAAGCGGCCTGGCCGCGGCTGGATCGGCAGCGCTACGACGAACGCTTCAAGCGCATGTGGCGCTTCTACCTGGCCGGTTCGATGGCCGCGTTCCGCTGTCGGCATGCACAGTTGTGGCAGCTGGTGCTGTCGCCGGAAGGGGTGCCGGGCGGGTACGTGGCGCCGCGTTGAGGCAGCCTGCGAAAAAAACGCCCGGTTACCCGGGCGTTTTCCATTCAACGTTGCTGCAGGCGCTGTTTACTTGCCGGCACCGGTCAGGCCACGCTTCTCCAGCAGCGGCTCGATCTGCGGCTCATGGCCGGCGAAGTCGCGGAACAGCTGCATCGCATCCACGCTGCCGCCGCGCGACAGCAGGGTCTTGCGGAAGTGGTCGCCATTCCTGCGGCTCAGGCCACCGTTCTCGTTGAACCACTTCTGGGTGTTGGCGTCGAGCACTTCGGACCAGATGTAGGCGTAGTAGCCGGCCGAGTAGCCGCCCATGATGTGGCTGAAGTACGGGGTCTTGTAACGCGGCGGCACCGGCGCGTAGAAGATGCCGTCCTTGGCCAGTGCGGCGGCTTCGAACTTCATCACGTCGGCGGCGGCCGGGACCTGGTCCGCGCTGATCTGGTGCCAGCGCTGGTCCAGCATCGCCGCACCCAGGTATTCGGTGGTGGCGAAGCCCTGGTTGAACTTGGCGGCGGCGACCACCTTGTCCAGCAGCGCCTGCGGCATCGCCGAACCGTTCTGGTAGTGCTTGGCGTAGTTCTTCAGGATGACCGGATTGTCAGCCCACATCTCGTTGACCTGCGAGGGGAACTCGACGAAGTCGCGCGGCACCGAGGTGCCGGAGAAATACGGGTACTTCACGTTGGAGAACATGCCGTGCAGCGCATGGCCGAACTCGTGGAAGGTGGTGGTCACTTCATCCCAGGTCAGCAGGGTCGGCTTGCCGGCCGGCGGCTTGGGGATGTTGAGGTGGTTGGCCACCACCGGCTTGAAGCCGGACAGCTCCGACTGCGAAACGTAGGAGTTCATCCACGCACCGCCACGCTTGGATGCGCGTGCATACGGGTCGAAGATGAAGATCGCCAGCTGGCTGCCGTCGGCATCGAACACGTCGTACACGGTGACGTCGTCGTGGTAGACCGGCAGGTCGGTACGCTGCTTGAAGGTCAGGCCGAATTCGAGTTCAGCGGCATGGAACACGCCGTCTTCCAGCACGGTCTTCATTTCGAAGTACGGCTTGAGCTGGGATTCGTCGAAGTTGTACTTCGCCTGGCGCACCTTCTCGCTGTAGAACGCCCAGTCCCAGGCTTCCAGCTTGAAGGTCGGCTTGCCGGCGGCCTTCTGTTCCTGGTCGATCATCGCCTGCAGGTCGGCGGCTTCGCGCTTGGCGTTGGCCACCGCGGCCGGGGCCAGCTGGCCCAGCATCGCGTTGACCGCTTCGGGGGTCTTGGCGGTCTGGTTGGTCAGGTTGTAGGCGGCGAAGTTGGGGAAGCCCATCAGCTTGGCCTTGTCGGCGCGCAGCTGCATGATGCGCGCCACCAGCGCGGTGTTGTCGAACTCACCGCCGCGGCTGCCGCGGGTGGTGGACGCTTCGTAGATCTTCTGGCGCAGCGCACGGTTGGCCAGGTTGGTCAGCGGCGGCTGGCCGGTGGTGTTGAGCAGGGTGATCACGTACTTGCCGTCCAGGCCACGCGCCTTGGCCGCTTCGGCGGCGGCGGAGATCTGCTCCTGCGACAGACCGTCAAGTTCATTGACGTCGTCCACGGTGATCGCCGAGGCGTTCACTTCGGACTGCACGTTCTGGCTGAATTTGGTCCCCAGGTTGGCCAGCTCGGCGTTCATTTCCTTGAGCTTGGTCTTGTCCGCTTCGGACAGCTTGGCGCCGGCGCGCACGTAGTTCTCGTAGTACTTCTCGACCAGGCGCACGCCTTCGGCGTCCAGGCCCAGCTTGGCGCGGTCGTCATACAGGGCCTGGATGCGGGCGAACAGCTTGCCGTTCAGCGCGATCGCATCGCCGTGGGCGGCAAAGCGCGCCGAATAATCGGCCTGCAGCTTCTTGCGGGTGTCATTGGTATCGGCACCGACCAGGGCAAAGAACACGGTGGTGGCGCGGTCCAGCGTCTCGCCGCTCTTTTCCAGCGCGATCAGGGTGTTTTCGAAGGTCGGCTTGGCCTTGTTGTTGGCGATGGCCTCCACTTCCTTCAACTGCTGCGCCATGCCGGCGTCGAACGCCGGGGCGAAATCGCTGTCGGTGATCTTGTCGAACTGCGGGTAGTGCAGCGGCAGCGGGCTGTCGGCGAAGAACGGATTGGCCTGCTGCGCGGCGGTGCTGGCAGCCGGGGTGGCGGCGCCGGCGGAATAGGCGGGCAGGGCAAGGCCGAGGGTCATGGCCACGGCAAGGGCAAGGCGGGTGGTCAAGGCAAGGTACTCCACGAAGACAAGTCCCCGAGGGTAACCCGGCCCCGGATGGGTGGGCTTGTGTCGAAAGGCATGGGCGTTCACGCTGCTGGCTTGTTCCCTGCAGCGGCCGGCCGATGACCAGCGCCTTTGATTTCGACATGACCACGCTGGAAGGCGAGCGCGTTTCGCTGTCGTGCCATCGCGGAAAGCGGCTGCTGCTGGTGAACGTGGCCAGCCGCTGCGGCTTCACCGGGCAGTACACGGGCCTGGAACAGCTGTGGCAGGACTACCGTGAACACGGTCTGGTGGTGATCGGCTTTCCGTGCAACCAGTTCGGCGCGCAGGAGCCCGGCGATGCCGCCCAGATCCGTGCGTTCTGTTCGCTGGACTATCCGGTGAGCTTCCCGTTGTCGGCCAGGATCGAGGTCAACGGACCGGCTGCCGATCCATTGTGGCAGTGGTTGTCCACGCAGAAACGCGGCCTGTTGGGCAGCGCGCGCATCAAGTGGAATTTCACCAAATTCCTGCTCGACCGCGATGGCCAGGTGCAGTCCCGCTTCGCTCCCACCACCACCCCCGCACAGCTCCGCCGTCACCTCTGAATCTATGCTGGGATCGGTAGCGCCGAGCCATGCTCGGCGGGCTTCACCGTTCACCGCCCGCTGCGCTCGCCGAGCATGGCTCGGCGCTACCGCTTATTTCTCGACGAAAGCGCGTTCGAAGACGTAATGGCCGGGGCTGCCGATGCGCGGGGAGACCTGGAAGCCCTTGGCGTCCAGCACCGTGCGCAGGTCGGCCAGCATCTGCGGGCTGCCACAGATCATCGCGCGGTCGTTGGCCGGGTCCAGTTCCGGCAGGCCCAGGGTGCGCTGCATCTCGCCGCTTTCCAGCAACGAGGTCAGCCGGCCCTGGTTGGCGAACGGCTCGCGGGTGACCGCCGGGTAATACAGCAGCTTGTCGCCGATCATCTCGCCCAGGAACTCGTGCTCGCGCAGTCCGCGTTCGAAGTAATCGCGGTAGGCCAGGTCCTTTTCGTAACGCACGCCGTGGGTGAGGATCACCTTGTCGAAGCGCTCGTAGGTTTCCGGATCCTTGATCACCGACAGCCACGGCGCCATGCCGGTGCCGGTGCCCAGCAGGTACAGGTTCCTGCCCGGGTGCAGGTCGCTGATCAGCAGGGTGCCGGTCGGCTTTTTGCCGACCAGTACCTTGTCGCCCGGCTTGATGTGCTGCAGGCGCGAAGTCAGCGGGCCGTCCTGCACCTTGATGCTGAAGAACTCCAGGTTCTCTTCCCAGTTCGCGCTGGCGATGGAGTACGCGCGCAGCAGTGGCCGCGCCTCGGTTTCCAGGCCGATCATCACGAACTGGCCGTTCTCGAAGCGGAACCCGCTGTCACGGGTCAGGGTGAAACTGAAGTAGGCATCGGTCCAGTGGCGGACCTCAAGCACCGTCTCGGCGCCGAAAGCAGCAGACATGGGGGTAGCGTATCCAGGAAATCGTCCCGGACATTCTACCTCGAATGAGACAGGTTCTCATTGGCCGGAATGAGAGGCGTTCATGCCCACGGTTCAGCGATAACCGGCCGCCTGCAGCTCGAACAGCTCCGCATAGCGGCCGCCTTCGGCCATCAGCTGGGCATGGCTGCCACTGGCCTCGATCCGGCCATCGGCCAGCACCAGGATGCGGTCGGCCATGCGCACCGAGGAAAACCGGTGCGATATCAATACCGCGGTGCGCTGTTCGGACAGCTCCCGGAAGCGCTGGAACACCTCGTATTCGGCGCGTGCATCGAGCGCGGCGGTCGGCTCGTCCAGGATCATCACCTGGGCCTGGCGCATGTACGCGCGGGCGATGGCGATCTTCTGCCACTGGCCACCAGACAGATCCACGCCCTGCTTGAAGCGGCGGCCGATCACCTGCTGGTAGCCGCCGGGCAACGCCTCGATGACCTCTTCGGCCATGCCGCGGCGGGCGGCATCGCGGATGCGCTGCGTGTCGTCCAGCGCATCGACCTGGCCGACACCGATGTTCTCGCCGGCGGTGAGGTTGTAGCGCACGAAGTCCTGGAAGATCACCCCCATGTTGGCGCGCAGGTCGTCCAGGTCGTAGTCGCGCAGGTCGCGGCCATCGAGCAGGATCCGGCCTTCGTCGGGGTCGTACAATCGCGCCAGCAGCTTGACCAGGGTGGTCTTGCCGGCGCCGTTTTCGCCGACCAGCGCCAGCACTTCGCCGGCGTGCAGCTGGAAGTCGAGATGGCGCACGGCCCAGCTCTCTGCATCCGGATAGCGGAAGCCCACGTTGTCGAACACGAAGCCCTGGCGGATCGGTCGCGGTACCGGCACGGCATCGGGGCGGGTGTGGATTTCCGGGGTGATCTGGAAGAAGGAGAACAGATCGTCCAGGTACAGCGCCTGGCTGGCCACCTGCGAAAAACCGATCAGCAGGCCTTCCAGCAGTTGCCGCAGGCGCAGGAAACTGCCGGCCAGGAAGGTCAGGTCACCAATGCTGAAATCACCGCGCACGGTGCGCCAGGCGATGTACGCATAGGCGGTGTAGTACCCCAGCGTACCCAAGGCGGCCAGCAGCGTGCCCCAGAACGCGCGCTTGCGTGCCAGCGCACGGTTGGCGTGGAAGAAGCGGTCGGCGAGCAGCTTGTAGCGGTCGATCAGGAACCGATGGAGGTTGAAGATCTTGACCTCCTTGGCGGTTTCCACGCTGGCACCGACCTGGCGCAGGTAATCCAGCTGCCTGCGTTCGGGGGTCCACTGGAAATTGAGGCTGTAGCCAGCCGCGTTGAAATGCGATTCGCCGATGAACGCTGGCACCAGCGCCAGTGCCAGCAGCACGATCAGCCACGGCGCGTAGACCAGCAGGCCCACGGCAAGGCTGGCCACGGTGATGGCATCCTGGACCTGGCCGAACAGCTGGCTCATCAGGTTCATCCGGCCCATGGTCTGGCGCCGCGCGCGGTCCAGTTTGTCCTGCAGTTCGGGGTCCTCGAAGTCTTCCAGGTCCAGTGAGGCGGCGTGCTCCATCAGGCGCACGCTGGTGACGTTGGTGAACAGTTCGGACAGCAGTGAATCGGCGTAACTGACGATGCGCCCCAGCAGGTCCGATGCGATGGCCAGGCCGAACTCCAGCGCCAGCAGGGACAGCAGCGGGGTGAGCAGTCCGCTGGCCAGCGCCTCGCCGAACGGCGGGAAACCGGTCTCATGCTGGCTGAGCAGCACGGCCGAATCGATGATCAGCTTGCCGACGTACAACATCGCCACCGGCAGCAGGGCGCGGATGATGCGCAGGCCCAGGCTGGCGCTGGCCAGCCAGGGGTTGGTCTGCCAGACCTGGCGCAGGAAGGGAGGAAGGTTGCGCATCGCCGAAAAGCGCTGGCGCAGGCTGGGGCGGGCGGACGGGGGAGTGTCAGGCATGTGCCTAGTGTGCGCCGCCGCGGCGTGACAAGGCAGTGGTGCCGGGGCAACGGCAAGACGGCCAGCGGCCGTCGCTACCGAAGGGCAGGGTAGCGCCGAGCCACGCTCGGCGAGCGCAGCGGCAGGCGAAGCGTGACGACCAACAGTCGTCACCCACCAAAGGCAGGAGCAGACGGCCAGCGGCCGTCACTGCCTGTCCGGGCCGCAGGCTCAGGGCAGCGGCGGCAGCAGTCCGGCGCCCAGCCGGTTCCATGCGTTGATCACGGCTACCGCCATGCTCAGGTCACTGATGCCCTTGTCATCGAAGTGCGGCCGCAGCGCATCGAAGGCGGCATCGGAAGGCGCACCGTCCGGCAGCCGCGTCAACGCTTCGGCCCAGCCCAGCGCGGCCCGTTCGCGGGCATCGAAGAAGCGGCTCTCACGCCAGGCCGCCACGGTATCCAGCTTGCGCGGCTCGGTGCCGGCCTTTCGCAGTGCGGTCGAATGCATGTCCAGGCAGTAGGCGCAGCCGTTGATCTGCGAAACGCGCAGATAGACCAGCTCCTGCAGTTCGTGATCCAGCGAGCTGGCATGAACGGTCGTGCTCACTGCCAACAGCCCCTTGAAGGCATCAGCGGCGAGTCGGGTGTAGGCAACGCGGGGGGCAGCAGCATTCATCGTCAGGCTCCAGTGGCGGCCCGGATGGGCGGCCTTTCACCACAAGGACGCGCCAGCGACCGGGCCTGTGACAGCCGCCCCGAGCTTTTCCGGATTGAGCACGCTGTACAGCGCAACGATGCGCCCGTGTTCCACCACGATCGTGGTCACCGACTGCAGTCGCGGGCCATCGAAACGCAGGATCGCCGGCTCTCCGTTGACCGTTCCGAGGCGTGCGGCCAACGAGCCGCCGCGACGGGCGATCGCCCAGTAAAGGCGTCCGATCCGCTCGGCGCCGAGCAGCGGACGGATGCCGGCGGTGACTACGCCGCCGCCATCGGAAACGTGGCGGGCGTTGGCGTGCAGCAGGGCCTGGATCGCCTCGCTGTCGCCGCGCTGGGAGGCGTCCATGAAGCGGGCGAGCAGCTGCCGGTGCTGTCCTGCGTCGGCTGCGAAGCGCGGACGGCCCTCGCGCAGGCGTTTGCGCGCCCGATGCACCATCTGCCGGCAGTTGGCCTCGCTGTGGCCCAACAGTGCGGCCACCTGCGTGTAGTCGTGGTCGAAGACCTCCTTCAGCAGGAAGGCGGCGCGCTCGTCCGGTGCCAGCTGTTCCAGCAGCGCAAGGAAGGCCAGCGACACATCCTCGGCCAGGGCATGTACCTGCGCCGGGTCGGGCGCTGCAGGCAGCTCCAGGGCGATGTCCAGGGGCTCGGGCAGCCAGGGGCCGATGTAGTCGGTGCGCTGGCGCTTGAGCGCACGCAGGCGATCCAGTCCCAGCCGGGTGGTGGCGGTCACCAGCCATGCCAGGGGATCGGCGATCTCGGCATGCGCGGCGCCGGCCCAGCGCAGCCAGGCCTCCTGCACGATGTCTTCGGCATCGGCACGGCTGCCCAGCAGCCGATAGGCCAGTGCCAGCAGGCGAGGGCGATGTGAATGGAAAGCCGATTCTGCGTTCATGTGCCCAGGACGCCCCACTGCGGGTCGCTGTGACAGGTGCCGCCAGTGGAACACGGTTTCGTCGGCGGCGTCAGCGCCCCGGCGCTACAGCGGCAGGCGCGCGGGGTAAAATGGGCGGATTACCCCCGCCAGCCCCGAGCAAGCGAGCAAGCCGTGACATCGATCAAGCAGGAAGACCTCATCCAGTCCATCGCCGACGCGCTGCAGTACATCTCGTACTACCACCCGGTGGACTACATCAAGAGCCTGGCCGCGGCCTACGAGCGCGAGCAATCCCCGGCGGCTAAGGAAGCGATGGCGCAGATCCTGATCAATTCGCGGATGTGCGCCGAAGGCCACCGGCCGATCTGCCAGGACACCGGCATCGTCACCGTGTTCCTGGAAATCGGCATGAACGTGCGCTGGGACGACGCCACGATGGGCGTGGAGGACATGGCCAACGAAGGCGTGCGCCGCGCCTACAACCATCCGGAAAACAAGCTGCGCGCCTCGGTGCTGGCCGACCCGGCCGGCAAGCGCGTGAACACCAGGGACAACACCCCCGGCGTGGTCAACGTCAAGGTGGTGCCGGGTGACCACGTCGAGGTGATCGTCGCGGCCAAGGGCGGTGGTTCGGAAGCCAAGAGCAAGTTCGCCATGCTCAATCCTTCCGATTCGATCGTCGACTGGGTACTCAAGACGGTGCCGACGATGGGCGCCGGCTGGTGCCCGCCGGGCATGCTCGGCATCGGCATCGGCGGCACCGCCGAAAAGGCGATGCTGCTGGCCAAGGAATCGCTGATGGAGCCGATCGACATCAACGAACTGAAGGCCCGTGGCGCCTCCAACCGCGCCGAAGAGCTGCGCCTGGAACTGTTCGACAAGGTCAACGCACTGGGCATCGGCGCACAGGGCCTGGGCGGCCTGACCACGGTGCTGGACATCAAGGTCAAGGACTTCCCCACCCATGCCGCCAACCTGCCGGTGGCGATGATCCCGAACTGCGCGGCGACCCGCCATGCGCACTTCACCCTGGATGGCAGCGGCCCGGTGATGCTGGATCCGCCGTCGCTGGAAGACTGGCCGCAGATCACCTATGACGCGTCCAAGGGTACCCGCGTGGACCTGGACGCGATCACCCCGGCCGACGTCGCCAGCTGGAAGCCGGGCCAGACCCTGCTGCTCAACGGCAAGCTGCTGACCGGCCGCGATGCCGCGCACAAGCGCATCGTGGAAATGCTGGACAAGGGCGAGCCACTGCCGGTCGACCTCAAGGGCCGCTTCATCTACTACGTCGGCCCGGTCGATCCGGTGCGCGATGAAGTGGTGGGTCCGGCCGGCCCGACCACCGCCACGCGCATGGACAAGTTCACCCGCCAGGTGCTTGAACAGACCGGCCTGCTGGGCATGGTCGGCAAGGCCGAGCGCGGCCCGGCGGCGATCGAGGCGATCCGTGACAACAAGTCGGCCTACCTGATGGCGGTCGGCGGTTCGGCCTACCTGGTGTCCAAGGCGATCAAGGCGGCCAAGGTGGTCGGCTTCGCCGACCTGGGCATGGAAGCCATCTACGAGTTCACCGTGCAGGACATGCCGGTGACGGTGGCGGTCGACTCGACCGGCGAGTCGGTGCACCAGACCGGCCCGCGCGAATGGCAAGCGCGGATCGGCAAGATTCCAGTCGTGGTGGCCTGAAGCGGCCCGCGCGGTGGGTGACGACCGTGGATCGTCACCGCCGCGTGTCTACAGGATGTCCAGCACCCGTTCGGGCGGGCGGCACAGGCGCGTGCCCTTGCCGGTGATCACGATCGGCCGGTTGATCAGCCGTGGGTGCGCGGCCATGGCGGCGACCAGCTGCGCCTCGTCGGCGCCGGCCAGGCCCAGTTCGGCGAACAGCGGCTCGTTGCTGCGGACCAGCTCCGACGCGCGCAGGCCGGCGTCGGCAAGCACCTTGCGCAAGGTCGCCACGTCCGGCGGATTGGCCAGGTAGTCCACGATCACCGGGTCAAGCCCGGCATCACGGATCAACTTCAGCGCGTTGCGCGACTTGCTGCAGGCCGTGTTGTGCCACAGCGTCACGGACATCAGAACCACTCCAGCAACGACACGCCCACGCCGATGTAGGTGGCCTTGTGGTTGTAGTCGATCATGCTTTCGCCGTAGCCATCGAACACCTGGACGTGGCCGCGCAGCAGGTTGCTGATCGGGAAGCCGTAGTCCAGCTGCAGTGCGCCATGCGAGCGGTCGCCACTGCGCAGCGAATGCCGCCCCATCAGCGCGACCTCATGCCCGTTGCGGTTCCATACCAGGGTGGCATCGCCGCGGCCCATGTAGTCTTCGATGTCCGGGTTGTTGTCATCGCTGCGCGACTCCGGCAGGCGATACCAGGGGCGCAGCGTCAGCGCCCAGTTCTCGCGGTCCAGGCCGACACTGACGATGACCCGGTTCCAGCTGCGCGAGAAAGGATCGGATCGGCCATTTGACTGGTGGTTGATGCCGATGGCACTCATGCGGCCACGCCAGCCACCGATCGAATAGCCATTGCGGAACACCGCCATGACCTCCGGTTCGTAGTTGGTTTCGCGGAACGGGCGCGAATTGTCCGCGTTGTAAGCCTGCCAGCGCGAGCTCTGCGTGTAGCCGGCCCAGATGTCACCGTTGTCGCCGAACAGGTTCTCCACGATCTTGGTCTTGAAGCTCAGCTGGAACTTGAGTTCATTGCTGTCCAGCAGCTGCGGCGTGGTGACCGTGTTGGCGGGATTCGGCGATTGCGGGGTGAGGTTCTTGTTGCTGGTCCAGAAGGCCGGCAGCAGGTACACCGGCTTGTAGGCGCGCAGCTGGAACGGTCCCAGCTTGGAGTCCTCGGCCAGCTCCCAGCGGCTGTCCAGCAGCGAACCGCGGCCGGCATTGGCCAGCGCTGCATCGTGCGGGGCCGGACGGAACAGGTCGCCCACGCGCGAGCGAAGTTTCTCCTCGCCTTCGCTGACGCGGACTTCGCGGCGCTCTTCCTTGCGTGCCACCGCGGCGGCTTCGGCCGCGGCGTCGGCCTGCGCGGTGGTGGCCTGGGTGGGACCGAACAGCTGGTCATAGCAGGCAAGCCGGGCCGCGTCGGTAGTGATGGCGGCACAGGCACTGGGCGAAGTCGCAGGCGATGCAGTGAATTCCTGCGCGGCCAGCGGAGCACTGGACAGCGCCAGCACCAACGGGGCCAGACGGGGAAGCGGGGAGGAGAGGGTCATTGCTGCGGGCCCTTGAACGAGGCTGAATAGGAGTAAGTTGAGCGCAGTGTGGCGTGCGCTGGCGTGACCCGCCAGTGCGCGGTTATGACAGTGACGCGTGTGAGGCGGCGTGAAAGTGGAGTGAGTTCAGAGCAGCCAGGCGAACGCGAACAGCCCCAGCATCGCCACCAGCAGTGCCACCTTCAAGGCCATGCCAAGCAGGATGCCCAGCCAGGTCGCCAACCCCACCTTGGTGGAACGGCCGAGTTCCCGGGAGTGCCAGTACTCGCCGAGCAGTGCGCCCAGCAGCGGGCCCAGGAACAACCCGACCGGCATGAAGAACAGGCCGGCGATGCTGCCGGCGAAGGTACCCCACAAGGCCTTGCGGCTGGCCCCCACCCGTTGCGCCCCGACCACCGTGGCCAGGATGTCCACCACGAAGGACAGCACGGTCAACACCGCCAGTACCGCCAGCACGGGCCAGCCGACGTGGACGAATCCATCGGCCCACGCTGCCAGCAGCAGGCCGAGGAATACCAGCGGAATGCCGGGCAGCGCGGGCAGCACGATTCCGGCAATGCCGAGCGCGATGCACAGCGCGGCGATCAGGTACAAGATGAATGAGAGGTCCATGCTATGCCGTATGGGATACCAAAAGGGGTTGACACATGGATCAATCTAGCCGTTGCAATTTGATTTATGTCGGGTTAACGTGACCGCGCTGAGCTTGGCAAGGTCACCGTGGATCGTGGCCTGATGATGGTAGATCCCAGCGATCCGCTACATCGTTGTACCTCGCTTCCTCCTTGCTCGTCAGCCGCCTGTCAGGGCGTAACCAACTACAAGACAGTAAGGGAGTAGCAAAGATGGCTGAGAAGGGCACCGTCAAGTGGTTCAACGATGCGAAGGGCTTTGGTTTCATCAGCCGTGAGAGTGGCGAAGACGTGTTCGTCCATTTCCGCGCCATTGAATCGCAGGGCTTCAAGTCGCTGAAGGAAGGCCAGGCCGTCGAGTTCGAGGTCGTCACCGGCCAGAAGGGCCTGCAGGCCGACAAGGTCAAGCCGCTCTGATCGAACGCGTCGCGTTTGTTCAACAGAAGGGCCCGCGCAAGCGGGCCCTTCTGCGTGATGCCGCTGCAGCAGCCGGCGACGGGGGCGCGATGACGATCAGCGCAGCACGACGCGGCCGTTCACCACGCGCACGTAGGTGTTCTCGCGGATGCCGCCCAGGTCACGCTGGTTGACCACGATGGTGCGGCCATCGTCCATGCGCACCGAGATATCGTAGGTATCGCTGGTGACGTTCTTCTGGATCTGGTTGCCGGCCAGTGCACCGCCGACCGCGCCTGCTGCAGCCGCGATGTTCTTGTTGCCACGGCTGCCGCCGGTGTGGTCGGAGATTTCATGGCCGGCCACCGCGCCAACGATGCCGCCCAGTACGGCACCGGTGGCCGAAGGCGCTGCGCGGCCGGAGGCCACGGTGTTGATGCGGGTCACGATGCCGCAGTCCGCGCAACGGTTGGTGTTGTAGTTGCCCCCGTTGTTGCTGTAACCGCCGTTGTTGCCATAACCGCCGCCGCCGCCGTAGCCGGGGGAGGTGGCACAGCCGGCCAGGGCGAGGGTGGCAATTGCACTTGCGGCAATGAGCTTGATCTTCATGGGTGGTTCTCCTGGCCAGAAAGGGTGGTGAGGCGTCTGGCGCGCTTGGGAGGGATCGTCCTTCTTTGAACGTGAACGGCGCGCCAACCACGCCGGCTTTTCATGGCTGGCGCATGAACCGCAGTGACCCGGGGGAGGTCGCGCCGTCGATGCGCGTGGGGACGCCGACAGCCGTTAAAATGGCGCGATGAACGATCAGATCAAAGAACGCTTCGCTGGCGTGGAACGGTTGTACGGGCGCGGATCGCTGGAGACCCTGCAGTCGCGGCGGGTCGCCGTGGTCGGCATGGGCGGGGTGGGTTCGTGGGTGGTGGAGGCGCTGGCGCGGTCGGCTGTCGGCCACCTGACCCTGATCGATGCCGACGACATCTGCGTGTCCAACACCAACCGCCAGTTGCCGGCATTGGAAGGCAATTACGGGCGCAACAAGTCGGTGGCGATGGCCGAGCGCTGCCGTGCCATCAATCCGGGCATCGACGTGGAGGCGGTCGAAGCGTTCCTGACCCCGGCCAACATGGTCGAACTGCTTGACCGTGGTTTCGACCTGGTCATCGACGCCTGTGACAGCTTCCGGGTCAAGGTGGAAACCATCGCCTGGTGCCGCCGGCGCAAGCTGCCGCTGCTCACCGTCGGCGCCGCCGGTGGCCGCACTGATCCCACCCTGGTGCGGGTACGTGATGTATCGCGGACCGAACACGATGCGATGCTGGCACTGATCCGCAAGAAGCTGCGCAGCGAGTTCAACTTCCCCAAGAATGCCAAGCGTTATTTCGGCGTGCCGGCGATCTATTCGCTGGAAAACGTGCGCTATCCGCAGGCCGACGGCAGCGTCTGCGGCATCCGCCCGGAGCTGGGGCCGGATGCCGCGCTGAAGCTGGACTGCGGCGCCGGCCTCGGTGCGGCGACCCACATCACCGGCGCGTTCGCCTTTGCCGCGGTGGCCAAGGCACTGGACATGCTGCTTGCGCCGAAGAAGCCGCCGGCGGGAACGGCCGCCTGACCGGCCGGGACACAGGTCACGTGGCTGCGGTGGGCAGGCCGAACAGCCGCTGCGCGTTGGCTGTGGTCGCCTCGGCAAGCGTCGCCAGGCTGATTCCGCGCAGTCCGGCGATGTGGTTGGCAATATCGTGCAGCCGCGCCGGTTCGTTGCGCTGGCCGCGGATGCCCGCATCGGGCTGGTCGGGGGCATCGGTTTCGAGCAGCAGTTGTTCCAGGGGCATCGACTGCACCAGCCGATGCAGGCGCTGCGCACGGTCGTAAGTGACCGGCCCGCCCAGTCCCAGCAGGAAACCCGCCTTGTGCAGCTGTGCGGCCTGTTCGGGGCTGCCTGAGAAGCTGTGGACCACCCCACGCAGTCCGCCCACCCGGCGCACCGCGGCGATCACCGCATCCACCGCGCGCCGCGCATGCACGATCACCGGCAGGTCGAATTCCCGTGCCAGCTGCAGTTGTGCCGCGAAATAATGCTGCTGCAGGTCGCGGTCGAGGTCTTCGATGAAGAAATCCAGGCCGCATTCGCCGATCGCGCAGGGGCGCTCACGTTCGATCCATTGCCGGAGCTCGTCCACGTGTCCGCGCGCGTGCTCGGCCAGGAACACCGGATGCAGCCCATAGGCGGGGAACAGCCCCGGGGCCTGCTGGCACACCTCGCGCAGTTTCGGCCAGCTCGCTGCCGTGACGGCCGGTACCACCTGCGCCAGCACGCCGGCAGCGCGGGCGCGCTCGATCACCTGCGCACGATCCGGGTCGAACTCACCGGCATCCAGGTGGCAATGGCTGTCCACCAGCACGATCAGCGCAGCTCCAGCGGTGGCTTGGCCGGTTGCCGGGTCTTCCAGCTGGCCAGCAGCAGGGTGCCCATGCCGAGCAGCAGCTCGTCCACGAACAGAATCGGGTCCGGTACCACCAAGGTCACCGCGAACAGGCCGGCGGTGAGTTTGAACAGGGTGGGGAAGCGCAGTCGGCGCGCCCAGTTGAGCAGGGGCAGCAGCAGGGGATTGGCCATCGTCAGGGTCCGTGCGGTACGAGTGCAAACGCTATCATGGGCCTGGACCGGCAGTTTCCTGAATGGGAGGCCGGACATAAAGGTTCTGTCGATATTCCGTTCAGGCAGCGCGTGCTGCAATCCACATCGTGAACGTTGCGGGTGGTCCGCAAGGAGCAGGTCATGAAATCAACTACTACTACGGTCCTGGTCGCCGCCGGCGCGCTGCTGGTCGGTGGCATCGCCACCGCGGCCTTCATGAAAAGCGGTGACACTTCTCCTGGTTACGTGACCGCCGCCGACGGCACGCTGCTGCCTGATGGCAGCGCGGCCGACGACGGTGCGCGCAGCGATGCGCTGGATCTCGATGCGAAGCGCGGCCTGGAATACGCCGACGTGCTGAAGGTCGCGCCGATCACCCAGAAAGAAAAGGCCTACGCCACGGTCATCGGTACCGAGGCGGTACGCCAGACCTCCAGCACGCAGACCCCGCACGAAGTATGCGAGGACGTGGTGGTGCAGGAGCGCCTGCCCGAGCGCGACGGCAATGTCGGCGGCACGGTGGCCGGCGCGGTCATCGGTGGCCTGCTGGGCAACCAGGTCGGCGGCGGCAATGGTCGCAAGGTCGCCACTGCGGCCGGCGCGGTAGCCGGCGGCATGATCGGCAACAACGTGGACAAGCGCCACGTCGGTGGCCGCGTGGTCAACCGTACCGAGCGCCAGTGCCACACCGAAACCACGACCTCCGAGTCGAGCCAGGTGACCGGCTACAACGTCACCTACCGCAACGAAGACGGCACCACCGGCACCATGCGCATGGACAGCAAGCCGGGCAACCGGATCGCCATGGGCAACACCGACGTGGTCAAGGGTTACGACGTGACCTACCGCTACGACGGCGCCGAGAAGACCATCCGCATGAACGACAAGCCGGCCAGCGATCGCCTGCCGGTGGTCGACGGCCAGCTGGTCACCCAGACCGCCGCGGCCGATGTGGGCACTACCCGCCAGTAACATCGAACGCGCGTGAGTGCGGTACAAGGACAGGTCGGCGCGAGCCGGCCTGTTCTCTTTCATGCGTCCAGGAAACCCGGATGAGCATCTTCGATCTCCGACTTGAAACCGAGCGCTTGGTACTGCGGCCACCGCAGGCAGCCGACCTGCAGCCATACCTCGACTTCAGTGCCGACGAGGCGGTGATGTCCCACCTGGGCGGTGTGCAGCCGCGATCGGTGGCCTGGCGCAGCTTCTGCGCGCTGTCCGGCGCCTGGCACCTGTTTGGCGTGTCGATGTTCAGCGTCATCGAAAAATCCACGGGGCAGTGGGTGGGGCGGCTCGGGCCGTGGCAGCCGCTGGACTGGCCCGGTACGGAGGTGGGCTGGAGCATCCGCCGCCAGAGCTGGGGCCTGGGATACGCCCCGGAAGCGGCGACGGCGGCGATCGACTGGGCCTTCGCCAGCCTGGGGTGGGAGGAGGTCATCCACACCATCGCCCCGGACAACGTCAATTCGAAAACAGTGGCCGCCAAGCTGGGCAGCACGCTGCTGCGGATCGACGAACTGCCGCCGCCGCATGCCGGCAGATCGGTGGAAGTGTGGGGCCAGAGCCGTGCCGCGTGGCAGGCGCGGCGGAGCCGGTGAGCCGCCTGGCAAGCGCGCGTGCGCTTGCCAGACTGCGCCACGGCCTCCCGTGCGCGCTTTGCCCAGCCGTCCTGACCGGCGGGGTAGGCAACGGGCCTTCACCGGCGCCGAAGGCCGGCGGGTCTAGTCTGGCCTGCCCCCGAACGATGAGGTGATCACATGGCCGAGTACACCATTGCCGTGCTGGTTGGCAGCCTGCGCAAGGCGTCGATCAACCGTCGGCTGGCGCGCGCGCTGGAGAAACTCGCCGCGGGCAAGGCGCGCTTCGATTTCGTGGAGATCGGCGACCTGCCACTGTACGACCAGGACTTCGACGCCGATTATCCGGCGCAGGGCACACGGCTGAAACAGCAGATCCGCAGTGCGGATGCGGTGCTGTTCGTCACCCCCGAATACAACCGTTCGGTGCCGGGCGTGTTGAAGAACGCCATCGATATCGGCTCGCGCCCGTACGGCGACAGCGCCTTCGCCGGCAAGCCGGCGGCGGTTATCGGCGCGTCCATCGGAGTGATCGGCACCGCGTTGGCGCAGCAGCACCTGCGCAACATCCTGGCCTACCTGGACATGCAGGTGCTGGGCCAACCAGAGGCCTTCCTGCACTTCAAGGAAGGGCTGATCGACGAAGCGGGCAGCATCAGCAACGCCGGCACGCAGGAGTTCCTGCAGGGCTTCGTCGACCGTTTCCTGACCCTGGTGGCGGTGCACGCCACGGGCGCCTGAACTGGCTGCTGCCGCGCGGGTGACCGGCGGCGGCTATCTGCGATAATGGTGGCCTGCAGGCACCGCAAGGGTGCCTGTACCAGGTAGTGCGACGCCTCCGCGCCACGCTGGCCGGGCATTGGCGGATATCCCCCGTTTCTCCACGGCTTATCCACAGGCTTGTCCATGGCGGCAGGGTGGCCCGCATGCCTACACTGATCTCGCCACTTCTGTAGGAAATTCCGCCGCATGGCTGCTCGTTCCGGCTTCAAGTCCGACCGCAGGGAGCGTTCCGATCGCTTCGAACGCGATGAATCGCGCATTGATTCCCTGCGCGTGCCGCCGCATTCGGTCGAAGCCGAGCAGGCGGTGCTGGGCGGGCTGATGCTGGCACCGGACGCGTTCGACCGCGTCAACGACCAGTTGAACGACGTCGATTTCTACCGTCGCGACCACCAGATGATCTACCGCGCGATCCGCGAGCTGTCCGAGCGTGATCGTCCGTTCGATGCGGTGACCCTGGGCGAATGGTTCGAATCGCAGGGCAAGATGGAGCTGGTCGGCGATGGCGCGTACCTGATCGAGCTGGCCAGCACCACGCCGTCGGCGGCGAACATCGTGGCCTACGCGGAAATCGTGCGTGACAAGGCGGTGCTGCGCCAGTTGATCCAGGTCGGCACGGACATCGTCAACGACGGCTTCCAGCCTGAAGGCCGCGAGAGCAGCGAACTGCTCGCCAGCGCGGAAAAATCGGTGTTCGCCATCGCCGAACAGGGCGCGCGCGGGCGCACCGATTTCGTGGCGATGCCCGGTGCCTTGAAGGATGCTTTCGAAGAGCTGCGCAACCGTTTCGAGAACGGCGGCAACATCACCGGCCTGCCGACCGGCTACAACGATTTCGATGCGATGACCGCCGGCCTGCAGCCGACGGATCTGATCATCCTTGCGGCCCGTCCGGCGATGGGCAAGACCACGCTGGCGCTTAACATCGCCGAGTACGCGGCGATCAAGTCGAAGAAGGGCGTGGCGATCTTCTCGATGGAAATGTCGGCCTCGCAGCTGGCGATGCGCTTGATCTCCTCCAATGGCCGCATCAACGCCCAGCGGCTGCGTACCGGCCAGCTGGAAGACGAGGACTGGAGCCGGGTCACCGGCGCGATCCGCATGCTGAAGGAAACCAAGATCTTCATCGACGATACGCCGGGCGTGTCGCCGGAGATCCTGCGTTCCAAGTGCCGCCGCCTGAAGCGCGAGCACGACCTGGGCCTGATCGTGATCGACTACCTGCAGCTGATGAGCGTGCCGGGCAACAGCGAAAACCGCGCCACGGAAATCTCCGAGATCTCGCGTGGCCTGAAGGGCCTGGCCAAGGAACTGAACGTGCCGGTGATCGCGCTGTCCCAGCTCAACCGCTCGTTGGAAACGCGTACCGACAAGCGGCCGGTGATGGCCGATCTTCGCGAATCCGGCGCTATCGAGCAGGACGCGGACATGATCGTCTTCATCTACCGCGACGACTATTACAACAAGGAAAACTCGCCGGACAAGGGCCTGGCCGAGATCATCATCGGCAAGCACCGCGGTGGCCCCACCGGCTCGTGCAAGCTGAAGTTCTTCGGCGAGTACACTCGCTTCGACAACCTGTCGCACGACTCGGTGGGTTCATTCGAGTAACACCGGATCGCCCGCCGAGCATGGCTCGGAGCTACCGATGGTGGGTGACGACCGTTGGTCGCCACGCTCTCCCCCCCCCCGCAAACCCTGTTCGTCGTCCCCTCCCGGGTTTCGTCGCACACCGGTTGCGGTGCTGCAGTCCGGCAGCAAGGATGACCCCAGGGCGGCACGGTGCCGCCAGGGAGACCTGTCATGAAGACCTTGTTCGCGCTGGGCGTGTGGTGCCTGCTGTTCGTGCTGTGCTGGCCATTGGCGATCCTCGCCCTGCTGGCATGGCCGTTCGTGTGGCTGCTGAGCCTGCCGTTCCGGCTGGTCGGCGTGACCTTCTCGGCGTTGTTTGCTTTCCTCGGCGCAGTGTTGATGCTGCCGGCCCGATTGCTGGGCGGCGGGCGGGCCCAGGTGGCCTGATCGCGGAATGCGCTATTCCGGAATTTCGCCGAGCATGGCTCGGCGCTACCGTGGCGAGGCAACAAAAAACCCCGCCGGGGCAGGGTTTTTCGATGTGAAGCGTGACGGCCAGCGGCCGTCACTACCGCAGGGCGGTATCAGTTCGCCTTGTGGATCGCGCGCTTGCTCACGGCCATGGCCGCGTCGTGCACCACTTCGGACAGCGACGGATGCGCGTGGCAGATGCGTGCCAGGTCATCAGCCGAACCGCTGAACTCCATGGTCAGCACGCCTTCGTGCACCAGTTCGGACACGTTCGCGCCCACCAGGTGCATGCCCAGGATGCGATCGGTTTCGGCGTGTGCCAGGACCTTGACGAAGCCGCTCGGCTCGATCATCGCCACCGCGCGGCCGTTGGCGGCGAACGGGAAGCTGCCGGCCTTGTACGGAATGCCTTCGGCCTTCAGCTGCTGCTCGGTCTTGCCGACCCAGGCCAGCTCCGGCTCGGTGTAGATGACCCACGGAATGGTGTCGAAGTTGACGTGGCCCGGCAGGCCGGCGATCAGCTCGGCAACCGCGATGCCTTCCTCGAAGCCCTTGTGCGCCAGCATCGGGCCGCGCACGCAGTCACCGACCGCCCACACGCCGTTGACGCCGGTGTGGCAATGCGCGTCCACTTCGATCTGGCCACGCTCGTTGATCTTGACGCCGGTACCTTCGGCCAGCAGGCCCTTGGTCGCCGCGCGACGGCCGACGGCCACCAGCAGCTTGTCCACGACCAGCGACTTCTCACCTTCGCCGTCGGTATAGGTCAGCGCGACTTCGGCCTTCTTGCCCTTGCCGGTGACTTCGGCCTTGGACACCTTGGCGCCCAGCTTGATGTCCAGGCCCTGCTTCTTGAACTCCTTCAGCGCGACCTTGCCCACTTCGGCATCGGCGGCGGCCAGGAAGTCCGGCAGTGCTTCCAGGATGGTGACCTCGGCGCCGAGGCGCTTCCACACGCTGCCCAGTTCCAGGCCGATGACGCCGGCGCCGATCACGGCCAGGCGCTTGGGAACCTCGGTGAAGTCCAGGCCGCCGACGTTGTCGACGATGGTCTCGCCATCGAACCTGGCGAACGGCAGTTCGATCGAATCCGAACCGGCGGCGATGATCACGTTGGTGCCCTTCAGCTCGACGATCGAACCATCGTGCTGGGAGACCTTGACCACGTTGTCCTTCTGCAGCTCGCCGAAGCCGTAATACGCAGCCACCTTGTTCGCCTTGAACAGCATGGCGATGCCGCCGGTGAACTGCTTGACGATCTTGTCCTTGCGGCCAACCATCGCTTCGACGTCCATCTTGGCGTCCTTGAAGCTGATGCCATGGTCGCCGAAGATGTGGCCCATGTTCCAGTACTGGCGCGAGGAATCCAGCAGCGCCTTGGACGGGATGCAGCCCACGCGCAGGCAGGTGCCGCCGAGGGCGGGCTTGCCGTCCTTGCCCAGCGCGGCGTCGATGCAGGCCGTCTTCAGGCCCAGCTGCGCGGCACGGATGGCGGCGTGGTAGCCGGCCGGGCCGGCACCGATGACGACGACGTCGAATTGTTCAGCCATTTGAGAGTCCTTGATGCATTCCTCGACCCGTGCGAGCGGGCCGGTGGCGCAGGGCGCCGGGAGGCGGGCAGGGCCGTTGGCCGTGCCCCGGAACGACAGACCCCTCCCGCAGGCGGGAGGGGGCGGCGGGTCTTACAGGCCGAACAGCATGCGGCCCGGGTTTTCCAGCTGGTTCTTGATGTCCACCAGGAACTGCACCGAATCCTTGCCGTCGATGATGCGGTGGTCGTAGGACAGCGCCAGGTACATCATCGGCGCGATCACGACCTGGCCGTTTTCGGCGATCGGACGTTCCTTGATCGCGTGCATGCCCAGGATGGCGCTCTGCGGCGGGTTGATGATCGGGGTGGACAGCAGTGAACCGAAGGTGCCGCCGTTGGTCACGGTGAAGGTGCCGCCCTGCAGGTCGTCCAGGCCCAGCTTGCCGTCACGCGCCTTCTTGGCGTAGTCGGCGATGCCCTTTTCGATGTCGGCGAACGACTGGCGTTCGACGTTGCGCAGCACCGGCGTCACCAGGCCCTTGTCGGTGGACACGGCGATGGAGATGTCCGAGTAGCCGTGATAGATCACGTCGCTGCCGTCGACCGAGGCATTGACCAGCGGGAAGCGCTGCAGCGCATTGGCAGCGGCCTTGACGAAGAAGCTCATGAAGCCGAGCTTGATCCCATGGGCCTTCTGGAACTCTTCCTGCAGCTCCTTGCGCGCGGCCGACACCTTGGCGAGGTTGACCTCGTTGAAGGTGGTCAGCATCGCGGTGCTGTTCTTGGATTCCATCAGGCGGTCGGCGATGCGCTTGCGCATGCGGGTCATCGGCACGCGTTCTTCCGGACGCGCACCACCGGCCTTGCCGGCGCCGCCGTTGCGGGCGTAGTTGACGATGTCTTCCTTGGTCACCGCGCCGCGACGGCCGGTGCCGTCCACGTCGGCCGGGTTCACGCCTTCGGTGATCGCCGAGAAGCGGGCGCCCGGGGGCAGCGAATCGGCAGCCGACTTCGATGCGGCCGGGGCAGCCGCATCGGCCTTCGGTGCCTCGGTGGCCTGCGCCGGTGCGGCTTCAGCCTTCTTCTCTTCAGTGGCCGGGGCCGGCGCAGCAGCTTCAGCCACCGCGCCTTCCTCGATGATCGCCAGCACCTGGGCGCTGGTGACCGTGTCGCCTTCCTGGAACTTGATTTCCTTCAGCACGCCGTCGACGGTCGACGGGACTTCCAGAACGACCTTGTCGGTCTCCAGGTCGACCAGATTCTCGTCACGCTTGACGGCGTCGCCGACCTTCTTGTGCCAGGTGGCGATGGTGCCGTCGGAGACGGATTCGGGCAAAACCGGGACTTTGACTTCGGTGGCCATGCGGGAGCTTCCTGGGTTCGTGTTTCTGGAATAGGGGAGGGTTATTCGGCGACCGAGTCGTCGAACGGGTTGACCAGGGCATCGGCGACCAGCTTCTGCTGCTCGATGACATGGTCAGCCATGTGGCCGGCGGCCGGCGATGCCGAACGCGCACGACCCGCGTAATGGAGGCTCTGGCCATCGGCCACGCAGAACTGCAGGTGGTGGCGGATCTGGTACCACGCACCCTGGTTCTGCGGCTCTTCCTGCGTCCACACCACGTCGGTGGCCTTGCCGTACTTCTTCAGTTCGGCAGCCAGCAGCGCACGCGGGAACGGATACAGCTGCTCCACGCGGATGATCGCCACGTCGTCCTGGCCACGCTTGGTCTGGTCTTCCAGCAGGTCGTAGTAGACCTTGCCCGAACACAGCACCACGCGCTTGACCTTCTTCGCATCGGCCTTGGCATCACCGATCAGGTGCTGGAACTCGCCATTGGCCAGTTCTTCCAGCGTCGACACGGCAAGCTTGTGGCGCAGCAGCGACTTCGGCGACATCACCACCAGCGGCTTGCGGGTGGTCAGGTGCTGCTGGCGACGCAGCATGTGGAACGCCTGCGCCGGGGTGGACGGGACCACCACCAGCATGTTCTCCAGCGCGCACAGCTGCAGGAACCGCTCAAGGCGTGCCGAGCTGTGTTCCGGGCCTTGCCCTTCGTAGCCGTGCGGCAGCAGCAGGGTCAGCCCGGTCAGGCGGCCCCACTTGGCTTCACCGGCGGCGATGAACTGGTCGATGACCACCTGGGCGCCGTTGGCGAAGTCGCCGAACTGGCCTTCCCAGATGCACAGGGTGCCCGGGTCGGTGGTGGAGAAGCCGTACTCGAAGGCCATGACGGCTTCTTC
Organism: Stenotrophomonas lacuserhaii; assembly: GCF_039674585.1. GTDB lineage: Bacteria > Pseudomonadota > Gammaproteobacteria > Xanthomonadales > Xanthomonadaceae > Stenotrophomonas > Stenotrophomonas pennii_A. Next base: position 5,860 of record NZ_JBDJNU010000034.1, on the reverse strand, counting down.
GCTGAGCAGCGAATCGATGATGGTGGCCTTTTCCGGCGAATCCACCAGCTCACGCAGCGGCAGGTAGTACTGGTCGGTGTTCTGGTCGTGCAGGATCGCGTGGCGGTGGGTGAACGTGCCGCGGCCGACGTCCTGGCCCACAAGGCGCAGGCGGTGGCCTTCGTCCAGCAGGGTGGCGTAGGCGAGGTTCTCGGCGAAGCCCCAGTCGCCCGGGATCTCGCCGGCCGCCATCTTGCGGCGGTCCTCGTATACCTTGGCCACGCGCGAATGCACCTGCACGGTGTCCGGGATGGTGGTGATCTGCCTGGCCAGCGCGGTCAGCTTTTCCATGCCGACGGCGGTGCTGATCTGGTCGGACAGCTTGCCGTCCAGCAGCTTCGGCCAATCCACGAACAGCGGGCTGGTCGGCGGGGTCTTCTCCACGGTGGCCAGGTCGGTGGTGTACTCGCCGCTGTCCAGCTTCACGCGATAGCCATCCACCAGTGCCTTGCCGGCACCGGATTCGATCACGCCGGCCTGTTCAAGCTGCTCGGCGTACATCTCGCGGGTGGTCTTGTGCTTGCGGATCACCTGGTACATCAGCGGCTGGGTGATCGCCGGTTCGTCGGCCTCGTTGTGGCCCCAACGGCGGTAGCACATCAGGTCGATGACCACGTCCTTGGCGAACTTCTGCCGGAACTCGAAGGCCAGCTTGGCGGCGAACACCACCGCTTCCGGGTCGTCACCGTTCACATGGAACACCGGGGCGGCGATCATCTTGGCCACGTCGGTGCAGTAAAGCGTGGAGCGCGAATCTTCCGGGTTGGACGTGGTGAAGCCGACCTGGTTGTTGACCACGATGTGGACCGTGCCGCCGACGGCGAAACCGCGCGCCTGCGACATCTGGAACAGCTCCATCACCACGCCCTGGCCGGCGAAGGCCGCATCACCGTGGATCAGGATCGGCATCACCTGTTTGCGCGCGGTATCGCTGCGGCGCTCCTGGCGCGAGCGCACCGAACCGGCAACCACCGGATCGGCGATTTCCAGGTGCGAGGGATTGAAGGCCAGCGCCAGGTGCACTGGGCCGCCGTCGGTGCTGACGTCGGCCGAGAAGCCCATGTGGTACTTCACATCGCCTGCGGAGGCGTGGTTGTCGTGCTCGAACTTGCCTTCGAACTCGTCGAACAGCTTGCGCGGATTCTTGCCCAGCGTATTGACCAGCACGTTGAGGCGGCCGCGGTGGGCCATGCCGATCACCACGTCCTTGACCCCGTCCTTGCCGGCGTCACGGATGATGGTGTCCATCATCGGGATCAGCGAATCGCCGCCTTCCAGCGAGAAGCGCTTCTGGCCCACGTACTTGGTGTGCAGGTAACGTTCCAGGCCTTCGGCTGCGGTCAGGCGTTCCAGCGTGCGGCGCTTGGTATCGGCATCCAGCGCGTAATCGCCACCGGCGAGTTCGAGCTTCCTGTAGATCCACTGGCGCTGCTCGACTTCGGAGATGTGCATGAACTCCGCGCCGATCGATCCGGTGTAGGTCGCCTTCAGGCGCGCCAGCAGGTCGCGCAGCTTCATGCGCGGCTGGCCACCCACGCCGCCGGTGCTGAACTCGGCGTTCAGATCGGCATCGGACAGGCTGTGGAACGGCAGGCCCAGGTCCGGCGGGTTGGTCGGTTCGGCAAGGCCGAGCGGATCCAGGCGGGCACCGAGGTGGCCACGCGAACGGTAGGCGGTGATCAGGCGGCCGACATTGCGCTCGCGCTCGTCGCCGGCCCCTTCGCCGGTGCCACTCTTCAGCGCGCCCTTGGCGGCGTCGGCGATGTGCGCGATGACGCCCGAGTGCGGAATGTCACCCGCTTCACGGCCCTGGAAGCCGTCGAAGTAGGCCTTCCATTTGGGATCGACACTGTCCGGGGAGACGAGGTACTGCTCGTACAGGTCCTCGACATAGGAGGCGTTGCCGCCGGCGAGCTGCGATGACTGCGCAAACTGCTTCAGTAGATTGTCCACGATGGAGAGTGATTATTCGCTTTGTGGGGTAGGGCTCTGGAAGTACCCGGCCGACTGGATGAATAGCCATGCACGGGCGCGTTCAAACACCCAAATTGTACCCCCATCCGCCCAGGAAGGGGCGTTGCAGCGACGTGATCGGGGGCCCCGGTGTCGCTGCCAGACAGGTTGCGCGGCGCCGCCGGGCTCAGATGCCGAGCGCGCGCAGCTCGCTGCAGTCACGCGAACGGTCCCAGACGCGCTGCAATTGCTGCTCCAGCGGCTGCGAACGTGAAGGCAGTGCGATGCCGGCCTCGCCTTCGAGGCGATGTCCCATCAGACGAAAGTAGTAGTCGCCGGCGTCGTTGGCGATGCAGGCCGAGGCCAGCGCCCGGTCAACCGGATCGCTCACCTCGCGGACCTGGACCACGCTGGGCAGGCGCTGCAGCAGGGCCAGCAGCGGCGCACCTGCGGCCTGGACCGCGGCGGCATCATGCACGATGACCCGCAGCTGCTTGTCGTGCGCACGGGTGGCGAAGCGGCGCAGGGCCGCCTGCACGGGAGCGGCGTCCAACAGGCCGGGATCCAGCTGGCGGCTGTGGATCCACAGCCGTCGGCGCGCCCGGTGGATGACTGCGGTGGTCGCCGCCACAGCCGCCTGCAGCCCTTCGATGGCCGCGGCCGCGCCGAGCGTGCGGTGCATCTGCAGGTGCGCGATGCCGGCCTCTTCGAAGTGTCCGCCTTCGGGAATGAAACCCTGGCGCGCGTAGAAATCAGCTGCCGGAAGCTGGGCATGCAGGTGCACGTGCGGCAACCCGGCCGCCGCGGCGGCCCCTACCAGCGCCTCCAGCATGGCCTCGCCGACGCCCCGGCTGCGCCATGCCGCCAGCACCGCCATGCGACCGATGCGGCCATCGGGCAACAGCCGTCCGGTACCGATCGGCGCCCCGTCGGCATCGCGTGCCAGCACGTGGGTGCAGACCGGATCCAGCGCATCGCGCTCGAGCTCGGCCGGCACGCCCTGTTCGACCACGAAGACCTGCTGGCGGACGCCGTGGATGGCCATGTGATGCGCGGCGTGGTCGGCCCGCTGGACGCTGAAGGCGGCCATGTTCAGTGGCGGCGCTGGCCGGCGCCGTCCTCCGGCTCGTCCTCTTCGTCGTCCTCGTCGAAGCTGACCACCACTTCCACGCCGTCCTCATGCACGTTCACTTCGCGCACGTCATCGGAAAAATCGTCAACCTCGATGGTGTCCACGGTATCCCGCGCGACCACGATCTCCGCGTCGGCGTCCAGCACCTCTTCCACCTGGTCTTCGAAAGCGGGATCGGTCAGCTGGTAGAAGCCCAGCACCATCAGTTCCTGCAGGGCCTGCCGACCCTTGGCGGTCAGGCCGTTCCATGCGGCGAGGTCAAGCCGCTCGGCGGCGGCGATGCGCTGCGCATCCTTGACCGACACCGCCAGGTCCAGCCCGCTGCAGTACAGGCTCGCGCCACGCTTGGCACGCCGCCAGGCCAGGCGGGCCCAGGGATGGCGTTCCAGCAACAGGCCGTTGGCCAGGGCGTGGTCGACCTCGTCCAGCGACGGCGCCGGGCCGCTCGGCATCACTTCGCCGGCGGCGCGGTAGGTGGTGATGAAGCGGCCGAACCAGTCGCCCAGCGTGTCCGGGTCGTTCATGCGGATGGCATTGAGCGCGGCCACCACGCGGTTCATCGCCGCCACGTCGATCTCGTTCGGATCCTCCGGCAGCTTCAGGTCGGGGTCCTGGTAGCGGATGCCCTCATCGGCATCCGCCACCAGGGTGTCCAGGTAATCACTGATCAGTTCGGCCGATGCCGGTGCGCGCATACCGAAGGAGAAAGTCAGGCAGGCATCTTCGGCCACGCCGTTGTGCGGCACGTTCGGCGGCAGGTACAGCATGTCACCCGGCGCCAGCACCCAATCGTGGCTCGGCTTGAATTTCGTGAGCTGCTTGAGCTCGATGTCCGGGCGGAAATCCAGCGGCGGACGCTTGCCCCTGGTCGATTCACTGGCATCGATCTGCCAGCGGCGATGGCCCTGGCCCTGCAGCAGGAACACGTCGTACTGGTCCACGTGCGCACCGACCGAGCCGCCGGTGGCGGCGAAGCTGATCATCACATCGTCCATCCGCCAGCGCGGCAGGAAATCGAAGTGGGCGATGAGCGCGCGCACGTCCGGGTCCCACTTGTCCACGTCCTGCACCAGCAGGGTCCAGTCTTTTTCGGGCAGGGCGGGGAACACCGACTCCTGGAACGGGCCGGTGCGCACGCGCCAGCCGTCGCTGCTGCGGTCATGTTCGATCAGGCGCGCCAGCACGCCGTTTTCGCAGGCCAGCCCGGCAAGGTCTTCGGGCTGCACGGGGCTCTGGAAGCCCGCGAAGGCGTTGCGGATCAGCAGCGGGCGCTTCTGCCAGTAGTCGCGCAGGAAGGTCGCCGGGGCCATGCCCAGCGGCTTGGCGGGGGTGGCGTGGACTTCGATGGCGAAGGTCTTGGCGGTGGAAGGAGATTTGCGTGCGGCCATGGGGAGGTCCTTGCATCGGAAACAGGGCGCGGCCTGTGCGGCCGCTGATGGCCTATTGTCCGCGTTCGGGCGGGGTGGTGTCGAACGGGTGGGACCCCCTCGCGGGTGTCTCTGGGATCTAGAGCCGCATCTGGGGTGGGCCGGGCGTGTAGGCTGTGCGGGGCACGCGCAAGTACGTCCATGTAGCTCTTCGCGGCTCCTGCCACTCAAGGCCCCGCACAGCCTCCCCGCCCGGCCCCCTGACAGGTTCCGGGCGCCGCCACCCGCGTAATAAGAAGAAGAAAAAGCGGTAGCGCCGAAGGCAGCGGCAGGAGCCGCTGCCAACGTCGCTTGCGATGGCCCGCAGGGTGCCGGTCAGGACGACCGGCATACCCATGGTCGGCGAGCGCAGCGGGCCGTTGGCTGGAACATTCCGCCGACCATGGGTCGGCGCTACCGAAGATCCATCGCCACCATGGACCTGTCGAAGTCCCTGGGGGCAGCCCGGGTGATGAAAAAAAAGGAAAAGCGGGATGTCCGCGCGAGCTTCGGGAGGACGCCGCTGGTTCAGCGCAGCTGGCTGTCCTTGCTGCCGCGGCGGTTGTAGCCGGACTGGGCGCTTTCGTCTTCGTCGTGGGCCTGCTGGCAGGCCACGCACAGGCGGACGCCGGGCACGGCCTTGCGCCGGGCCAGCGGGATCGAGGCGTCGCATTCTTCACAGTGTTCCAGGCCGGGGCCCTGCTTGAGCTGGCTGCGGGCGCGGGCGATGGCATCGTCGACGGTGGCGTCGATCTGGTCCTGCACGGCGCCGTCCTGTGCCCATCCGGTGGCCATGGGGGCTTCCTCCACGGGGATACGGGTTTCCAGCCTAATCCGGCGGGGGTGAAATAGCTGTTGGGTTGGTCGAACGGGTGAGACCCCCTCGCGGGTGGCTTCTACAGCAGGCTATGTGCCTGGGGCCGGGTGCGTGGGCTGTCCGGGACACGCCGCAAGTACGTCCCTGTAGGCTACTGTTCGGCTCCTGCCTCACAGTGTCCCGGACAGCCCACCCACCCGGCCCCCGGACAGTTTCCGTTGGCCGCCAGCCGCGTAAAAAAAGAGAAGAAAGCGGTAGCGCCGAAGGCAGCGGCAGGAGCCGCTGCCAACGTCGCTTGCGACGGCCCGTAGGGTGGCGGTCAGGACGACCGGCATACCCATGGTCGGCGGAATCCATCAGAGACCCCATTCCCTTCCACCTTCCGCCGACCATGGGTCGGCGCTCCCGCATGTTCCATGGCCACCATGGACCTGTCGAAGGTGGGGCGGGGGGGGGGGTGGGGGGCAGAGTTTTGGAGGGGTGTGGCAAACGCAGGAAAAAACACGGCGGGGG
>NZ_JBDJNU010000033.1:0-41566 GCF_039674585.1 Stenotrophomonas lacuserhaii | reverse complement strand
GGGGGGGGGGGGTGGGGTTGTGGGCCCCCCCAACCGCATTGGTGGGGGTGGCCGCGCATACTGGTTGTTTTTCCCGGCTCTCCCCCCCCCCCCCCCCCGCCCCGCCCACGCCAACGCAGCAGCGCGGTTGCTCTTGCCGTTGCTTACGCTTCTGCCGGCCGCAGGCCAGAACACCCTCATACCGATCATTCAGCCACCGCCACGCCACCCTCCGCCATCCGCGTTAACATGCGTGTTTTCCCCCGCAGGAACGCTTCCGGATGAGCCCCCGCCAGCCCCTTACCGTCGCCCTGATCCAGGAGCGCAACCACGGTGATGCCGCCGCCAACCTCGCCGTGATCGAATCGCGCGTCGCTGAAGCGGCCGCACAGGGTGCCAAGCTGATCCTGCTGCAGGAACTACATAACGGCGCGTACTTCTGCCAGCACGAAAACGTCGACGAATTCGACCTGGCCGAGCCGATCCCCGGCCCCAGCACCGAACGCATCGGCAAACTGGCCAGACAGCATGGCGTGGTCATCGTCGCCTCGCTGTTCGAACGCCGTGCCGCCGGCCTGTATCACAACACCGCCGTAGTGTTCGAAAAGGACGGCAGCCTGCTGGGCAAGTACCGCAAGATGCATATCCCGGATGACCCGGGCTTCTACGAAAAATTCTATTTCACCCCCGGCGACCTCGGTTTCACCCCGATCGACACCTCGGTCGGCCGCCTCGGCGTGCTGGTGTGCTGGGACCAGTGGTATCCGGAAGCGGCGCGCCTGATGGCACTGGCCGGCGCCGAACTGCTGCTCTACCCCACTGCCATCGGCTGGGATCCGGACGACCAGCAGGATGAAAAGAACCGCCAGCGCGATGCCTGGATACTCAGCCACCGCGGCCATGCCGTGGCCAACGGCGTGCCGGTGCTGAGCTGCAACCGCGTCGGCCACGAACCCTCGCCGATGGGCGCATCGGGCATCCAGTTCTGGGGCAACAGCCACGTGCTGGGGCCGCAGGGCGAGTTCATCGCCGAGGCCGGTGGCGAAGAAACGGTCCTGGTCTGCGAGGTCGACCTGCAGCGCAGCGAACACGTGCGGCGCATCTGGCCGTTCCTGCGTGACCGCCGCATCGACGCCTACGGCGACCTGCTGAAGCGCTACATCGACTGATTCCCTGCCGGAACCTGCGCCCATGGCCGTGCTTATCCGTGATGCCAGCGAGGCTGACATCACCGCGATCACCGCGATCTACGCGGTGGAAGTGACCGACTTCGTCAACACCTACGAGTACGACATCCCGGACGCGGCGGAGATGCTGCGACGGATGCAGGACATCGTCGCCCGCGGCTTCCCGTACCTCGTCGCCGAAGTCGACGGCGAGGTCGCCGGCTATGCCTACGCCAATACGTACCGCACCCGCGTGGCCTACCAGTGGACGGTGGAAAATTCGGTTTACGTCGATGCGCGCTTCCAGGGCCAGCGCGTCGGGACCACGCTGCTGCAGGCGCTGATCGATGCCTGTACCGCGCGCGGTTACCGGCAGATGGTCGCGGTCATCGGCGAACCCACCAACACCGCCTCCATCAAGCTGCACGAGCGCTTCGGTTTCCACCTGGTCGGCGTGTTTCAGGGCCTGGGCCGCAAGCACGGCCGCTGGCTGGACACCGTGCAGATGCAGCGTGCGCTGGGCGACGGCGCCGACAGCGCCCCAACAAACGAGTAAATGCATGACTGACACCCTCCCCCTGTCCATCGACGGGATTGCAGACGATGCACTGTTCGCCGGCCAACCGGTGCGCATCGTCGAACGCGATGGCGTGCGCTATACCCTGCTGGGCACTGCGCACGTGTCGCACGCCAGCGTGGAAGCGGTGGAAAAGGCCATCCACAGCGGCCGCTTCGATGCAGTCGCGGTGGAACTGGATCCGCAGCGCCTGCAGGCGCTGACCGAGCCGGACACATTGGCCAAGCTGGACCTGGTGGAGGTGATCCGCAAGGGTCGCGTGGCGCTGTTCGCCGCCAACCTTGCGCTGTCGGCCTACCAACGGCGCCTGGCCGAACAGCTGGGCATCGAACCGGGCGCCGAGCTGAAGCGCGCAGTGCTGCTGGCCCGGGAACAGGGCCTGCCGGTGCACCTGATCGACCGCGAGGTCGGGCTGACCTTCAAGCGCGCTTCGGCGCAGCTGGGCTTCTTCGGCAAGATCAAGCTGATGACCGGCCTGGCCGCCGGCCTGTTCTCGTCCGACGAGGTCGGTACGGACGAGATCGAAAAGCTCAAGCAGGGCGACATGCTGGAGTCCAGCTTCGGCGAGTTCGCCAAGGAAAGCCCCGCGCTGTATGACGCCATCATCGGCGAGCGCGACCGCTACATGGCCACCCGCCTGCGCGAGGAACGTGCGCTGCAGGGCACCGAGCCCGCCCAGCGCGAGGTGCTGGCGGTGGTCGGCGCCGGCCATCTGGCCGGCCTGGCCACGTACCTGGAAACCGACCACGAAGCGCCGGTGCCGCTGCGCGCGCAGCTGGAAGAAGTGGCGAAGAAGCGCAACATTCCGTGGTTCACGCTGGCCATCCTGGCGATCGTGGCGACCGGCATCGGCGTGGGCTTCTACCGTGGCGGGCTGGGGGTGGGTGGCGAACTGCTGCTCACCTGGGCGATGTACACCGGCGGCCTGGCGGGCCTGGGCTGCCTGTTGGCCGGCAGCCACCCGTTGAGCATCCTCACCGCGATCGTGGTGGCCCCGTTAAAGCCGTTCCGCCTGAGCATTCCCACCGGCGCCTTCGCCGCGCTGGTGGAAGCGCGCCTGCGCAAGCCGGCCTACGAGGATTTCCTCAAGTTGCGCGACGATGCGCAGAGCCTGAAGGGCTGGTACCGCAACCGCGTCACCCGCGTGGTGCTGACCTTCATGCTGACCAACCTCGGCAGCATGCTGGGCCTGTGGCTGACCGGCTTCCAGGTGTGGGGCAAGGTCGCCGGATAAAGAAGTGGTAGCGCCGACCCATGGTCGGCGAGCGCAGCGGGCTACTCGCCCAGACATCCCGCCGAGCATGGCTCGGCGCTACCGATTCCGCGGTTCAGGCCCCCACCACCCGGGCGTCCACACCCCGGCCGCGGGCCTTGCGGACAGCACCGCGTAGACGGTCGGCAGGAACAGCACGCTGACCACCGTGGTGGTAGCGCCGACCCATGGTCGGCGAGCGCAGCGGGCGTCCCGCCCGGACATCCCGCCGAGCATGGCTCGGCGCTACCGATTCAGCGGTTCAGGCCCCCACCACCGGGGCGTCCACACCCCGACCGCGGGCCTTGCGGATCAGCCGCGTCGCCGCACTGCGTGCATCATCCAGCACCGCGTAGATGGTCGGCAGGAACAGCAGGCTGACCACCGTGGAGAACGCCAGCCCACCCGCGATCGCGCGCGCCATCGGGTAGTACGGCGGGCCGTCGCCGAACATCTGCGTGTCGGTCAACGAAATCGGCACCATCGCCAGGATCGCCGTGCCCATCGTCATCATGATCGGGCGCAGGCGTTCGCGTGAGCCTTCCACCAGCGCCTGGGTGCGGGCCATGCCGCGCCGGCGCAGGTTGTTGATGTGCTCGATCATCACGATGCCGTTGTTCACCACCACGCCCATCAGCACCAGGATGCCGATGAAGGACATGATGCCGAACGAGGTGCCGGTCAGCCAGAACAGCCAGAACACACCGAAGATCGAGAACAGCACCCCGCTCATGATCGCCGCCGGGAACAGCAGCGATTCGAACACCGCGGCCATCACCACGTAGATCATCAGCAGCGCGATCACCAGGTTGAACAGCATCTGCTGCATCGCTTCGTCATCATTGCCGAAGTCGCCACCGTCGAAGCTGAAGCTGTAGCCGGCCGGGAAGTTCATCGGCTTGAGCACCGCCTCGATCGCCTTGCGCCCATCCGGGGCGGTGACCTTGTCGGCCAGGTTGGCCTTGATGGTCAGCGTGGTCTGCCGGTTGGTGCGGCCGATCTGCGTGGCCGAGGACAGGATCTCCACCGAAACCAGGCTCAGCAGTGGCACGGTACGACCATCGCCGGTGCGCACGCTGAAGCCATCCAGGTCCTCCGGCGTACTCTGTTCGGCGCCGGCGAAACGCACCCACACCGGCACTTCGTTGTCGCCGCGGCGGAACTCGCGCATCGGCGCGCCCCGCAGCGCCAGGCCAACGAAACTGGCTACCTGTTCGGCATTGAAGCCGAACGCGGCGGCACGCTCACGGTCGACCTTGATCGCCAGTTCGCTGCCCTTCTCGCCGTTGTCGATGCGCACATCGCGCAGTTCCTTGCGCTGCGCCAGCAGCGGCAGCACTTCCTCGCCGATCTCCTGCAGCATCGAACTGGAATCGCCGACCAGCTGCACCTGCACGCCGCTGTTGCTGCCACCGGAATCGCCGCCCTGGTTGCCGACGAAGTAATCGGCACGCGCGGATTTCGGCAGGCCCTTGCGCAGTTCTTCCTGGATCGCCTTGAGGCCGCCGGCGTGCGCCTCGTCCAGGGTCACGATGGTGGAACTGCCCTCGTCTTCGCTGTACCAGGAATACACCTGGGCGATGTGCAGGCGCTCGCGGTTGGCGTCGAGCCAGTCTTCCACGCGTTTCACCTCATCGGACATCTGCCGGTAGGTGTAGGCGCTTTTCCACATGTAGCCGATGAACACGTCCTTGCCGCCTTCGCCGCCGAACATGTCCACCTTGGTCAGTTTCATCGGCACCAGGCTGACCAGCACCACCAGCAGGATGCCGAGCAGGCTCCAGCCACGGTGGCGCAGGGTCCAGTCCAGCAGCACGGCATAGCGGCCCTGCAGGCGCGCGATAACGCCGGTCTTCGAATGCAGCAGCTTGGGCGTGTCCATGCGCGCGGACAGCATCGGGATCAGGCTTACCGCCACCAGCCAGGACGCCAGCAGGGACACCGAGATGGTGATCGCGATCTGCGACATGAAGATGCTGATGTTGTTGGTTTCACCGAACAGGTTCGGAATGAACACGATGCAGTGGCACAGGGTGCCGGCGCTGAGCGCGATGGCCACGTTGCGGGTGCCGATGATCGAGGCCAGCCGCGGCTGGTCGGGCATCCGCTCGCGCTCCTGGTAGATGCTTTCCACCACCACCACGGCGTTGTCCACCAGCATGCCCACCGCCAGCAGCAGGCCCATCATGGTCAGGATGTTCAGCGTCACCCCGACGAAGTACATGAAGCCCAGGGTGATGATGAAGCAGATCGGGATGGCCAGGGTGACCATCAGCGTGGACGGCCAGTGGCGCAGGAAGAAAAACAGCACCGTCACCGACAGGATCAGGCCGACCGCACCGGCCTCGGCCAGTTCCAGCAGCGAGGACGTCACCGTCTTGCCCTGGTTGTCGATGACCTTGATCTGCACGTCGCGCATGCTCGGCTGCGCGCGGATTGCTTCCACTTCGGCCAAGGCAGCGCGCGAGACTTCCACCAGGTTGGCGCTGCGCTCCTTGAAGATGTCCAGGCCGATCGCCGGATTGCCATCCAGGCGACGCCCATAGCTCATCCGGGTCGGCTTCAGCCGCACCTCGGCGATGTCGCCCAGCCGCAGTCCCTTGGCGTTGATCACCAGGTCGCGCATTTCCTGCAGGTCGGTGATCTCGCCCACCGGCTGCACGCGCACGCGCTGGCCGTTGTCATCGATCTGGCCGGCCGACAGCGAGAAATTCAGCGTACGCAGGCGGTCACTGAGTTCGTTGATGCTCAGGCCGTGCGCATTGAGCCGGTTCGGATCGATCGCGATCTCGACCTCGTTCGGCGGCGCGCCGGAGATGTTGACCCGCGCCACCCCGGGGATGCGTTCGATGCGCCGCTTGAACTCGCGGTCCAGCATGTCATACGCGCCGGTCAGGTCGGTATCGCTGGCCAGGCGTACTTTCAGCACCGGCTCGTCACTGCTGGACCACTTGAACACGTTGTAGCGCTGCAGGTCGTCGGGCAGGTCGGTGCGGATGGCATCGATGCGCTCGCGTGCATCGGATGCGGCGATGGCGATGTCGCGGTCCCAGTCACTGAACTCGATGAAGATGTTGGCCCCTTCGGAGGTGGCCGACGAGCGCATCCGCTTGATCCCGGTCATCGTCGCCAGGCTTTCTTCCACCGGGCGGATCAAGGTGCGTTCCACCTCTTCCGGGGTGGAGCCGGTATACGGAATCTGCACGAACAGGAACGGCGCGGTGATGTCAGGCAGCGCCTCCAGCGGCAGCCGGAACGAGGCGATCAGGCCCACCACCACCAGTGACACGAAACACATGATGGTGGTGACCGGGCGACGGATGGAGAACTCGGCGATGCTCATGCCGGCTCCTCCTGGCCCTGCCCGGCCGTGGGCGCATCGAAGCCCGAATCGTGGGCCAGCTTGCGCCCGCGCTCGCGGTAGTAGGCATCGCCCTTGCGGTCCATCAGGTCATACACCACCGGAATCACCAGCAGCGTCAGCAGGGTGGACACCAGCAGGCCACCGATCACGGTGATCGCCATCGGCGCGCGCACTTCGGCGCCCTCGCCCATCGCCACCGCCAGCGGCAGGAAGCCGAACAGCGTGCACAGCGTGGTCATGATGATCGGACGCAGGCGCGAACGTGCACCTTCCACCAGCGCCTCGTGCTTGGCCACGCCGGCTTCGCGCAACTGGTTGACCTTGTCGATCAGGATGATCGCGTTCTTGGTCACCAGTCCGACCAGCAGGATCAGGCCGATGAACACCACCACCGAAATCGGCTTGCCGCTCAGCAGCAGGGCCAGCACCGCCCCGACCAGGGCCAGCGGGATGGTGAACAGGATCACGAACGGATGCAGCAGCGATTCGAACTGCGAGGCCATCACCAGGTAGACCAGGAAGATTGCCAGCCCGAAGGCGAAGATCAGCGATCGCGCCGACTCGGCGAGTTCTTCGCCCTGTCCGCCGATGTGCATGCCCACCGCAGCGCCCAATGGTTGTTCTGCCACCATCGCCTGCACTTCGCGCATGGCACCGCCCAGGTCGATGTCGCGCAGGTTGGCCGATACCACCGCCACCCGCGTCTGGTCGGCGCGATGGATCTCGCTGGGGCCGGTGGTGGCGACCACTTCGGCCACCGCATCCAGGGTCACCGGGCGGGTGCTGCCCGGATTGACGATCAGCCGGCGGATGCTGTCCACGCTGGCCCGGTCCCCCTGCTGGGCACGCACCAGCACGTCGATCTTGCGATCACGGAAGCTGTAGCGGGTGGCCACGTCGCCGCGCACTTTCTTGACCACCACATCGGCGATCTGGCGGGTGGTCAGGCCCAACGCACCGGCGCGTTCCTGGTCGAAGCGGATCTGGATTTCCGGGAAACCTTCTTCCACCGTGGATTTGACGTCGGCGTAGTGCGCGTTGTTGCGCAGCATCGCCGCCAGCCGCTGCCCGGCCTGCTCCAGCGAGGCCATGTCCTGCCCGCGCAGCTCGATTTCCAGCGGCGTGGAGAAGCTGAACAATGCCGGTCGTGCGAAGTCCACCTGCACGCCCGGATGCGAGGCCATGGTGCCGCGCAGGCGCTCGGTGATGGCCGCTTCGCTGCGTGCATCACCACCGCCTTCCATCACCACGGTGAGCTTGCCGATGTTCTCGCCGCTTTCGGTCGGGCTGGCATCTAGCCGGGTGCCCGCGCCACTGACACCGTACAGCGAGGCGATGCCTTCACCGGCCGCCTGCTTGCCGTCGCCATGCGCCAGCTGCAGTTCGCGCACCAGCGCATCGGTCTGCTTCAGCGGCGTGCCGGCCGGCAGCTTCACGGTCATCTCGAAGCGATCCTGCGCCAGTTGCGGGATCAGGTCCGCGCCAAGCATCGGCACCAGGGCCATGGTCGCCACGAAGGCCAGTGCCGCCAGCCCCAGCACCTTGCCCGGATGAGCCAGTGCGCCGGGCAGCAGGCGCAGGTAGCCCCGTTCGGCACCGCTGTAGGGCTTCATCGCCACGTCGCTGGCCTTGCGCATCACCGGGCCGACTACCGCCACGATGCCACGCCACACCCGCACCACCAGCCAGGCCACGCCGAAGAAGCTCCAGCGGATGCCCGCCACGAAGCCGCGACGGCCACCGGCCACCGGCTTCAACCAGCGGTTCTGCGGACGCCAGGGCTCGCCAGCCTGTTCTTCCGGGAACGCGAGCGGCGGACGGCCCTTCAGCGAACTCAGCATCGGGATCAGGGTCATCGACACCAGCAGCGAGATCGCGATGGCGATCGCCACGGTCAGTGCCTGGTCGCGGAACAACTGGCCGGCGATGCCATCGACGAACACCAGCGGCAGGAACACCGCGATGGTGGTCAGGGTGGACGCCACCACTGCCATGCTCACTTCCCGCGTGCCCGCGATGGCCGCCTGCAGCACGCCCAGCCCGCGTTCGCGCGCCTTGGCGATGCTTTCCAGCACCACGATGGAATCATCCACCACCAGGCCGGTGGCCAGTGCCAGGCCGCCCAGCGACATCACGTTCAAGCTCAGGCCCAGCTGGCCCATGAAGAAGAACGTGGCGATGATCGACACCGGCAGCGACAGGCTGATGACGAAGGTGCTCCAGCCATCGCGCAGGAACAGGAAGATGATCAGGATGGCCAGCAGGCCGCCGATCACCGCATCCTTCTTGACGTCGCTGATCGCGTGCTCGATGAAGCGCGACTGGTCTTCGACGGTGGTGAGCTCGGCATCGGACGGGAAGGTGGTCTTGATCTGCTCCAGCCGCGCGCGCAGGGCCTCGGCGGTGGCTACGGTGTTGGCGTCGCCCTCCTTGTAGATCGCCAGCTCGACCGCCTCCTTGCCGCCCAACCGGATGATCGCCTCGCGTTCCTTGTAGCCCTGGCGCACGCTGGCGACGTCCTTCAGCCGCACCGGCACGCCATTGGCCACCACGCTGGAGTTTCCGCCCGATGCACTCTGCGCCGCCGATGCGGCCGACATCGCCGCGTCCGAGCCGGTTGCCGCGGCAATGGCGAACATCTGCGCCATCGCCGAATCGGCTGCGCTGCCGTTGGACGACTGGGTGGTGATCAGCAGGTTGCGGATCTCTTCCAGGTCGACGAACTGGTTGACGGTACGCACCAGGAAACGCTGCGAACCTTCTTCCAGGCGGCCGCCGGAGATGTTGATGTTCTCCTCCTTCAGGCGCTGGATGACGGTGTCGATCGGCAGGTTCAGCTGCGCCAGCTTCTGCTGGTCGATGTCCACCTGGATCTCATCTTCCAGGCCACCGCCGACCTTCACTGCGGCCACGCCGGTGACCGGCTCCAGCTTCTTCTTCAGGTCTTCGTCGGCATAGCGGCGCAGGCCGGTGAGTTCACGGATCGCCTCGGCGTCGGTAGCCGCTGCGTCCTTGCTGGAAATCACCAGGCGCATGATCGGTTCGGTGGACGGATTGAAGCGCAGCAGCACCGGGGCCTTGGCCTCCAGCGGCAGGTTCAGCGCTTCCATCTTGTCGCGCACCTCCAGGCTGGCCTGGTCCATGTTGGTGCCCCAGGCGAACTCCAGCACCACATCGCTCTGGCCGGTGCGCGAGATCGACTTCAGCTTGCGCAGGTTCTTGACCACCCCGACCGCCTCCTCCACCGGCTCGGAGATCAGGGTTTCGATTTCAGACGGTGCCGCGCCGGTGTACTCGGTGCGCACGGTCAGGGTGGGATAGCTCAGGTCCGGCAGCAGGTTGACCTTCAGGCTGTTCAGCGCGATCAGCCCGAACAGGATCAGGGTGACCGTGCACATGGCGATGGTCACGCGGCGGCGCGTGGCGAACTCCACCAGGCCTCCGCCCATGCTGGCGGGGCCGTGACCCGGGTGCGGGTCGCGACCGTGGTCGTTGCCGGCCGATGTCATGGGGCGCTCCCTGCCTTGGCAGCCGGCGTGGCCTTGGCCACCTGCGTGGGATCGGCCGGGACGATCACCTGCACCGCGGTGCCATCGCGCAGCGCGACCTTGCCGGCGGTGACCACCTGGTCGCCTGCCGCAAGGCCCTCGCGCACCTCCACCCAGGCGCCCTCGGCGTAGCCCAGCGTCACCGGTACACGCGCGACCTTGCCGGCGCGCACGCGGAACACGGCCGGGTCACCGTCGTCCAGCAGCGCCAGGCGCGGCACCACCAGCGCATCGGCGCGCTGGTCGTAATCGATGCGGATGCGACCGAACATGCCCGGCTGCAGCGACTGCGCGCCGCCGTCGAAGGTGCTCACCACGCGGAACGTGCCGCTGCCGGAATCGACGACCGGCGAGATGCGGTCCACTTGGCCGGTGAAGCTCTTGCCCGGCAGCGCGTCGGCCAGCAGGGTCACCGGCTGGCCGGCGCGCAGCGTGGCCAGCTCGCGTTCGGGCACGTTGAGCGTGGCTTCCAGCCGCGAGTTGTCGACGATGCGGAAGATCGGGGTGTTGATCTGCACGAAGTTGCCGGTCTTGATCGAACGCGAAGCGATCACCCCGGAGATCGGTGCGGTGACCGTGGTGTAGGACAGTTCCAGCGTGGCCAGCCGGTACTGCGCGCGGGCGTTTTCAACGTCGTAACGCAACTGGTCGACGTCCGCGGCGCTGACCATCTGCTGGCCCACCAGGCGGTTGGCGCGCTGGTAGTTGTTTTCCAGCTTGCGCATCACCGCTTCACTCTGCGCCACCGCCAGCCGTGCGCGGTCGGGGTCCAGCCGTACCAGCGGCTGTCCGGCACGCACCGGCTGGCCTTCTTCCACCAGTACCGCCAGCGCCACGCCGGAGGTCTTGGCCACCACCTGCGATTCGGCGCGCGGCTCCAGTGCGGCGGTGCCGGTGTAGCTGGCAGCCACGCCGCGATGGCTGGCCACCGCCACTTCCACCGGTACCGCCTCGACCTTCTTTTCTTCGGACTTGCCATCCTTGCCGTCCGCAGCCTTGGCTTCGTTGTTGGGGCCACCCGCGCAGCCGGACATCAGCAGCGTGGTGGAGATGAGCAGCGCGGCGGCGCAGATTCCGCTGCGGCCGGCGGGCAGGAAGGCATGGCGTGACATCGTCGGGTCCCTGGGGATGCGTGAACAGGTGTGGTAGCAAAGTAATGCACCACCTCACGGCAACACCATATCCCAAAGGTCACGGTGACTTCACGCCGCCGGTCGGGCCGACCCCATTTCAGCAACATGAAACGAGCCGCTATACTCGAGCCGTTCCGTACCCCACGCCGGAACGACCAGACCCGTAGCCCGGAAACGACATCATGCGCCCGCAGCCGCTCGCCGCTTGTCTTGCTCTGGCCGTCCTCCTGCCCTTCGGGGCCGCCGTGGCCGCTCCTGCTCCTGCTTCACCGCCGTCCGCCCCTGCCGTTCCAGCGCCGCTTCCGGCCCCGCAGGCCCCGGCGCCGGCGGCCGCCCTCACCGGCAATTTCGACAACGGCCGGGTCCTGGCATACACCTGCCAGGGCTGTCACGGCATCACCGGTTACAAGAACGCCTACCCCAGCTACCGCGTGCCGAAGATCGGCGGGCAGAGCGAGCAGTACCTGCTGCAGGCCCTCACCGAATACCGCCATGGCAAGCGTCGTCATCCGACCATGCAGGCGCAGTCGATGAGCTTCAGCGAACAGGAGATCGCCGATCTCGCTGTTTACCTGTCCACCGTCAAGTAAGGCACGCCTACATGTCGAAAGCCGCGCAGTTCACGCGTCATGCCATCGCCTTGTCCGTCGCCGTCCTGATGGCCGCCTGCTCGCCGTCGCACGAAGACAGCAGCACGCAGTCGCCCGACCAGCCGGGCCAGGCCAGTGGCGATCTCCCCGCTCCTTCATCGTCTGCCGGACTGCCGGCCGGTCGCCCCGCCGCCGGTGAGGCGCGCGCGCAGGTCAAGGGCAAGGCCACCGGGCAGAGCTGCATCGATTGCCACGGCGCCGACGGCAATGCGCCGATCGACCCGACCTACCCCAAGCTCGGGGGGCAATACAGTGATTACCTGGCGCATGCGCTGCAGGCGTATCGTTCCGGCGATCGGCAGCACGCGTTGATGACCCCGCAGGCGACCGGCATCAGCGACCAGGAAATCGCCGACCTGGCCGCCTATTTCGCATCACGCCCGACCCAGCTGCGCGACCTGCACGGGGTGAAATGAAGCACCGCCGGTGACGCGTGACGGCCAGCGGCCGTCACTACCGCCGAGCGACCCGGGTAGCGCCGACCCATGGTCGGCGAGCGCAGCGGCAGGGCCGTGACGACCACCGGTCGTCACCCACCGAGGCAACGCGCGCGCGTGGCGCCGGTTCAGGCGTCCAGTTCCTGCCAACGCGCGTAGGCGGCATCCAGCTCGGCCTGCACCTTCGCCAGTTTCTGGTTGTGCGCGGCCATGTCCGGCGCGCTGCGCTGGTAGAACGCCGGATCGTTCATCGCGGCAGTCAGCCCTTCGACGTCCTTTTCCAGCGTTTCGATCTTCAGCGGCAGCTGTTCCAGTTCGCGCGCGTCCTTGTAGCTGAGCTTGCGCTTGGCCGGCGCCGGTACCGCTGCAGCGGCAGGGGCGGCTGCGGCGGCCGGACGGCTCGCCACCACCGGCGCATTGGCCTGCTGCGCGGCCACGAAGGCCGCATGGCGCTGCCAGTCACTGTAGCCGCCTACGTAGTCACCGACCACGCCCTCGCCTTCCATCACCAGCGTGGAGGTCACCACGTTGTCGAGGAAATCACGGTCGTGGCTGACCAGCAGCAGCGTGCCGGTGTAATCGCCGAGCAGCTCTTCCAGCAGCTCGAGCGTTTCCACGTCCAGGTCGTTGGTCGGTTCGTCCATCACCAGCAGGTTGGACGGCTGCGCGAACAGCTTGGCCAACAACAGGCGATTGCGTTCGCCACCGGAAAGCCGGGTGATCGGCGCGCGCGCACGTTCCGGGGTGAACAGGAAGTCCTGCAGATAGGCGTGCACATGCTTGCGCTTGCCGTTGAACTCGATGAAATCGCGGCCTTCGGCCACGTTCTCGATCGCGGTCCAGTCTTCGCGCAGCACCGAGCGGTACTGGTCGAAATAGGCGATTTCCAGGTTGGTGCCGGCGCGCACTTCACCGCGGTCCGGGGCCAGGTCGCCCAGCAGCAGCTTCAGCAGCGTGGTCTTGCCGCTGCCGTTGGGGCCGATCAGGCCGATGCGGTCGCCACGCAGGATGGTGGCGGAGAAATCGCGCACCATGCAACGGTCGCCGAAGGAGAACGACACGTCCTTGATGTCGATGACCTTCTTGCCGGAATTGGCGGCCTGGGCCGCTTCCATCCTGACGTTGCCGCTGATTTCGCGGCGCGACGAGCGCTCGTTGCGCATCGCTTCCAGGCGGCGCACGCGGCCTTCGTCGCGGGTCCGGCGGGCCTTGATGCCCTGCCGGATCCACACTTCTTCCTGCGCCAGCATCTTGTCGAAACGGGCGTTTTCCTGTGCCTGCGCGTTCAGCCGTTCTTCGCGGCGGCGCTCGTAGTTGGCCCAGTCGCCCGGCCAGCTGGTGACCTGCCCGCGATCGATTTCCACGATGCGGGTGGCCAGCGCGCGCAGGAAGCGACGGTCATGGGTGACGAACACCACGCTGCCGTTCCAGTTCTTCAGGAACATTTCCAGCCAGTCGATGGCTTCGATGTCCAAGTGGTTGGTCGGTTCGTCCAGCAGCAGCAGGTCCGGGCTGGACACCAGCGCGCGGCCCAGCAGCACGCGGCGCTTCATGCCGCCGGACAGGCGCGCGAATTCGGCATCGCCATCCAGGTCGAGCTTGGTCAGGGTTTCGCTGACGCGCTGGTCCAGGCCCCAGCCGTTGGCGGCGTCGATCTTGGCCTGCACCGCGCCCAGTGCATCGCCGTCGAACTCTTCGGCCACGCTCAGGTGGTGGAATTCGGCCAGCCACTGGCCCAGTTCGCCCAGGCCTTCGGCGACAACGTCGAACACGCTGCCGGCGGCGCCATGCGGCACCTCCTGTTCCAGCCGGGTCACGCGGACGCCCTGCTGGACGCGGACTTCGCCGTCATCGGGCTTGTGGTCGCCGGACAGCAGCTTGAGCAAAGTGGATTTGCCGGCGCCGTTGCGGCCGATCAGGGCGATACGCTCGCCCGGCTCGATCGACAGTTCGGCTTTTTCCAGCAACAACGGGCCGCCGACGCTGAAGTCGACGTTCTGCAAGGTAATCAGGGGCATGCGGGTATTGTAAGGGGTTAACCCCGTACAATGCGCCATGAATGAATTCTCGACCCTGCCGCTGAGCCCTGCCCTTCAGCCTGGCCTGGAAGCGCTCGGCTACACCACCCTCACCGCCATCCAGGCGCGCAGCCTGCCGGCCATCCTCGACCGCCGCGATGTCATCGCCCAGGCCCCCACCGGCAGCGGCAAGACCGCCGCCTTCGGGCTGGGCCTGCTGCAGGCGCTGGATCCGGCCACCCAGCGGGTGCAGGCGCTGGTGCTGTGCCCCACCCGCGAACTGGCCGACCAGGTCGGCAAGCAGATCCGCAAGCTGGCCACCGGCATCCCGAACATGAAGCTGCTGGTGCTGACCGGCGGTTCGCCGCTGGCGCCGCAGCTGGCCTCGCTGGAAGCCCACCACCCGCACGTGGTGGTCGGCACCCCCGGCCGCGTGCAGGAACTGGCGCGCAAGCGCGCGCTGAACCTCGGCGCGGTGCGCACGCTGGTGCTGGACGAAGGCGACCGCATGCTGGACATGGGCTTTGAAGAGCCTATCCGCGAGATCGCCGGGCGCACCCACAAGGACCGGCAGACGCTGCTGTTCTCGGCCACCTTCCCCGATGCGATCCGCGCGATCGGCCGCGACGTGCTGCGCGATCCGGTGGAAGTGACCGTGGACGGCGCCGACGATGCCCCCTCCATCCGCCACCTGTTCTGCGAAGTGGAGCCGGCGCACCGGCAGAAGGCACTGGCCGGCCTGCTGCTGAAGTACACGCCGGAATCGGCGGTGGTGTTCTGCAACACCCGCAAGGATGTGGACGAAGTCGCCAATTCGCTGCAGCAGTTCGGCTTCTCCTCGCTTGCCCTGCACGGCGACATGGAACAGCGCGACCGCGAAGAAGTGCTGGTGCGTTTCGCCAACCGCAGCTGCAACGTGCTGGTGGCCAGCGACGTGGCCGCGCGCGGGCTGGATGTGGAAGACCTGGCGATGGTGATCAACTACGAACTGCCGACCGATATCGAAACCTACCAGCACCGCGTCGGGCGTACCGGCCGCGCCGGTGCCAGCGGCATGGCGATCAGCCTGGTGGCCGGCCGTGAGAAGTCCCGCGCCGAGGCGCTGGAAGCGCAGCGTGGCACGCCGCTGGACTGGCAGAAGACGCCGCTGGCGACCTCGCGCCCGGCCGAACTGCCGCAGGCCGCCATGCGCACCCTGCGCATCGACGGCGGCAAGACCGACAAGCTGCGCCCCGGTGACATCCTGGGTGCGCTGACCGGCGATGCCGGCCTGGCCGGCAAGCACATCGGCAAGATCGCGATCTACCCCACGCGTTCGTACGTGGCCATCGCCCGCGAGCACGCCAACCGGGCCGTGGCCAAGCTGGAAGAAGGCAAGATCAAGGGCCGCAGGTTCCGTACCCGCGTGATGTAAGCCCGCAGCGGTGACGACCAGCGGTCGTCACTACCGGAGCCGGGACGGTAGCGCCGAGCCATGCTCGGCGGCCATGGACCTCAATAAACCAGTTCAGTGTGCAGCGGCAGCCCGGCTTCCCAGCGACCACGGCCGCCCAGTCCGTCCAGCTCCACCAGCACGCCGGCGCCGACCACGTCCACGCCCAGTCGGCGCACCAGCGACAGCGCCGCCACCAGCGTGCCGCCGGTCGCCAGCACGTCATCGATGATCGCCACGCGGGCACCGGCCGGCAGGGCGTCGGCATGCACTTCGATGCAGTCGCTGCGGTATTCCAGCGTGTATTCCTCGCGGAGCACCTTGCCCGGCAGCTTGCCCGGCTTGCGCACCGGTACGAAGCCCACACCGAGCTCCAGCGCCATCGCCGCGCCCAGGATGAAGCCACGCGACTCGATGCCGACCACGGCATCCAGCCGCAGGTCTCGCCAGCGCGCGCTCATGGCCTGGATCGCCGCACGGAAATCATCGCCATCGGCGAGCAGCGGCATGATGTCCTTGAACAGGATGCCCGGCTTGGGGAAATCAGCGATGTCGCGCAGGCGCGATGCCCACTGCGGTTCGACGTGTGCGTCGGTCATTGCAAGGCCAGCGTTGTAGGGCGGCATAGGGTAACAGGCCGGTCGGCGGGCTGCTGTCGGTGGACCCGATGGCCGGCCGCTCAGGAACTGCAGGACAGCATCGAACAACCTGCCTTGTGATCGGCCCACGCCGGACGTTTGCCGGCGTAATGCTCCAGCCCGGCACGTTCGGTATACGGATCACGCAACACCTCCTGCAGCGCCTGCACGCCCCCCATGTCGCCCTGGCTGGCGCGCTCGATCGCCTCCTGGGCCAGCCAGTTGCGCAGCACGTACAGCGGGTTGGCGCGGGTCATCCGCGCGATGCGTTCGGATGCCTCGAGCGGATCGGCATGCAGGCGCGCGGCGTAGTCGTGCAGCCATTGCAGCAGCGGCTCGCGCACGGCCGCCTGGCGTGCGGGGTCGTAGAACACGCCATCGAGCACCGCCGCATCCGGCGCAGCCACGTCCAGCCGGATCAGCGCGCGGTAGGCCAGGGTCATGTCCATCGCCCCGTCCTGCATCAGCTGCTGCCAGCGCTGGTGCAGCTGCAGGTCGGCCTCATCGGCTGCGGAGAGGCCCAGCTTTGCCGCCACGTCGCGCCGCGTGCAGGCGGCCAGCGTGGCCTGGAAGGCATCCAGCCCGGCCTGCAGCGGCTGCACGTCGGCAAACAGCGGTGCCAGCGCCTGCGCCAGCCGGGTGAGGTTCCAGAACACCACCTGCGGCTGGGTACCGAAACGGTAACGGCGTCCCTGCGCATCGGTGGTGTTGGGCGTCCAGTCCGGATCGTAGTCTTCCACCCAACCGTACGGGCCGTAGTCGATGGTGAGACCGAGCACGGACATGTTGTCGGTGTTCATCACGCCGTGGACGAAGCCCACGCGCATCCAGTGCGCCACCATTTCCGCACTGCGCACGGCGATCTGGGCGAACCAGTCGCCCAGCAGCGATTCGCCGCTGCCCTGCAGTTCGGGGAAATCGCGCGCGATGCAGGTTTCCGCCATCTGCTGCAGCAGCGCCTGCTCGCCGCGCGATGCGGGCAGCTCGAAGCTGCCGAAGCGCAGGAACGACGGCGCCACGCGGCACACGATGGCGCCCGGTTCGATCTCGGGATGACCGTCGTAGAACATGTCGCGCAGCACGCCCTCGCCGCTGCCGACCAGCGACAGCGCGCGCGTGGTCGGCACGCCCAGGTGGTGCATCGCCTCGCTGCACAGGAATTCGCGGATCGACGAGCGCAGCACCGCGCGCCCATCGGCGCCACGCGAATACGGCGTCGGCCCCGCGCCCTTCAGCTGCAGCTCCCAGTGGCGCCCGTCGGCAGCGACCAGTTCGCCCAGCGAGATTGCCCGTCCGTCCCCCAACTGTCCGGCCCAGCGGCCGAACTGATGACCGCCGTAGTTGGCGGCCCACGGCTGCATGCCTTCGAGCAGCGCGTTTCCGGCGAAAACCTCGGCGAAGTCCGCGCTTTCGACGAAGCCGGCCGGCAGCCCCAGCAGGTCGGCCACTTCGGGCCACACCGCCAGGGTGGACGGTGCCGCAACCGGGGTCGGCATGACCGCCGACCAGGCCGCACCGCGCACTTCACGGCGTTGGTTGGACGATTCCGGATCGCCGGGCAGGCGCTGGATCAGGCGGTTGTCGAAACGAAGGGTGTCAGCAGTATCCATGCCCCCGACATGGGGGCGGCCGGACGCAGCGGCAAGACGCACTCAGCGCCCGCTGAGTGCCTCCAGGCTGCCACCGCGGGCCACCGCGCGCTGGTAGCCCGGGCGCTGTTCGATGCGCTGCAGGAAGCCGCGCAGCGCCGGCTTGTCGGCCAACCCATCGCCGCGGCTGGCGGCGGCCTGGATCGGGAAGCTCATCTGGATATCGGCGGCGGTGAAGCGCTTGCCGGCAAACCACGGGGTTTCCACCAGGCGCTGTTCCATCCAGTCCAGGTGCAGGCGGCGCTGCGGCCCGACAAAGCCTTTCTCGGCCTTGTCGGCGATGGCGCGCGCGATGGGTTTTGCGAAGAACGGCATCGGCGCGTTGCGGATCCTCGACATCACCAGGGTCAGCAGCATTGGCGGCATCGCCGAGCCTTCGGCGTAATGCAGCCAGTAACGGTAGGCCATGCGCTCGTCCGAACCGGCCGGCAGCGGTGCAGGCGACAACACGCGCTCACTGTCGTAGCTGTCGGCCAGGTAATCCAGGATGGCACCGGATTCGGCCAGCACCCGCGTGCCGTCCTGCAGCACCGGCGCCTTGCCCAGCCCGTGCACCTGGCGCAGTTCCGGCGGCGCCAGCATGGTCTTCGGATCACGCGCGTACTGCTTCAGTTCGTAGGCCAGCCCGAGTTCTTCCAGCATCCACAGCACGCGCAGCGAGCGGGAGTTGTCGAGGTGGTGGACGGTGAGCATGCGGGCGGATCCGTGTAGTCAGATGGGTACAGGGTAGAGAGGGGGGATTGGGGAAAGCGTGACGACCAACGGTCGTCACCCACCACGACCAACGGTCGTCACCCACCACGACCAGCAGGGGCGCCCATCGCCGCAACGCGGGCAAAAAAAAACGCCGGAAGCTTTCGCTTCCGGCGTCTTTGGCTACCTTACGGCAGCAAGCGGATCAGACCGCCTGCACCTGGTCAGCCTGCATGCCCTTCTGGCCCTGCACGGCGACGAAGGTCACCTTCTGGCCTTCCTGCAGCGACTTGAAGCCGTTGCCCTGGATGGCACGGAAGTGCACGAACAGGTCCGGGCCGCTTTCCGGGGTGATGAAGCCGAAGCCCTTGGCATCGTTGAACCACTTGACGGTACCGCTCTGACGATCAGACATCTTTGAAACTCCTGAAACAATGTGAAATAAATCGCAGCCACCGGATATCGGGGCCGAGACTGAGTTGCAGGCGTTGGCAAAGCGGATCGATGGAGCAGATCGTGAGATCAACTGCACCAGGCCACGATTTACGGTGACCCTAGCAAACACAGTGAGACGGACGATACGCGTGTTTGCTCCAAAAAGCGATAGGCAGTGCGTTCATGGTCTACCACCCCGGCGCAGCTGTGCCAAGGCGCGAAGCCGGATCGGGGTCCGGCGAAGCTCCCAATTCAGCTTTCCGCCTTCTCCCTACCCGGTCCACGCAGCGTAAAGCTGCTGGAGAAGCGGCGCGGTTCCCCGTCGATGGGATCGCTGAATGACAGACCGCAGGCCAGCAGTTGCAGGGGGTGGGCATGGTCACCCGGCGGCTGGGGCGCGTAGGTCGGATACAGGTCATCGCCAAGAATCGGCGCCCCCAGGGCCGCCATGTGCACGCGCAGCTGGTGCTTGCGCCCGGTCACCGGCTGCAGCCGGTAGCGCCAGGCCGGCCCCGTGCGGTCAAGAACATCGATGAGGGTCTCGCTGTTGGACTCGCCCTCCTCTTCGCGCATGCAATGGAACGGCTCGCCCTTCTGCAGCCGGCTGCGGCGCTGCAGCGGGAAGCACCGCCCGGGCAGCGCTGGGGCCAGCGCCTCGTAGACCTTGGCGATCCGCCGCTCCCGGAACAGCCGCTGGTAGGCATCCCGGCTTTCAGGACGGGTAGAGAACAGCACCAGCCCGGCGGTCAGGCGGTCCAGCCGGTGCAACGGCACCAGGTCCGTATTGCCGGTGGCGGCTATCAACCGCGCCAACAAAGTGTGCTGGACGTGGCCGCCGGCCGGCACCACCGGCAGGAAATGCGGCTTGTCCGCCACCAGCAGGTGGGCGTCGTGGTGCACGATGCGCTCGGCGAAGGGGATGACCGGTTCATCTTCGACTTCACGGAAGTAGCGGATTTCCAGCCCCACCTGCCACGGTTGGCCCGGGAGCAGTGCCCTGCCCTGCGCATCCCGCACCCGCCCGCGCGCGAAACGATCCTGCCACTGGGCGCGACTGATCCGCGGAAAGCGGGCGCACAGCCCGTCCAGCAGGCTCTTCCAGTTGCCCGGGGGCAGTTGGAGACGACTGGCGGCAACGACGGGAAGGATCGGATCGGACGGGGTCATGGCGCACCCATTATCATGGTGCTCTTTGTCCACGGAAGCCTCATGGCCCTCACCGCCACCATCCGCAAGGCCGAGTTGCAGATCAGCGACATGGATCGCGGCTACTACGCGACCCACAACCTCACCCTCGCCCAGCACCCGTCGGAGACCGATGAGCGCTTGATGGTGCGTCTGCTGGCTTTCGCGCTCAATGCCGAGGACCGGCTGGAGTTCGGCCGCGGGCTGAGCACCGACGACGAGCCGGATCTTTGGGAACAGGACTACACCGGTGACATCCTGCGCTGGATCGACCTGGGCCACCCGGATGAATCGCGCGTGCGCAAAGCCTGCAACCGCAGCCGCCAGGTGCAGGTGGTGACCTATGCCGGGCATGCCTCGGACGTGTGGTGGCAGAAGCAGGGCAAGGCGCTGGAGCGCTTCGGCAACCTGTCCGTGCTCGACCTGCCCGGCGCCTTCGTGGAGCAGTGGAGCCAGCAGATCCAGCGTGCCATGCGCTGGAGCGTGCTGATCCAGGATACCGAAGTACAGCTGATCAACGACCAGATGCAGCTGGATGTCATCCCGGTCTGGCGCAAGCGCGCCAAGGAGTGAGCGGCGTGGCGGCAACGCGGTGCGATGTGCTGGTGATCGGCGCGGGCGCGGCCGGGCTGATGTGTGCGCTCACCGCCGGCCAGCGCGGCCGCGTGGTGCAGGTGATCGACCATGCCAACAAGGTCGGCAAGAAGATCCTGATGTCCGGCGGCGGCCGCTGCAACTTCACCAATACCGGTACCACCCCGGCCAACTTCGTGTCGGCCAACCCGCATTTCTGCAAATCCGCGCTGGCCCGCTACACGCCGGCGGACTTCATCGAAATGGTCGAACGGCACCGCATCGCCTACCACGAGAAGGAACTCGGCCAGCTGTTCTGCGATGTGTCGTCCAAGCAGATCGTCAAGATGCTGGTGGACGAATGCGTGGAGGCCGGCGTGCAGGTCCGCACCGACTGCGCGGTGCAGCGGATCGAACGCGGCAGCGACGGCTTCCATGTGCAGACCACGCACGGGGCGTTCTTCGCCGCCTCGCTGGTGGTGGCCACCGGCGGGCTGTCCATCCCCAGCCTGGGCGCTACCGGCTTCGGCTATGAAATCGCCAGGCAGTTTGGCCACGATGTGCTGCCTACCCGCGCCGGCCTGGTGCCGCTGACCCTCAGCGGCACCCACCAGCAACGCCTGGCGGACCTGTCCGGGGTGGCGCTGCCGGTGGAAGCGCGCAGCAACGGCATGGCCTTCCGCAACTCGCTGCTGATCACCCACCGCGGCATCAGCGGCCCGGCGATCCTGCAGATTTCGTCTTTCTGGCAACCCGGTGATGCGCTGGAACTGGACCTGCTGCCGGGCCAGGATGCCGAACAGTGGCTGCGCGCGATGAAACGCGAGCGCCCGGACGCGGCCCTGCGCACCGTGCTGGCCGAGGTGCTGCCCAAGCGCCTGGCGCAGCGCCTGTGCGAGCACTGGCTGCCCGACCGCCCGGTCAAGCAGATCGATGAGCCGCAGCTGCGCCAGGCCGCCGCCCTGCTCGCCGGCTTCCCGCTGGTGGCCAGTGGCACCGAGGGCTACCGCACCGCCGAAGTCACCCTGGGCGGGGTGGACACCGCGCAGGTGTCCTCCTCCAGCTTCGAATCGCGCAAGGTGGCCGGCCTGTATTTCATCGGCGAGGTACTCGACGTCAGCGGTTGGCTGGGCGGCTACAACTTCCAATGGGCATGGGCCAGCGGCCATGCCGCCGGCAGCGTGGCGTAGGGGCCTGCGCATGGACCTGCGGGCGCGCTTCGTGTATCTAATGGGCAGCTTGGGGAGCCTTTGAATGCAGAACTCGAATGACATCACGCTGCGCCTGGTGATCGTGGATGACAGCGGCGAGAACGCTGAAGCGATCGTCAGCGCGCTGCGCAACAGTGGCATCGCGGTGCGGCCTTCGCGGCCGCAGGACGTGGGCGAACTGGGGCAGGTGCTGGCTACGCAGCCGATCGACCTGGTGCTGGCCGCGCCGCAGCAGTCGATCAGCCTGGCCCAGGTCTCGCAGCAGATCGCGGCCAGCGGCAAGGACGTGCCGCTGATCCTGCTGGTGGACCACATCGAAGAGGACGCGCTGGTCGAAGCCAGCGCGCACGGCCTGCGCGCACTCGCACTGCGGCCGCGGCCGGAACACCTGCTGGCGGTGGTGCGCGACCAGTGGATCGACCTGCAGGCCCGTCGCGGCCTGCGCCGGATCGAGGCGCAGATGCGCGAGACCGAACGCCGCTGCGATGCGCTCATCGCCTCCTCGCGCGACCCCATCGCCTATATCCACGAGGGCATGCACATCCGCGCCAACGATGCCTACCTGGAGATGTTCGGGTTCGAAAGCTTCGACGACGTGGAAGGCATTTCGCTGCTGGACATGGTGGCCGCCCAGCACGTGGAAGGCTTCAAGCAGCTGCTCAAGGGCCTGAGCAAGGGCGAGGCGCCGCCGCCGCAGTACCAGATCGACGCCCGCCACCAGGATGGCAATGCGTTCGCGGCGACGATGGAGTTCACCAGTGCGAGCTACGAAGGCGAATCGTGCCTGCAGGTGGTGTTCCGCCGCCGGCTGGAACTGGACCCGGAGCTGGCCCGCGAAGTGGAGGAGCTGCGCCAGCGCGACCAGGTCACCGGCCTGCTCAACCGTCCCACCTTCATGGTGCAGGTCGAAAATGCAGTGGCCCAGGCCAGCCGCGGCGAAGGCCGTTCCGGCCTGCTGCTGGTCGAGCCGGACCATTACGCCCGCCTGCTGCCGGACATCGGGCTGGATTCAGCCGATGCGCTGATCGCCTCCATGGCCGCGTTGCTCAACGATACGGTCGGCAGCCAGGCGCAGCTGGCCCGCTTCGGCGAGCACAGCTTCGCGGTGCTGCTCGACGGTGCCTTCGCTGATACCGCGGCCTTGGCCGAACGCATCCGCAGCGCCTACGCCGCGCATGTGTTCAGCATCGGTGAGCGCTCGGCCACCGTCACCGTCAGCATCGGCGGCGTGCAGGTCGGCGAGAAGATCGCCAGCATCGGCCAGGTGCTGGCGCGCGCCACCACGTGCCTGCAGGCCGCGGCCGAGCTGGGCAACAGCGTGCGCATCTTCGATCCGGCCGCCACCGACCGGGTGGAGGAAGAGCGGATCGCACGCTGGGTCGCGCGCATCCGCGAAGCCGTGGAAGGCGATGGATTCCAGCTGCATTACCAGCCGGTGCTGAACCTGCAGGGCGAATCGCGCGAACTGTACGAAGCGTACCTGCGGCTGGACAACAACGGCGAACTGATGAGCCCGGTCGCCTTCCTCGCGATCGCCGAGGAACACGGCCTGCTGGCCGACATCAACCGCTGGGTGGTGCGCCGAGCGATCGCCATCCTCGGCGAGCGCCAGCGCGCCGGCCACGCCACCCACATGCTGGTCAAGATCACCCCGGAATCGTTCGCCGATCCGCTGCTGATCAGCACGCTGCAGCAGGAACTGCAGGCGCATGGCGTTCCCGGCGACCGGCTGTGGCTGCATGCCCCGGAATCCAAGGTCTTCACCCACCTGCGCAACGCCCAGCAGTTCCTGCAGGCGGTGGCCCCGCTGGGCTGCCGGATCGGGCTGGAGCAGTTCGGTTCGGGACTGGATTCGTTCCAGCTGCTCGCGCATTTCCAGCCGCAGTTCCTGAAGCTGGATCGTGGCTTCACCCGCGACGTGGCCAGCACGCGCGAGAACTTCGACAAGATCAAGGAAATCACCGAACGCGCACAGGCAGCCAACATCGCCACCGTCGCCGAGTTCGTCACCGATGCCAATTCGATGACCCTGCTGTTCAGCGCAGGAGTGGATTACGTGCAGGGTGAGTTCGTCGGCGAGGCGACGCCGCGGATGGACTTCGACTTCGGCTGAGGCACCCGGCTTCCAGCCTACGGTCGGTGACGACCGTAGGCCTAGGGTGGGTGACGACCGTTGGTCGTCACACCGTTGCAGGCGACGACCCACGGTCGTCCCCCGCCCGACTCAGGTCATGTCGACCAGGTTGTCGATCTTCACGTCCGGATCCACGTCGGCGTCATAGTCCACGCCCTCCACGCCGAAGCCGAACAGGCGCAGGAAATCGGCCTTGTAGCCTTCCAGGTCGCTGATCTCGTACAGGTTCTCATCGGTCACCTGCGGCCACAATTCCAGCACTTCGGCCTGCACGCCCGGCGCCATTTCCTTGTAGTCCGCGCGCAGGCGGCCGGCGTCGTCGATCAGCTCGACGTGGCGGCCCTCGGCATCGGTCAGGTCGTGGCGCAGGCGCTCCACCGCGGTGCCGTCGGCCTTGCCGCCGTAGAGGATGTCGTAGAGCACGTCGAGCTGCTCGATGCAGCCTTCATGGGTGCCCTTTTCCTTCATCACCTTGAACAGCAGCGACAGGTACAGCGGCATGGTCGGGATCGCCGAACTGGCCTGGGTAACCACCGCCTTCAGCACCGATACGCGGGCATCGCCGCCGATCGCGGCCAGCTTCTCGCGCAGGCCCAGCACCTTCTGGTCCAGGTCCTTCTTGGCCGCGCCGATGCTGCCGTTCCAGTAGATCGCCTGGGTGATCTCTTCACCGACGTAGGTGAAGGCGGTGGTGGTGCAGCCTTCGGCCAGCACGCCGGCCGCCGCCAGCGCGTCGATCCACATCTGCCAGTCTTCGCCGCCCATCACCGCCACGGTGCCGGCGATTTCTTCCTCGGTGGCCGGTTCCAGGTGGGTTTCGGTCAGCTTGACCTTGTCGGTGTCCAGGCCGCGCAGGGTGATCGGCGCGCCGATCGGCTTGAGCGTGGAGGTGATCACTTCGCCGGTCTTGGGGTGCTTGCGGCGCGGCGAGGCCAGGCTGTAGACCACCTGGTCGACCTGTCCAAGATCGGCCTTGATCAGCGCGATGACCTGGTCCTTCACTTCATCGGAGAACGCATCGCCGTTCACGCTCTTCGCATACAGTCCGGCCTGGCCGGCGTACTTGTGGAACGCGGCCGAGTTGTACCAGCCGGCGCTGCCGGGCTTGGTTTCGCTGCCGGGCTTTTCGAAGAACACGCCCAGCGTGGCGGCGTCGCTGCCGAAAGCGGCGGTGATGCGCGCAGCGAGGCCGTAGCCGGTGGAGGCGCCGATCACCAGCACGCGCTTGGGACCGTTGACGATCTTGGGTCGGGCGCTGATGTAGTCGATCTGCTGCTTGACCGCCGCATCGCAGCCGGTGGGATGGGTGGTGACGCAGATGAAGCCGCGGACGCGCGGTTTGATGACCATGGATACCTCGGTGTGGGACAGGTGCGGCGCGCTGGCGCGCGTGCACGAAACGCTGGAATCGTAGTGTGCGGGGGGATTATGCACAACCGACGGGGGCGTATGCAGCGCAGGGTTCCGAGGGAGCTGCCGGGCCGGGGTGGGACACGCCGCAAGTACGTCCTTGTAGGCTGCGTCGCCGCATCCATGCGGCTCAGCGTCCCGCCCCGCCCCGGCAGCTCCCTCTCCTGACAGATCCCTCGTGCCCCGTGGCGCGTGCGGGGAGGAAAAAAAGCAAAAAAAAGCCGCACTTTCGTGCGGCTTTTTCCTGTTTGCCGGCTGCCTTCTTATGGGCGGCGGGCCAGGGCTTCTTCGTCCTTGGCCTTGGGCAGCAGGTCCTGCTTGGTCACCGCCAGCACGCCCATTGTCAGCAGCGGGCAGGCGATGAAGATCGAGGACAGCGTGCCGATCACCGCGCCGATCATCTGGCTCAGGGCCAACCCTTCCAGCGAACCGCCGCCGTAGAGATACAGCGCCAGCACCGACAGGAAGAACACCAGCGAGGTGATGATGGTGCGCGACAGGGTCTGGTTGATCGAGCGGTTCATCACTTCCAGCGGCTCCACGCGCAGGCTGCGGAAGTTCTCGCGGACACGGTCGAACACCACGATGGTGTCGTTGATGGAGAAACCCATCACCGACAGCAGGCCGGCCAGCACGGTCAGATCGAACTCGCGGCCGCTGAAGGAGAAGTAGCCGGCGACCACCAGCACGTCGAACAGGGTGGTGATGATGGCCACCACCGCGAACTTCCATTCGAAGCGGAAACCGATGTAGATCAGGAAGCCGACCAGCACGAACAGCGCGGCGTACAGGCCGTTCAGTGCCAGCTCCTTGCCGACCTGCGGACCGACGAACTCCGAAGACAGCACGGTCGCGGGATTGCCTTCCAGCGACACGGCCGAACGCACCGCTTCGGCCGTGCGGTTGTTGGCATCGCCGGCGCTCTCGCCTTCGGCCTGGGCCTGCGGCTGCAGGCGGATCAGCAGGTCGCTGCCGCTGCCGAAGCTCTGCACCTGGGCGCCGTCATACCCGGCGTTTTCCAGGTGCCCGCGCACGGCGTCAACGTCAGCCGGACGATCGAATCGCACTTCCACCACGGTGCCGCCGGTGAAATCCAGCGCGTAGTTGAAGCCCTTGCCGATGATGCTGCCCAGCGCGGCGATGAACACCAGCGCGGCGATGCCGATGGCGATCCACCGGGTGCGCATGAAATCGAACTTGGTGTCGTTCGGGATCAGGTGGAGCGGAAACAATTTCATGGTATCGATCCTTTTCCCGTCAGATGGCCAGGGTCTTGAGCTTCTTGCGGCTGCCGTACAACAGCACCGCAAGGGCGCGGGAAACGGTAATGGCGGTGAACATCGAGGCGAGGATGCCGACGATCATGGTCACCGCGAAACCCTTCAACGGACCGGTACCGAAGGCGTACAGCGCCACACCCGCCAGCATGCCGGTCAGGTTGGCGTCGAGGATGGTCCCGGAGGCCTTCTCGTAACCGGCCACGATGGCCGCCTTGGCGGGCATGCCCGCACGCAGCTCTTCGCGGATACGCTCGTTGATCAGCACGTTCGCATCCACCGACAGGCCGATCGACAACGCCAGGCCGGCAAAGCCCGGCAGGGTCATGGTGGCACCGAACAAGGACATCACCGCGACCACGATCAGCAGGTTGAACAGCATCGCCACCGAGGTGATGACGCCGAACATGCGGTAGTACACGCTGAAGAACACCAGCGTGAACAGGAAGGCGAAGCCCACCGCGGTAACACCGCGCTGCACGTTCTCCGCACCCAGGCTGGGGCCGACGATCTTCTCTTCCACGAAGTCCATCGGCGCGGCCAGCGAGCCGGACTTCAGCAGCTTGGCCAGGTCTTCGGACTCTCGCTTCTCCAGACCGGTGGTCTGGAAATTCTTGCCGAACACGCCGTTGATGTTGGCCACCGAAATGACCTCCTCCTTGACCCGGAAGCTGCGCACTTCCTTGCCATCCACGGTTTCAACGCTGGGGATGCGCTCGGTGTACACCACCGCCATCGGCTTGTTCACGTTGGCGCTGGTGAAGTCGAACATGCGCTGTCCGCCGACATTGTTCAGCGTCACGCTGACCGCCGCCGAACCGTTCTGGTCGGTGGTGGCCTGGGCGGCGACCATCTGGTCACCGGTGACGATCACGCGCTTGGCCAGCAGCACCGGGCCGCGGTTGTCGCGCAGCTGGTAGACCTTGGCTTCGGGCGGAATGCGACCGGTGGCGACGGCGTCCTGCGCATTGCCTTCGATCACCGCGCGGTATTCCAGGGTGGCGGTGGCGCCGATCATGCGCTTGGCTTCGGCGGTGTCCTGCACGCCGGGCAGCTGCACGACCACGCGGTCGGCACCCTGGCGCTGGATGATCGGTTCGGCCACGCCGAGCTGGTTGACGCGGTTGCGCAGCGTGTTGACGTTCTGCTCGATGGCCCCGTTGGCGATGGCGGCCAGCTCGGCATCCGGCAGGCTGACGGTCACCCGGTTGCCGGTGACTTCGAAGCCCAGCGTCGGCTGCGACTTGAACAGCGCATCACGGGCACGCAGGCCAGCGCCCTCGCCCGCGCTGGGGCTCAGGTTGGCGACGATGCTGTTGTCCGCGCGGCGTTCGACCGACTGGTACGGAATGCGCGCGTCACGCAGGGTGGTACGCACGTCTTCGGTGTAGCTGTCCAGGCGCTTGTCCAGCGCGGCCTTCTGGTCGACCTGCAGCACGAAATGCACGCCGCCCTGCAGATCCAGGCCCAGCGTCATCGGCCGCGCGCCCAGGTTGGACAGCCAGTCCGGCACGGTGGAGGCCAGGTTCAGCGCCACCACGTAGTCCTCGCCGACGCTCTGCTTGAGCACGTCGTTGGCGGCGGTCTGCGCCTGCAGGTCCGGCAGGCGGACGATCAGGCTGTCACCTTCCACTTCGGCCGCCATGGGCGTGACGCCGGTCTGCTTCAGATCGGCCAGCACGCGGTCACGCAGCGCTGAATCCACCAGGCCGCCGCGGTTGGCGGTGATCTGGATGGCCGGATCCTTCTGGTAGATGTTGGGCAGCGCATACAGCGTGCTGATCGCAAGGACGATCAGGATGACGACGTACTTCCAGCGTGGAAATTCGAGCATTGCGAGGTTCCCGCGCGGCGCCATCCCCGGCGCCGCGGTTGTGCTTCAGAAAAGGGAATGGATCAGACGGCCGACTTCAGGGTGCCGGCCGGCAGCACGTTGCCGACAGCGCCCTTCTGCACGCGGATGCGCACGTTGTCGGCCACTTCCAGGGTGACGAAGTTGTCACCGATGTCGGTGACCACGCCGGCGATGCCACCGTTGGTCAGCACTTCGTCGCCGCGCTTGATCTTCTCCAGCATGGCCTTGTGCTCCTTCTGCCGCTTCATCTGCGGGCGGATCATCAGGAAGTACATGATGGCGATCAGGATGACCGGGAACAGCAGGGTGGTCATGGTGAAGCCCTGCGGTTGGCCGCCGGCAGCCTGGGCGTGGGCGGCGGGAATCAGGAAAGCAAGCAGGTTCATCGTGGAGTCCTTTGGTTGGGCGGCGCTCCGGTGCCACGAGTGGCCGGGCGCGACCGCAGATCGGTGTCAGCCGTGAAGTATGCCACGGGCCCAGGGATTCGTCCTTGGGCCCTTCGGCAGGGGGCGGCCGCTCAAAGCGGCGGGACGGCAGCCCCCCGGGCTGCGTAGAAAGACCCGCGGAACGCCTCGAAGGTTCCCGCGCCGATGGCCGCGCGCATGTCGGCCATCAGTTTCTCGTAATAGAACAGGTTGTGGATCGTGCCCAGCATCGGCGCCAGCATTTCATTGCAGCGGTCCAGGTGGCGCAGGTAGGAGCGGGTATAGCCCCCGCTGCAGGCGAAGCAGCCGCAGCCCGGTTCGATCGGGTCCATGTCGCGCTCATAGCGCGCGTTGCGGATGCGCACCGTGCCGAAGGAGGTGAAATAGTGGCCGTTGCGCGCGTTGCGGGTCGGCATCACGCAGTCGAACATGTCCACGCCGCGGGCCACGCCTTCCACCAGGTCTTCCGGCCGGCCCACGCCCATCAGGTAGCGCGGATGGTCCGACGGCAGCGCCGGATGCAGGTGGTCCAGCATGGCGTTGCGTTCATGCTCGGGTTCGCCCACGGCCAGCCCGCCGATGGCGTAGCCGTCGAACCCGATCTGCTGCAGGGCCTCGGCCGAGCGGCTGCGCAGGTCGGTGTGCACCCCGCCCTGGACGATGCCGAACAGCGCGGCATCATTGCCCAGGCCATCGTGGGCGTCGCGCGAACGCTGGGCCCAGCGCAGGCTGAGTTCCATGGAACGCCGGGCGACGTCTTCGGTGGCGGGGTACGGCGTGCACTCGTCGAAGATCATCACCACGTCCGAATCCAGCACCTTCTGGATCTTCATGCTTTCCTCGGGACCGAGGAAAACCCGGGCGCCGTCGGTGGGCGAAGCGAAGGTCACGCCCTGTTCGGTGATCTTGCGGCGATGCGCCAGCGAGAACACCTGGAAGCCGCCGGAGTCGGTCAGGATCGGGCCATCCCAGCGCGCGAAGCCGTGCAGGCCGCCGTGGTCGGCGATGACGTCCAGGCCCGGGCGCAGGTACAGGTGGAAGGTATTGCCGAGGATGATTTCCGCGCCCAGGGCACGCACCTGGTCGGGAAAGATGCCCTTGACCGAGCCATAGGTGCCGACCGGCATGAACGCGGGGGTTTCCACGGTTCCGCGCGGGAAGGTCAGGCGGCCACGGCGGGCACGGCCATCAGTGGTCTGGAGCTGGAACTGCAGTCGGGACATGGTGCGGTTGTTCGGGACAGATAGTTTTGTATTGTCTCGTACTTTTCGGTTTACCGCGAAAGGCAGCGCCTGCTTGCTCCCAGCTGGCGCGGGCGGGGCAGGCTGCACCGGACACGCCGTGAACCCGTCCATGGGGGCTCCAGTTCGGCTCCTGCCTCACAGGGTCCCGTGCAACCTGCCCCACCCGCGCCTTCCGGATTCCGCGCCCGCCGCGGTGGCTGGCCACAGGCCGGCTGCTTTTCACTCCCACCCACCGCACGGGCGCTCTTCGCCTGCCGCACGCATGAACCTGTCCGGCGAGCCGGGAACAGGCCCCACGGGACCGTTGGAGCCCCGGACGGGCGGAAACGAGACTCCATGGATGGATTCACGGCGTGTCCCGTGGGGCCTGTTCCCGGCTCGCACACGGGGACACGGAGTCACGCAGACCAACAGAAAACCGATCACCCCTGCGGGAACAACAACATCGCATCGCCGTAGCTGAAGAAGCGGTAGCGCTGCTCGATCGCATGCCGGTAAGCCTCGAACACCCGCTCCTTCCCGGCAAACGCGGAAATCATCATCAACAGCGTGCTCTCCGGGAGATGGAAATTGGTCACCATCGCGTCCACGCTGCGGATCCGGTAGCCCGGGGTGATGAAGATCTGGGTTTCCCCGGCAAACGGCAGCAACTCGCCATCGCGCATCGCGCTTTCCAGCGCCCGCACCACCGTAGTCCCCACCCCGATCACCCGGCCACCAGCCTCACGCGTGCGCCGCACCTGCTGCACCAGTTCCGCGCCGACATTCAGCCATTCGCGGTGCATCACATGGTCTTTCAGGTCGTCCGCGCGGACCGGCTGGAAGGTACCCGCGCCGACGTGCAGGGTGACGTGGCCGAAGCCCACGCCCCTGGCCTGCAACGCCGCCAGCAGCGCTTCATCGAAGTGCAGGCCGGCCGTCGGCGCGGCCACCGCACCGATCTCGCGGGCAAACACCGTCTGGTAGCGCTCGCGGTCGTCCAGGCCCGGCTCACGCTGGATGTACGGCGGCAACGGCAGCCGGCCGGCATGCAGCAGCCACTGCTCCAGCGGTTCGGGCACATGGAACTGCAGCACGTAGAACTCGCCATCGCGACCCAGCACTTCCACCTCGCCACCGGCATCCAGGGCAATGCGGCTGCCCGGCTTGGGGGTCTTGCTGGCCCCCACCTGCGCCCTCGCCTGCTGCGCGCCGAGCAGACGTTCGATCAGGATCTCCACCCGGCCGCCGCTCGCCTTCTGGCCGAACAGCCGCGCCGGGATCACCCGGGTATCGTTGAACACCAGCAGATCACCTTCGCGCAGCAGCGCGGACAGGTCGCGCACATGCGCATCCTGCAGCGTGCCTGGCGCCGGCGGCACCAGCAGCAGGCGGCTGGCCGAGCGCTCCGGCAGCGGCGACTGGGCAATCAGTCCAGCGGGAAGGTCGTAATGGAAATCGGACTTCTTCAAGGGAACACGCAGCAACAGGTCGGCAATGGCGCGCATTGTACGACCGGCCACCGATGGACAACGTAGTTGGCGGCAAACACCCGCGAAAATGCTGCCATGCAGCAGCGAACGCGCGGGGTTATCGCGCAAAAAACCGCGTGCTAGCATCGAAACGGAAGTCCGAATGCACGAGCCATGACCCGACGCGCGCGCTTGCCGCGCGTTGTGCTTTTACGGGGCCGTGCGACCTATCGTTTCAGGAGATCTGCAATGAGCTTCATCGAACGCCTCGCCCCCCTTCGTACCCAGCCCGGCACCCGCCTGACCACCGGCCTGGATGACGCCACGCTGGAGCGCCTTGCAGCGTCCCACCCCGCGCTGGTGGCCGCCGTGGATGCCGCCGCAGCCGAATTCTCCCGTGTGCGAGGTGAGCTGGGCGAGGTGCTTGCGCTGGACGAACAGGCCCAGATCGACGCCATGCAGGACGGCTTCATCAACTTCTACGCCGACGATGCGGTGACGCCGTATGTCGCCTTGACCGCACGCGGACCGTGGGTGGTGACCCTCAAGGGCGCGGTGCTGTACGACGCCGGCGGCTACGGCATGCTCGGCTTCGGCCACACCCCGGACGCGGTGATGGAGGCGATGGCCCAGCCACAGGTGATGGCCAACATCATGACCCCGAGCCTGTCCCAGCAGCGCTTCGTCAAGGCGCTGCGTGCGGAGATCGGCCATCGCCGTGGCGGTTGTCCGTTCACCCGTTTCATGTGCCTCAATTCCGGTTCGGAAGCGGTCGGCCTGGCCGCGCGCATCGCCGATGTGAACAGCAAACTGCAGACCGATCCAGGCGCCCCGCATGCCGGTGCCGCGGTCAAGCGGGTGGTGATCAAGGGCAGCTTCCATGGCCGCACCGATCGCCCTGCGCTGTATTCCGATTCCAGCCGGCGCACCTACCAGCAGTACCTCGCCAGCTACCGCGACGAAGACTCGGTGATCGCCATCGCCCCGTATGACGAAGCCGCCCTGCGCGCGGTGTTCGACGAGGCAGCGCGCAGCAACTGGTTCATCGAAGCGGTGTTCCTGGAGCCGGTGATGGGCGAAGGTGATCCGGGCCGCTCGGTACCGCCGGCGTTCTATGCGCTGGCCCGCGAACTGACCCGCACCCACGGCAGCCTGCTGCTGATCGATTCCATCCAGGCCGGCCTGCGCGCCCACGGCGTGCTATCGGTGGTGGATTACCCCGGCTTCGAAGGCCTGGATGCGCCGGACATGGAAACCTATTCAAAGGCGCTGAATGCCGCCCAGTACCCACTGTCGGTGCTGGCAGTGAACGAACGTGCCGCGCAGCTGTACCGCAAGGGCATCTATGGCAACACCATGACCAGCAACCCGCGCGCGCTGGACGTGGCCTGCGCCACGCTGGCCCAGCTCACCCCGGAAGTGCGCGGCAACATCGCCGAGCGCGGTGCCGAAGCCCTGCGCAGGCTGGAAAAGCTGAAGGACGAACTGGGCGGACTGATCACCAAGGTGCAGGGCACCGGCTTGCTGTTCTCCTGCGAACTGGCTCCGCAGTTCAAATGCTATGGCGCCGGTTCCACCGAAGAATGGCTGCGTCGCCAGGGCGTCAATGTCATCCACGGCGGGGAACGCTCGCTGCGCTTCACCCCGCACTTCGGCATGGACAGCAGCGAGCTGGAACTGCTGGTCGGCATGGTCGGCCGCGCCTTGCGCGAAGGCCCGCGGCGCGAGCAGGCCCAGGCCGCCTGAACCCCGCCGCCACTGGCACCGGGCAGCGTCCGGTGCCAGCAGGTAAAATGCGGTTGAACGCCCAACCCGCACCCCGCCCCCGGCGGGGCGCTTTCGTTTCAAGGAATCCCCCATGAAGTCCCTCTGTGTCTATTGCGGCTCCAACGCAGGCAGCAAGCCGATCTATACCGAACGCGCGATCGCGCTGGGTGACCGCATCGCCCGTGACGGCCTGCGCCTGGTCTACGGTGGCGGCAACGTCGGCCTGATGGGCACGGTGGCCAATGCCGCACTGGAAGCCGGCGGCGAAGTCACCGGCGTGATCCCGCAGCAGCTGGCGGACTGGGAAGTGGCCCATCGCGGCCTGACCACGCTGGAAGTGGTCGGCTCCATGCACGAACGCAAGTTGCGCATGTTCGAGCTGTCCGACGCTTTCGTCGCCCTGCCCGGCGGCTTCGGCACGATGGAAGAAATCTTCGAGATGCTGACCTGGCGCCAGCTCGGCATCGGCAACAAGCCATGCGCCTTCCTGGACGTGGACGGCTTCTACGCCCCGCTGATCGGGATGATCGACCGCATGGTCGAAGAGCGCTTCCTGCACCCGGCGCAGCGCGCGGACCTCTGGTACGGCCAGGACATCGACGCGATGCTGGACTGGATGCGCAGCTATGAGCCCGCCCAAGCCTCCAAGTGGATCGACGAAAAGCGCCGCAACGCGCTCGTCTAACGCGGGGCCGGGCGGCCCAGCAGGTAGCCTTGGCCGTAGTCGCAGCCCAGGCCCAGCAGGATCTGGCGCTGGCTTTCGGTCTCGATGCCTTCGGCGATGGTGTTGATACCCATGGTCCGCGCCAGCGACACCACCCCTTCCACCAACGCCAGGGTGCTCTGCGCGTCCGGGCCGTTGAGTCCGGCGATGAAGCTCTGGTCGATCTTCAGCGTGGAAATCGGGAACCGGTGCAGGTAGGAGAGCGCGGAGAAGCCCGTGCCGAAATCATCCAGCTGCACCAGGATGCCGCGCTCGCGCAACGCCTGCAGCACGCGCAGGGTGCGTGGGCCTTCGTCGAGCAGGGCGACTTCGGTTATCTCCAGCCGCAGCCGGTGCGGATCGGCGTCGAAGGCTTCGATCAACCCGAACAGCCGTTTGCTGAACTCGGCGGAACGGAAATGACGCGGCGACACATTGACCGACACATAGCCGCTGCCGCCGCGTGACAGCCCGGCGATCACCTGCTCGTAGATCAGCCAGTCGACCTGTTCGATCAGCCCGCTGCCTTCGCCCAGGTCCAGGAATGCGCCCGGCAACAGCATTCCGCGGGTCTCGTGCTGCCAGCGAAGGAGGGCCTCGTGGCCGACCACCACCCCGTCTGCCAGCCGCACGATGGGCTGGTAGTACGGCAGGAAGTCGTGGTTGATGATCGCCCGGCGCAGGTCGGATTCCAGGTCCAGGCTGCGCATCGCCTGTTCGCGCATGTCCTCGTCGAAGATCGCGCAGCGGTCGTGGCCCTGCGCCTTGGCGCGGTACATCGCCGCATCGGCATCCCGCAGCAGCTCTTCGCCGCGCTGGTAGCGCGCATTCCACAGCGCGATGCCCAGGCTGCCGGAAGGGAACAGCTCGCGCCCCGCCACCCACATCGACTCCTGCAGCGCCAGCAGCATGCGCTGTGAGAAGTCCAACGCCTGCGCAAGGCCCTGCGGGCATTGCAGCAGGATGGCGAACTCGTCCCCGCCCAGCCGCGCCACCACGTTGCCCGGGCCGAGCATCGAGACGATGCGCTTGGCCACCTCGACCAGCATCTGGTCACCGGCCGCATGGCCGATGCTGTCGTTGACCAGTTTGAAGCGGTCCAGGTCCAGGAACAGCACGGCAAACTCACCGCCCTCTCCCTTGCGCGCGCGCAGCAGCGCGTCCTCCAGCCGGTCCAGCAGGTGGATGCGGTTGGGCAGGCCGGTCAGGCCATCGTGCATGGCCTGGTGGGTCAGCCGCTGTTCGGCGCGCAGCCGTTCGGCGATCTGTCCCAGCAGCTTCTCGTTCACCTCGCCCAGCTCGCGGGTGCGTTCCTCGACACGCTGTTCCAGTCCTGCATGTGCCCGTCGCAACCGCTCCTGGTCGCGCTGCCGCGCCAGTCCCGCGCCGATGTTCTGCGCCACGAAGGTCAACAGGCGCTGGTCGTGCGCGGTGAACGCCACGTCCGGGCTGTAGCTCTGCACCACGATCACCCCGACCACGTCGTCATCGCGCAGCAGCGGAACGCCGAGCCAGCACTGCGAGCGCACCCCGGATTCGCGCACGTGTCCGGCTTCGATCATCGCGTCGATGTCGGCACGCGCGGCAAGCAGCGGCCGGCGCTCGCGCACCACGTGCTCGGTCAGCCCCTGGCTGAAGGGACGCGGTGCGCGCTCGACGGTGTACTCGTCGACCGAATAGACGAACTCCAGCCCGTCGCCCGTCTCGTTGACCAGGGCGATGTAGAAGTTCCGCGCGTCCAGCAATGTGCCGACGATGCCGTGCACCTGCGCGTGGAACTGCGACAGGCTTTCGGCCTGCATCGCCAGTTCGGCGATGCCATACAGCGCGGCCTGCAGCTTTTCGGCGCGGCGGCGTTCGAAGACTTCATCCTGCAGGCTGCGGTTGGCACGCTGCAGTTCCAGGGTGCGTCGCTCCACCTGCCGCTCCAGCTGCACCTGGGCCTGGCGCCGGTCCATCGCGGTGCGCACGTGCTGGGCAACGAAGCCGAGCAGTGCGCGGTCCGCCTCGCCGTAGCGGTCGTGCTGGTCGTAGCTCTGCACCACGATCGCCCCGCACACCCGGCCCTCGCGCAGCATCGGCACACCCAGCCAGTCCAGGCTTTCCGGCCCTCGCCAATGCTGCCCATCCTGGCCCACGCTGGCCAGCAGTTGGCGCGAGGGACCACTGAGCGGTTGCCCGTGCTGCAGCAGGGCGAAGGTCAGGCTGCCGGGCAGCTCGCTTTCGGCATAGGCGCGCGAAGGATCGGCGATGAAATCATCGATCTGGTCGGCGAAGTACAGGAAACGGACGATCTGCCGCACATCGTCGTACTCGACGATGAAGCAGTTGTGCGCGTACATCAGGGTGTTCAGGACGCGATGGACGTGCCGCAGCATCTCGGCCATTTCCAACTCCGCACCGGACAGGTCGGCGATCTCGTACAACGCCTGCTGCAGCCGCTTGGCATCTTCCAGCGCATGGATCTGGCCGGCCTGGCGGGCCTGCTGCAGCCCCAGTTGAAGCGCTTCGCGGGCGACCGACCACCAGCCCGCGGGCACCGCTGCGCCTTCGACACGCAGGCCGAT
Source organism: Stenotrophomonas lacuserhaii (assembly GCF_039674585.1). GTDB lineage: Bacteria > Pseudomonadota > Gammaproteobacteria > Xanthomonadales > Xanthomonadaceae > Stenotrophomonas > Stenotrophomonas pennii_A. Next base: position 4,793 of record NZ_JBDJNU010000033.1, on the reverse strand, counting down.
GCGCGCGCCGTCGTGCTGCCATTGCGCGTGCTGCGCCTGCTGCGGACCGGCCGCGCGCAATGACGGCATCGCCTGCGGCGGATGGCACTGGCTGCCCTGCCCCAGCAACGGATCGTCCCAGTCCACCCACAGGCAGGCACGGTCGGGCAACAGGCCACACAGGGCCTCCAGCAATCCGGCGGTCACCACCGCCTGGCGCGGTGCTTCCATCGTGGGTGCAACGATCTGACTGGACAACATGACGACCCCATGGTGCGGGAACTCCCGACACCTCCCCTGTGCGCGGAGCATAGCGCTTTCCGCCGCCTGAATTTGCCGCCCTGCAACCCCGTTCCAGCCCCCCGTGCGTTGACGCTCGGGACATGTCCATTTCCGCTTCCCCGGCCGCTGCCCTTCCCCCTCTCGTGACCGGCTATGCGCCGTCGCAGGCAAGCCTTACCCTGTCCGCCGTGGATACCGCCGCATTGCCAACCGATGAAGCCTTGATGCTGGCCTGGGCCGGCGGCGACCTGCCCGCCTTCCAGGCGCTGTACGAGCGCCAACGCCGGCGCCTGCACGGTTTCCTGCTGCGCCAGCTGCGCGACCCCGGCCTGGCCGAGGAGATGTTCCAGGACGTGTGGCAGCGGGTGATCGCCGCCCGCGCCGGCTGGCAACCCGACGCCGCCTTCAGCACCTGGCTGTTCCGGATCGCGCACAACAGGCTGAACGATCACTGGCGCGCGGCACGCCACCGCCCGCCCGCGCCGGCAGACGCCGAAGCGCGGGTGGAAGCAGTGGTCGACGGCCATACCCCGGAAACCGAACTGAACGGCTTTGAACAGCGGCGCCGCGTGCAGCAGGCCCTGGATGCCCTTCCCCCGGACCAGCGCGAAGTGGTGCTGCTGCGGCTGGAGCAGGAACTCAGCCTGGAAGAGATCGCCCAGGTCACCGGCGTCGGCCGGGAAACGGTGAAGTCGCGCCTGCGCTATGCGATGGACAAACTGCGTGCAGGATTGACCCCATGAACGGTCGCGATCCCTTGACCCCCGAAGAACGCGAACTGGCCCGGCTGCTTGGCGGCCGGCTGGACAAGGCCCCACCGGCCGCCGTGGATGCCGCCGTGCTGGGCGCGGCACGCGCGTCGCTGGGGCAGGCGCAGCCGACGCACGATGCCGGATCCGATGCAGCGGCCGACGCCCCCCTGCAGGCGCCGCGCCGGCAGCGGCGTCGCCCGCGCTGGCAGGCTGCGGCCGGTGTTGCCGCCTCGGTGATCTTCGCGGTGGGGCTGGCCTGGCAGATGCGTCCGGAACCGCCGCAGGCGCCTGCGTTGCAGGAGATGGACAGCCGCGCATCGGCTGGGCCAGTGGACGCGGCTGCGCCGTCCCCCGCCGCGGCGGCCGGACATGAAGCCGCGCGATCCCCCGCGCCCGCCCGCCACCCGCCGACCGCCGAGGCGGCACCCGCACCCGCGGTCATCAGCGCGCCGAAGCCGGCCGCGCCGGTCGCGCCGGTGCAGCCACCTGCCCCCCCGCCCGCGCAGGCACCGGCAGTGCCATCCGCCAGCCCCGCAACAATGGATGCGCCCGCCCCGCAGGCCTTCCGCGCTCGCACGGCGGACGCTGCGCGCATGCCGCCGCAGCCTGCCGCTTCGCCGACGCCGCCACCCGCTGCGCCTGCGCCTGCGGTGATGCCCGCGCCAGCGCCTGCCACGGAAGCGCTCGGCAAGTTCGCCCCTGCCGACCCGGCTTTCCGCGCGCAGCGCAGCACGGACCCGGCCAGCGCGACGGCATCGCCCTCGCCGAGTGCCGCAAGCGTGCAGCGGGAAGTGGAGGCCGATGCACGACTGACGCGGCGGAAATGGCTGCAGAGGATCCGCCAGCGTCGCGATGCCGGTGACGTTGACCTGGCGCGGGCCAGCCTGGAGCGCTATCTGGCGCAGTATCCGGAAACCCGCCTGCCGCGTGACCTGCAGCCCCTGCTCGCCGACTGACGCCGTCCCGGCGTCGGCACCTGCCTGGCGTGCGCGCGGTAAGATCGCAGGGATGCTCGATACCCTCGCCGCTGCTGTCGACCACTGCCTGGACATCAAGCACAGCCGATTCCTGGCGCACGCCGCGCCGATCCGCGACGCCGGCCACGCGCTGGAGTTCCTTCAGCAGGTCGCCGTTGCCGACGCCACCCACAACTGCTGGGCTTACCGGCATGGCAATGAATACCGGTCCAGTGATGACGGCGAACCATCGGGCACGGCCGGCCGGCCGATCCTGGCGGCCATCGACGGCCAGGGGTTCGACCGGGTCATGGTGGTGGTCACCCGCTGGTACGGCGGCATCAAGCTGGGCGCCGGCGGGCTGGTGCGCGCGTACGGTGGTACCGCCGCCGAATGCCTGCGGATCGCCCCACGTGAGCCGCTGGTGGCGCTGGCACACCTGCAGATCCTCGCCCCGTTCGAGGACCTCGGCACCCTGCATGCCGCACTGGCCGCGCACCTGGCGGTAAAGCAGGAAGAAACCTTCACCGCCGATGGCGCCGTCATGCAGGTCGAACTGCCTGCCGACCAGTGCGATGCATTGAAAACGCGCCTGCGCGACGCCACCCGTAACCGGGTACGCCTGTACTTTCCTTCCGAGTCCCGCACTGATGACTGACCCCGACGCGTCCCGCCCCGCTCTCAAGCGCCTTGGCAGCCTGGGCACGTTGTGGCCTTTCGTGCGCCGCCACGCAGGGTTGTTCAGTGCCTGGCTGGTGGCGCTGGCAGTGTCGTCGGCGGCTACGCTCAGCCTGCCGCCGGCGGTCAAGCAGATGATCGACCACGGCTTCACCGGCGGCGGCCAGATCAACCGCGCGTTTGCCTTGCTGATGGTCGTGGCGGTGGTGATGGCGCTGGCCACGGCGGCACGTTTCTTCTTCGTCTCGCTGCTTGGTGAAAAGGTGGTCGCCGACCTGCGCGCCCAGCTGTACGGGCACCTGATCACCCTCGGCGCCGGCTTCCATGACCGCAACCGCAGTGGCGAACTGGTATCGCGACTGACCGCCGACAGCGAACTGCTGCGCAGCGTGATCGGCTCCACCATGTCGGTGGCCCTGCGCAGCAGTGTCACCGTGGTCGGCAGCCTGGTGATGCTGTTCGTGACCAGCCCGCGGCTGGCCGCCTGGGCCCTGCTCGGCATTCCGCTGGCGGTGCTGCCGATCGTGCTCGGCGCGCGTCGCCTGCGCGGCATCTCCCGCGACAGCCAGGATCGCATCGCCGATGCCAACAGCCTGGCCGCCGAAACCCTGGGCGCAGTGCGCACGGTGCAGTCGCACGCGCGCGAGCCCTACGAACGCGGCCGTTTCGACCACGCGCTGAAAGACTCGATCCGCGCTGCCCGGCGGCGCATCCGCGCACAGTCGCTGGTCACCGCCAGTGCCATCCTGCTGGTGTTCGGCGCGATCGTCGGGGTGCTCTGGCTGGGCGCGCACGACGTCATCGCGGGGCGCCTGTCGGCCGGTACGCTGGGACAGTTCGTGCTGTATGCGCTGATCGGCGGCGGCTCGGTGGGCGCGCTGGCGGAAGTGTGGAACGAGCTGCAGCGCGCGTCCGGCGGCATGGGCAGGATCAGCGAACTGCTGCAGGAAGACGTCGAGATCCGCGCCCCGGCCTCGCCGGCGGTGTTGCCGGTGCCGCTGCGGGGCGAGATCCGTTTCGACGACGTGGTGTTCCATTATCCGCAGCGTCCGGATACGGCCGCGCTGGAGCATTTCAGCCTGCACGTGCGGCCGGGCGAAACGGTGGCGCTGGTCGGCCCCTCTGGTGCCGGCAAAAGCACGGTGCTGCAGCTGCTGCTGCGTTTCCACGATCCGCGCTCGGGTACGTTGAGCGTGGACGGCATCGACCTGCGCGCGATGGATCCGGCGGCGCTGCGCGCCCAGCTGGCGCTGGTGCCGCAGCAGCCCACCCTGTTCGCCGCCAGCGCGCGCGACAACATCCGCTACGGGCGGCTGGAAGCCAGCGATGCCGAGGTGGAAGCCGCTGCCCGCGCCGCCGAAGCCGATGAGTTCCTGCGTGCCCTGCCGGAAGGGTATGACAGCGAGCTGGGCGAGCGTGGCGCACGGCTTTCCGGTGGCCAGCAGCAGCGCATCGCCATCGCCCGCGCCTTGTTGAAGGACGCCCCGATCCTGTTGCTGGACGAAGCGACCAGCGCGCTGGACGCGCAGAGCGAACGCGCCGTGCAGCAGGCGCTTGAACGCCTGATGGCGGGACGCACCACGCTGGTGATCGCGCATCGCCTGGCGACCATCCTCAAGGCCGACCGCATCGTGGTGATGGACCACGGCCGCATCATCGCCCAGGGCACGCACGAACAGCTGCTGGCCGAAGGCGGCCTGTACGCGGAACTGGCTCGCCTGCAGTTCATCGACTGACCACGCGCGGCTAACAACGGACGGCGCACGCTTGCCCCGCAGACCCGTGGAGTGAAGGAGGTAGACGATGTCGTTCCGTCAGTTTCCCGCGACCGATTCCAATGGCGAAAGCCGCATCATCATCGAGTTCAAGCCGGAAGATGCATCCGCGCAGGACCCGCGCGCCGAGCCACGGTACGAACTGGAGGATGGGCGTGTGCTGGTACGCAGTGGGCGGGAGTTCGTGACGCCCGGCGGCGATGTCCGGTTGAGCATCTGAGTGGTCGAACGGGTGCGACCCCCTCGCGGTGTGCTGTTGTCGAGCTACCGGTCTGGGCCGGGCGGTGGGGCTGAGCGGGGGACGGCAAAAACTGCGTCCATGCGGGCCTCGTTTCGCGCCATCCATGGCGCTCAACGCCCCCGCCCAGCCC
>NZ_JBDJNU010000032.1:0-43093 GCF_039674585.1 Stenotrophomonas lacuserhaii | reverse complement strand
ACCCATGGTCGGCGAGCGCAGCGGGCCGTTGGCGGGAACATTCCGCCGACCATGGGTCGGCGCTACCAAGCCACCCCGCCCCGCCAACCAGCAGCCCAGCAGCTTTTGACGTTGACGTTGACGTTGCCTTCGCTGTTGCTTCAAGCCCGCGCGCAAGCGCGGGAAATCACAACACCTGCGCAGTCACCGCGACGAAGTGGCAGACGCTGCCGCCGATCACGAACAGATGCCAGATGGCATGCGAATAACGGATCGATTCGCGGTGGTAGAAGTAAGTGCCCAACGTGTAGGACAGCCCGCCGGCCAACAACCAGCCCAGCGTCCACAGGTCGATCGCCGCCAGCATCGGCTTGATCGCCACCACGATCAGCCAGCCCATCGCGATGTAGATGCCGGTCGACAGGGCCTTGAAACGGCCGGTGTAGAACAGCTTGAACACCACCCCGGCCAGGGCCAGCGTCCAGATCGCGGCGAACATGCTCCAGCCCCAGGGGCCGCGCAGGCCGATCAGCATGAACGGGGTATAGGTGCCGGCGATCAGCACATAGATCGCGCAATGGTCGAAGACCTTCAAGCGGCCCTTGGCCACCGGGTGCTGGATCGCGTGGTACAGCGTGGAGGCGGTGTACAGCAGCAGCAACGCCACGCCGAACACGATCGAACTGAACAGTTGCCAGCCGTCGCCGTGGATGGCGGCCAGGGTGATCAACACGGCGCTGCCGGCCAGGGCGAACACCGCACCGAGGCCATGGGTCAACGCGCTGGCGATTTCCTCGCGGATCGATTCAACAGAGGTCATGAAGGACGAATGGGTCGCAGGGAGGGGGACCTGCATCCCCCCTATCATCGCCGCGATGGCCGGCGCGTGCACGCCCGGCCACCGCCATGGTTCAGGACGTGGCGGTGTAGGCCGCTTCACGGGTAGCCGAGAAGCGCACGTCCGGCGCGCGTTCCTGCGCCAGCTGCAGGTTGACCCGCGTCGGCGCCAGGTAGACCAGCTGCCCGGCCGCATCCACCGCCAGGTTCAGCGCGTTCTTCTCGCGGAACTCTTCCAGCTTCTTTTCATCGCTGCAGGTGACCCAGCGCGCGGTGACCACGCTGACCGGCTCGAAGGTGGCTTCCACGCCGTATTCGTCCTTCAGGCGGTACGCGGCCACGTCGAACTGCAGCACGCCGACCGCACCGAGGATCAGGTCGTTGCTCATCAGCGGACGGAAGAACTGCGTCGCGCCCTCTTCGGACAACTGCGCCAGGCCCTTCTGCAGCTGCTTGAGCTTGAGCGGGTCGCGCAGGCGTGCGCGGCGGAACAGTTCCGGGGCGAAGTTGGGGATGCCGGTGAAGGTGATCGCCTCGCCTTCGGTGAAGGTGTCACCGATGGAAATGGTGCCGTGGTTGTGGATGCCGATGACATCGCCCGGCCATGCCTCGGCGGCGATCTCGCGATCACTGGCCATGAAGGTCAGCGCGTTGGCCAGTTTCATGTCCTTGCCGGTCCGCACGTGCAGGGTCTTCATACCCGCCGCGAAACGGCCCGAACACACGCGCATGAACGCCACGCGGTCGCGGTGCTGCGGGTCCATGTTGGCCTGGATCTTGAACACGAAGCCGGTCAGCTTGTTCTCTTCCGGGGCCACCGCACGGCCGGTGCTGGCACGCGGCTGCGGCGACGGGGCGTGTTCGACGAAGAAGTCCAGCAGCGGTTGCACGCCGAAGTTGTTGACGCCCGATCCGAAGAACACCGGGGTCTGCTTGCCGGCGCGATAAGCGTCCAGGTCGAACGGGTGGCTGGCGCCCTGCACCAGTTCCAGCTCGTCGCGCAGTTCGGCCAGCATCTGTGCGCCGATTCTCTCCGCCAGTCCCGGGGAATCGATGGACGGGAAGATGGTCGAGTCCTGGCGGGTGAAGTTGCGGCCCTGCTCGTACAGATGCACTTCCCCGCTGATCAGGTGGACCACGCCCTTCAGGCGCTGGCCCATGCCGATCGGCCAGGTCACCGGTGCGCACTGGATGCCGAGCACACTCTCCACTTCATCCAGCAGGTCGATCGGTTCCTTGCCCTCGCGGTCGAGCTTGTTGATGAAGGTCATGATCGGCGTGTCGCGCAGCCGGCAGACCTCCATCAGCTTGATGGTGCGTTCTTCCACGCCCTTGGCCACGTCGATCACCATCAGCGCCGAGTCCACCGCGGTAAGCACGCGGTAGGTGTCTTCGCCGAAGTCGGCGTGGCCCGGGGTATCGAGCAGGTTGACGATCTTGCCTTCGTAGGGGAACTGCATCACCGACGAGGTGACCGAGATGCCGCGTTCTTTTTCCAGCGCCATCCAGTCGGACGTGGCATGGCGTGCGGCCTTGCGGCCCTTGACCGAGCCGGCCATCTGGATCGCACCGCCGAACAGCAGCAGCTTTTCGGTCAGCGTGGTCTTGCCCGCATCAGGGTGGGAAATGATGGCGAACGTGCGGCGGCGCGCGGCTTCGGTGGCGACTTCGGACATGGCAGGGGGCGCCCGCCCGGGGCGCAGATCAATGAAGTAAGCCGATGATTATCGCCGAAAAAGGGGACGGAGGGGATTAAGACGTGAAAGGCCGCGTTCGGGCCGAATGCGCCTTAATCCCCTCCGTCCCCTTTTTCGAAATGGAGCTGGCCGCGCGGGGTCACGATGCGCACCGGGATCGACTCGAGCTGCGTGCCGCGCTGTCGCTGCACGGCGAAATGCAGGTGCGGGGCGGTGCTGTAGCCGGTGTTGCCGGACAGCGCGATCGGCTGGCCGGCCTGCACCTGCTGGCCTTCACGCACCAGCACGCCCTCGTGCTGCAGGTGCGCGTAGACGGCCATGCTGCCGTCCTCATGGACGATGCGCACGTAGTTGGCGCGCTCGCGGTCACGCAGCGGATCCAGCCCATTGCCGCTGAAGCCCGCCTGCACCCGGGTCACCCGACCGGCGCGCGCGGCCAGGACCGGCGTGCCTTCGGGCAGGGTGAAGTCCACCGCATGGCGGTTTTCCGCGTCGCGGTGGCTGAACCGGCCCCGCGGGGCCTGGCCCACGCTGAAGCGGCGGGCATCGAACGGCAGCTGGTAGGCGAACGAATCCGCCGCGGGGGCGCCTGACAGACCCCAGCCGGCGCGCCAGTCGAGGGCATCTGCCGCCATAGCGGGTTGCGCACACAGGGGCAGCAGGATCAGGCAGCACGGCAGCAGGCGGCGCATCGAGGATCGGCGTGGCAGCAGGAGGGCGGACTGTAGCAGCCCGCGCTGCGGCAGGCGGAAGTTGCGAATGAATCCATCGCTTCATCCGCATGAAAGGATTGACAGGCCGGAAATTCGCTGGCATCGTGGCTCCACCATCGAGACCGGCAGAGGGACAGGCCCTTTGAAGCCGGGGCAGCCCGCAGGCGCGCAAGCGTCAGCGTAGGTGCCAAATCCTGCGGGGACCCCGTGTCTACCGGAAGATGGTTCGAGCCGTGCCCCCGAAGGGCAGGACTTGGACGCGAGCCCCGCGAAGGCTCGATGGCCGTTTTCCTTATTGGATGCCGCCATGAGCTTCGCCCCCAGCACTGCCCTCCGCCCCGACTCCTTTGTTCCCGTCAGCGTGCCGGTCGAAGACCGGGTGCATGCCGCACGCGGCGAGTTCGCCGCGGTGCTGGACATGCGCCACGCCGGTCCGCGCCCGATCCGCCTCCGCTATGAGTGGGTAGGCCCCGCCGACGCCCCCGTCGTGGTGCTGGCCGGTGGCATTTCCGCCAACCGCCACGTCGCAGCCAATGCCCGGTTCAACGAGAAGGGCTGGGCCGAAGGCCTGGTCGGCCCGGGGCGGACGCTCGACCCGCAGCGGCTGCGCGTGCTGGCATTCGATTTCATCGGCGCCGATGGCGCGCTGGACGTGCCGATCGATACCGCCGACCAGGCCGATGCGCTGGCGATCCTGCTGGATCACCTCGGCATCTCGCAGCTGCAGGCCTTCGTCGGTTACTCCTATGGCGCGCTGGTCGCCCAGCAGTTCGGCGTGCGCCACCGCCTGCGCGTGCAGCGACTGGTGGTGGTCAGTGGCGCGCACCGTGCGCACCCCTACGCGGCTGCCTGGCGCGCGCTGCAACGGCGTGCCGTTGCGCTCGGCCAGTTGCAGTGCAGCGATGAAAACGGCCTGGCCCTGGCACGCCAGTTCGCGATGCTCAGCTACCGCACGCCGGAAGAGTTCGGCGAACGCTTCGACGCTGCGCCGGAAGTAATCAATGGGCGCGTGCGCGTGGCCGCCGAAGATTACCTGGACGCGGCCGCCGCGCAGTACGTCGCGCGCACGCCGGTCACCGCCTGGCTGCGCCTGTCCGAATCCATCGATCTGCACCGCATCGAGCCGGTGCAGCTGCTGCTGCCCACCGTGGTGGTGGCCGTGGAAGGTGACCGCCTGGTGCCGCTGGCCGATCTGGTCAGCCTGGTCGAAGGACTGGGCCCGCGCGGCAGCCTGCGCGTGCTGCGCTCGCCGTACGGCCACGACGCCTTCCTGAAAGAAACCGATCGCATCGACGCGATCCTCGCCAATGCCATCCGCATCCCGGGAGAAACCGCATGAGCCACGACATCAACGGCACGTCGTCCTGTAGCCGCACCACTGCCGCGGTGCGCGCCGGCATCGACCGCGACACCGCGCACGGTGCGGTGACCCCGCCGATCGTGCTGTCTTCCAACTTCAGCTTCGACGGCTTCGGCAACAAGCGCCAGTACGACTACACCCGCAGCGGCAATCCGACCCGCGACCTGCTCGGCGAGGCACTGGCCGAGCTGGAAGGCGGCGCCGGCGCGGTGGTGACGGCGACCGGCATGGGCGCGATCAACCTGGTGCTGCAGGCACTGCTGGGCCCGGAGGACACCCTGGTGGTGCCGCACGACGCCTACGGTGGCAGCTGGCGGCTGTTCAACGCGCTGGCCGGCAAGGGCCAGTTCAAGCTGGTCACCGCCGACCTGACCGACCCGCGCTCGCTGGCCCAGGCGCTGGCCAGCTCGCCGAAGCTGGTGCTGGTGGAAACCCCGTCCAACCCGCTGCTGCGCATCACCGACCTGCGCTTCGTCATCGATGCCGCGCACAGGGCCGGCGCGCTGGTCGTCGTCGACAACACGTTCCTGTCGCCCGCCCTGCAGCAGCCGTTGGCGTTTGGCGCCGACCTGGTCCTGCATTCCACCACCAAGTACATCAACGGCCACAGTGATGTGGTCGGCGGTGCGGTGGTGGCGCGCGATCCGGACCTGGCGCAGCAGCTCACCTGGTGGGCAAACGCACTGGGACTGACCGGTTCGCCGTTCGATGCCTTCCTGACCCTGCGCGGCCTGCGCACGCTGGATGCACGCCTGCGCGTGCACCAGGAAAACACCGCGGCGATCGTGCCGCTGCTGGCCGCCCATCGCGCGGTGAGCGCGGTGTACTACCCCGGCCTTGCCGACCACCCAGGGCACGCCATCGCGGCGCGCCAGCAGTCCGGTTTCGGCGCCATGCTGTCCTTCGAACTGGCGAGCTGCCACGGCGATGATCCGCACGCTGCGGTACGCGCCTTCGTTGATGGACTGCAGTATTTCACCCTGGCCGAATCACTGGGGGGCGTGGAGAGCCTGGTCGCCCATCCAGCGACCATGACCCATGCGGCGATGACGGTGGAGGCACGCCAGGCCGCCGGCATCAGCGAGGGCCTGCTGCGGTTGTCGGTGGGTATCGAAGCCGAACGCGACCTGCTGGCCGACCTTGCCGCCGCGCTGGATCGCGCCGCAGCGGTGGTCGACGCACACGCCCGGCAGAAACAGGTCGTGGATGCATGAACGCCCAGGTCATCGAACTCACCCGCGCCGCCCCGGGGCGACTGGCTCTGTTGGGAACCGGCACGGTGGGCACGGCGTTCGTCGCCCGTTACCAGGCATTGCAGGCACGCGGGCTCGCCTTGCCGCAGTTCCGTTGGTTGGCCAATTCACGCGCGGTGCTGGCCTGCGACGGTGCGCCGGAACAGCCGCTGCAGGAAGCACGACGCGCGCCCCGGTTGGTACACGACGCAGCGCCGTGGAAGCAGGCCGACACGTTGCACGCCGGTGACGTGGTGGTCGATGCCACGGCCAGTGAAGCGGTTGCTGCCGAGCACGCACACTGGCTGGCGCGCGGCGTGCACGTGGTCACCGCGAACAAGCTGGGACAAGGCGCGCAGCAGCAGCGCGCGACGCAGATCGCGGCACGCTGCGCGGAGAGCGGTGCATGTTACGGCGACAGCGCCACCGTGGGCGCGGGCCTGCCGCTGCTGAGCAGCCTGCGCGCGCTGGTCGAAGGCGGTGATCGCATCCATCGCATCGAAGGCGTGCTGTCCGGTTCGCTGGCCTGGTTGTTCCACCGATACGACGGCAGCCAGGCGTTTTCGGTGGCCGTGCGCGAAGCGCTCGATGCCGGCTTCACCGAGCCGGATCCGCGCGTGGATCTGTCCGGCGAAGATGTCCGCCGCAAGCTGCTGATCCTGGCGCGTGCCTGCGGGCTGGGGCTGGGCGATGGGCAGGTCCACGTGGAATCCCTGGTGCCGGCAGCACTGGCCACGTTGCCGGAGGCGCAGGCACTGGAGCAGCTGGCGCTGTTGGATGCACCGCTTCACCAGCGTTGGCTGCGGGCGAACGAGGCCGGGCAGGTGCTGCGCTTCATCGGCAGCGTCGAAGCGGGCGCTGCACGGGTCGGCGTGCAGTCACTGGCAGCCGACCATCCGCTGGCATCGGGCGCGGCGACCGACAACCGTGTCGCGATCCACAGTGACCGCTATCGCGATCAACCTCTTCTGATCCAAGGCCCGGGCGCGGGTGCGGAGGTCACGGCGGCGGCACTGCTGGATGATGTGCTGCGCATCGCGCGGAATGCAGGCCGAGCCTGCGGTTGAACCCAGCGGTCTGGCTATCATCGATTGATAGCGACTGTCGAAGATTGTGCGGTGATTGTTTTGCAAAACACTTCCCTCCGCGTGACCGTGCTTGAAGATGACGCCGTGCTGCGCGAAAGAATCCTTCTGCCGCGCCTGCGCGAGCAGGGATTCGACGTCGTCGGGCTGGGTACGGCGGCCGCGTTGGAGCGGATGCTGGCGACCCGGCTGCCCGATATCGTGGTGTTGGACATCGGCCTGCCCGATGCCGACGGGTTCGTCCTGGCGCAGTCGCTGCGGTCGCGGTTTCCGGCCATTGGGGTGGTGATGCTGACCGGCCGGCACAGTCCGCACGACAAAGTCCGCGGGCTGGTGGAGGGCGCTGATGCCTACCTGACAAAACCCGTGGAACTGGGACTGTTGGCCGCAACCCTGCACAGCCTTGGCCGTCGACTGCAGGCGGCCGACGATGAGGTCGTGCCCGCCATCTCGGGCTGGCGCCTGGATGGCAACGGCTGGCGCCTGCTGGCGCCGTGCGGTCAGCCGGTGGCGCTGACGCGCAGCGAGCGCCCGCTGCTGTACTGCCTCATGCAGCATCCCGGGGAGGTCGTAGGCCGTGAAACGCTGGTCGCCAGCCTCACCCACGATGCCTTTTCCTTCGACATGCACCGGCTGGATTCACTGATCCACCGGCTGCGGCGCAAGATCGCCGCGGCGAGCACGCATCCGTTCCCGCTTTCGGCCGTGCACGGCGCCGGCTACGTGTTCGCGCCGTGATCAGGCGGCAGGCAGCCGCAGGCTGATCCGGGTGCCGACGTGGCAGCTGCTGTGGACCTCGATGCGTCCGCCATTGGCGTGCACGACGTCGCTGACCACGGCCAGTCCCAGACCAGTGCCCTGGTCACGCGGCTTGGTGCTGAAGAACGGGTCGAACATGCGCTGGCGCGTCAGCGCATCCATCCCATGGCCGTCGTCGGTGATGTTCAGATGCACCGATCCGGCACGCTGCAGCACCTCGATCCGCACGCTTCCACCGGCCTGTGACCCCACTGCATCGCGGGCGTTGGCGACCAGGTTCAGCATAACCAGGTCGAACTGGTTGCGGTCCATCAGCAACCAGGCGGTGTCGGCGACCTCGCCGATCTTCAGCTGGCTCCGGTTGACGAATAACTGGCGCAGCATCGGCTGCAGTTCGACCAGCGCCGCGCGTACGCAGAAGCGCTCGGTCTCCACGCTGTCCTGGCGGCTGAAACGCAGCAGCGCGCGGCACACGTGGTCGCCCCTGCGGGCCGCCACGTCGATGCCTTCCAGTGCATCGACCAGCGCCGCTTCGCGCTGCTGCGGACTGTCGCCCAGGCGATCGCGTTCGTCGCAGAAACCACGGATCACCGCCAGGATGTTGTTGAAGTCGTGGGCGATGCCGCTGGTCAGGCGACCGGCGATATCCAGTTTCTGAGCATGCAGCAGGTGCTCCTGCAGTTTTTCGCGCTGGTCCATTTCCCGGCGCAGGGCGGCGCCGTGGCGGCGTTCGCGTACCAGGCTGTCGCGCAGGGCGCTGGCGGTACGGTCCAGGATGAAGGCGATGATCAGCCAGGCCAGCAACAGCGATGGGCCGTTGCGCATGGCGTTGGCCGTCCAGTGCCCCCCATGCCCTGAGTGGTAGTCGGTATGCATGCCGACAGCGAACACGCCGAGGATGCCCGACCAGGTCAGCCACAATGCGCTGCGACCCAGCACCAGTGCAGCCATCACCAGCAGCAGCAACAACGGCGTCTGGTCGATCAGCAGGGTATGTGCGCCGAGCTTGTGCCAGGTGATGACGCTGCTGGCGAGCACGGCGATGATGAAGAGGCGCACGGCGCGACGCGGGTTTCCGCACCGTATCAGGGCCACGCCGGCCAGTGCGGCTGTCGCGGTCAGCAGATCCGTCGCCAGTACCAGCGTCCATCCGTGCGGAACCGGACGATCTGCCAGTTGCCATAGCCAGTTCAGCGGCAGGCCCAGCCCATAGAAGCACAGAAGCAGTTGAATGGCGGGTGCCATCCGCCGGTCGACGTCGTCATGCGGTGCGACCCGTGGCCACTTCTGCAACCAGCGATGCCACGTCGAAGTGGGAGACGGAGGGGGAACCTGTGACATGCAGCGCGCGGCGGACCGACCATCGGTGAGAAGTGGCGAGTATTCGGTGACACCCCGTGCGTGACAACGATTGCAGCTGAACCGTACGTTCATCCCCGTCGCTGCTGGACGTCTGCAACCGGACTGGATGCCACGTGCCGCGCGGCGCTTCTTTGGACACTCGGGCCCGGCGGCCGGATCGGTGTACGACACCGTCTGGCCAGCGGGACGGGAGTGCTTTGCCCTTCGAACCGTGAGGTGCTGGATGAACAAGATTTTCAGTCGTGTATGGAGCCGCTCGCTGCAGCAGCTGGTGGTGGCCTCGGAACTTGCCACGCGTGGTGGTTGCCAGAGTGGCAGGCGGCGTCTGCCCCGCTGCGTGGTGGCAGGCGCACTGCTGCTGCCGGCATGGGGGGCGATGGCTGCGGATGATCCTTCGCTGCAGGCCGCGCCCATCGGGCCGAGTGGCTACGTGGCCGTTGACGGCAGCGATGATGGAAGCGATGACGCGCTGGCAACCGGTGACGCGGCGGTGGCCGTGGGCGTGCTGGCCCGTGCACAGGGCGCCGACGCCACGGCGGTAGGCAGCCAGGCGCGAGCCACGGCGGTGGGCGCGTCGGCATTCGGAAGCGGCGCGCGTGCAACGGCTGGATCGGCTACCGCGGTGGGACAGAGTGCCCGCGCGCTGGCCATCGGCGCCGCTGCGATAGGGCAGAACGCGACAGTCAGCGCACAAGGCGCTGCTTCGGTCGCGGTGGGCGCGTATGCGCAGGCCGACGCCGCCGATGCCGTGGCACTGGGCAGCCACTCGTTGGCCGATCGTACCGGCACGGTATCGGTGGGCCGACGTGGGCAGGAACGCCAGATCGCCAACGTAAAGGCCGGCAGTGAAGCGACCGACGCGGTCAACGTGGCACAGCTGGATGAAGTAAAGGCGCAGATGGAAGCGTTGGATTACATCGCCATCGACGGCGACGTGGACCGTAATGACCGCGCATCCGTCAACGGTGAGAAGGCAATCGCGATAGGGTCGCGCGCCACGGCCGATGGCAACAACGCCACGGCGGTCGGCGCTGAAGCCTGGACCCAGGGCATCGGCAGCTCGGCGTTCGGTCAGGGGGCGACGGCGATCGGTGATGCCGGCACGGCGATCGGCCAAGGCAGCGTGGTCATCGGTTTCGGCAACACCGCAGTAGGTGCCAGTGCATCGGCAGAAGGTGATCAGGCGGCCACCGCACTGGGGGCGCTGAGCACGGCCATGGGCGATGGGTCCACTGCGGTTGGCGCCAACGCGCAGGCCTATGCGCCGGGCAGCTTGGCCGCAGGCTACAACGCGGGCACCAACGGCGAAGCGGGCGTGGCCATCGGCGCCAACGCGCGTGCCGTCGGCGGCGACTTCAACGTGGCGGTGGGTGGCAACGCGCAGGCGATCGGCACCGGTGCCTCGACACTGGGTGCTGGCGCGTTGGCGCACGGCGACGACGCCACTGCGCTGGGCAGCGAATCCACCGCGGAGGGTGACGCCGCGCTGGCGGCCGGCAACAACGCGTCGGCGCATGGCGCCGAGAGCAGCGCGTTCGGTTCCAACAGCCTGGCCGGTGCCGCGCATGCCGTCGCCATCGGCGGCAGCGCCTTGGCCGCGGGCGAAGGTTCGGTCGCCTTGGGCAGTGGTGCCGCCGCGCTCGGCGAGCGCTCCATCGCACAGGGCAGCGGTGCCAGCGCCACGGCGCAGTCTGCCATCGCGCTCGGTGATGGCAGTGCGGCCGAGGGACCGGGCGCGATGGCGTTGGGCTCGCTGTCATCCTCGCGCGGCTACGCCAGCGTGGCGGTGGGCGGCCTGGCCGAAGCCAACGGCAACAGCTCGGTCGCCCTTGGCACCCAGGCGCTTGCGGACGGACCGGCAAGCATCGCCGTTGGTGTAGGTGCATCGGCCACGGGCGATTTTTCCACCGCGCTCGGCCCGTTCGGCCGGGCGGCAGGGCATAGCGCGCTGGCATTGGGCAGCGCCAACGCGGCCGGACTCACCAGCATCGCGGCAGGCTTCAAGGCATCGGCCTACGGTGATGGCTCGATCGCCTTGGGAGCAGAGTACATCTGCGATGGCATCTGCATTGAAACCAACACCGCTGCCACGGGCAGCAACAGCATGGCCGTGGGTGCCTCGGCCCGGGCATTCGGCAAGGACTCGGTGGCCCTGGGGCCGATGAGTGGTGCCTTCAGTGAGCACGCGGTCGCGTTGGGGCTGCGTTCGGAAGCGTACGGCAACAACAGCACCGCCATCGGCCAGGACGCGCTGAGCAGGGGGGCCAACAACATCGCGCTGGGCAACAAGGCGCATGCGGCCGGCGGCACCAATCCCGCCATCCTGAGCAACAACATCGCCATCGGCACCGACGCCCTGGCCGAATACGCCTACGCTACCGCTCTGGGCACCAACGCAAGCGCGACCGGGCTGGGATCGATGGCCTTGGGCTGGAAAGCCACGGCATCGGGGTGGAGCGGGATTGCACTGGGGACGTCGGCCGATGCCGGCGGCGCCTTCGGCGTTGCGGTCGGCAATGGCAGCCACGCCGATGCCTACCAGGCCACGGCGATCGGTTCGTCCGCGCGAGCGTCCGGCAGCGCGGCAACGGCTGTCGGTGGCCGCAGTTTCGCCGATGGGTGGGGCAGCGTCGCCGTCGGCAAGATGTCCTACAGCCATGGTGAGTACGCCACCGCACTGGGCACGATGGCGATCGCCTACGCCGACCGGAGCGTGGCCATCGGCAATGCCTGGGCCGCCGAGCAGGCCACCGATAGTGTCGCGCTGGGCTACGGATCGCTTGCCAAACGTGCCAACGCGGTTTCGGTGGGCGCATCGGAAGGCTGGTGGGATGAAATGGGCGATTACCACGGGCCGATGCAGCGCCAGATCACCGACGTTGCAGACGCGACGCAGGACCACGACGCGGTCAATCTGGGGCAGCTGAAGCGGGTGGAAGCCAGGGCCGGCAATGGCCGTTTCGTCGCGGTGGACGGTGCCGACGATGGCAGCGATGATCCGTTCGCCAGTGGTGAGGGCGCCACGGCGATTGGACCGCAGGCGCTGGCCGATGGCGCCGGTAGCGTCGCATTGGGGCACCAGAGCAACGCCAGTGGTGGGGGCGCGATGTCCCTGGGTGTGCACTCGCTGGCGCTTGGTGAAGGCGCCATCGGAGTGGGCAGCGCGAGTACAGCACTCGGCCTGAATACGGTGGCGGTCGGACAAGGCACAGTCGCCAGTGGAGCCTTCAATACGGCGGTGGGTGGAGCCTACGAGGGGCCCGTTGACGGCGTGCCGGTCCAACGCGCGACGATGGCTACCGGTCGCGGCGCTGCTGCGTTCGGCTCGGGCGCCCAGGCGACCGGCACCAACTCGCTCGCCGTCGGTGCGGCCGCCAGTGCGGATGACCAAGGGACAGCGGTTGGCTTCGGGGCGTCGGCCAGCGAGGGCTACGGCACCGCGCTGGGAACCTACAGCCGGGCGGAATCCGAAGGCACGGCAATCGGCTACGGCGCCGAGGCGCTGGCGCACGGCTCAACGGCGCTGGGCTGGAATGCGGAGGCCAGCGCGCTGTATTCCACCGCCATCGGTATCGGCAGTCGTGCGACACAGTGGGGCGCGGTGGCACTAGGCGATTTCGCTGACGCGACGGGCAGCGGCAGCATCGCCATCGGTGAGCTCACGGCGAGCAGCGCGTACAACAGTGCGGCGATCGGCTCGGCGGCCCAGGCCTCGGGTTGGCAATCGGTCGCCTTGGGCGCGTCGGCGGTTGCCAATGCGGCTGACTCGGTAGCAATCGGCTCATCGAGTCGTGCTGACAGGGCCCACACCGTCTCCGTCGGCAGGGCGGGTGCAGAACGCCAGATCGTCAACGTTGCCGACGCCACCGAAGGCACCGATGCCGTCAACAAGCGGCAGATGGACAGCGCGATTGCCGATATCGGGGACGGCCTGGGGGATCTCGGTGCCACCGCGGTCCGCTACGACGACGAGGGCAAGGCCCGCATCTCCCTGGGCGGTGAGCAAGGCACGACGATCAGCAACGTACGCGCAGGCGTGGCGGCGACCGATGCGGTCAACGTCAACCAGCACGAAGACGTGGTGCGCGCCCTGGGCGGCGGCGCGGCGCTGGGCGGCGACGGCATGCTCATCGGGCCGGTGTATACGGTCCAGGGCGCACGTTTCGGCAATGTCGGCGGTGCGGTCAGCGCACTGGATGGCGCGGTGAGTGCACTCGACACGCGCGTGGGCGCACTGGAATCGAGCCCCCCTGCAACGCCGGGTCCGGCGCCGGGGGACGGTGGACATGGCGGTGCCGGCGGTGGCAAGACGCCGATCGATCCATTGCCCGGCGAAGGCGCAGGCGCGGGCGAAGCGGCACCCGGCCTGGTGGCGGCCGGCACCGGCAAGGGCTCCATTGCGATAGGCGAAGGCGCTGTCGCGGATGAGGCCGACACGGTGTCGGTCGGCAGTGCGGGAAATGCCCGCCGCATCACCAACGTCGGTGCGGGCACGGCTGCCAGCGATGCGGCCAACGTCGGACAGATGCAGGCCGGCGATGCGCAGACGCTGGCATCGGCACGGACCTATACCGATTCGCGCTTCAAGGAAATGGATGACCGCTTCGTCGACCTGTCGCAGGGCGTCGACCAGCGCCTGCACCAGCAGGATCGCCGCATCGACCGCCAGGGTGCGATGAGCAGCGCGATGATGAACATGGCGATCAACGCGGCGGGCAGTCGCAGCCCGCGCGGACGCGTGGCCGTCGGTGCCGGTTGGCAGAACGGCGAGCAGGCCCTTTCGGTGGGCTACGGCAAGCAGGTCGGCGAGCGCGCCAGCTTCAGCCTGGGCGGTGCTTTCAGTGGCAATGACCGCTCGGCCGGCGTCGGCTTCGGCATCGACCTGTGACACTCCGGCCGCCCCGACCGGGGCGGCCTTCTTCAAGGGGGTTCGCAGCCCCCCACTGGATGGAACACCCATGAACAAGCCTCTTTCGTTGTGTGCCGTTGCCGTTGCCGTCGGCATCGCACTGGCCAGCCTGACACCACCTGCCGCCGCTGCCGACCTGGCAGCCGGCCGCAACGTGGTGCCGCTGCGCCTGCTTCCCGATGCCGCAGCGGCAGGCACCCAGCGGTTCATCGTCAAGTACCGGGCGGGCAGCGCGCCAGCGCGTGATCGCAGCCGGGTACAGGCCAGCCTCACGGCCGCCGCGGGTCGCAGCCCCGGCCTGCAATCCTCACGGCGTCTGCCGGGCCTGCGCAGCGTGCGCCGCAGCGCGACCGGTGCGGAGCTGATCAGCGCTTCGCGGACACTGGACGCCAACGAGGCCCAGTCGCTGCTGCAGCAGCTGCGGCAGGATCCGGACGTGCTGTATGCACAGCTGGACAGCCGCAAGCACGCACTGGACCTCATGCCCGATGATCCCCAGTTGCCGGTGTACCAGTGGGATCTGCTCAATACCGTGGGCGGCATCCACGGACCGGCGGCGTGGCAGCACAGCACCGGCGAAGGGGTGGTGGTGGCGGTGCTGGACACCGGCTCCACCCCGCACGTGGACCTGAGGGACAATCTGGTTCCCGGTTACGACTTCGTATCCTGGTATGGCCAGTCGCCGGACGAGCCCGATGTTGCCGGCGATGGTGATGGGCGTGATCCCGACGCGACCGATCCGGGTGACTGGGTCGATGCCTCGATGCCCTGGTGTGGTCGCTCGTCCAGCAGCAGTTGGCATGGCACCCACGTGGCCGGTACCGTGGCCGCGATGACCAATAACGGAGTTGACGTAGCGGGCACGGCATGGGGGGCGAAGGTGCAGCCGGTGCGCGTGCTGGGCCACTGCGGCGGACTGACCTCGGACATCGCCGACGCGATCGTATGGGCTGCTGGTGGCCATGTCGACGGTGTGCCCGACAACCCCACTCCAGCCGACGTCATCAACATGAGCCTGGGCGGCAGCGGGTCGTGTGCAGGTGACCCGGCCACGCAGGAAGCCATCGACCTGGCGGTCAGTCGCGGTACGACGGTGGTGGTGGCGGCAGGCAACCAAGGGGCCGATGCGGCGAACTACAGCCCGGCAAGTTGCCGCAACGTCATCACCGTGGGTGCTACCGGCATCGGCGGGCGCATGGCCAGCTATACGAACTTCGGCACGACCGTTGCGCTGTCGGCACCTGGCGGCGACCCGGACACGGGAGCGGGTATCTCGCTCGGCTATGTCTGGTCAACCGCCAATGAGGGCAAGACCGTGGCAGGCGGGGACATCCTGCGCGGCATGGTCGGCACGTCGATGGCTGCGCCGCACGTGGCGGGCATCGTCGCGCTGATGCAGTCGGCGGCAGTGGGGGCCGGCAGGGCGGCGTTGTCGCCGGCGCAGGTACGCGGGCTGCTGATTGAATCGGTGCGGCCGTTCCCGCTGCAGCCAGGCCGGCCGATCGGAGCCGGACTGGCCGATGCCAACCGCGCGGTGCAGCTGGCGCTCGGCAACCCGTTGCCTGAAGTGCCCGTGCCCGAGCTCTCCAGCGGCGTGCTGGTGAGCGGCCTCGGCGGCACCGTAGCGCAATCGCATGTCTATCGTGTAGAGGTGCCGGCCGGGACGCGCAGCCTGAACCTGCGCACGCTGGGCGGGCGCGGCGATGTCAGCCTGTATGCCTCGCTGGGCACCGTGCCGACGCCGGAGGATGCGCAGCTGCGCTCCAGACGTCCGGGCAACGCGGAAGCCATCGTGGTCAGCAATCCGCGAGCCGGCACGTGGTACCTGCGGCTGGTGGGCGAAACCGCCTTCAGCGACGTCGGCGTGCTGGCTGTCGCACGCTGATGCCTCCTGCATGAGGTCGGGAAAGGGGCTGGCGATGCCGGCCCCTTGCGCGCGCTCAGCGGGCGCTGAGGAAGCGCAGCAGCGCCGCGTTGAACGCTGCTGGATCCTGTACCTGCGGCGAGTGCCCCAGTCCGGCGAACTCCACGAGCTGCGCGCCGGGTATCGTCCCAGCGGCGGCCTTGCCCAGCGCAGGGTAGTCGCCCAGCGTAGCCTTCACCGCAGGCGGTGCCAGGTCACGGCCGATGGCGGTGCGGTCGGTCTGGCCGATGAACAACGTGGTCGGCACGCGGATGTCCTTCAATTCGTAGACCACCGGCTGGTTGAAGACCATGTCCGAGGTCAGCGCCTGGCTCCATGCCACCGCGTCCTTGCCCGGCCCGGCGTACATGCCGGCCTGCATCCGCGCCCAGTGCTCGAACTGCGGCTTCCAGTCGCCGTCGTAGTACACGTCCAGCTGGTATTTCCGGATCGATTCGAAGCTGGTTTTCAGCTCATTGGCATACCAGGCATCCACGCTGCGCCACGGCACGCCCAACGCCTTCCAGTCTTCCAGGCCGATCGGATTGACCAGCGACAACGACTGCGTGGCCTCCGGGTACAGCAGCGCATAGCGGGCGGCCAGCATGCCGCCCATCGAATGGCCGACGATGTGCGCGCGCTGCACGCCGAGGTGTTCGAGCAGGGCGTGGGTATTGGCCGCCAGTTGGCCGAAGGAATACTGGTAACCCTGCGGTTTGCTGGATTTGCAGAAGCCCACCTGGTCCGGCGCGATCACCCGGTAGCCGGCATCCAGCAACGGCTGGATGCTCTCCTTCCAGGTGGCGGCGCAGAAGTTCTTGCCGTGCAGCAGCACTACCGTACCTGCCGGCGCGCGTGCCGGCGGGATATCCATGTAGGCCATTTCCAGTGGCTGGCGCTGCGACTGCAGCGCGAATGTCTTCACCGGATGGGGATAATCGAAGCCTTGCAGGCGCGCGCCGTAGGTCGCGTCGGCGAGGGCGGTCAACGGAAGGCAGGCGAGCAGGGCAGTGGCCAGCAGGCGCATGGGGGGGGGCTCCTGGGGGGAAGCTTGAGGTTACCCGGAAAAGCGTGACGACCAACGGTCGTCACCCACCATCAGCGGTCGTCACCCACCATCAGCGGTCGTCCCCACCATGCGATGCGGTCGTCAGCACTCGATGACGTTCACCGCCAGGCCGCCGCGGCTGGTTTCCTTGTACTTGTCCTGCATGTCGCGGCCGGTGTCGCGCATGGTCTTGATGACCTTGTCCAGCGAGACCTTGTGCTTGCCATCGCCGCGCATCGCCATGCGTGAGGCATTGATCGCCTTCACCGCGCCCATCGCGTTGCGTTCGATGCAGGGGATCTGCACCAGCCCGCCGATCGGATCGCAGGTCAGGCCGAGGTTGTGCTCCATGCCGATCTCGGCGGCATTTTCGATCTGGCTCGGGCTGCCGCCCAGCGCGGCGACCAGGCCACCGGCGGCCATCGAGCAGGCCACGCCCACCTCGCCCTGGCAGCCGACTTCGGCACCGGAAATCGAAGCGTTTTCCTTGTACAGGATGCCGATGGCGGCCGAGGTCAGCAGGAAGTCGAAGATCCGCTGTTCGTTCGCCCCCGGGCAGAAGCGGTCGAAGTAGTGCAGCACCGCAGGCAGCACGCCGGCGGCGCCGTTGGTGGGGGCGGTCACCACGCGGCCACCGGCGGCGTTCTCTTCGTTCACCGCCAGTGCGTACAGGTTGACCCAGTCCAGCGTGGTCAGCGGATCGCGCATCGCAGCTTCCGGCTTGGACGACAGCTCGCGGTGCAGTGCCGGCGCCCGGCGGCCCACCTTCAACCCGCCGGGCAGCACGCCTTCCTGGCGGATGCCGCGGGCCACGCAGGCCTGCATCGCTTCCCAGATCTCGCGCAGCTGGGCGCGGATCTCGTCTTTGCTGCGCCAGCACTTCTCGTTCTCGAACATCAGCTGGGCAATGCTCAGGCCGCTGCGCGCGGTCTGCGCAAGCAGCTCGTCGCCGCTCTTGAACGGATACGGCAGCGGCGTTTCGTCGGGCACGATGCGGTCGTCGGCCGCATCGTCCTGGTTGACCACGAAGCCACCGCCGACCGAATAATAATCGCGCGTGGCGATCAGCTCGTCATTGGCGCCGTACGCGGTGAAGCGCATGCCGTTGGTGTGGTAGGGCAGCTTCTGGCGCTTGTTCATGCCCAGGTCGCGTTTCTCGTCGAAGCTGATCTCGTGCTGGCCCATCAGGTTGATGCGCTTGCTGCCGCGGATGCGTTCCAGCGTAGCGGGGATGATGTCCGGGTCGATCAGGTTCGGACGCTGGCCTTCCAGCCCCAGCAGTACCGCCTTGTCGGTGCCATGCCCGCGACCGGTCAATGCCAGCGACCCGTAGACGTCGGCGCGGATCCGCACCACGTCCTGCAGCCGGCCGGGATCAAGCAGCCAGCGGTGCACGAAGCGCTCGGCGGCCTTCATCGGGCCAACGGTGTGCGAGGAACTCGGGCCAATGCCGATCTTGAAGACGTCGAACGTGCTGACTGCCATGGATGCCGTGCTGCGGGTACCGGGAAAGCCGCTATTCTAGCGGCTGCCGCAACGCATCCTTGGCTGCGGCGCAGCAAAGCCGGCCACTGGAGCCCTGTCCGTGTTCATCCTGTACCAACGCGACGATTGCCAGCTATGTGACGAAGCGCTGGCGCTGCTCGCCCAGGCGCGCTTTCCGGCGTTTGATCCGGTGTTCATCGATGGCCACCCGACGCTCGAACCGCGCTACGGCGCGCGCGTCCCGGTACTGCGCGATGCCGCGGCGGACCGCGAACTGGACTGGCCTTTCGACGTGGCCGCGCTTGCGGCCTTCGGGCAGGGGAACCGCTGACGCCAGGCCATGCCCGGCGCCACCGCACGGCGCGCCTTATTTCGCCTTGAAGGTCACCACGGTGCTGATCGCGGTTTCATCGGGGATCGTCTTGGTATCGGCCCAGTCGCCCCCGCCGACCCCGAAGTCCAGCCGCTTCACCGTGGCCTTGCCCTTCAGTACCGGCTGCGCGCCCGGTGTCCAGGTGAAGGTGAGGGTGACCGGCTTGGCGACGCCACGCAGTTCAAGCGTGCCATCGGCGGCGAACTGGTCATTGCCGAGTGCGCGGAAACCCTTCGCGGTGTAGCGCGCGGTGGCGAACGTGCCGACATCGAAAAAGTCCGCGCCCTGCAGCGTGGAGTCGCGATCGCTGTTGCCGCTGCGGGCGCCGGCCAAGGGAATCGCCACGTCCAGCGAGCCCGCGGCCGGATTGGCCGGATCGAAGCTGAGCTGGGTGGAGAAGCCGGGGAACGTGCCGGCGAAGACTTCGCCGTCGTACTTGGTGGCAAAGGCCAGGTTGGATCCCGGTGCGCCGGCGGCCTGCACGTAGTCGGCGGCCATGCCGGGTGAGGCCGCCAGCAGGCCGGCCAGCGCAGCGGCGACGGCGGAGGGAGTGCTCAGTTTGATGCTCATAGAATCAGTCCTTCTGGGAAGAGGCGAGCCAGCCGCGCGGCAGCATGCGCGCCAGGGTGGCATCGCGTTGGAAAAAGTGGTGGTAGAGCGCAGCACCGGCATGTGCCAGCACCACCGCGATCAACAGCCAGAAACCGTACTCATGGATGGCATGCGAGACGGCGACCGTCTGCGGATCCGGTGCCACCAGCTTGGGCACGTCGACCAGCCCGAACCAGCGGAACGGGCGCAGGCCGCTGGCCGAGTCGTAGATCCAGCCGGACAGCGGAATGGCGAACATCAGCACGTACAGCAACCCGTGCGTGGCACTGGCAATGCGTTCCTGCCAGCTCGGCGTGCCCGGCACCGCCGGGGGCGCACCGGCGTACGCGCGCCAGCCCAGCCGCAGCGCCACCAGCGCCAGCACCGTGATGCCCAGTGACTTGTGCGCGGTGTACACCCAGAAATACTTCGGCGTCTTCGGTAGTTCGCCCATGGTCAGTCCCACCACGCCAAGGGTCAGGATCAAGGCGGCGATCAGCCAGTGCAGGGCCTGGCTCACGCCCCCCCAGCGTTGCGCATTGGGACGGGTCATGGCGTGCTCCTGGCGGACGGTTCGGGCGGAACGGGGGACGCGGGCGAGGCGGCAGCGGGTTCTTCATCAGGGCCGCTGCGGTCACGCACCGCCTCCGCTTCGATGCGCAGCTGCACGCTGTCGCCGATCATGCTGGACCACGCGGTAAGCCCGAAGTCACGGCGGCTCAACGTAGTCGTCGCCGAAAAACCGGCGGTGCGGCGGAACGGCGGCAACGGATGCCGCTTGAGTGCGTTGAGCGCCACTTCCAGTACGACCTCGCGGGTGACGCCGCGCAGGGTCAGCTCACCGATGACGCGTGCGTGCGTGTCATCGACCGGTTCCACCCGGGTGGACACGAAGCGGGCTTCGGGGAAGCGTTCGCCATCCAGCAGGTTGCGCGCCAGCGTGGCCTGGTTCCACTTCGCATCGCCCAGGTCCAGGCGGGTGATCGGCACGCGCACGTCCAGCCGCGAGGCGGCCCAGTCCGACGGGTCGAAGTACAGTTCGCCCTCGCTGCCGGATACGGTGCCCAGTGCATGGGAGAAGCCGGCGTGTTCGATGGCGAACAGCACCCGTGTATGCACGGGGTCGAGCCGGTACATCGGCGTGGCCGCCTGGCCCAGGCAGGGCAGGGCGGACAGCAGCAAGGCGAGGGTGAGGCGTTGCAGCACGCGGCGGGCTCCTGCAGGGGGACGTGACGATCATACGCACGCCGCCGGCTTCGCGAGCAGCCACATGGCTGCAACAGTTCATGGTGGTGGTGCCCCTTGCCTGTCAGGACGTGTCGGCAACGACCGCAGCAGCCTCGGCCTGGACGGACGACTCGTCAAGGCTGTGTGACAATCGCCAGCATCCAAGGGGGAGCGATGGCCAGGCACATGCATCACGGACGGGCATTGGGGTGGCTGCTGGCGCTGGCCGGCACCATGCTGGCAGGGCTGTTCGCGTGCGAGGCACGGGCCGCCACGCAGGACGCCGCCGAAACGCCCCGGCTGCGCCGCCTGGGCACCGCCGAGGGCCTGCCTTCGCGCATGGTGACCGCGCTGGCGCAGGATCGCCAGGGCTACCTGTGGGCCGCCACCGATGGTGGACTGGCGCGGTACGACGGCGTCTCCCTGCACAGTTGGCGGCATGACCCGCAGGTGGAGGGCAGCCTGCCCGGCAATGAAATCGAAACAATGCTGGTGGACGCGCAGGACCGGCTTTGGCTGGGCATCAATGGCGTGGGCCTGGTGCGCATGGGGCCCGCCCGTGATGCCTTCGAAACCATCAACGACCTCAACGAAACCTGCCAGGGACAGTTCTGGACACTGGCTGATCACGCCAACGCATTATGGATAGGCACCAGTGCGTATGGACTGTGCCGACGCGACGAAGCCGGCAAGGTGCAGGTGTTCCGTCATGACCCGGGCAACCCGCGCAGCATCCCCAGCGATACGATCTATTCCAGCCTGGTGGATGATCGCGGACGCTTGTGGATCGGCACCGAACAGGGCGTCGCGCGCTGGGACGGAACCGGTTTCGAACGGATCGGCGTGGCCGCTCTGGGCGCAGCGGCGGTGCTGCGGCTGAGCCGCGATGCCGGCGGTCGTGTCTGGGTGGGTACCCAGGCCGAGGGCATGTTCGGCATCGATGCCGACGACCGGGTCTATCGTCCGCAGTGGTCGCAAGGGCAGACGCTGCGCTCCTCGATGGTGCTGCATGATCGCCAGGGCGGCTACTGGGTCGGCGGTTCGGAGGGTCTGCTGCGTGGCGATGAGCAGCAGCTGCGGCGACTCGAAGGCGACCGCGGCAGTGGCTTCCTGACCGCGCACAGCGGTGTGCTGGACCTGCTGCAGGATCACGAAGGCGGCATCTGGATCGCGCTGCTGACCCAGGGGCTGGCCTACCTGCCGCCGGACTGGAAGCGGTTTTCGACGTGGTACCAGCTGGATGGCAAGCCACTGGACAGCCAGTACCTGCTCAGCGTCGCCAGTGATGGCACCGACTTCTACGTCGGGGCGGCGCATGGCGTGTACCGGCTGGATGGGAAAGGCACCCTGTCGTTGCTGGTCAGCGATGAAACCATCGGCAGCGGCGCCATCTGGTCGCTGCTTCCGCGCGCCGATGGCAGCATATGGCTGGGGCGCGCCGGGCGCATCACGGTGTACGATCCACGCCGCCGCACCCATCGTGACTGGCTGATCCACGGTGGCGCGGACCTGCGCCAACGCATCGACCTGATGCGCGCCGCCCCGGATGGAACGGTGTGGCTGTCGGTGATGAACCACGGGCTGCAGCAGCGTGCCGGCGATGGACGCCTGCTGCAGGAGGTGCTTGCCGGAGAGCTGCCGGGCCATAGTGAAGCGCCGGTTGAACAGATCCGCTTCGACGCCCGTGGCCGGCCGTGGATCGTCGGCGACAGGGGCGTGCTGCGCTTCCAGGACGACACCTTCATGGCCGTGCCTGGGGTGTCACGCGGCCCGATCTTCGACATCGCCTGGATATCCACCACCGGGGTGTGGCTGGCCCGCCAGGGCGCCTTTGAGCGCTATGACTGGGATGGCCTCAGCCTGACCCTGCGCGAGCAGGTCGCCGCAGCCGAAGGCGTGCCACCGGTTTCAATCGGCGGGCTGGTGCCGGGCGCGGATGGCCAGCTGTGGGCCACCAGCCCGCGTGGCCTTCTGCGCTGGAACCCGCAGACCCGGCAAGTGCGGCTGTACAGCGAACGCGATGGGCTGCCGGATGCCGAGTTCACTGGTCGTCCGCCCGCGCAGGATGCGGCGGGGCGGGTACTGGCCGTGGCGCAGACCGGCCTGGTGGGATTCGACCCCGGCGCGCGGGATGCCGCGCTGGCGCCATCGCAGCTGGTGCTCGGCGCGCTGCGGGTGCGCCGCGACGACGGCGAAGGCTGGCAGGCGCTGCCGCTGGGCGCCCCGGTGGTGCTCGGGCCGGATGATCGCGACCTGCAGATCAACGCACGCCTGTTGTCCTTTGCCAATCCACTGAGCAATGCCTATCGCTTCCGCGTGGAGGGCTATGACCTGAACTGGGTGCCCGCCGTGGACGGTGAACGCACGTTGTCGCGGCTGCCGGCAGGCGACTACGGCATCGAAGTCCAGGCCCGCCGTGCCGGTGGCGAGTGGACCCTTGCCCCGGACCTGCGCGTGCAGGTGTTGCCGCCATGGTGGCGCAGCGGCATCGCGCTGCTGACCTATGCGATAAGCGGCGTGCTGCTGCTGGCGGCGTTGGCCTGGTACGTGCGGGTGCGATTGCGTCGTCGCCAGCAATGGCAGCTGAGCCTGCACAAGCAGCACCTTGCCGAGCAGGCATCGCAGGCGAAAAGCCACTTCCTGGCCACCCTGGGCCATGAAGTGCGCACCCCGATGACCGGCGTGCTGGGCATGAGCGAGCTGTTGCTGGATTCGTCGCTGGACGAGCAGCAACGCGGCTACGCCGGGGCCATCCACCAGGCCGGCACCCACCTGTTGCGGCTGGTCAACGATGCGCTGGACCTTGCGCGCATCGAGGCCGGACGGCTGGAACTGGACATCCGGCCATTCCACCTCGGCGCGCTGCTGGACGAAGTACAGGGATTGATGGAGCCGCTGGCGCGGCAACGCGGGCTCGACTTCCAGCGCCGCGTCGGCATGCCCGGCTACGTGTCGGCCAGCGGCGACGAAATGCGCGTGCGGCAGATCCTGATGAACCTGTTGGGCAACGCCATCAAGTTCACCGAACGCGGCGGCGTGCGCCTGGAAGCGCACCCCTGCGAAGGGGGAGTCGGGCTCGCCTTCGAGGTGATCGACACCGGTCCGGGCATCAGTACGGAGCAGCAGGCGCGGCTGTTCGAGCGCTTCGAACAGGCCGAGGGGCCCCGCACCGCGTCGCGCTTCGGTGGCTCCGGGCTGGGCCTGGCGATCTGCCAGGAACTCGCCGTGGCAATGGGCGGGCGCATCGGCGTGCAGAGCCGTCCAGGCCACGGCGCGTGCTTCCGCGTGGAACTGCCGCTGCCGTGGCAGCAGGAGGAAGCCCCCCCGGCGCCCGGCCCCCATCCCCTGTCACTGGAGCTGCCCGGTCTGGCGATCCTGCTGGTGGAGGATGATCCGACCGTGGCCCGGGTCATCACTGGCCTGCTGTCGGCGCGTGGGCACCGTGTGGTCCATGTGCTGCACGGGCTGGCCGCGTTGGCGGAGGTGACCACCGCCTGCTTCGATGTCGGCTTGCTCGATCTCGACCTGCCCGCCCTGGACGGCCTGGCCCTGGCGCGGCAGCTGCGTGCCCTGGCGCATGACTTCCCGCTGGTGGCGGTGACCGCCCGTTCGGATGCCTATGCGGAAGCGGACGTGCTGGCAGCGGGATTCGACGGATTCCTGCGCAAGCCGGTGACCGGCGACATGCTGGTGGAAGCCATCGCGCGGGCGCGGCAGCGTCGGCCGTCGTCGTGAAAACCGCAAAGGCCGCAGATCACCCGTGGCGCCCCCTGCGCGAAGCGGCGGGCTTCGGTTTACCATGCCGGGACGGCGATATGCTGTCGCATCCACCGCTGCGTTGAACGCGCGGTCTGGCAGGTGAGGGACGGCAATGCGGAGATGGCAAGGGTGATGGGGCGGGGTACGGCAATCGCGTTGCTGCTGTCGGGATGGCTGCTGCTGGTACCCGCGCGCGCGCCGGCGCAGCCGGTTCCGCCCACGCCGCGGCAGCTCACCGTGTTCGATGGGCTGCCTTCCAACACCGTCAACCGGATGGCCGAAGATCGCCTGGGCTACCTGTGGATCGCCACCAACGACGGGCTGGCGCGGTTCGATGGCCGCAGCTATCGCATCTGGCGCGCCGAAGATGGCCTGCGTGACAACCGGATCTGGACAGTACTGGCCGACGCGCGCAACCAGCTGTGGATCGGTACGGAAAACGCCGGGCTGGTGCGGCTGTCGGCGGACCGTCGGCAGATGCGCTTCTATGACCGGGCCAGCCAGCCCCTGCTGGCCAGCAACACGGTCTGGAGTGTCGCTTCCACCCCTGATGGTGCGATCTGGTTCGGCACCTACGAGGGCGGCCTGTACCGCCTGGATGCGCAGGAGCGGCTGCAGCGGTTCCTGCCCGAGCCGGGCAACCCGCGCAGTCTGCCGTCCAGCAGCGTACCGTTCCTGGCCACGCTGCCGGACGGCACGCTGTGGGTCGGTACCAAGCGGGGCCTGGCGCGCTGGACCGGTACCGGTTTCGAGCGCGTGCCGGACGCCCTGCCCGCCGATACGGTGATCAACGGCATGACCGCAGACGCCGATGGCAGCCTGTGGATCAACACGCTCGGCAGTGTGATCGTGCGGCGTGCCGACGGACGTTTCGAACCCGCGCCCTGGCCGGTCCCCCGCAACGACCAGGTACTTGGGGTGATGCTGCATGACGAGCAGGGGGGCTACTGGCTGGACACCCGCTCCGGACTTGGACGTGGCGTTGATGGCCACTACCAGCAGGTGCCGCTCTACAGCGCGCTGGCCCGCGGCCGGGTACGCCCGAACTGGAGCGGCGCCTTCCAGGATCGCGAAGGCGGCGTCTGGCTGGCCAGCACCAATGCCGGCCTGTGGCATCTGCTGCCGCGCTGGTGGCAGTTTTCGGTGCTGGCACGGCTGGAAGACGAGCCTTCCTCACTGCGCAATGCCTTCGTGCTGGGCACGGCGGCGGCCCGCGACGGGGGCGTGTGGACGGTCGGTGGCCATGGCGCACTGGACAAGCTGGACCCGGTGACCGGAAAGGTGCAGCAGCACCTGACCTGGGTCAACGGCAACCACTGGTTGATGTCGGTGGCCGAGGATGCCCGCGGGCGGGTCTGGATCGGCTCGATGGACGCCCTGCAGCGCTACGACCCGACCACTCGCCAGTTGCAGCGCTGGGGCAGGGACGCGGGCACGGATGCGGTGATGGAGGGCAACGTCCAGGACATCGCCGTGTGCGCCGACCAGGTCTGGACGATGTCGCCTTCCGGTGTGCAGGCGCGCGACCTGGACGGACACCTGCTGCACGATGTACCGCTCGGGCAGGGAGGACTGCAGTCGGGACAGCTTGCCACCAGTCTGGAATGCGGACCGCGCGGCCGACCGTGGCTGACCAGCAGTGCCGGCGTGCAGGAGTGGGATGCGCAGGGCGCGCGTTTCGTCCAGGTCGATGGCGGCCCGTCGGGCGCGGTGCATGCCATGGTGCTGGCGGCCGACGACCAGGTGTGGCTGTCCCAGGACGGACGCCTGGTCCAGCATCGGTGGAACGGCAATGCCCTGCAGCGGCACCGGGCGATCGGCGCGGTGCAGGGCTATCCGGCGCTGGCGGCGAACGGGCTGGCGGTCGACGCCGGCGGCATCGTCTGGGCCAGCAGCCCGCGCGGCATGCTGCGGGTGGACCCGCGCACGCCGAGCGTGCGCCTGTACGGCGTGCACGACGGCCTGCCCAGCCAGGAGTTCCGCGAGAACACGCTGATCGCTGCCGCCGGTGGACAGTTGCTGGCAGGCACGCCGGCCGGGCTGGTGGTGTTCGATCCGCTGAAGGTAGGGCCGCCCACGCGCCAGGCCCCCCTGGTGATCGAGCGGGTCGAGGTGAGTCGCGGCGACAAGGTGGTCGAGCTGACCCACGACGCGGCCGTGACCATTGAAGATGGCGACCGTGACCTGCACATCGTCGCCCGTCTGCTTTCCTTCAGCGACGCGGCTTCCAATGTCTATCGCTTCCGGTTGGCCGGCTACGACCCGGACTGGGTGGACGGCGGGGCCGGCGGTGAGCGGGTGTTCTCGGCGCTGCCGCCGGGCCGTTACGCACTGGAAGTGCAGGCGCGCTCTGCCGACCACGTCTGGTCGCGGGTGCAGACGCTTGAATTCCAGGTGCTGCCACCGTGGTGGCGCAGCGTCACCGGCGTGCTGGTGCTGGCGGCGGCATCGCTCCTGCTGCTCAGTGGGTTTGCATGGCTGTACAGGCGGCGCCTGCACCGCCGGCACGACTACCAGATGGCCGTGCACAAACAGGAAGTGGCCGAGCAGGCATCGGCGGCGAAGACCCGCTTCCTGGCCAACTTGGGACACGAGGTACGCACGCCGATGACCGGTGTGCTGGGCATGACCGAACTGCTGCTGTCATCGCCACTGGATACCCGCCAGCGCGGCCAGGCCGAATCGATCCGCAGCGCCGGCGAGCACTTGTTGCTGCTGGTCAACGATGCGCTGGACCTGGCGCGGATCGAGTCGGGCCGGTTGGAACTGCAGGCGCAGAGCATCGACCTGCATGCCCTGCTCGCCGAAGTGCAGGCGCTGACCGCGCCGCTGGCACGGCAGAAGGCGGTGCAGTTCACGTTGTACAACGAACTGGACCCGGGGCTTGCCGCTGAAGGGGATCCGCTGCGGGTGCGGCAGATCCTGCTGAACCTGCTGGGCAATGCGGTGAAGTTCACCCAGCGCGGCTCGATCACCCTGCTGGCGCGTGCCGGCAACGAAGCCAGCGGACTCTGCTTCGAGGTCACCGACACCGGGCCCGGCATCAGCCACGAGCTGCAGAAACGCCTGTTCCGGCGCTTCGAACAGGCCGAAGGTGCGCGTACCGCGGCACAGTACGGCGGCAGCGGCCTGGGGCTGGCGATCAGCCGCGAGCTGGCGCTGGCGATGGGCGGTGACATCACCGTGGAAAGCCAGTTGGGCCGTGGCACGTGCTTCCGCGTCGACCTGCCGTTGCCGCTGCACGCGCTGGACGCCAGCGCTGCGCCCGCCGCGGAGCTGCCAACGGCGCCGACGCTTCCGCTGCGCATCCTGCTGGTGGAAGACGATCCGACCGTTGCCGAAGTGGTCGGGGGGCTGCTGCGCGCGCGCGGGCACGAGGTGGTGCATGCCGAACACGCGTTGGCGGCCCTGCGCGAGATGGCCGGTGAACGTTTCGACATCGGCCTGCTCGACCTGGACCTGCCCGGCCTGAGTGGCTTCGACCTGGCCCTGCACCTGCGCAACCAGGGCCATGCGCTGCCCCTGCTGGCGGTGACCGCGCGCACCGATGCCGACCTGGCCGAGCGCGTCGCCGCCGCGGACATGCAGGGCTTCCTGCGCAAGCCGGTGACCGGGGACCTGTTGGCCGGGGCGATCGCGCGGGCGATGGCCCGGCAGGGCGATCCGTAGGGCCGACCTTGGTCGGCACCGCCATCCCACCGGCCTGCGGCGCTATTCGGCGACTTCCTCGATCTGCTTCGGGTCCGGGCCGGTATCGGGCAGCTGCCAGAAGATCAGCGTGGAGGTCAACGTGATCGCACCAACGCACACGAACGTGGCATGCAGGGCCGCGGTGGCGCCGTGGGTTTCCAGTGGTGCGAAGGCCGCCAGCAGGCTGCCGGCGGCAGCGGCGCCGAAGCCCGCCGCCAGCATCATCACCATCGACAGCAGGCTGTTGCCCGAACTGGCGAAACCCACGTCCAGGTCGCGCAGGGTCACGGTGTTCATGACGGTGAACTGCAGTGAATTGACCGCGCCGAACAGCGCCAGCTGCAGCAGTCGCCAGCCCAGCGGCTGGTCCGGCGACATCAGCGCGAAGCTGGCCATCGCCAGGCCCACCAGTACGGTATTGGCCATCAGCACGCGGCGGTAGCCGAAGCGTTCCACCAGCTTCACTGCCAGTCGCTTGGCGACCATGCCGGCGGCGGCAACCGGGATCATCATCAGGCCGGCATTCATCGGGCTCATGCCCATGCCGACCTGCAGCAGCAGCGGAATCAGCAGCGGCATGGCGCTGCTGCCGATACGCGAGAACAGGTTGCCGAGAATCCCGATGCGGTAGCTCGGCACGCGGAACAGGGCGAGCGAAAACAGGGGCGCGGTGGAGTTGGCGGCGTGCAGCCAGTAGCCGACCAGCGCGGCCAGTCCGGCCACGGTCATCAGCATCACCAGGGCATGCGGGGTGCCCATTCCGGAGATGCCGTCCAGCGCCAGCGACAGCACCACCATGCCGAAGGCCAGCATCAGGTAGCCGCGCAGGTCGAAGCGGCTGCGGTGCACCGCGTAATGGTCGGGCATGACCTTCATCGCCACCCCGTAGCCGATGATTCCGATCGGCAGGTTGATCAGGAACACCCAGTGCCAGGAGGCAACTTCGACCAGCCAGCCGCCCAGCGTGGGCCCGATCAGCGGTCCGATCAGCGCCGGGATGGCGATGAAGCTCATCGCCCGCAGGAAGTCCTCGCGCGGCACCGAACGCATCACCGCCAGCCGCCCGACCGGCAGCAGCATGGCCCCGCCGATACCCTGCAGCACGCGCGCGGCCACCAGCTGGTGCAGGCTCTGCGCCAGCGCGCAGGCCAGCGATCCGAGGGTGAACAGGATGATGGCGATCAGGAACGTGCGGCGGGTGCCGAAGCGGTCGGCGATCCACCCGGATGCCGGGATGAAGGTCGCCACCGCCAGCGCGTAGCTGAAGACTACCGACTGCATCTGCAGCGGGCTTTCGCCCAGGCTGCGCGCCATCGCCGGCAATGCCGTGTTGACGATGGTGGAGTCCAGCATCTGCATGAAGATCGCCAGCGACACCAGCCACAGCAGGGGACGGATGGAGGCGTAGCTTGCTGTCATCGGGCTTGGATCCGCACGACCGGGAGGCGACATCTTCACCCAACGGGGGTCATGGCGCGATCAACGCACGCCCTGCCGCCACGTCGGGAAAAGCGTCAGCGCGCGCTGAGCCGGTGCACGGCATCCACCAGCACCTGCACGCTGGCCGGATCCATGTCCGGCGACATGCCGTGGCCCAGGTTGAAGACATGGCCTTCGCGCGAACCGCCGTTGCCGGCCGCATAGGTATCCAGCACGCGGCCGGCCGCCGCGGTGATCGCCTCGGGGCTGGCATACAGCGTGGTCGGGTCCAGGTTGCCCTGCAGCGCGACCCGTCCGCCGGTGCGGCGCACGGCCTCGTCCAGGTCCAGCGTCCAGTCCAGGCCGAGCGCATCGGCGCCGGTGTGCGACAGCGCTTCAAGGTGCAGGCCGGTGCCCTTGCCGAACAGGATCAGCGGCGTGCGCTCGCTGCCCTGGCCGCGTTCCAGCCCGGCGGCGATCCGTTGCAGGTAGCGCAGCGAGAACTCGCGGTACATCGCCGGGGACAGCACGCCGCCCCAGGTATCGAACACCTGCAGCGCCTGCGCACCGGCCGCGCGCTGCGCGCCGAGGTAGGCGATCACCGCATCGGTCACCACCTCCAGCAGCCGGTGCAGTTCCTGCGGGTGGTTCAGCGCCATCGCCTTGATGCGTGCGAAATCCTTGCTGCCGCCGCCTTCCACCATGTAGCAGGCCAGCGTCCACGGGCTGCCGGAAAAACCGATCAGCGGCACCTGGCCATCCAGTTCGCGGCGGATCACCCGCACCGCGTCCATGACATAGCCCAGTTCCTGTTCCATGTCCGGCACCGCCAGCCGGGCGATGGCGGCGGTATCGCGGACCGGATGGCGGAACTTGGGGCCTTCGCCCTCGACGAAGTACAGCTCCAGGCCCATCGCATCGGGAATGGTCAGGATGTCGGAGAACAGGATCGCCGCGTCCAGCGGGAAGCGGCGCAGCGGCTGCAGGGTGACTTCGCAGGCGATCTCCGGATTCTTCGCCATGGCCAGGAAGCTGCCGGCCTTGGCGCGCGTTGCCCGGTATTCCGGCAGGTAACGGCCGGCCTGGCGCATCAGCCAGACGGGGGTGTGGTCCACCGGTTCACGGCGCAGGGCGCGCAGCAGGCGATCGTTGCGGAGGGGACTGGTCACGTAAGGGCGTTCCTTGTGCGGGTAGTGCGCGGTGCGGGAAAAGGGGCGATCAGATGCGGCTGCCGTCGAGGAGCGCGAAGCCGCGATGCAGTTCCGCATCGCGCGCTTTGTCGAAGGCCGCGCGGGCCTCGGCTTGTTCCAGGTACAGCTCGCGCCGAAGCTGTGACCGGCCACCGATGCGACCCGATTCGCGCAGCAGCTCCCAGCCACCGAACAGGTCCGGCAGCAGGGTCAGGCGCAGGAAGCGGGGCGCTTCGGTGCCGGTCGCAGGATGTTGCAGGAAGGCGTGCATGGCGCAAGTGTAGCGCCGCGCCACGCCCGGCGGCTCGCGCCGGGGGCGTTGCGCAGCCGCGGGTTCCGCGGCGTACAGGTCCGTCGGTTCAGCCGGCGGCCAGCACGGCCAGCACGGCGTCCTCCTGCACGTCGGCCACGACTTCAGCGTGTCCAATGCCACGCCACAGCACCAGCCGCAGGCGTCCGGCCACGTTTTTCTTGTCCAGCCGCATGCGTTCCAGCAGCGCCTGCGGCGTCAGGCCGGCGGGAAGGGCGACCGGCAGCTGCAGGGACTGCAGCAGCGCCACCAGGCGATCGGCATCGGCGGCCGGCGCGCGGCCCAGCGCGGTGGAAAGCCGCGCCGCCAGCACCATGCCGACCGCGACCGCTTCGCCATGGTTGAGCGCATCGCGGCCCGGGGCGGCGTAGCCCTGCTCGGTCTCGATCGCATGGCCGAAGGTGTGGCCGAGGTTGAGCAGGGCACGCTCGCCCTTTTCCAGCGGGTCACGCTCGACGATGGCGGCCTTGTGCGCGCAGCTGCGCGCGATGGCTTCGGCCAGCAGGGCATTGTCGCCGGCAGACAGATCCTGCGCGTGCTGCTGCAGCCAGTCGAAGAAGTCCGGATCGCCCAGCGCCCCGTACTTGACCACTTCGGCCAGGCCTGCGCGCAGTTCGCGCACCGGCAGGGTGGCCAGCACCCGGGTGTCGGCGATCACCGCGCGTGGCGGATGGAAGGCGCCGACCAGGTTCTTGCCCGCCGCGATGTCCACGGCGGTCTTGCCCCCCACCGACGAATCCACCATGGCCAACAGCGTGGTCGGCAGCTGCACGCAGTCCACCCCGCGCATCCAGCAGGCGGCGGCAAAGCCGGACAGGTCGCCGACCACGCCGCCGCCGAGGGCGAGCACGCAGGCATCGCGGGTGGCACCCAGCGCGGCCAGCGCGTCGATGGCCCGGCCGAATTCGGCCAGCGTCTTGGAGGCTTCGCCGGCAGGCAGCACGTGTTCGCCGATGAGCAGGTCCGGCCGCGCCTGCAGCAGCGCGGCGCGTACGCCGGCCAGGTACAGCGGGGCGACCTCGCTGTCGCTGACCAGCAGCACGTGGCGTCCGCGCACATGGCGGGCCAGGGCATGGCCGTCGGCCAGCTGGCCCGGGCCGATGGTGATCGAATACGGATGGTCGCCGCCGACGGCGACGTGCAGGGGGGGAGAGTCGGTCATGCGATGGGGTCCTGTCGCTGCCAGTGCGCGGCCAGCTTCACCACCAGGTGGGAAGTGGCTTCGGCCGCGGTATAGAGATCGGTATCCAGGGTGAGGTCGGCCAGCTGCCGGTACAGCGGATCACGGTGGTAGGCCAGGTCCTGCAGCACCTGTTCGCGGTCCGGTCGCTGCAGCAGCGGACGGCCTTTGTCACGCGCCAGGCGTTCCAGCTGCGCCGCCACGCTGACCCGCAGGTAGACCACATAGCCACGAGCGGCGATGGCCTCGCGGTTGCCGGCGTCCAGCACCGCGCCGCCGCCGGTGGACACCAGCTGGCCGTGGCCGGCGAGCACCTGCTGCAGGGCCTGGCGCTCGTGCTGGCGGAAGCCGGTTTCGCCGGCCAGTTCGAACAGGGTGGGAATGCTGGCGCCGGCGTTGTCGACGATCACCTGGTCCAGGTCGATGAAGTCCAGCGTGAACCGCTCGGCGAGGCGACGGCCGATGCAGGTTTTACCGGCGCCCATGGGGCCGATCAGGATCAGGTTCGGTGCGGGATTCATGCCCCGTGATGCTAACACCTCCGTGACGCTGCCTTACGCCCCTGCGCCCCAGCCTTGGGCCGCGCGGAGCTTCCCGCGTGCCACGGAGCAGCCACCATGTCGGTCGCCAAGGTCATCGAAATCAATGCCTCTTCCAAGACCAGTGTCGAGGATGCGGTACGCAGCGGGCTGAAGAAGGTGTCCGAAAGCGTGAAGAACATCCAGGGCGCCTGGATCAACGAAACCAAAGTGGTGACCAGTGGCAGTGGCGAGATCACCGAGTGGCGGGTCAACCTGAAGGTCACCTTCCTGGTCGAATAGGCCGCAGCGCGTCCCGTCACGCGCGCGTCCGGCTCAGTGGACCCGGATCACGCGGCGCTCGGCGTCCAGCGCGATCACCCGGTCGGCCAAGGTCGGCAGCGTGCGAAGTGCCTGCCGGCTGACCCGTTCGTAGTACTGGACGAAGCGCTCCAGCTGCGGGCGGGTCATCCCGCTGCGCCCGGGTTGGGCGGCCTGCAGGTGCTGTTCCTGCTGCCAGCGCCAGCGCGGCACCACCGCGAAATCCGGCGGCTGCAGGAACCACAGCCGGTCACAGCGCCGCCACAGCGGCGCGTAGTGTTCGGCCAGTGCCTGGTTGCACCAGCGCCGCCAGCGACCGTCGGGGTCGGCTTCGCGTTCCAGCGCGTTGAGCGGTTCCTGCAGTGCGTCGGCCGGCTGCGCCGGGGTACCCAGGAACCAGCCTTCGAACACCAGCAGGTCCAGCGGTGCATCCAGGGCCTGCCACTGTGCGGGGGGCAGCCGTTCATCGGCCAGTTTGTCGAAGCGTGGCAGCGAGGTGGGCGTGCGGGCGATCACCGCATCGAGCACGGCCTGCGCCAGTGGCAGGTCATGCGTGCCCGGCGGGCCGCGGGTGACCAGCAGCGGATGCACATCGCGCGCCAGCCGCTGGCGCTGGCTGCGGGTCAGGTAGACATCGTCCACCGACAACATCGCGGCACGCAGGCCACGTGCCTGTGCACGTGCCACCACCTGCGCGGCCAGCGTCGATTTGCCGCTGCCCTGCAGGCCGCTGATCGCCAATACCGGCACCTCCGCCCCGCTGGCCAGCGCGTCATCCAGCGCCTGTTCGGCCAGCGTGTCCGGGAATCCTTTCGTCGTGGTCGTGTACGCAGCTGCCTTCATGCCGCCACAATAGCCCAATCCCTGCAGGAATGAAGTGTCATGAGCGAGCTCTACACCGAAGCGTTGTCCACCTTCTCGGCGCTGTTCGACGAAGCCCGGCAGGGCAGCGAAATCGAGCCCAACGCGATGACCGTCGCGACTGCCGACGCGGGCGGACGCCCGTCCGCGCGCACGGTGCTGCTGAAGGCCTTCGATGACCGTGGCTTCGTTTTCTACACGCACCTGGACAGCCACAAGGGACGCGAGCTGCAGGCCAATCCGCAGGCGGCGTTGCTGTTCCTGTGGCGCAGCCTGCGCGAGGCCGGCATCCAGGTGCGCATCGAAGGGGCGGTGGAGCAGGTCGGTGATGCCGAGGCCGATGCGTACTTTGCATCGCGCCCGCGTTTGAGCCAGATCGGTGCATGGGCGTCGATCCAGTCCCGTACGCTGGATTCGCGCGAGGAATTCGATGCGCGCGTGGCCGCGGTGGAGGCGCGTTTCGATGGCCAGGACGTACCGCGCCCGGCGGGCTGGAGCGGCCTGCGGGTGGTGCCGGACCGCATCGAGTTCTGGTACGGCGCGCAGTTCCGCCTGCACGAGCGCTGGTGCTATGAGAAGGCCGACGATGGCCGCTGGAGCAAGCGCCTGCTGTACCCCTGAGGCACACGCTGTGCGTGCCATGACGTGATCTGCATGTCGCTGCGCCTTGCCGCTGGCCGCGGCCGGTGGCTGCTTCAGGTGTCGGCAGGGCGGGCCGTCGCAGCCTCGCTTTCTTTGCAGGAAAGGAGAGTCGGGATGGAGGTTCTGCGCCGGCTGTGGTCCGTTGCCCCGTTGCGTGTCGGGCGGGAGGCGTGGGTGATGCTGGCCGCCCGTGTGGTCGCAGGCGTGATGTTCAGCGTGTCCGGGTGGAACAAGCTGTTCACCGTGCCTGGCCGCGAACGCATGCTGGCGACGTTGCATGACGCGGGCATTCCGTGGCCGGGGCTGAGCGCCCCGATGCTGGGCGCGATCGAATGGGTGGCCGGCGCCCTGCTGGTGGTCGGCCTGCTCAGTCGTCCGTCAGCCGTGGTGCTTGCGGCCATCTGCGTGGTGGCCGCGCTCACCGATGGCATCGCACGCATCCCCGGCGGACTGGGCGTGCTGGATTGGCTGAGCTGGTTCTTCTACCTGACCGAGGTGCCCTTGGCCGTGCTGCTGCTGTGGCTGGCGCTGGCCGGAAGTGGGCGTTTCGCGCTTGACGCGCGCTGGGCTCCGCAGCGTTAGGACGCCGTGGGCGAGGGCCGTTGGTGGTCACGCCGCTGCGCTCGCCGAGCATGGCTCGGCGCTACCCTTGATCGCGGTAGTAGTGACGGCCGCTGGCCGTCAGCCTTGCCCCGGTGGGTGACGACCGTTGCTCGTCACTGCCCACAGATCAACAGCCCCTCACCCCAGCCCCGCTGCGCGCAGCCAGCGCCACAGCGTGGTGCGCGATATTCCCAGCGCCTGCGCCATGCCTTCGCGATCATTGCGGTGGGCCGCCAGCAGCTGCTGCAGCTGCGCGCTGGACGGGCGTCCCACAGCGGGTGGCAGCGCCGGTGAGGACGGCGCGGCGAGCGCCAGCTCCGGCGCCAGTGACCGCAACCGGGACGCATCGATGGGGCCTTCGGCGGGCTGCCAATGGATGCGCAGTCGGTCGACCAGGTTGCGCAGTTCGCGCACGTTGCCGGGCCACTGCGCTGCGCTCAACAGGGCCATGGCTTCATCGTCGAGCGGGGCATCGATGCCACGCAGTTGCTGGAAGAAGTGTTGCACCAGCGGGGCGACGTCGTCGCGTCGCGCGCGCAGCGGTGGCAACACGATGCGCAACGTCGCCAGCCGGTAGTACAGATCGCGGCGGAACTGACCGGCCTGGACGCGCTGTTCGAGCGACTGCAGGGTGGCGGCGACCACGCGCAGGTTGACCGGGGTGGGCTCGGTGGCGCCTACGCGCAGCACTTCGCGTTCTTCCAGCACGCGCAGCAGGCGGGTCTGCAGCGGCAGCGGAAGCTCGCCGATCTCATCCAGGAACAGCGTGCCGCCGTCGGAGGCTTCGACCAGCCCGACGCGGCCGCCGCGGCGTGCGCCGGTGAAGGCGCCATCGCTGTAACCGAACAGCTCTGATTCCAGCAGCGATTCACTGATCGCGCCGCAGTTCAGCGCGACGAAGCGGCCGCGTCGACCACTTTCAGCGTGAAGCTGGCGGGCCACCAGTTCCTTGCCGGTGCCGGTTTCGCCGCTGACCAGCACGGTGCTGTCATGCGGGGCGTACAGCGCGATGTGCTGGCGGACCTCGGCCATCACGCTGCTGTCGCCGAGCAGCGCGGTGCCCTGGCCGGCGCGGCTGCTG
This sequence comes from Stenotrophomonas lacuserhaii, assembly GCF_039674585.1. GTDB lineage: Bacteria > Pseudomonadota > Gammaproteobacteria > Xanthomonadales > Xanthomonadaceae > Stenotrophomonas > Stenotrophomonas pennii_A. The sequence goes on along the minus strand of NZ_JBDJNU010000032.1, from coordinate 6,959 downwards.
CGGCGTTGCCGGGCGGGCACGCGGCGGCTGCCCGAACGCGCCAGGGTGTGGGTCAGTTCCAACGCATGTTCGAAGGCCTGGCGGACCGAATCGGCCGAGTACAGCAGCACGCCCTGCAACCCGGCGGCTTCAGCGTGGTCGATGGCCATGCCGGTGCCGACGATCACTTCGATGCCGTTGGCGCGCAGGTCGGCGATGCAGTCGCGCGCGTCTTCGCGGGTGACGAAACGGCGATGCTCGATCTGCAGGCCGAAGCTGTCCTGGAAGCTGCCGAAGGTCGGCACGTCGCTGGCATGGGTGACCAGGCCGATGCGCGGGGCGATGCGGCGTGCGCGTGCCAGCGCTTCCATCAGGTCGAAGCCGTTGGCCTGGATCGGCACCAGCGGCACGTCCAGCCGGCTGCGCAGCCAGGCGGCATTGGAACCGCCGGCGATCACCACGTCGCAGTGTTCCTGGCGCAGCCGCTGGTTGATCACTGCCACGGCCTCTTCGAAGCCGAGGTTGATCTGCTCGATGCGGGCGCGGCGGTCGAACTCGGGGATGACATCGCCGAGCAGGCCGGTCAGCCGGGACACGCTGACCGTCCAGATCACCGGCTGGGCAGGATCGGTCTCGCCGAGGGTGTCGGGGGGGCGGGGCAGGTACATGGGGCGTCGCGGGTAGTCCGGTGTTTCATGATACACCCGTTTCAATGTTTCATATGTTTCATATCGGCGCCGTCCCATCTCAGGTGAATCAGTCACTTGCGGCTTGGCACGATCTTTGCGTTGTCCTACGGTGACCCCTGACAGGATGGCCGCATGACTGCTTCCCTCATTTCCGCCGGCGCCCGTTTCCGCGAGGCCCTGGCTGCTGAATCACCGCTGCAGGTGATCGGTGCGATCAACGCCAACCATGCGTTGCTGGCCAAGCGCGCCGGTTACCGCGCCATCTACCTGTCCGGCGGCGGCGTCGCGGCCGGTTCGCTGGGCCTGCCGGACCTGGGCATCAACACCCTGGAAGACGTGCTGATCGACGTGCGCCGCATCACCGACGTGTGCGACCTGCCGCTGATGGTGGACATCGATACCGGTTTCGGGCCGAGCGCCTTCAACATCGCGCGCACGGTGAAGTCGCTGATCAAGGCCGGCGCCGGCGCCTGCCATATCGAAGACCAGGTCGGTGCCAAGCGCTGCGGCCACCGCCCGGGCAAGGAGATCGTGTCGCAGGGCGAGATGGTGGACCGGGTCAAGGCCGCTGCCGATGCCAGGACCGATCCGGACTTCTTCCTGATCGCGCGCACCGATGCCATCCAGGTCGACGGCGTGGATGCGGCCATCGAGCGCGCCATCGCCTGCGTGGAGGCTGGCGCCGACGGTATCTTCGCCGAAGCCGCCTACGACCTGGACACTTACCGTCGCTTCGTCGATGCGGTGAAGGTTCCGGTGCTGGCCAACATCACCGAATTCGGCGCCACCCCGCTGTTCAGCCGTGACGAGCTGGCCTCGGCCGGCGTGGCGATCCAGCTGTTCCCGCTGTCGGCCTTCCGCGCCGCCAACAAGGCCGCCGAAAGCGTGTACGAAGCGGTGCGCCGCGATGGCCACCAGCGCAACGTGGTGGACGCCATGCAGACCCGCAACGAACTCTACGACCGCATTGGCTACCACGCCTTCGAGCAGCAGCTCGATGCGCTGTTCGCCGCCAGGAAGTAACCTGCTGCCACGATTTCCGGGAGGAAAACCATGAACGATACGACCGCCACCCCGACCTTCAAGCCGAAGAAGTCCGTCGCCCTGTCCGGCACTGCTGCCGGCAACACCGCGCTGTGCACCGTCGGCCGCAGTGGCAATGACCTGCATTACCGTGGCTACGACATCCTGGACCTGGCCACCACCAGCGAGTTCGAGGAAATCGCCCACCTGCTGGTGCACGGCAAGCTGCCGACCCGCGCCGAACTGGTGTCCTACAAGGCCAAGCTGAAGTCGCTGCGCGGCATCCCGGCCGCGGTCAAGGCCGCGCTGGAAGAGCTGCCGCCGTCGGCGCACCCGATGGACGTGATGCGCACCGGCGTGTCCGTGCTGGGCTGCGTTTCGCCGGAAAAGGACGACCACAACCATCCCGGCGCACGTGACATCGCCGACAAGCTGATGGCCTGCCTGGGCTCGATGCTGCTGTACTGGTACCACTGGAGCCACAACGGGCGCGCCATCGACGTGGAAACCGACGATGACTCCATCGGCGGCCATTTCCTGCACCTGCTGCACGGCGAAAAGCCGCAGGATTCGTGGGTCAAGGCGATGCATACCTCGCTGATCCTGTATGCCGAACACGAGTTCAACGCCTCGACCTTCGCCTGCCGCGTGATCGCCGGTACCGGCAGTGACATGTACAGCGCCATCGCCGGCGGCATCGGCGCGCTGCGCGGTCCCAAGCACGGCGGCGCCAACGAAGTGGCCTTCGAGGTGCAGAAGCGCTACGACAGCGCGGATGAAGCCGAGGCGGACATCAAGGCGCGCGTGGAGCGCAAGGAAGTGGTGATCGGCTTCGGCCACCCGGTGTATACCGTGTCCGATCCGCGCAACAAGGTGATCAAGGACGTGGCCCGCGAACTGTCCGAAGAGCAGTCGAGCATGAAGATGTACGACATCGCCGAGCGCCTGGAAACGGTGATGTGGGACATCAAGAAGATGTTCCCGAACCTGGACTGGTTCAGCGCGGTGAGCTACCACATGATGGGCGTTCCGACGGCGATGTTCACCCCGCTGTTCGTCATCGCGCGTACCTCCGGCTGGAGCGCGCACATCATCGAACAGCGCATCGATGGCAAGATCATCCGCCCCAGTGCCAATTACACCGGGCCGGAAGACCAGGCGTTCGTGCCGATCGACAAGCGCGCCTGATGCATGACCCGGCACCCTCGTGCAGGGTGCCGTGCGGAGCGGGACGGTGATGCCGTCCCGGTTCCGTCGTGGCCTCGCACCGCCGTCCCTGCCGGTGACGCGACGCCCGGCCCGCCATAGTCCAAGAGCCAGCCATGACCAGCCCCCTGATGAACGAGTCGTACCGCAAGAACCTGCCCGGCACCGCGCTGGACTATTTCGATACCCGCGAGGCGGTCGATGCGATCCAGCCCGGTGCCTACGCCACGCTGCCGTATACCTCGCGCGTGCTGGCGGAAAACCTGGTGCGCCGCTGTGACCCGGCTGTACTGGAAGCCTCGCTGCGGCAGCTGATCGAGCGCCGCCAGGACCTTGATTTCCCCTGGTTCCCGGCCCGCGTGGTCTGCCATGACATCCTTGGCCAGACCGCGCTGGTGGACCTGGCCGGCCTGCGCGATGCCATCGCCGATGCCGGCGGCGACCCGGCGCAGATCAACCCGGTGGTGCCGACCCAGCTGATCGTCGACCATTCACTGGCGGTGGAGCATCCCGGCTTCGACAAGGCCGCCTTCGAGCGCAACCGCGCCGTGGAAGACCGTCGCAACGAAGACCGGTTCCACTTCATCAACTGGACCCGCAAGGCGTTCAAGAACGTGGACGTGATTCCGCCGGGCAACGGGATCATGCACCAGATCAACCTGGAGAAGATGTCGCCGGTGGTGCAGGTGCGCGATGGCGTGGCTTTCCCGGATACCTGCGTGGGTACCGACAGCCACACCCCGCATGTGGACGCGCTGGGCGTGATCGCCATCGGCGTCGGTGGCCTGGAAGCAGAGAGCGTGATGCTCGGTCGTGCCTCCTGGATGCGCCTGCCCGACATCATCGGGGTGGAGCTCACCGGTCGCCCGCAGCCGGGCATCACGTGCACCGACATCGTGCTGGCGCTGACCGAGTTCCTGCGTGCGGCGCGGGTGGTCGGCGCGTGGATCGAGTTCTTCGGCGAAGGCGCCAGCGCGTTGAGCATCGGCGACCGCGCCACGATTTCCAACATGACGCCGGAGTTCGGCGCCACCGCGGCGATGTTCTCCATCGACCAGCAGACCCTGGACTACCTGCGCCTGACCGGCCGCGAGGAAGCGCAGGTGCAGCTGGTGGAAACCTATGCCAAGGCCGCCGGCCTGTGGGCCGATGACCTGGCCCAGGTGCAGTACGAGCGCGTGCTCCAGTTCGACCTGTCCAGCGTGGTGCGCAACATGGCCGGCCCGTCCAACCCGCACAAGCGCGTGGCTACCAGTGAACTGGCCGCGCGCGGCATTGCCGATGAAGGCAAGCTGGCCTCCGGCAAGCTCGAACAGGCCGATGGGCTGATGCCGGATGGCGCGGTGATCATCGCCGCCATCACCAGCTGCACCAATACCAGCAACCCGCGCAACGTGATCGGTGCGGCGCTGCTGGCGCGCAATGCCAACCGCGCCGGGCTGACCCGCAAGCCGTGGGTCAAGAGTTCACTGGCGCCGGGCTCCAAGGCGGTGCAGCTGTACCTGGAAGAGGCCGGCCTGCTGGGCGAGCTGGAGCAGCTGGGCTTCGGCATCGTCGGCTTTGCGTGCACCACCTGCAACGGCATGAGCGGCGCGCTGGACCCGGTGATCCAACAGGAGATCATCGACCGTGACCTGTATGCCACGGCGGTGCTGTCGGGCAACCGCAATTTCGATGGCCGCATCCACCCGTATGCCAAGCAGGCATTCCTGGCATCGCCGGCGCTGGTGGTGGCCTATGCGATCGCCGGCACCGTGCGTTTCGATATCGAAAAGGACGCGCTGGGCGTCGATGCGCAGGGCAACCTGATCACCCTGAAGGACCTGTGGCCGAGCGACGAAGAGATCGATGCGGTGGTCAAGGCCAGCGTGAAGCCGGAACAGTTCCGCAAGGTCTACGACCCGATGTTCACCTTCAAGGTGGAGCATGGCGCGCCGATCAGTCCGTTGTACGCATGGCGTCCGCAGAGCACCTACATCCGCCGCCCGCCGTACTGGGAGGGCGCGCTGGCCGGTGCCCGCAACCTCAGCGGCATGCGTCCGCTGGCCGTGCTGGGCGACAACATCACCACCGACCATCTGTCGCCGTCCAATGCGATCCTGGCCAGCAGCGCCGCCGGTGAGTACCTGGCGAAGATGGGCCTGCCGGAAGAGGACTTCAATTCCTACGCGACGCACCGGGGTGACCACCTCACCGCGCAGCGTGCCACGTTCGCCAACCCCAAGCTGATCAATGAAATGGCCGTGGTCGACGGGGCGGTGAAGCAGGGCTCGCTGGCCCGCGTGGAACCGGAAGGCCAGGTGATGCGCATGTGGGAGGCGATCGAAACCTACATGCTGCGTCGGCAGCCGCTGATCATCATCGCCGGCGCCGACTACGGGCAGGGCAGTTCGCGTGACTGGGCGGCCAAGGGCGTGCGCCTGGCGGGCGTGGAAGCGATCGCGGCCGAAGGCTTCGAACGCATCCATCGCACCAACCTGATCGGCATGGGCGTGCTGCCGCTGGAGTTCAAGCCGGGCGTGACCCGCCTGACGCTGGGCATCGACGGCACCGAGACCTTCGACGTGACCGGTGCACGGCTGCCGCGTGCGGAGCTGACCCTGGTCATCCACCGCCGCGACGGCAGCCAGCTGATGGTGCCGGTGACCTGCCGCCTGGATACCGCCGAAGAGGTGTCCATCTACGAGGCCGGCGGCGTGCTGCAGCGCTTCGCGCAGGATTTCCTGGAGGCATCGCAGGGTGCATGACGACCTCGCCGACCCTCTTCCTGCTGGATTGACCCCATGACCTTTCTTCCACAGCTCCGCATTCCTGCCACCTACCTGCGTGGTGGTACCAGCAAGGGTGTGTTCTTCCGCCTGCAGGATCTTCCGCTCGCCGCGCAGGTTCCCGGTCCGGCGCGCGATGCGCTGTTGATGCGGGTGATCGGCTCGCCCGATCCGTATGCCAAGCACACCGACGGCATGGGCGGGGCGACCTCCAGCACCAGCAAGTGCGTGATCATTTCGGCGGCCTCGGTGCCGGACCACGACGTGGACTACCTGTACGGCCAGGTGTCGATCGATACCGCCTTCGTCGACTGGAGCGGCAACTGCGGCAACCTGAGCACGGCGGTCGGCCCGTTCGCCATCAGCAACGGCTTCATCGACCCGGCACGGGTGCCGCGCGATGGGCTGTGCACCGTGCGCATCTGGCAGGCCAACATCGGCAAGACCATCATCGCCCACGTGCCGATGCGCGATGGCCAGGTACAGGAAATGGGCGATTTCGAGCTGGACGGGGTGACCTTCCCGGCAGCGGAAATCCAGCTGGAATTCCTCGATCCATCCGACGACCAGGACGGCGGGGCGATGTTCCCGACCGGCAACCTGGTCGATGCGCTTGAGGTGCCGGGCGTGGGCACCTTCAAGGTGACCCTGATCACCGCCGGCATCCCCACCATCTTCCTCAACGCCGCCGACCTGGGCTACACCGGCACCGAGCTGCAGCCGGCCATCAATGAAGACCGCGCCGCGCTGGAGCGCTTCGAAGCGATCCGCGCGCATGGCGCGGTGCGCATGGGGCTGATCGAGCGCATCGAGCAGGCCGCCACCCGCCAGCACACGCCGAAGGTGGCGTTCGTGGCCCCGGCGCAGGACTTTGTTTCGTCCAGTGGCAAGGCGATAGCCGCCGCGTCGATCGACCTGCATGCGCGCGCGTTGTCGATGGGCAAGCTGCATCACGCGATGATGGGCACCGCCGCGGTCGCCATCGGCACCGCCGCCGCGATCCCGGGCACGCTGGTGAACCTGGCGGCGGGCGGCGGCGCACGCACGTCCGTCGTGTTCGGTCATCCTTCGGGCACGTTGCGGGTAGGGGCCGAGGCGGCGCTTGTGGACGGGCAATGGGCCGTGACCAAGGCGATCATGAGCCGCAGCGCCCGGGTGCTGATGGAAGGCACCGTACGCGTTCCCGCCGATACCCTTTGACCCGGATGCCTCGTGGGGGTTGGCCCGTGGGGGGAGCCGCCGCAAGGGGGCAAAAAAGGTAAAACCACGAGAAGGACCCCCCCCAAATAACCAC